>JBGSQK010000064.1:0-31447 GCA_041738135.1 Alphaproteobacteria bacterium
TTTTCTTAGCTTTTCACGACACTCCAGGTTTGTAACAAACAGCCTTGACCTCATGACACCCTCCGATTGAGTTGAAAATACGGAGGTCAGTCTGGACTATTTTAAATACGAAAAAAAGATGGGGTTAAATTGACGGTTACAAACGATTCGTAAATGAATCCGTGTAATAGTTAAAGGGCTGTTTGCGTCCCATTTAGCTGATTCTGTTAGTTGCGGCAGTTCAACAGTCTGCGGGAATTTATGCTTAAGCTCGACCATGGCAGCGCCATGTGCGGCAACCGCATCGCAAAAAATCTTATGATCAAGCGCGGCAGATAGATTTGTTGTAAAAGGCAGATCATTGAAGCGAACGACCTGGGACGTCTGCCCCCAAGCATTTTGGCCAAAAGCTATGGTAGGAACCACATAAGTGCGCAGTGTATGTCTCTTCCCTTCGGGCGTTAGGGTATCCAAGTAATGCAGCTCAGCAACTGGCTTTTCAAGACGCATTTCCGGTAATACCCAGTGCACCTGGCTACCTAAAGATGTATGATTTTCCGCATTCTCTTGAACCACATACAGTCGGTTATGTAGCGCGCGTAAGCCTTTATCAAAAAATGAAATCATACCCTTGGTGTGAATGGCATTTAAAAAGGCGATACCTGAAGGCGTGCAGAGAGTGGCAAATAAGGGTTCAAACAATGATACACTCTTGTCATCGCCTAACAAGAAGGTATTGCAATTCTTCTTAACGGCCCCCACTATTTCTTCTACAGGCACCCAAATGAATTCCAAAAACTCTTGGTTGTGGCTGTGATGCGCTTCTTTTGAAGCTTGCAATAAAATAGCTGCATCAACTTTTTTCACCTTCTTCATGTACATACGATAAAGCAATGCACCTTTGAGGGGTTGTTCGGTCAATACATCGATAAAAGGCTGTCGTTCTAAATCAGAAGGGTGGTGAGCATAATAACCGTTGGACTCCTCCATCACTTCCCTCGACGCCGTCTTAGATAACAAGGATTGCATCAGTGGCGCGTCGAGCTCCTGCACTTCATCTTCATTGCTCATACCACCTAAATTACAATAGGTGCCATTATCATCCCTAAGACCTAATAAAACAACCGGCGCACCACTTTCATCATGGGCGTAATGAAAAACACCAGCGGCAGTATGCTTATATGTGGTAGTAAACAATCGTGATGCAGGTAACGAAGTATAGTGAGGGCAGTCCTTTAAGAAACCTCGAACCGCATCTATATCATGTAAATGACTGGCATGAACTGAGCTAAATGTTGCAGTCAATATTATGCTGTGAATTAAAGATACTATACGACTCATGCTTCTATCCTATAAATATAACCTACGGTTATCTAACATAAATATACTAAATCGTACAGATTTTTTGATGGCAAGGAGCACTTCAAAAGCGGGCCAGTTGCGAAGCATCCTCTTAATAGATTGAAAAACACTCAACTTCGTCCTTGACCATAAAGTGCAAGGGCTGCCTATTGTCGCCGGAATTATTGAAACTAGCTCTCGTTCTTGTTTTGGCTAGCCTCAACCCGTAATTCCATGTTAGCCTAAGAATCATCAGCGCAATGGATTTTATCTATGGGCACCAACATCCAATTTGCAGAAAGCTTGTTTAACGACACAGGATATGATCCTACAAATTGCAGTTCTTTGCACCATTTTAGTCACATAAAGAACAATATTGAATGCCCTTTTGCCAAAAGATCAAAGCTTTGGGGAAGTCCCGATTGGGTTTCAACAAAAAGCCTCGAGGATAATGTTGAAGCACTGACCCAATCTCTAAATAATTTTGTTATAGTCTCAGCTTTAGAAAAATTAGATGGATATGTAATAGCCGCACCAGAAGAGTATGGGGCTTCCCTTGAAAATCTGTCAAAATTTACAAAAGAAGTGCTAACCCACTTGAATTCATTGGACCCTGCATTATCAAAGATTATGGATCAAGACATTGGACATTCCAATTGGCAATTCAGCTATGGCGGAATAAAATTCTTTGTCATTACGTTTGGTACTTGCTACCCAAAATCTAACTCAAGATATACTTGGAACAGCGACCAAACTTACATTTTCCTCCAACCTGAACATTCCTTTGAATCGGCAAATATCCCTAAAGGAAGTGCCATACAAATAAGAAAATCAATTCGTGCAGCTTTTAAGAACAATCAACGCGAATATTATGACTCTAAAATCATTGACGCCCCTTCTGAAGCCATAAAATATGTGAAGCCCATGAAACTTGGTGATTGGCACATAGAATGGTGGAAAGAAAAGATATGATGATGTAATAAACGAAAGGACCATTAGTACGGTTTGGTCTGTAAATGCTTGATAAAATCAGCAAAAAAGATTAGCATCTAAAACCATGAAAATTGAAATGAGAACTCCGCCTATATTGCCTGTTGAACCAGCCTGGACTACGTTTTCCCGTTGTCCCGAAGGCTATGAAGTATTCAAGCTAGCGGAGTTGTTCCAGGGCCAGTCTCGGTCTATCATTTATGTGGCAGCAGATGATGCTGCCATGGACATGGCTGCCCATGTGCTGGGTTTTTTAGATAGCTCCATACCGGTGCTTCAATTTCCCGGATGGGACTGTTTGCCATACGACAGGGTTTCGCCTCGCATAGATGTTATGGCCCAGCGCATGGCAACTTTGTCTCATATGCATGAAGCAAAAGAGCCTTACTTACTCCTAACAACCGTATCCGCTTTCTTGCAAAGGGTGCCGCCACAATCCGTATTTCAACATCTTTTACCATCTCTGAAAAACGGCCAGACTATTAATACCCAAACCATAGGTCAAATTTTAAGCCAGAACGGATTTCTGCGGGTAGATACGGTCCGTGAACCAGGCGAATTTGCCATTCGCGGCGGCATAATTGATTTGTTTTCATCGACCCTTGAAAACCCAGTGCGCTTGGATTTATTTGGCGATCAAATTGAGAGCATTCACTGCTTTGATCCCATAACCCAGCGACGATTAGAACCTATCCAAAAGGTGCAACTCAACTTTGCCAGCGAACTGGTTATTAACGAGGAAAATCGTAAACATTTCCTGCTCCAGTACCAACAAACTTTTGGTGATGTGGCGCGAAAAGACCCCATCTATAATGCGATTAAAGAAGAAAGAATGCCACAGGGTGTAGAGCACTACCTGCCCCTTTTCTATGAACATATGCCGACCCTGCTGGATTACACGAACAACCCCATTATAGCTCTGCCGCATCAAGTCACCGAATCCTTTAAATCCAGATCGGAACTGATTCTTGATTATTTCAGCGCAAGGCAGGCCAGCCTTCGCTTCAAGGATGAGACCCCTTACAGATCACTAGAACCAACTTCGCTCTACTGGCCTCTTGAAGATTGCCTTGGTGAGTTGCAGAAAAAGACAGTGGTTCAATTCTCTCCCTTTGAAGAACCTGATTCAAAAACCGTTTATAGTTGCCAAGGGCAAATGTTGCTCACAGAACTAGCCCCAAAGGAAGCCAATCCTTACGATGTTTTTGCCGAACAACTGCTCAAATGGAATAAGAAATTCTGCCTGCTGGCATGCTATTCGGAAGGGTCTAAAATCAGGCTTTCCCAGCTGCTGAAGGATCATGGCCTTTCGCACATCACAACCATTGACAGTTGGCAGCAAATTAAGGGGCTGACAACGGGTGCCATAGCCCTGACCACATTGGATCTGAATAAAGGCTTCCTAGCGCCCGATTTCGTGGTGGTCACTGAACAAGACTTGCTGGGCGACCGTTTAACTCGACCGCACAGAAAACAAAAGCGACCAGATCTGATCATCCATGAAGCTTCTTCGTTGAGTCCGGGTGACTATGTGGTTCATATTGACCATGGTGTGGGACAATTTCTAGATCTGGTAAATATTGATGCGGGCGGCGCGGCTCATGACTGCTTGTGCATTAAATACGATCAAGGGGATAAGCTTTTTATCCCCGTTGAAAACATCGATGTGCTCTCTCGGTTTGGTTCCCATGAAGGTGCTTTAACTCTGGATCGTTTGGGGGGTGCAGCTTGGCAAGCTCGCAAAGCCAAGGTTAAGGAACGCATCAAAGATATTGCTGATAAACTTTTGCGCGTAGCGGCAGAACGCCATATCAGACATGCGGATACCTTCGAAACTCCACCCAGCTATAAAGAATTCAGCGCGCGTTTTCCTTACGCTGAAACAGACGATCAAGACAGGGCTATCGATGAGACATTAGACGATCTCATAGCCGGCAAACCCATGGACAGACTCATCTGCGGTGACGTGGGTTTTGGTAAAACGGAAATAGCCTTACGAGCAGCCTATGTGGTTGCCTCTCAAGGCAAACAGGTGGCGATCATTGCTCCCACGACTCTGTTATGCAGGCAACACTACCAGAATTTCGTCAAACGGTTCGAAGGATTTCATATCGACGTCAAACAATTATCCCGCTTTGTAACAGCTCCACAAAAAGAGAAAATCAAGGCTCAACTAGCGAAAGGTGATATTCAAATCATCATAGGCACCCATGCTTTACTTGCCAAGGATATCAAGTTTGCTGATCTGGGATTAGTGATTGTAGATGAAGAGCAACACTTCGGTGTGGCGCAAAAGGAAAAGCTTAAGCAGCTGAAATCCAATGTGCACGTGCTGACTCTAACTGCAACACCTATCCCAAGAACTTTACAAATGGCACTAACCGGCGTTCGCGATCTGAGCATCGTGGCAACACCGCCTGTAGATAGACTGAGCGTACGAACCTTTGTTACCCCATTTGACAGCGTCATCATACGTGAAGCCATCATGCGAGAGCATTTCAGAGGTGGACACGTTTTTTATGTTTGCCCGCGTATCTCTGACCTGGATGAGGTTTATGAGCAGCTGCAAGAATTGGTTCCGGAAATATCCATCGCCGCCGCCCATGGCCAGATGCCTACACGTGAGCTGGAACAAATTATGACTGAATTTTATGAAGGCAAATACGACCTGTTGCTCTCCACCAACATCATTGAATCAGGTATAGACATTCCAACGGCCAATACCATCATTATTCACAGGTCTGATATGTTTGGTTTGTCACAGCTTTACCAACTCAGAGGTCGGGTGGGTCGTTCCAACCAGCGTGGCTATGCGTATCTGACCCTACCCTTGACGGGAATTACAGACACAGCCCGTAAACGTCTTGAAGTAATGCAAACACTGGACAATCTAGGCGCAGGATTCCAATTGGCCAGCTATGATATGGATATCCGCGGCGCCGGAAACTTGCTCGGTGATGAACAATCCGGGCACATCCGAGAAGTTGGTGTTGAGCTCTATCAACAAATGCTCGAGGACGCCATTCATGCGGCCAAATCCGAAACCAGTGATGCAGACTACGAAGAACAGCAGGAATCCTGGTCCCCTCAAGTGAACTATGGCGTTGCCGTGCTGATCCCAGAAGCTTATGTGAACTCCCTTCCTTTGCGCATGAGCCTTTACAGACGCATTTCTGGTCTTAAAACTAAGGAAGACATGGAGTCATTTGCGGTGGAGCTTATAGACCGTTTTGGCCCTATACCGCCTGAGGTTACCAATCTGCTGGATATCATCGAAATGAAAGAATTGTGTCGCCAAGCCAACATTCAAAAATTCGATGCGGGCGAAAAAGGTGCTGTCATTTGTTTCAGAAATAACGAATTCAAAAACCCAGAACAGTTGGTGAAATTTATCCAAGTGAATTTCGGCAAGGTAAGACAAGATCAAAGCGTATTCTTTATCAGGGCGTGGAAAGACCTTGAGATGCGTAAAATGGGTGTACGTAAACTACTTACAGATATTGCTTCTCTAATCGCTCGATGATTTAACCGCATCGGGAAAGACAGAACGTAATATGCCTGGTGTTAATACGGATAGCGGGTTGACGTAAGAAGTGGGCTCATCAATGGAACCCGATAAACCATAATTCAAACCCAATATACCTCCACCTTTACCACCCAATAATGTCCCGACCAAAGGTATCTTAGACAGGAATATGTTTATGGCATTGTAAGGAAGTATTGTGCCTTGAATATTGAGAGTCTCCTGTCCTCTGTCTATCTCACCTGAAACCGTAAAACCAATGGACATCCCCTCAGCACTTCCCTCAGTAAGGATAATCTTGTTACCATCATAGCTGAGATCAGTGCTGAATTTACTAAATGCCATGGGTTTGCCTCTTACCGCATCAATAATACCAAAGGGTGATGCCAACGATAAGATATGTGTAACCACAGGGGCATTATTGACGTGAAAATTTTTCATTTTGAGTTTACCCACCCATGGTTTTTGCTGGGTTTTTGTCATCAACAATTCTATACTTCCATCCCTAACAGAAGGCGTTAGCCCTACCAGCTGAAGAGCTTCGCCAGCATTACTTGAAATGAAACTTAACTCTTCTGAACCGCTTCTTTTTTTATGACTGATTGAGATGTCACCCTTGGCAAACTGAGCGTTTGCTTCCAATCCATTGAGGAATTCAGAACCAACAGAACCCTTAGCTTGCAGATTTTTGATGCTCATTTTACCTTGTTGATACCAGACATTTTTAATGTTACCAGTAAAATGAAAAGGAGTCGTTTTGCGGACTTCGGACTGACTGAGCTTTACATAGTCAATTATAGATTCCAGATCTAAACTTTCACCATTTAGCGCTAAATGGTATTGATGGTTTTTATCTTTCGATAACTTCAAGGATAGATTTGTTCTTCCCATAACCAGGTTAGGGCAATCAATGGATTTAATCCCTTTTGTTTTTTGATCTAGTACTATCTTTGGATGCAATTTGATATTTTGACCTGTAACCTTAACATCCTTAATTTGCGCCAGCTTTCCATCTTTTATCTCAGCCTCAATCAATGCTTTTCCAGGATGTCCTGGTACATGCACACCCAAGAATCCGGGTAAAGTAATCAACGTGCGTGTAAAATCAAATTCCGCTGTCAGTTGCGAAGATCCTGGCGTTTTTTCGAGCACTGTCGCCTTTAAAGGCAGAGGGCCTTGAGTGTACCCACCATAACCCAACAGGGTCAGATTTTCAGGAAGCAGATCCGCTGATATTTGGTACTTTGATTTCCAGTCTTTTGGATCTTCGTTAAAGTTCTGTTCCCATTGAGCTTGCACGGGTATGCTAGCATACTGGGCTTTACCCTTTACAGTCATCTTATTCCTATCCACTTCAAGATTAAACTGACCATTTTTAAGATCATGAGCCGCCGCAGCTCCCAAAGGCTGCTTAATGGACACATTCTTCAATGTATTTTTGGAACGAAAATTAACATCGTCAAGAGTAAGACTTGTTTCTAAGGGAAAATCAAAGTGCAATTGACCTTCGGCAGATCCTTCAACTTTCTGTAACTTAACCCCAAGCTTTTTACTGATAAAGAGGGGCTCCGCATCAAGGATTTTAAGAGCAGTATTTATAGATCCCTTAACGTCAAGATCAATTTGAATGGTTTGATCTTTTACATCAAGACCATCTATATAAACCCGTCCAGACTGAACGTTTATATTTTCTAGATGTCCCCCCAAAACCTTTATGTCAAAGATTTTGTCCGTGTAACGAGCCACCCCCGACACCTTATTAACCACAGGCATTTGACCGAAATAACGTACATCCAACCCATGAAAATGGATCTCGCCGCCCATTTTTTTGATGGCAACTTTGGGCGCTGTTTGCTCAAAGTTCACATCCCAATCGGCCTCTAAGGTTGCACTGGTCACCAGGCCTTTGGACAAGTTTTCCATAATCCAATCCCTAGGCAGATGAGCAAATGATCGGGGCCAGAATTTGTCTAGAGTATCAAAATTGAAATCAACCAGACGCGCAGTAATGGAAAAAAGAACGCCCTCAATGGCCTGTTCTTTTTTCAAGAGATCTGCAGCTACCGTACCCTTCAATTTAGCATCGCCCATGACAAGGTCAAAATCGCATGTTATATGACGACTTTCGCGCTCTAACCTCAGATCTATGGATGGTATGGACCATACTTCCCCCGTGGATAGGTTTTGTACATCCACGTTTAAGTTCTTAACATTTACATTTTTAAGGCTCTTGAAAAAACTATCAGCGAGCACCAAATCAAGTATCTGTTTAGCATCTTGATCGCCTGTATTTCTTGAAAAATAGAGGTTCCCTTGCACACCTTGATAGAGGTGCAAATGCGGCTCCAATACGGTAATTTCGGAAGGAATAATCCTCATCCTAAACAGGGAAAGCAGGTTGTATTTAAACTCAAGATTCGGCAACTTAACTGAATCATAATCGGTGCCCAAGCCCTGCACATGCAAGTCCTTGGCCTTAATAATCAATGAACTCGAACCCTCATCCCAAGAAAGCTCCGCATGCTCAACCTTTATGTGATAAGGCTTTGCCTTATTCGACAATACTTCCTCTATGTGGGGGACAGCAAAATCGAGCGACAACGGCCCGTTGGATAAGGTGATCGCAAAAACCATCGAGATAACGGCAACCACGCCCAATAAAATCGCCATGGTCCAGCTGAATAACCTGAACAGACGCGTGTAGCCACCATAAAATATTATTCTACCCATGAAGCCGATACCTTACGAAGAGCTCTATAAACATTATACCATAAATTCTAATACTTGCATTATTAACATACTAGGTTATAGTCTATTTTTATTGGTTTTAGCAACTTTTCTATGAGGACAATATTAATGGCCAACTATGCATATGATGATAGCCGCAGCTTCATCTCTTTAACTGGAAAAGATTGTGCCTCCTTTTTGCAAGGTATAATAACCAATGATATTCATAAAGTAACAGACAGCAATAGTATTTATACAGCACTTTTGACACCACAAGGTCGATACCTCTTTGATTTTTTTGTATTCAAAAATACTGATGGCTTGATGATCGATGTGGATAAAGAAAGGCAAGAGGATCTGGTTAAGTTGCTGAAAAAGTACAAACTTCGATCAGACGTAGAAATCAAACGCATATACGGTGACTCTCTCGTGCGTTGTGCCTTTGGAGACGATGTTTTCTCATATTTTGATATTCCAACCACGCCTGGGTTCACCAAAGAAGGAGAAGGCTATATTGTCTATGTGGATCCGCGATTGAGTGATTTGGGCGTACGCATCGTAACTCTCGATCAAACTATTTTTGATAAAATGGGTCTTGAATTGGTAAAATATCGAGAATACGACCGTCATCGCTTGAGCTTAGGTGTGCCTGAAGGCGGAACAGATATGATCACAGAAAAGGCTATTCCCCTTGAGTGCGGATTGGATGAGCTCAATGCCGTTTCCTGGGACAAGGGATGCTACTTGGGGCAAGAATTAACAGCACGAACAAAACACCGCGGCCTCGTACGCAAGCGCCTGTTACCAGTTACCTTTGAACCCGTTTTTATCCCTGAATTATCACCTATTTTCCATCTAGATCAAGAAGTAGGCAGCATGCGCTCTTCCGACCTTGGCCATGGACTGGCTCTTATCAGACTTGAGGTACTTGAAATACTTGCTCCTGACGAAACATTGATCTCCAACGGCGAAAAGCTGCAGGTACAAGTACCAACCTGGATGAAGTTTTAGACATGATTACTCTCAATTCTGATACCATCTGTCTTGAAACACATGAAAAATCATTTGATACCCCATTCCTATTCCGATTAAGAGAATCTGGGGACCCACTAGGACACATGATTGTCTCTCACGAAAGTGTGCTTACAGTTACCAATGCCAATGCCAGCTCAGAACAAATAGAAGAAGCTATTTTAAGCATCAGCCAATATTTACTCCACCGCGGACACGTAAACTCGCTTTCCGTAGCTGGGGTGTCATTGAGCATCCGCTATGCAGATGAGCATGGCCATATAAGCCTAGAGTCCATCAACCAATACTCAGACTCCCTTCCCGTCATCAGCGCATCCATTATAATCTTGCAACAACCTGATGGAACAGTCCTTTTAGGACAAAGACCAAAAGGAAAATTCATGCCAGGTTTGTGGGAGTTTCCGGGGGGAAAAATAGAACCAATGGAAACGCCAGAGCAAGCAGGATATAGGGAAATCAAGGAGGAACTGGGCATCCAATTGGGCCCCTCTATAGAAATTTCTCAATACAACTATTGCTTCCTTAAATTCTCCCTAAACGCCCATTTGAGATTATCAAAAGTTTGGGCAGGAAATCCCATAAATTTACATCATGCGAATCTAGCTTGGGCACAGCCTGATCAATTACTCAAATATAACATGCCCATTTCTAACGTTTTGGCGCTACCAGATATCTTGAAAATCATATAGTTACTTATCTGCGTCGGTAAAAACGCTGGGAACAAAGGGCTTTATCGCCAAAATTCATTACAATATAACTACTATACTTGACTTTTTATTTAACATTTTTACTTTGCATCAGCATATTTATATATGCTAATATTACATATAACACCTTCAGGGCGGAGTGAAAGTCTCCACCGGCGGTAAACTGAGCAGTCAGTCAGCCCGCGAGCTCTCATCATTGATGAGTTGCAGATCTGGTGCAAACCCAGAGCCGACGGTTATAGTCCGGATGAAAGAAGGAAAAAAGAATGCCTCAATCCACGAGGGCGGATTCCGTCCATTTGGTGAAACTTGCAGCGTTCTTTCCAATACTTCCCCTGATGAGTTGTACTTACAGGGGATTTGCATATGGAATGGATGAAACAAGCCCTTCATCTGGCTGAAATAGGACGGCCTACTTGCCCGCCGAATCCTATGGTTGGATGTGTAATCATCAAAAACAATCAAGTTATAGGTCAAGGCTATCACCAGTTCACTGGGGGTCCCCATGCGGAAATTATTGCACTGGAACAAGCGGGCTCTAATGCGGAAGGATCAGAAGTCTATTTAACTTTAGAACCTTGCACACATCACGGCCGAACACCCGCCTGCGTAAAAGCACTTATAGACGCTAAGGTAAGCGCTGTGCATGTAGCCGTTGCAGACCCCAATCCTCTGGTAAATGGTCGTGGCATAGAAAAGCTCACTCAAGCGGGAATCAAAGTACATGTGGGACTCTTGGAAGAAGAGGCATACCTTCTTAACCAAGATTTTTTCCACGCCATCACAAAAAAAAGACCCTTCATCATCGCTAAGTGGGCCATGACTATGGATGGCAAGCTAGCCACGTCAAAAGGTGAATCACAATGGATCACATCTGGCCCTGCACAAATTCATGATCATCATTTACGCTCTCAGGTCTGTGCCGTTATGGTGGGCGGCAACACTTGTCGATTTGATAATCCTCAACTGAATGTTCGTCTACAAAATATTGATGTAACGAGACAGCCAAGACCCGTGGTGATTACTGCATCTGGCCATATCCCTTTGGAAAGCCAAATATTCAAAGCGGGTCGTAATGCGCTTGTCATCACAAGCGAGAATGCGCCCCCTGATTTCATCAAATCTCTGGACAGCCGGCAAATTGAGTTTATGATATTCCCGCTTAAAGACGGCAAATTCACTTTCACTCATATTTTTGAGAAAATTGGCGCCAAGCATCATTTCAAAAGCATTGTTGTGGAAGGCGGAAGTCAGCTCCTGACGGCCATACATGAAGAAAAGCTCATCAATAAAGTGTATGCCTATGTGGCGCCTAAAATAATGAGCGGGCAGCATAGTTTATCACCGGTAGCGGGATCAGATTTGAATTCCATGAGTCACATAGACGAACTGCACAGCCCTGAAATGGTTAACTTAAGCCCGGATGTTTGTCTCATCGCAAAGACAAATCAAACGCCAGTCAGCTATGCAGACTTTTTAAACAGGGAGGGCTCTCATGTTTAGCGGCATTGTTGAGGAAATTGGCACCGTACAGTCGTTGGATCAAGGCGCAGGCTTATCTCGCTTTTGCATCAAGAGTACCACAAGCCTTCAGGACACCAAAATCGGAGATAGTATTGCCGTAAATGGAACCTGTTTAACTGTTATTGAGCTTTCAGCGAACACTTTCAGCTTTGAAGCCATCCCTGAAACTTTAAAGCTTTCCAACTTAGGTTTACTGAAAGCAGGATCAACCATTAATTTGGAACGATCCATAACACCTTTGACCCGGATAGGTGGCCATTTTGTACAAGGGCACATAGACGGAACCACCCTGATTACAAAGTTCGAGCCAGAAGGGGATTCCATTAAAGCTTGGTTTAAACTACCTACGTTCCATCGAGAATGCTTTATTCAAAAAGGATTTATCTCCGTGGATGGTATGAGCCTTACTTTGGTTGATGTGAATGAAACAGAATTCAGCATCTGCTTCATTCCACATACTCAAAAAGAAACAATCGTCAAATTTTATCATGTGGGAACGATCGTCAATGTTGAATTGGATAACATTACCAAAACCGTTGTTCAGATTATGAATGGGAGGATGAGTCATGGCGAAAAACATCAAACTAGACAGTATTGAGAATGCCATTGAGCGGCTTAAGCAAGGTGGAATGATCATAGTGGTGGATGATGCCGACAGGGAAAATGAGGGTGATCTCATTTGCGCCGCAAGCTCTATTACCGCTGAGCAAGTGAATTTCATGGCTAAATATGGTCGAGGCCTCATCTGCCTGTCACTGCCTCAAAAACAGATCCAAAGGCTCAACTTGCCGCCCATGGCACGTGAGGAAGATAAGGGAGATGCCTTCGGTACAGCCTTCACCTTGTCTGTGGATGCAAAAGAAGGTGTCACCACTGGCATCTCTGCCGCCGATAGAGCGCATACCATAAGACTGGCAGCAGATCCCCATACGAAAGCTGAACAATTAAGCGTGCCAGGTCACGTATTTCCATTGGCCGCAAAAGTGGGGGGTGTCCTCAAACGCAGGGGCCATACGGAAGCATCCGTAGATTTAACGAGCCTTGCAGGCCTAGAGCCTGGTGGCGTCATCTGCGAAATCATGAAAGAAGATGGCACCATGATGAGGTTGCAGGATCTGAAAGCTTTTTCAAAACTGCACGACCTACCGCTGGTTTCCATTAAGGATCTGGTTCAATACCGATTAGACCAAGAAGTTCACAAAGTGAACGAAACACGCATGCCGACTCCTTATGGCGTATTCCGTCAACGTATCTATAACGACAATCAGGGTAAGGAACATGTGGTGTTGTGGATGGGAGATGTTGCCCATCAAAAATCACCTTTGGTTCGAATCCATTCAGAATGCTTAACGGGCGATGTTTTCGGTTCGCTCCGATGTGATTGCGGTAAACAATTGACAAAAAGTTTTGAGCGAATTGGCCATGAAGGCTGCGGCATCCTTATCTACCTTCGGCAGGAAGGAAGGGGTATCGGTTTAACGGAAAAAATGAAGACCTATGCCTTACAAGATAAAGGCCTCGATACGGTTGAAGCCAATCTGGCATTAGGTCACCCGGTGGATATGCGCACATATGACATAGCCCTTAAAATGCTGCAAGATCTCAATGTCCATAAAATAAGATTGCTAACCAATAACCCTTTAAAGGTGGAATTTTTACGCATCCATGGCTTGGAAGTACATCAGGTGCCAATGTTGATTGCCACATCTCCTGATAATGAGCAATATCAGAGAACCAAAGTGGAAAAATTACAGCACATGATTCCTATCATCTTAATGACAAAACACGGAAAACACAGATGACCACTTCATTCAAAATAGCGGTTATCACGAGCCTCTTTAACGAGGAAATAACAGGGCGTCTGAGAGATGGCGCCTTACAACGCTTTCAAGAAAACGGCAACCCCATTGCTGAGGAACATATCTTTAATGTACCTGGCGCCATAGAAATCCCCGTACTAGCCAAGAAACTTGCCGCTAAAGGCACCTATGACGCCATAGTCTGCCTTGGAGCCGTTATCCGTGGCGAAACCACACATTATGATTATGTATGCTCTCAAGTCAGCTACGGATGTCAAAAAGTTGCCATCGAGCATATGATTCCTGTTCTCTTTGGAATCCTAACCACTGAAAACGAGGAACAAGCATTAGATCGTTGCGGCGGATCCCATGGGCATAAAGGTAAAGATTGTGCTGACGCTGCTCTATACATGATCAAGCTCATGCGGCAGATTTGAGCCAATCGTGAATGAAAAAAAGCCCGCATAGTTTTCTATGCGGGCTTTTTCATTTGGTAAGATTAATTACCTGCGATCGCCCATGAGGCGGAGCAGCATCAAGAACAGGTTGATGAAGTCAAGATAGAGATTCAACGCGCCAATGATGGCCATTTTGGTTGAAACTTCGTGACCCAAACCTTCTTGGTATATCATCTTGATTTTCTGTGTGTCATAGGCAGTCAGGCCTGTGAACACGAGAACGCCAATGATCGAGATAGCAAACTGCAGAGCAGAGCTCGCCATGAAGAGGTTAACCACACTGGCAATGATGATACCAATCAGCCCCATAAACAGGAATGACCCGAAACCGCTAAGATCTCTTTGAGTAGTATAGCCGTATAGACTCATGGCACCAAAGGTTGCTGCAGTAATAAAGAACACCTGTGCGATACTTTCGCCCTGGTAAAGTATAAAGATGAACGACAGGGATAGACCCATCATCGCTGCATAAACCCAAAACAGCATCTGAGCCGTGCTAGCGCTGATCTTCTCAATACTGTAAGACAAAAAGAACACAAAGCCAAGCGGTGCCAGCATGACAACCCACTGTAAGGGAGTGCCATATATAGCTTGCAATAATGCAGGTGAACTTGCGGTCAAAAAGGATACAACACCCGTAATAACCAAACCGGCCATCATATAAGTGTAGACCTTGATCATATAAGCCCTAAGGCCAAGATCGACCGATGCTTCCTCAATTGCTCTTTGAATGACAGGGGCGTTTTCCCTGTTCGAACGTGAATCTGTAGCCATGTTTTTCTCCTTTAACGTAGCATTTATAGTGTAAGTATACTCCTGTGGAGAGTTAATATCAATAGGTTAGTGTTATTTATTGTGACAAATGGGAAAATAATAAAGCCACGCCTTATGCATAGAACCCATGGACGCCTTGAATAACGGCTATGGAAAGCTTAGGTTTACCGTAAATAAATCTTCGTCACCTCCAAGCATTCATATGTGACACAACAAGCCAGATGCCTGGAAATATCCTTAATCAATTGCACACCTTATCATTGAGATAGTATACAACTTGTAGAGAGTAACAATTATTTCTGTTCTACAGAAATTTTATATAAACAGCTAGATACATTGCATCTAAATTACGGATATTGACAGAACTGAAGGCTTATATTCGCTGATAACATGTATGTATTAATGTGTATTTTGCCAAATATACAAAAAAAATTTAGAGAATCTCTTGACAGATGAAAATTTAGCCTTATATGTCATACAGAAAGGTCATTTTGGAATGGTCTCTTATTAGTAATGATATATGGAGTTAATTATGTTTAAACGTATAGCGATCTTAACAACTTGCTCGGTAGCTTTATCTGTGTCTGCATTCTGCAATGAGGATTCAGCTCAAGCATCACAAGAAGAAACAACGGATGCCTTTGCTCAGCTTCAGGCTTCTGAGAAAAAGCGTGCAGCCCAGCAGGAAATCCGACGCCAAGAATTAGAAAGAGCTAATTCGAAAGAACATGAAGCTAAAATGCGCGCTCTAGCGTTAGCAGAGGCTCAAGCTAACATAGAAAACACGGCGCTCTTAAATTTGAGGTTAAAGCAGGATGCTGTTATTGTTTCTGGTATTACAAAAAAATTAGTAGAAAAAAGAATCATAGAAAATTGAGTTTTTAATTTCCTCATAAGCCCCTACAGGCGTAGGGGCTTGCACTTTCCCAGCAAAACACAATACACTATGCTTCCAGTCAATCCTGGCGCAAGCCTCATGAGTAGCAGCAAGAAAACCAACGAGAATTCATATACTGGAACATGATAAGTCTATCGAAAAGAGGAGCCGTATCAAGCCAGAGTTTCAATTGTAGATCTCCTAGATCATGAACATAAAGCCCTGGGCGAGTCCACCACATTCACAACACTAAAATCTATATTGCAGTATAATAATTTTGACATGACTACAACATTTAGCCCTTAAATGGGAAGAATGTATAAGAAAGCGTAATAGTTGTAATGTCGTCCACATTCTTATCGTCGGCAAATGAGGGGTCGATGAAGAATTGCACGGGCATCTGAACTGTTTTATTGGGCTCTAACGTCTGCTCTATGAAACAGAAACACTCTACCTTGTTAAAATAAATACCGGCTTTATCAGGAGTGACATTGTAAACAGCCATGCCTTTGATAGGCTTGTCGGATAGGTTTTCGGCCTCATAAAAGGCAAGAGATGACTCACCTACCCGGACAGTTATTTCATGTTGCAATGGTATAAATCGCCAGGGCAGATCTGGGTTGACGTCGGCATTAAATTGCACTCGAATATATCGGTCACGCACATCACCCTGAGGAGCAATGGCCACTTGGGTAGTGCCACCGTAACCGGTTTTTTGGCAGAAGAGTCTGTACAAGGGAACGGATGCCCCTGCAAGGATAAACATGGCGGCCAGTAAGGCGCAAACAAGTATAACTGTGTTTCTGTTTTTATGATCTTGCATTCAACGGTTTAATTACCCGTCATTTTCACGATCGAAAGACCGTAAAATAAAAGGCAAAGCCCCAGCAGCACAAACAGCATAAAACGGTTTTTAGCTTTGAGTAGTTGTTTTCTATCTTGTGTCATCATAATGAACCTATTAAAAGCCGATCTATAAGCATGGATAAATAAAGGAGGAAGAGATAGCTGATGGAAAACCAAAACAGTTTCTTGGCATCAGCGGTAGCGCCATTATGCTTTATTTTCCAAGCCAGAAAAAGGAATACAGCGCCCAAAACGATCGCGGTGCCCAAGTAGATAAAGCTACTCATGTGGAAATAATAGGGCAGCAGCGTGACACTCACTAGAATGAGTGAATAAATGAGAATTTGAGTTTTTGTCTCATCGATCCCTGCTACCACAGGAAGCATGGGAATTCTAGCCTTGGCATAATCTTCGGATCGATACAACGCCAGCGCCCAAAAATGCGGCGGGGTCCAGAAAAAAATGATGGCGAAAAGTATCAAAGATTCAAGAGAAATAGTTCCGGTCACTGCCGCCCAGCCTATCATGGGGGGAAATGCCCCAGCTGCGCCGCCAATAACTATGTTTTGGGGTGTACGTCGCTTGAGAAACATAGTGTAGATGACCGCATAGAAGAATATGGTAAAAGCTAACAATCCCGCTGCCAGCAAATTGGTGGCCAAAGCCAACACTATGACAGACCCGAACGCAAGCACTGTGGCCAAGATAAGCGCATCCTCTGGTATCATACGGCCAGCCGGGATCGGCCGCCTTTGGGTGCGTACCATAATGGCATCTATGTCACGATCATACCACATGTTGAAAGCCCCTGAAGCTCCGGCACCAATAGCAATACACAGAATCGTGACAAACATAACGTAAGGATGCATATGACCTGGTGCAAGGTAGGCACCAATTGCAGCTGTAAATATGACCAAAGACATAACCCTTGGCTTAAGCAACAAAAAGTAGTCCGTTGCACTGGCAATGGGCAGGAATTCTGCAGATGAAGGCTGACTTACTTTTGCCATTAAATTCCTAACTCCAATAACTTACCTGCTCTGAAAAGTTCAGAATTTTAATGATCATACTTCATTACGGGCTGCGTTTCAAACGTATGGAAAGGTGCCGGTGAAGGTACTGTCCATTCCAGAGTGTTTGCGCCCTCGCCCCAAGGATTGGCTTCGGCTTTCTTGCCTCTGAACAACGTGTAAAACACGATAAAGATGAAGAACAGAGTGGAACCAAAAGTCATGTACGCGCCCATAGATGCGATATGGTTCCAAGGCATAAAGGCATCCGGATAATCTGGAATGCGTCGCGGCATACCGGAAAGACCTACAAAGTGCATAGGGAAGAATAAGATGTTCACACCAATAAATGTGGTCCAGAAATGTATCTTACCCAAAACCTCTGGATATTGTTTTCCCGACATCTTGCCAAACCAATAGTAAAAACCAGAAAAGATCGCAAACACAGATCCCAGCGAAAGCACGTAATGGAAATGCGCCACCACGTAATAGGTATCATGGAGCATGATATCCAAGCCCTGGTTGGAAAGTGCAACTCCCGTAAGACCGCCCAAGGTGAAAAGAGCTATAAAGCCCAGGGAAAATAGCATGGGAGTTTGGAATGTGATGGAGCCACCCCACATGGTAGCCAGCCAACTAAAGATCTTAATACCTGTTGGAACCGCGATAACCATTGTAGCTGCTGTAAAATATGCTATTAAACGCACATCCATACCCACAGTGAACATATGGTGAGCCCAAACGACAAAACCGATAAGTCCGATGGAAACCATGGCATACACCATGCCCAAGTAGCCAAAGATTGGTTTTTTCGAGAATGTGGACACCACGTGACTGACAATACCGAACGCTGGCAGAATCATAATGTAAACTTCTGGATGACCAAAGAACCAGAACAAGTGCTGGAATAGCACTGGGTCGCCACCACCAGCTGGATCAAAGAAAGTAGTACCAAAGTTACGGTCAGTGAGTAGCATGGTTATGGCGCCCGCCAAAACGGGCAGGGATATAACCAGCAAAAATGCTGTTACCAGACTACCCCAGATAAAAAGAGGCATATGGTGCAGGGACATGCCCGGTGCACGCATATTAAAGATAGTTGTGATGAAGTTGATAGCTCCCAGAATGGAACTTGCACCCGCCACATGTAAACTTAAGAGCATAAAGTCCACGGCAGCATCCGGGTGTCCCACCATACTACTTAAGGGAGGATAGAAAGTCCAACCAGTTCCTGCACCAAGTCCCACAAGTCCGCTGCAAAGAAGCAAGATAAGTGATACGGGCAAGAGCCAGAAACTGATATTGTTCAGACGAGGAAATGCCATATCAGGCGCTCCGATGAGCAATGGTATAAAGAAATTACCAAAACCACCAATAAGCGCAGGCATCACCATAAAGAAAATCATTAGCAAACCGTGCAGGCTGATCACCACGTTGTAAAGCTGGAAGTTATCACCAAAAATCAACGAACCAGGTTGAGCAAGCTGTGCACGAATAAGAACGGATAACGCCCCTCCCAACAGACCAGAGATAATGGAGAAAATGATGTACATAATACCAATGTCTTTGTGGTTGGTGGAAAACAACCAACGACGCCATCCGTGCGGGTGGTCGGAATGATGATCTGCATATGCCGTCATAGGAAAACCTCGTTACTGTTGTTCATGAAAATTCTTTTGAGCTCATCAATGGATGTCTCAAATGAGCCACCTTAGTTTGAGTCTGCAACCATTTCTGGAATTCTTCTTTAGAAACCACCTTGACCATTATTGGCATAAAGCCATGCTTCATACCGCAAATTTCCGAGCACTGGCCATAATAGGTGCCCTCACGCTCCACATAAATCCAAGCTTCATTCAGACGACCAGGCACACAGTCTTTTTTAACGCCAAAAGACGGCACGGTCCAACTGTGTAATACATCCACAGCCGTAAATAGCAATCGTACAGTGGTTTTAACCGGTACAATCACTTGATTATCCACTTCCAAAAGCCGCAACTGACCTGGCTTGAGTTGGTCGTCTGGAATGATATTGCTGTCAAAAGCAACCTTATGTTCCGGGTACTCATAACTCCAATACCACATGTGACCTGTGATCTTTAAGGTGAGCTCAGGATCCTTGGCTTTATCCACATAGAAAATTAATTTAAAGGAAGGCACGGCGATAACGAGCAAAATCAATACAGGTATGGCCGTCCAAACAACTTCCAGCATTGTGTGGTGCGAGGTTTTCGAAGCCACCGGATTTTTTGATGCGCGAAATTTATAAATGATAACAGCCATGATCCCTAGGACCAGGATTGCGATCAGGGTTAATATAATCATGATCAAATCATGCAGCTCATGGATTTTTTCCATGACCGGGGTTGCAGCTTCTTGAAGATTAAAACGCCAACGTTCCGGTTTGTCCGCAAACGCTTGCGCGCAAAGGATCATGGAAAGGGGAATGCCCCAGAAAAAACGTACAAGTTTAGCTATTTTCATGCCTTAGCCGTCCACTGTATCTAATTATTTCCTAATTTATACTACAGGAGCAAGGGCAGGTCGAGAGGGTTTCTGCGGAGAATGATTGTAAAATCCATAAAAATAACATATCTAGGATAGAAGCTAGTTAATAAGGACATAATTTTGCGCATTATTGCAGGAAAACACCGGGGCAGACCCTTAAGCCGTCCACCCGCCATGATCACTCGCCCCACCATGGACAGGGTGAGAGAATCCATCTTCAATATGCTCGCCCATGCGGATATGGGTGACAAGATTGATTACATTCAAGATTCCATGGTGCTAGACGCATTCGCCGGCAGCGGCGCCTTGGGCCTTGAATCTCTTTCTCGTGGGGCAAAATTCATATATTTCTTCGATAAAAACACCCGAGCTCTGGCAACCGTTCGCGAAAATGTTTGGTCATTGGGAGAATCAGAAACCACTAAAATAATGAAAGCAGATGCAGTTAAACCCCCAAAAGCACCACAAGCAATGGATTTAATTCTACTGGATCCACCTTTTGGTAAGAACCTGACTGCACTTTGTTTACCCGGATTGCTGAAGGAAGGCTGGGTTAATGAGAACACTCTCATCGTGGCCGAAATTGCTGCTCGCGAAGAATTAAAGCTGCCAGACAATTTTACCATATTAAGAGAAAAAGTTTATGGTACTGCACACGTATTTTTCATAAAACTGGTCTCATAACAAACAGATTGGATTAAAGGATCATTGCCTTTAGCGCAGATTTAGAATATCTTTGATGATAACGAGACAAAAATAAGTCCATCAATGAAAAAGCTATCTCCGTTCCTATTTCTGATCATCCTAACAACCAATTGTTATGCCGAGTATCGGGTAGTCAATCTGTCAGTACAAGCCAAGCAGGTCAATTTCACAGGAGAAGCGGCCACAGCCCTTTCAATTAATGACCAGATTCCAGCCCCCACTCTGCATTTCAAAGATGGGGATGAGGTCACCATAAATGTTCACAACAAATTAGACGTAGGCACATCCATTCATTGGCATGGCATTTTGCTTCCCTGGCAAATGGATGGGGTTGAAGGTGTAACTCAAGCACCTATAAAGTCTGGCGAAACGTTCTCATATAAGTTCAAGATAAAACAATCAGGCACCTATTGGTACCACGCCCACTCCGGTTTTCAAGAACAACAGGGACTTTATGGCGCTATGATTATAGACCCAGCGACACCTCCCAAATACAAGTACGATAAAGACTTTACAGTTGTATTATCGGACTGGAGCAACACGGATCCGGAACAGATCTTTTCCAACTTAAAGAAGAAGGGGGATTTTTATACGCCAAACTTTCCCATTCAACCGTCTCTCAGCAAGTTTATAACCGACTATCAAAACGGCTCCGCCGAACAACGTGAGAAGCTTTCACAAGATTACGCAATGATGCAGCAAATGCGTATGAGCATATTTGATTTCAGTGACGTGGCCTATGATGCCTTTTTGCTCAACGGCACCACCAAATCCAAACCATGGGCCAAGCTCGTTAAGAAAGGCGATGTGGTAAGACTTCGTTTTGTCGGCGCCGGTGGCAGCACTAAATTCCAAGTGAAAATTCCTGGCGCCAAAATGAAAGTTATTCATGTCCAAGGAAACGATGTGGAACCCCATGATGTGGAGGATTTTACCATATCACCAGGTGAAACCACGGATGTTTTGGTTAAAATAACTGAAGACTCACCCTACATAATATATGCAGAATCCTCAGACACATTGGGCGCCGCATACGGTGCTTTGGTGACATCTTTGGATCAAAAAGTACCTTACACACAGGTGGCCAGTTTTCCAAAACCTGGACCAGTCCATATGGGTCATGACATGCATATGGATTCCATGGAGTCTATGGATATGACCATGGGTACAAAATATCAAGATCTTAAGTCCGCTTTTAAAACCAATGATCCTGATAAGCCAGTTATAGAAATTCGCATGGATTTATACGGATACATGGATAAGTACGTTTGGTTCATCAACGGACTGATGGAACATGAAGCAGAACCCATTGTGATTGAGCCAGGAAAACGATATCGCTTTATTTTTAACAATTCATCCATGATGACTCATCCCATGCATCTGCACGGACATTTCTTCATTTTACGCAACGGTCATGACGAATATGATCCTCTAATGCACACCATTGAAGTAGCGCCAGGCGCAACTGTAGTTGCAGACTTTGATGCCGATACCAGTGGCCAATGGTTTTTCCATTGCCATCACCTATTTCATATGATGTCAGGCATGGCAAGGGTGTTTCAGTACGCAAATTTAAAGCCAACAAACAAAGAGGAATCACATCTGGTACATCACCCCATGGCTCACCCCTCACAATTACATCAAGCTACCTTCCTAGATTTGGGCTACGACCCATTCCATAACGTACAAAAAGGTAACCTGAATTTTATGATCGGCTGGGATTATGACAAACTCCAGCTATACAGCGAGGATGCAGAGGTCCGAAAAGGCAAAATTGAGTCCGCAGATTTGGATATATTTTATTGGCTCTCGATTAGTGAATTCTGGGCGATTAAGGGGGGTGTCAATTATGTTTACAAACCAGCTCACAAACCATATATACAACCAGGCATCGGCGTGGAAGGAACCATGCCCTATTTCATAGAAACCAATTTAAGGTCCTACCTGCACAAAGACAGTCTAAAAATTGATCTACAACTTACACGCGACACGCAAATTACTGACCACTTTTTTGTAAGGACTGGACTCCGTGGAATTATCGCCACAAAAGATGTGCTCGCCGACGAGATTGGAACGGGTTTGAATAAAATGGAATACGTGCTCAGACCCTATTTAGTTATTCATCCAAATTTGTCCGTGTTTAGCGAACTGAACCACACACAAACTCATGGAGCACTCAAACGTCTTTTACAGCATGAACATAAGTCGACAAAAGAGACGGTTCTCACATTCGGCATTTCGATTTTGCGTTAAGTGAAACCATCAAGTTGTTGATATTCTTCATAGTTTGTTAATGAATCAGCTGTACCATTAAAAGATGAAAGTACTTAATGGGAGAAGTAAAATGTTAAGGAAAACGATCAGCAAAACAGGTTTGACCGTATCAGAGCTCGGCCTAGGGTGCATGGGAATGTCTGAGTTTTATGGACCTATCGATGAAGAAGAAGTCATACTAACTCTTGAACGGGCCGTTGAACTAGGAATTACCCATTTTGATACCGCCGATATTTATGGCATGGGCAAAAATGAAGTGCTTGTGGGCAAGAATCTTAAAAAGTACCGGGACCAGCTGATCATCGCTTCAAAATTCGGTATTATCCGCGATCTCAGCGACCCGACGAGGAGGGGCATCAGCGGCAAGCCAGCATATGTTAAACTTTGCTGCGAGGCCAGCCTAGAGAGATTGGGTGTAGACACCATTGATCTCTATTATGCGCATCGCGTTGATCCAACCGTTCCCATCGAAGAAACCATGGGTGCACTTAGTGATCTGGTCAAACAGGGCAAGATACGATTTATAGGACTTTCCGAAGCAACCCCTGAAGTGATTCGTAAAGCTCATAAAGTTCATCCTCTCACAGCCATTCAATCGGAATTTTCCTTATGGAGCCGTGGCCCTGAAAAAGAAGTTATTCCATTATGCAAAGAACTTGGCATAGGATTTGTCGCCTATAGTCCCATGGGCAGAGGTTTTCTAACAGGAAAACTGAGAAAAACAGAACAACTAGCATCCAATGACTACAGGCGTTTTTCCCCAAGGTTTCAAGAAGAGAACATGACGGAAAATTTGAAATTAGTTGAAAAACTAGAAGCCATGGCTAAAACTCATAATTGCACACCAGCACAGTTAGCTCTTGCCTGGGTTTTAGCTCAAGGGAGTCACTTAACAGCTATACCAGGAACAAAACGTCGGAAATACTTAGAAGAAAATTGTGGGGCTGGTCGCGGTAGGAATGCCGGTCACCCAGCACCCCCCGCACAGATCCGTACGTGCGCTACTAACGCATACGGCTCCTACCTCGAGTGTTTGGCGCGAAAGCGTGCTTCAGGATATTCATGCAACACTTTGGGGCTAGGGAGAACTTTGTTGATAAAAGGACCAAACTTATCCCATCTCAACTTACTTCTCTGGCTACGCCTTCGGAGTATTTTCAGTAGTCGCCTGACCACCTCATCCTTGAAGTTAGCAAGTTGCTTGGAGTTTCCTGGCACTCCGTAGTAGTTGAAGTGCCCCTGGATCACCTTCTTGAGCCAGCAGAGTATTTCTTCTAGTGAAGAGTGCATCCGCCGCCTCAAGCCTTGCTGTATAACCTTGATTTGTTTTGTCATGCGCTTTCTATTTGTCTTACGACCTATTTTGAAATAACCTATCCGCGTCACTGTGCAGTAGTGGGTAAAACCTAGAAACGTAAATGTTTCCGGCCTAGCTTGTCCCAACTTATTGCATTGTTCAGCAGCATGGCGTCCAAAGCGTATCAATTTTGTTTTCAGTGGATGTACCTTTAACCCAAAGGCTCCCATTCTTAAGTGCAAGTCCTTAAGGTATGAGATAGCATCCTTTTCGTATTGAAAACCTAAAACAGCATCATCCGCAAATCTTGTGATGATAACGTCTCCTCGACCACTTCTTCTTCTCCATTGGTTACTCCATAGATCAAACACATAGTGGAGGTAGATATTTGCTAATAGCGGTGAAATGACCGAACCCTGGGGGACTCCGATGTCTTGGGGGCAACGTTTTCCATCATTATCAACAAAGCCTACTTTAATCCAGCGCTTTATCAAGGTTTGGACTCTGCTATCTTTTACTCGATGCTGAACCATTTTGATGAGCCAATCGTGATCGACTGTGTCGAAAAACTTTTGAACATCAAGATCCAACACCCAGTTTATCTTGCGCTTGGTTATACCAAATGCAAGGGCATCTAGAGCATCATGCTGGCTTTTACCTGGCCTAAATCCATATGAAAAACCCAGGAAGTCTGCTTCGTAGATTTGGTTGAGTACGGTTACCAAAGCCTGCTGCACTATCTTATCTTCAATACATAAGATACTTAGTGGGCGTTCAGTTCCGTCCTCCTTTGGTATATAAACGCGCCTTGCCGGCCTTGGTTTGTACCTGCCGACATGCACACGTCTATGCAGATCTACGATGTGATCTTCTAGTTGCTCTTCATAGGCCGACCATGTAGTGCCGTCGATACCAGCTGCCGATTTTCGGGAAAGTTGGTAAAAACTCTCCTTTAAAAGGTCTGGTGTCACATGATGTAATATAGCCGTAAAAGATTGACGTTTGTCCTTCTTCGCGCTTTCACGCACTCGGGCCAACCCTGACATCGTATTATTTCGGCTCTGTGTCCGAATACGGGCGAGTTCACTCGAGTTCCTCTTGGTCAAAATCCTTCCCTCCACAAACTCCGCCGAGCCTTCACTTGACTCTTTGTTCGCTTGCTTCCCCGGTACTACGATTCTGTCCGACTTCCTGGCAGGTTGAGAAGATATCGTATTCATTTCCTTATTCATAACTTCCTCTTAAATAAATAAATTTATCCAAGACCCCAACCAGGATCTCCCAGGTTCCGTACATTGAACTTCTCCGCATGCATAGGGTCTACGACCCCGCTGTGTAGAAGAAAGCCTTACCTTTACGGCTTCCCCCTTTTTGCCTTCCGCTTCGCTTAACAGCGTCAGCACACAGGACGATTTAATTGCGTGGCTCAATACCTAGCCTGCGGTCTCCCCTACTAACACTTCACCTGTATCGTTACCGATACAAGCGCATAGCTCGGGGCCAGAGCGAGTGGTTAACCCTTACTCCGTGCGGGACTTTCACCCGCTATTCAATGCCAGCTTTGCCTGGCGTACTAAACGTCAAATTAACTGCAGCCGATCTAGAACTACTAGATAGGGAATTTCCCAAAGGCATCGCAAAAGGGGATCGCTACCCGGCAGCACAAATAGTCAACCCGGATAAATAAAGGAGATACAAATGCGTAAAGTCGAAGGAGGATGCCTCTGTGGGGCAATAAAGTACAAATCAGAAGCAGATCCTCTTTTCACAGTCATCTGCAATTGTAAAAATTGCCAACAACAATCAGGATCGGCATTTTCGCTCAATGTTATAGTACCATCAACATCATTGAAGATTTTGGGTAGCAAACCTTCCGTTTATATGGATACCAGTGATTCAGGGCAACCAGTCGAACGGCTGTTCTGTTCAAAATGTGGGTCTAACCTTTTCGCACAATCGACAGCTCATTCTGAAAAGATCGTTATTAAAGCAGGCACGTTGAACGACACATCCTGGTTACAGCCTAAAACTAGCATTTGGTGCAACTCAGCCCAATCATGGTGGCTAAAACTTGAAACGACTCTACCGCATTTCCCAAAAAATCCTGGACAGTGATTGTATGATCTCTTAAGTGCCAATAACCAGTCACTAAAGCCATGCTCGTGGCCACCTTTTCAAATGATTGAACAAAATGTGAGACTTTTGTTTGACATAAGCCTCTCAAACAGCTAATTTATTTTCGCTGGAGGGGTGGCCGAGAGGCTGAAGGCGGCGGTTTGCTAAACCGTTATACGGGTTATACCTGTATCGTGGGTTCGAATCCCATCCCCTCCGCCACTTTCCAGGGTTTTTTGACCAAGAATTTCCCCCTTAAAATGGCCTCTCGGGGCACTCATGGGACACTCACGGGACACTAGGGAATAACAAATCACAACTGAGAAGGGGCTCGGAAGATTCTCTTTTTCTTCCTAAAGGACTTTCTTGCTAATATTTCTGCAAACTGTCCCGCATTTGTCCCACGCCAAAATAGATATCCTATATTTTGTTGTTCTTCCTACATAGATATAAAAACTCTAACGGTTTAAGGCTTTGTTGCCTTTTATTATGTTTAGCTATAGACTCCTCTCATCAATGAGGAATGAACTATGGCAACACTGGAAAAACGACTCACTGCTCATGGAACGATTGGATACAGAGCGAAGGTTCGCCTAAAAGGCTTTCCATCTGAATCCGCTACTTTTGAACGCAAAACAGATGCGAAAGAATGGGCACAGCAGACTGAAGCCAGCATGCGAGAGGGGAGATACTTTAAGACAGCTGAAGCCAAGAAGCATACGGTTGCAGATCTCTTTGACAGATACCTCCGGGAAATGGAAAAGAAAAACCCTAAGCGGTATTTGGACGTTAAAAAGCTGTTGAATTGGTGGAGGGGAGAACTCGGACCTTATTTCTTATCTGACCTGACGAGAGCTCTCATTATTGAACAGCGAGATAAGTTGCTCAGCTCCAGAGCACGAGGCACCGGACAACGCAGCAACTCTACTGTCAATCGATACATGCTTGCCTTAGGCCATGCCCTTTCAATAGCGGCTGATGAGTGGGAATGGCTACATGAAAATCCCATGAAGAAAATTTCTAACTTACCAGAGCCTAGAGGCCGCGTTCGCTTCTTAAACGATGAGGAACGCGAACGCCTTCTAAATGTTTGTAAGACATCAACCAATTCTCACTTGCATACGCTTGTTGTGCTGGCCTTAAGTACGGGCGCAAGATACGGGGAACTTATTAAGTTGCAGTGGGACAATGTAGACTGGGAGCGCAAGGTCATTACCTTGCATGATACAAAGAACAATGAACGACGTCTCTTACCTTTAATGCATTATGCTCATGAACTAATGGAAACTCACTATAAGGCTAGAAGTATAGTCTCAGATTTGGTATTTCCTTCACCTAATAACTGCATGAGACCATGGAATAGTCGTTCCTCTTGGTTGTCAGCTCTACAAAAGGCAAATATCGAAAATTTTCGGTTTCACGACCTCCGCCATAGTTGCGCCAGTTATTTGGCAATGAATGGGGCCTCACTGGCCGAAATTGCCGAGGTTCTTGGCCATAAGACCCTCTCTATGGTTCGGCGATACGCCCACTTGAGCGAAGCCCATACAGCTAAGGTAGTTCTAAGTATGAACGAAAAGATTTTCGGATGAATAAGATGTTTGCACAAAAAATACATGAGCAGGATGTTGATTCTTGCAAAAAATGGCTATGTGAAATTCGCCCCATAACTGTGCAACAAGGGTTGGATGATATTCTCTCTAACAACAATCAATTTGATTTGTTGAAGGAAATACAAATACGACACTTCGGAAGCAAATTGACTGAAAATATGATGTTTGCTAGGAGCTCAATTAGTTATAAGGATGGAATTGTAAAACTGGATGATATTGTCACCCTAAGATCAAATATTAACACTCCGGGCCGTTTGGGTCATACTATTAGGTCTCGCCTTCAATTTGTAAAGCTCATTTATCAATACATCTCATGTTTACCGGTCGCCCTTTACGAGGCCTACAAAGAAATTACTAAAGAGAATTTAATATTAGACGATCTATCTGAGGTCAGAGAATTTTACGAAAGTTGTTCTAAATTTGATTTATGGACAGCTCATGAGCTCTGCGCCTATATTAGCCATAGCGATCCAGACGCTTTGGATTTCATATCAGAACAGCCTGAGGCTCTGGATTTCAAGGCGGAGCATGCAACATCCCAAAATTTAATGCAAGAAAAGCTAGGAAGACTGATTCCTAGTAGATTTTCCCACGCTTTGCTAAGACCAGACCTTTACGAGAAGAACCTGTCCCTGGTGAAAGCCGCTATTCTTGGAGGGGCCTTTGAGCTTATCCATCTTGATCGCGACAATTGGTTGAATAGCTCCCTGAATCCTAAGAAGGGATTAGAATGGGCAAAGAAGAAAGGGATTGATTATCATCCCGTACTTGATGAGTATCTTCTCACTTTAGATAAAGAACCCGTGATTTCTTCTGGATATACCACGCCCTATCTAGAGATGATGCTAGAGGTTATAAGAGAATTTGAGATTACGAAAGAAAATCAGGGAAAAAAAGAGGCAATAGCCGCTTCATTTGCAAAAAAGCTAATGGATCATAAACTCACTCCCACCAGCCAAAGACTAGCCGATTCTATGGCAACTTTAGTGCGTTTGCCTGAGTCGCAACAAGGACGAGCGAAATCTAAGGGGTGACCCCATCGGATTTCATCAGAATTTAACCTATTGTATTTAAACACATTTTTATAGGGTGAATGGGTTTCCCCCTTTTGCCCGGACCCCATTTCGCATTTTTTTCCTCCCAGAATTAGGGCTTACTCAATGGGAAGACAGCAATATTGCTGCTTCTTATAGCGTAAAGGAAAAAAGAGAATGCGTACTCATAACGAATCCACACAATCTTCTATTAGCGTAGACGACTACGTCACCATCAGGCAGCTCACCACAAGTAATCCTGCCTTTACAGAAGGGGGAATCCGAGCCCTCATCTTTCGGGCAGAAAGCAACGGCTTTAAACGCTGTATCCGTCGCATAGGACGGAAGATCCTCATCTCTAAAAGCGCCTTTTCTCATTGGATTGAAGCCCAGAATGGAGATGTGAGATAATGTTGAATTGGATAAAAGAAAGACCCCTCATTGGTACTGAGGGGCTTACCAAAGACTTACACTCTATTTCTAGCACTGATTGCTGGTTTATTCAATCCCTGAGTCAGGGATTGGGTGACTCTCAAATTGATAGGTTTGTTCAAGTGGGAATTCCTATTCGTGAAATCGTTGAAGGTCTTCTTGCTCAAAGGGAGAAGTCTAAATGATTGATGAATTCAAGAACGCCATGCTGACATCAGGAATAGTTTGCAGAGAAGCTATCATCGCAGATGGGCAGATCCATCGATTTGCTAATCAGGGAAAGGGCAAGAAGGACGGTTGGTATGTCTATCATGACATCGCAGGGGCCTTTGGAGACTGGAGTCAGGATATTCAGGGAAAGTGGAGCGCTGGAAATTCCAGCTTATCTACTCGGGATCAGAATCTTCTTCGTGAG
This sequence comes from Alphaproteobacteria bacterium, assembly GCA_041738135.1. Taxonomy (GTDB): domain Bacteria; phylum Pseudomonadota; class Alphaproteobacteria; order JAGOMX01; family JAGOMX01; genus JAGOMX01. Next base: position 29,981 of record JBGSQK010000064.1, read on the forward strand.
CAACAGGAGAAGGCTCAGCAAACAGCTGAAGCTGAAAAAATACGGAAACATGAGGAAACAGCTGACACTGCTCTTTCTAAATGGAATAGTTTGTCCGAAACTGGATCTTCACCTTACCTTGAGAAAAAGAAGGTAGGCGCTTACGGTGTCCGGTTTGGGGGTCAGAATTTGATCATTCCCCTCAAGGATACGGGAGGCAAGATCTGGAGCTTTCAATGGATAGAGCCTGATGGTAAAAAACAGTTTTTGAAAGGCGGCAAAAAGAAAGGCTGTTTTCATACCATTGGTGCTCTTAAAGATGGCAAGCCCATTTACATTGTTGAGGGCTATGCAACAGGAGCGAGTGTTCACATGGCAACCCTTGCTCCCGTTGTAGTTGCCTTTGATGCAGGGAACATTGATCCTGTTATGGGGGATATCCGTAAAGCCTTTCCCAATAGTTCGCTTATCATTGCAGGAGATGATGATGTATGGAAAGACCATAATACTGGTCGCTCAAAGTCTCAGCAAGCAGCCCTTAAATATGGCTGTTCCGTTGCGTTTCCATCCTTTAAGGACCCCTCCTCCAAACCAACAGACTTTAATGATCTCTTGGCATTGGAAGGACTCGGGTCTGTGAAACAGCAGCTCATCAAGTTTCAGACCGCCTCGTCGCCCTTAGATTGGCCTGAACCCACTCCGCTCAAAAGCATCAAGAAGGATCTTTCTCCTGTGATCCCCTTGCCGGCTGCTTTAATCCCAGAGCCCTTTCAACCCTGGCTCACCGATATCGCTGAACGTATGCAGTGTCCCTTGGACTATGTGGCGGTAGCAGCTCTCATTGAGACTGCGGCCCTCATCGGTGCGGGCTGTAGAGTGCGTCCCAAGAGAAACGACTCTTGGTCCGTGGTTCCTAACCTCTGGGGCGGAATTGTAGGACGGCCTAGCACCCTCAAAAGCCCGAGCCTGAAAGAAGTCCTCAAGCCTATGAAAGCTCTTGAAGAAGAGGCCAATGCCATCTTTGAGAAGGAGTATAAGGACTATCTCTGCAAAATGGAGGAATATAAGGCACACAGAGAAGCCATCAAGAAAAAGATAACGAAAGTCGTGCTTACCCGGCCAGCTCATGAGGTGGAGCTGGTCAAACAGGAGCTCCGAGACCAAAAGGAACCAGAGCCCCCTATTTGGAAAAGGTATAGCACTAACGACACGACCATTGAGAAAATGCATCAGCTGCTCTCACAAAACCCGCGAGGGTTGATGGTCTTTCGGGATGAGTTGATGGGCCTGTTAGGTACATGGGATCGAGAGGGCCATGAAGAAGACCGAGCCTTTTATCTAGAGGCTTGGAATGGGGATGACTCTAAAACGTCAGACCGCATTGGGCGCGGGACGACTTATACAAAGAGCCTATGTGTATCGATTTTGGGGAGTACGCAACCAGATAAGCTTTTTTCTTACTTTCAGCAAAGCCTGTCGGGCTCTTGC
>JBGSQK010000076.1:0-3182 GCA_041738135.1 Alphaproteobacteria bacterium
TGCATATTTGATTTTGTTGTGTGTTTAGCATTCTGCTATCTTCGATTTTTGGTCATTTCAAATGCATTTTAAAACTCCTGTTTTATTTTTCTTAAGCCTGCCATTGTCCAATAGCTTTGAGTAGCATATTTAAGAAATTTATCTATATCAGAGCTTCTAGCTTTTGGTTTCAATATAGTGTGGATGTTTTCTACTTTTCTAAAAGGTAGTCTCAGGCCTTTAGAGAAGTAATAATCGCCACCAATTTCTGTATCATTAAGATAAACATCATTTCTATCTACTAGCCGAGTAACCCACTCCCATTGCTGAGAGTGAGTCCTCTAAGAACGCAGCATGAGAGTTTCCAACTCACTGCGCTCAAGCCCTAAGTAAAGCAGCATTGCCACCCAACAGTCTTGTACTAAATGCAAGACTAGATTTGCTATTCGTTAGTCTAGTCTTACTCGTACTTTCCCTATGTTTAAAGTAATCTCTAAATTTAGGGTCATACGGGTGAGCTTCACTTGTGATCTTGATGTGCCTTTCTATAGGTGTTTCACTCGCATGATAGAGGTAGAGAGGTATTTTATTACCATTCTTGTCCTTAATCATAGCGTGAAAATTCCAATTACTTAATTCGCGGCTAATAAAATATTTCCTGACAATCCAGGATTTGCTTTTATTAGGGTGTCTATGTAACATCCATGACCTTAGTGCTTTATAAATCACGTCATCTACATATGAATAAGCTTTCGAAGATACAGAGCCACGAAAATAATTAGCCCATCCCCTTATTTTAGGGTTTAACAGGTTAATCAGATTTTCGGTTTTAGCTGAGTAGTTGGCTTTAATTGTACTCCTAATGTCTTTTAGGAATATGTTAATATTGTCCTTTGAGGGCTTTATTAACAATGTTCCTCTGTACTTGCGTACGTTAAAGCCTAGGAAATTGAAACCTTTATCGATATGGGTTATTTTAGATTTCTCTTGCGAGAGTTCTAATCCTACTTCCTTCAGCGATTCTATGACAATTGGTATTACCTTTTCTGTTAGTAGTTCTGGCGAGTTTCCTGTAATAACAAAGTCATCAGCGTAAGAGATAAAGTTAATCTTTTCTTTATCTCTTTCTCGTTTTCGAGAGCTTCTAAGTTTTCGTTCAATACCTGATAATGCCATCACTGCTAAGGTTGGAGATATGATACTTCCTTGGCCAGTGCCGAGATCCGTAGGATATAACCTTTGCTTTTCCATAAATCCGGCTTTCAGAAATTTCCTAAGGATTTGTTTATCCATAGGGATGTTTTCTAATAACCATTGATGCGATATTTTATCGAAGCAAGAATGAATGTCGCCTTCGAAAATCCATTGGGCAGAATTCTTCCTAGAGAGAGCATTAAAACACTGTTCTCTTGCGTCTTGCGTAGACCTTTTGGGTCTGAAGCCGTAGGAATTAGGATCGGCTCGTTCTTCTGCTATGGGTATTAAAGCCATGAGCCATAAGGCTTGCATTGCTTTATCTTTCATAGTTGGGATCGAGATTGGCCTAAATTTGCCTTTTTGTTTCTTAGGTACATATATTCTTCTCGAAGGTAATGGATTATATCCACGTCGTTTAAGTGATAGTACGGCTTGTATTCTCTGTTTGGATGTTCTCCAGATAATACCATCAACACCAGGTGTTGTTCCGCCTTTATTAAGTACAACTCTTCTTACTGCCAAACACTTGGAGTAAAAAGAGCAAGTCAGGATTCTTTGTAAAGCTTTCACTCTACCTTTCTTCCCTTCTCGCTCTGCCTTAGCAATACGCATTTGTAGTCGAGTTACTTGCTTATTGATCTTTTGCCATGAGAGACTATCCCAGGTTTTAGATTTAAGTGCTGAAGAGGCACCAGGCGATATTGCTATCTCTGTCATTTGCGTTTCCTCATTATTTCGATTCTTCAAATTCTCTTGCTATCTAGGACCAGCTGGACGTGGGCACACTTTCGTGTCTGATCATTTGATCAGTATCTACTTCATTACAAAGTAGCATTCGCTTCTTCCAGCATCCCTGACCTGCACAACTATAGGTGTTTCTTGCGAAATACTTTCCAAAAGATTGCTCTTCGGGAGTTATACAGGGTTTCCACGTTTCGTCGTCAGAGCATGTTGACTTAGCTGCCTGCTATATACCGGAGAATATGTTGACTGCGAGTAGACTAACCCCGCCATCTACTCCAATTCTCATTACAATGGTATCAGCCATTTACCATTGTTGCAATTCACGGTACCTAAACACAGGTTTAGATGTCTTCAGCATATCAACTATCTAGCGCTTACCCAGCTTATATGGCTACTAGGAGGATAATCTACTCACGCTTCTTATCCCGTGCTTTCACACTTTGCTGCATTGTCCTGTTCGCTCTTTATTCAGAACAGTAGATTCACCCAGCAGTATGGGTGGTAGTATTCCAGAGTACTACAGCTCTTTTCGACAACCTCGTGTCGCAGGGGGTTCTTTGCGGGAAGGTACGGATTTTCTCGGCATAGGTGTCTAGCCCTTTAGTTATAAGGTATACAGAGGACGAGTTGATTTTAAAATGATGAGGGGGTGGTGCCTTGAAAGCCTTTTAAAGCAAGGAGTTCAGCTTTTGGATGATTTTCATATGAACTTTTTCTGTGTCTAAATTAGTATCAAATGCACTGTTATTGGAAACGTAAGATTTATCACAGTATTTTTTACGATTTAATTTTGATAATGTTCTTGGAATACGAGTATTATTGTGATAGATGGACAGCTTGAAATTCTAGGTAAGCTCTTTTTCTTAGCTACCCTAAACACTTGTTTAGGGTAGCCGTTGTATTAGTATCAGTCAAGTTTTTTGAATTCCCTCTTCTGATTTTTTTACCTTGTTTCGTTTTTAGTATCAATTATATCTGAAGGTTACATACTGATTGAGCTATAACTCCCTGCAGATCCAAAAGTATAACATTATTTGTAAATTCATATTTTCCTATAAGGCTAATATGAATCCACGCAACAGGCGATAACCTGAGGACTTTTTTGCATTCCTCTAGCATTCCATTATTTTTACAATATTCATATATTCCTGATAATAATGATGCATTATAAAAGATAATACATATTGCCAACAACCTGGCACATTCATTATTAATGACAAGCTCTATTTCATTTTTACCAATTAACTTTCTACCACTTACCT
>JBGSQK010000085.1:0-4307 GCA_041738135.1 Alphaproteobacteria bacterium
CGGAGTTCTCCTTGGTATTATGATGATTCTTGTTTCCATTATTGAATATTTTATTGCCCCTATTTCTGTGGTTTACTTGTTGCTGGATACACTGGAGCATGTTGACCCCCTTAAACAGAATGAATTTCATGTTTAAGCATGTTTGATTTTTTCTGACAATCTGGCCGATGCTGACCCCCTTTTTTAGGGCGGTAGAGATTTTATTCTGGAGCATATTGACCCCTCTTTGTAGGGATTTATCATATGGGTTCTGGAGCATATTGACCCCCTTAATAATGTTATTGGCATGGTTTAGCCATTATTGGTTGTATTATTTACAATCATTAATCGACTTGGAGATGGCAGGTAAAATCAAGCGCATGAGCACAATCAAACAATTATTATCATTGCATAGCAATGGGCAAGGGATAAAATATATCTCTCGACATTTGACAATGAGTCGTAATACTGTACGGAGTTACTTGAGTAAGTTCAAGACTTTGCAGTGTACAGTTGACGATTTATTAAAGCTAGACGATCCCATTTTGGAAGCTAGATTTCACAGTGGCAACCCTGCTTATAGCGACGGTAGGCATGAAGCGTTAATGTCTTTGCTCTCTTATTTTATGAGTGAGCTTAAAAAACCTGGCGTTACACGATATTTACTTTGGGAAGAGTATAAGATTGGCCGACCTTCACATTATTGCTACAGTCAGTTTTGCTTTCATCTAGATCAGCATGCTGCATCACGTCGTCCTACGATGGTCCTTCATCATGATCCGGCAGATAAGTTGATGATAGATTTTTCAGGTAAAAAGATGCATTATGTCGATAGGCAGACAGGAGAGGAAGTGAGTTGCCAGCTATACATTGCCATACTTCCATACTCGGGATATGTATATGTAGAAGCCTGTCGGAGTCAGAATATAAATGACTTTATTGCCTGTACGTCACATTGTTTGCAATTTCTAGGTGGTGTACCCAAAGCACTTGTGACAGACAATCTCAAGAGTGCAGTAAACAAAGTGGATAAGTATGAACCCGACATCAACGCTACATTTGAACATTTGGCTAATCACTACGGGAGTGTTGTATTTCCGACAAGGGCTTACAAGCCTAGGGATAAAGGAGCTGTTGAAAATATGGTCAAAATAGTTTATACACAAGTTAAAGCACGGCTAAGAAATATACCATTTTTCAGTCTCTCAGAGCTTAATGATGGAATTAAAGCGCAAGTACATTTGCTAAACCAAAGGAGGATGCAAACTAAAGGATATACCCGAGAAGAACAATTCTACTCATCAGAGAAGCCATTGCTCAAACCACTTCCTGATATGCCTTTTGAAATACAATATACGCGAATATATAAGGTTGCCCAAAACAACCATATCTGCCTAAGTACCGACAAGCATTATTATAGTGTGCCATTTACTTATATCGGTCAGAAAGTTAAGGTTATTTATACAAGATCCACTGTACGCATTTACCACAAAGGCGTATTGATATGTGCGCACTTACGGCATACGGCCCAAGGAAAATATACAACTGTAGAAGAGCATCTCTGCTCGGCTCACCGGGCCTACAATCAACGAAGTCCTGAATATTACATCCAAAAGGCCAGCAAGATCAGTGATTCAGCCTACCAACTCTTTAAGCTACTCTTTGATCAACCCGATAAGTACCCTGAACAACTGTACAAAACCTGTGACGGCCTGTTGCGACTCGCTAAGACTTATCATACTGGAGATGAATTTAATAATGCATGCAAGATTGGCATCGACGAAGGTATATACAATTATAGCTTTATAAAACGCTTACTGGACAATAAAATGACGGGGACCAAGCCACCATCAGTAGCGGATACGCCCTTACCAAAACATTCCAATATAAGGGGTAAGGAGTATTACGTTCAAACCACCATGTTTTAAAATGGTGACTTCGTCATCTTCTTTATTTATTTTAAAAGAAATCTCCCCATAACGAAACACTAATATTTTATTTTTTTTCTAACATTTTAAATCAGATATTTATGCAAACGATTGAATCGCAAATGTCAGAGCTGAGGCTCACGGGTATGAAAAAATCATGGCAGTCGGTGCAAGACACCCGCAGACAACATGAACTGAGTCTATTAGAAGGGCTCGAACTTTTACTGGATGCCGAGCTCTTGGAACGAGGTAACAGAAGGACTGGAAGACTGCTGAAGAATGCTGCTTTCAGATATCAAGCAACCATAGAACAAATACGCTACGATGCATCTCGTGGGCTAGACAAATCTTTGATAGGCGCTCTATCCACAGGCAATTACATCGGGGAAGGTTCATCGGTAATCATTACAGGTGCAACAGGCTGTGGTAAGTCATATCTAGCATCCGCTTTAGGTCATCAAGCTTGTAATCAAGGGTTCAAAGTAGCATATTACAACGTACAAAAACTGATGATGAAAATGCGGATGGCTAGAATAGATGGGTCGATCTATAAGTTTATTGAAAAGACAGCTAAGGCAGATTTGCTTATCTTAGATGACTTCGGCTTAACACATCTAGAAAAACAAAACCAACTCGATTTTATGGAATTGATAGAAGATAGGCATAGCATAAAAGCGACAATTATAGCATCACAACTTCCTCTGGCATCATGGTTTGATATTATAGGTGAAGAGACTATTGCCGACGCAGTTTTAGATCGCTTGGCCCATACATCATATAAAATCGAATTAAGAGGAGATAGTTTAAGAAAAAATCGGTAATTTTGTCACTCCTAAGCGGCATAAACCACCAAATCATATGGGGGGTCAATATGTCCAGAATAGGGGGTCAGTTTAAACAGAATATCCATAATACCTATGGGGAGCAGGGTCTTGATCATAAGACACATTCGGATCAGCTAAAGAGAATGAAAGCCTTGGAAGTCGAAAATCATAGGTTGAAGGTTTTATTGGCTGAAAAGGAATTAGAAAGCAGTATCAAGGATGAACTTATAAAAAAAAAGTATCCAGAGATGAAAAAGTTGAAATAGCCTTTAGATATATGAATGCAGGACTAAAGCGAAGTATATGTCTAGAGATCTTGGGATTAACCCGCCATCAACTCTATTATAAACCGAATGGTCGCAGAGTAGGTGTTGCAAACTCGTTAACAACCAAGAAGCTCATTGACAAAATGGGAAATATAGAATGGGTACAGGAAGATGTTATAGTCAAAGAGATCATAACGATAAAAGAAAATCCAGACTTAGGCAATTGGTATAGATTAATATGTGCCCAATTGAATTTTTTGGGGTATTATATTAATCACAAAAAGGTATATAGGATTATGTTTGAATATTCATTACTGGAGCCAAAAGTCAAGCGTGGTGAACGTAATTATGTGAAATACAGACGAGTATGTCCAAAGAAGCCACTACAGATTTTAGAGATAGACATTAAGTATGTATGGATAAGCGGGACCAAAAAGTATGCTTTTGTAATGACGATAATAGACACATTTACACGTGTAGTACTTCACTGGAGAGCAGGATATCAAATGACCCAACATCAAGTAAAAGATTCATGGGAGTATGTGATAGTCAAGTATTTACAGCCAGAAAAGACAAAGCTAGTAGATATAGAAATAGAAATTCGGAATGATAATGGGAAGCAATTTGATGCAAAATTGGTTAGGAATTTCTTAAGTGAGAATGGTTTAAACCAAGTGTTTACACACCCATATACTCCTGAAGAAAATGGTCATATAGAAAGTTTCCATTCCATTTTAGGCAAGTGTTTGGATAAAGAACATTTCAAAGATTTGGTAGATTTAGAACAACGTCTTAAAACATTCTATAACACATACAACACAGAACGTGCTCATGGATCCACAATGTACTTTGCTCCAACCATGTTTTGGGCATTGTTTATAGAAAATAAGATAGAAATACAGGAAATATCAAAATCAGAACTTAAATTTGCAACCAATGAAAGCAAACAGGAGATTAGATTCAATAATAAAGCAAAAGAAATCTCCAATTGGGTAATGGGAGTCTAAGGGAATCCTTGCCAAAATTGGATGATCCCTAAATGGGTCATTCAATTTTAAAACGTAACTGTAGGCCTACGAGTTACAATAACCATTGGTACAAAGGTCGCCATTGGTCATCCTTGCCAACGCAAAGATAATAATTAAGTCATATTTTAAATAACCATTTGTAATTTTGTCCGAATCTTAGGGGGCTGAACCACAGAGAATGCATTTGGACCAATTCTTGTAGGGGTAGATGAAATTTCTAATAAAGTTGTATTCGTAAAGGGCATGGACCAAAAAAGATTTAGTGGTCCAGAAGCTATAGCT
>JBGSQK010000068.1:0-4641 GCA_041738135.1 Alphaproteobacteria bacterium
CTTACGTTAGGCTTGATTCATTTATTGTCAGTTCCCTTATTGGCGACCAATGCTGAACAAAGCGAATTATCTATATTGATTGTACCAATCAAATACCTAGTATTGTATAAATTGAGGTTGCTTTGAGCCATTATCATGAGAATAAGGGATTGCCCCATAAGGAGAGCAATCCCATGATTAATCAATTATAATGAAAGGCCACCTCTGGCGTCTTTTCGGCCACATGTACTTTCTGAAGATGTATGGGCTCTTGATTTGCGGATGCATCGGGAGCAGGATCAGACTTGTGATTATCCTTTAGGGTTACAACTTTTTCCACAAACCCTTTAGTCAGAGCCTCTACAGCTTTATACCTTATCTTGACCCTTCCTGTAGGCACGGTGGCTGGCAGCTTGATGTAAGCCTCTAAGTCGGGCAAGCATGCAATTTCGGTTGCCAGGACCAGCGGTTTTGTTCTGGTTTGTTGTGATAGGGATACGCCATCGCGGATCGTATTCGCTCCATAGGAGAGGTTTTCTACATGCTCCTTGATCTCAGCCTCGCCAAGGACTTTAGATATCCAGCTGGTCGTGTTTGGGTCAGTATTGCGGAAAAATATCTTCGTGTTGAATAAATCCAGCACCGATTGCGCTTGGTTTTGGCCATAGGTGTTAATCAGCTGCGGGAAACTTTGTACGCCTGCTAGGAAACAGCCGCCGTATTTACGTGCCTCAGCCATTCCTGTTTCTAATGAAGGTAACTTTTGCAGGGCTGGCAATTCGTCCAGCACAAACCAAAGGCGCCTTTTAGGATCTGGCTCTTCACTCATCAACGCATTGATGGCAGTGTCGATCCAGCCGCTGATCAGTGGCAGTAGCGTCTCCCTTTGATCCGGTTTGGCTGAGATGAACAGCCATTGACCTTCGGGCGATTCGCTTACCCATTTGCGGATGGAAAATGGCTTCTCTGACGGCGTTAGTAAATGAAACGCTTGGACATGGTTCACCAGTGTCGCCCGGATGGACATGGTCATCTTGTCGCCATTCTCGTGGGTGTAACTGGCAGCTTCTGTGTTGCGGAAGAATTGGCTGAATTCACTCAAATCAGCTTTCACTAGCAAGTAATAGAGTTTGTGGACATCTCGTTCGCCGGGTTTTTCGTACTTTTTGAAAGCTGCAGATAACAGCGCTTTGCCAGCATTCTCCCAGAATTTATCGCTGCTGGAGGATTTAGGCACAATGGCTGCCGCCAATGCGTCATAGTGCGTCACCTTCAAGCAATCAGCCCAAGGTGACCAGTTTACGCTGCGCTCGTCCAGTGGATTTAGGAGCACATCTTGACCCTCTCTATAGTACTTGGCTACAAAATCTCCCGTGAGATCCACTACAATCGCACGATTGGGGCGATCCCTGATCTGTGGCAATAACGTATGAAAGCAATTGGTCTTTCCCGAGCCTGTCGTACCTGTAACAAGGATGTGCGATGTTTCCTTGTTTTTGATGAGTGGCATCCCATCCAAATTCAGATCCGATGACAGCTTTTGTTTCTTGATAATACGTTTGAGGATTTTTACCGAAACAATCTCTCCGCCACGTTCCAGTTTTTTTAATGACTGACGATAGCCGCGGATGATGAAGAAACCGATCACGATAACAACCATTAGACATGCTGCCCAAAGGCCTTTAATGGCCGACCATTCCGCCAGCTTATCCATGTACGCTATATGCGCTTTAATCGAAGGATCATATAGGATCCGTTTAGACTGAACTTGCCGCGTAACGCCATCAGAATATTTAAAATCCTGCATAGCTTTGCTATCATCACTGAGGCTCATATTGACCATTAGCTCAGCATAAAGATATTCTTTGTACAGGTAACGTTGGTAAGGACTTGTTTGCTGAAACATCAGGGCTGCAAAAACCCCAATACCAACAAGCAACGACAAGGCTATGCTAATTGTTAAAATCTGCCTTAGCATACGATATTGATGAACGGCCAATTGCCCGCCGCGGGTGAAGAAATTTAATGCGCTCATGTTTGGCACCTTTGTTTTAGGGTTGCAATTAACCCCGGGTGAGGTGCCATCACACCGGGTTATTGGCTAAATTGTAGCATGATTATAAGCGATAGGCGCGCGGAAAAATGAATGAAGAAAGCTATTTAATGAGCCTACTTCCTTATTCATATGCGCTGATAATGATACAGGACATTCTGCTTGCGCTATGGAGAACAACGAGTCAAAATGATGTTATGAAATATCTACACACCATGATCAGAGTTTCAGACCCCGACGTCACCATCAGATTCTTCAACCTTTTAGGCTTGCAAGAAATTAAAAGGATGGAAAACGAAAAGGGTCGCTTCACACTCATCTTTCTGGCAGTCCCCGGCGATGAGGATGCCCAGGTGGAGCTCACCCATAATTGGGATGATAAGGAGGGCTACAGCGAAGGCCGCAACTTCGGTCATCTGGCCTATCGTGTAGAGAATATTTACGACACATGCAAACGCTTGATGGATGCGGGGGTAACTATTAATCGCCCACCACGTGATGGACACATGGCTTTCGTCAGAAGCCCGGATAACATCTCAATCGAGCTATTGCAGGATGGCTATCTGCCACCTGAAGAGCCCTGGGCCTCTATGCCCAATACGGGACATTGGTGATGTCAGTCCCATGACTACAGGAATTCTGGCCAAACGCTAATATCTCCATCCAGCTTGGACACCTCGCTTAAGGTTCACTAATAAATCTGAATTGAAGTAGATTAGCACGCATCATCTCACTGAAGAAGTCACCAGACTTATATTTGCCGCAAGACTCCCAATCATCAAACAAACCCCCAGAAAAAGGTTCAGAGGAATCGTAAAAAACACCGGAACAACCTTCATCAGGATCCCAATTACCATACCTAAAGAAAACACCTATATGGTGTTTTTCCCATTTATCCATGATAGGCTCGAAAAACTGTGCAGTGGAATCAACTCTCTGGGCTACAAGATTGCGTAGAGTAAAAAGGACAACAAATTTGTTGTTATTCACTCCTCCAGAAGTGAAAAAACGCTTCAGATCTGTAGTTACAATAAGATGATAGTCCATTTCTAAGCACTCTGATACATTAAAAGAACCACAAAACGGATTCTTTAAACTTAGAAACGGTAACTCTTTTGCTTCGCTATTTGAAAATTCCAGATAACTTACCCGGGCTTTTAAAAAAGTCTTATAAATCTCATCATGCTCCAGAGAGCCATAACATGCCTTAACTAGGTTTTTCTGCATGGGGGGAAGCTCAACATAAGAACTGTTGTTGGCAGTGATGATTTCCGCGTGTAGGATATCTTTGAAGTTTTTACAAACTAATCGTAAATTATGTGGGTCGACGGTGTTTCCGGCAGCAAGTAGCACAATATATCTACGTATATTGTGATCGATATTTATAAAGCATGGTGCACTAGCAACCGTTTCTGCAATTAAAGGGGTGATGCTTATTTTGGTAGGTGTCTTTGCTATTTCTTGCGTTAAATCCGTGTCAATGTTCTTATCCGAACCAAAAGCCCCAACTGCCCCAATAGCTACAGCTAACAAACCTATAATACCTATATTCTTTGTTAATTTGCAAAACATATAATATAATCTCTATGCATATTTAAACCAGATGAAATTATCATTCTCACTTATATATGGTATAGCGGATGACATATGTCAAGCTATTGATTTATTATGGTTCTATTCTTGTCACAATTAAATGTGCTTTGTATGCAGTAAAATATTTGCCTAGCCTATCTCGGGATACTAATGATCACTTTTCAAGATGGTCTTTATGGCAACTTGCCTGATATCCACTCTATCTAAATGCTGATTCCTTAGTTATCCTGGCATGCCTATATTCTGTTTATTTTCCTAAATTGAGGGTTGTGCTGTGTATCTTCCCACATAGACCTCTACAATAAACTACTTATCGGCGCCACCGGGCAAAGTCTCATTAGCTCCGTGGGACTGACGTGGATTATTCACGCCGCCACGCCTAGTGGGGATATTTATAGGAGCTGAATTCGTTTTAGGCTTTTTAAGTTCTATGTTTTGCCTACTACCTTTCGCCTTCTGAGTCACCTCTTCAGTAGACCCCACAGCTGTCTCTAGATAGAGATCGGCAAGGAGAGCTGCAGAAGCCTGGTAAACGGCATCTATATTCTCAGCGCTCCAATTAACATTTGCCTTATCTTCCTTCGCGGCCAACAACGATTGGCCTTCAGGAGAATTTGGCAAATCGTCTTCTATCTCTTTTGGTAACTCTTCTACCTGTGAAACTGATTGTGCTGCAGAAGCCCCCATGGTCTCATTAATTATAGAAATAATCTGAGATTTTCTTTGTGCGGCATCCAAGGCTTGATTATTAGCTATAGCCTCCAGATTATTTTTGCGTTCTACAAGCCTATCGGCGTCTGATTTTGTTTTGTCTTTCATTCTCGTATAGCAACCACTGTTCTTAAAACCATCTATATCAGGCCCACCTGAAGGTCCGTAACCGTCAATTTAACCCCATCTTTTTTTCGTTTTCAAAATAGTCCAGACTGACCTCCGTATTATAAACTCAATCGGAGGGTGTCATGAGGTCAAGGCTGTTTGTTACAAACCTGGAGTGTCGTGAAAAGCTAAGAAAA
>JBGSQK010000071.1:0-74094 GCA_041738135.1 Alphaproteobacteria bacterium
GTGGCGGCGGCGGACGTGGCGGCGGAGGTCGTCGTTAAACCTTACTTTTTACTTTGGCAAGGGATGTTTTGTAACTACTCAGAAAGCAGATAGTAAGGGACTCACAGAGAGTCATCTCCGTGAAGGCGGGGATCCGAACAGTATATGTACCCGCTTAAGCTTCGGCAGCGGCGGGTTCCGCAATGAAGAGACGGATCACTACGTGATGCATAGACAATGGATCCCCGCCTTCTCGGAGATGACTGGGAGATCTGGTTGGCAATGTATTGTGGCAATGTTGTAGAGGAGCCTTAGCAATGAAGATGTTAAAGTTGTTTTTATTATTGCTCTTCTTACATGGCACGCAGGCTGGCGCAGCTGTTTCCGTATCTGTGCCTAAGCTTTCTATTGATATCGAATCGCCACTTTACTATGATGATGATTGTTTCTGGGTTCTTTATAGTGATGGTTATATTAGAAACTCTTGTTATCCTGACGAATTATACCTTCAAAATAATTACCCGTATTATGATGCACCTTACTATTTCTACAATGATTATGGATATCACCGCCCATTTTATGGGAAGGGTTTACGTAGCTATTACTCTAAGCATCACCACCGTTACAAAGATTATCATCATGGGAAACGAATAGAAGGTAGACACCACAAAAAAGGAATGCATCACAGAGGTGGCGGTGGACATAAAGGTGCTGTTGGCGGTCACAGAGATGGCGGTGGACATAAAGGTGCTGTTGGCGGTCACAGAGGTGGCGGTGGCCATAAAGGTGGAGGTGGAGGTGGCGGCGGGCGTGGTGCCAACCGTTAAGCAATCTATTAGAGGTGCTTGAATGATTAGGTTTCTATTTGTGTTGAGTGTTGGACTATACCTTTCGGCTTGCCAATCAACTGGGATGGGCTCAGTGGATCAGCCATTGAACACGAGATCAGGCTCTGTTTCGTTGGGCCCTGAACTACCCACTAGCTCTTTTTCCAACCCAATTAATGATGGAAAAGGATACAGAAGTGGACGTTAACTAGAAACTTGAAACCCTAGATAGTTAGAGGATATTATCATGAATAAGAATTTAAAATTACCTTTGTTTCTGGCTCTAGCAGCTCCAGTATTTTTAGCTGGCTGCGTGGCTACAACCACAGAACGCGTCTATGTAACAGATCCTGCCCCCACAGCATACTACTCGCAGCCTGTAGAATACTATTCGCGGCCTGTAGCACCAGTGGTAAGGCCAGTTGTGCCGGTTGTAAGACCTCATGTTGCCGTTACTCCGCGAGTTGGGGTTAGACGAGTTGGACGGGGATGGTACTGATCGTAGCATGCTTTAAGGGCCATGGAGATGTCTAAGCTATATTTGGTTGTTGTGGTGATTGGTCTTTGTATTGTCCTCAACGGGTGTCAGACAAAATGTTATAGCGACGGCCGATGCGTAAGTAGAACAACAGTTTTGATTCTGCCCTCGGTTACCATAGACTCTCCTGGCCCCACGGCTTCTTTTGTGCCTCCCATATATAAAGGCAAGAACTTTAGACGCAGTGATCAGGAAATTGATGAATAGCCATAACTTCTTCCTCTAGTAAACAGTTCAATTTTATCAAATATTAAAGTTAAATTAACTTGGTTTAATTAGTATTAATTATCTGAGATAATCAGATTGACAATTTTGACGGAGGAATAATATGAGAAAATATCTATTACTGGCTGCCTTTTTAGGCTTATATGCTCCTTCAGCCTCTGCTGAATGTGAATGGTTTGTCTGGGGTGGTGAACTTCATAACAAGTGTTACCCTGATGAAATCTATGCACTCGATAGCTTCCCCTATGATTTACCGTACTTTTATTATGGTACTGATGGACGTCGTTATCAAGGTTATTACTTAAACAATAGACGATATGCCGGCCATTATTATGGTGGCAATGAATTTCACGGCGGCAATAGATACCACGGTGGCAATGAATACCATGGAGGCAACAAATACCATGGTGGAAATGAATTTCATGGGGGCAATCGTGTTCATGGCGATCGAGGTCGTGGCGGTGGCGAGCATCGTGGTGGCAGCGGTGGTGGCCGTGGTGGTCATGGCGGTCATGGCGGTCATGGCGGTCATGGCGGTCATGGCGGTCATGGCGGTCATGGCGGTCATGGCGGTCATGGCGGTCATGGCGGTCATGGCGGTCATGGCGGTCATGGCGGTCATGGCGGCGGTCGTCGTTAATAAAATTTCGTTGGCCCCTTAAGGACTTTCACTTCCTGATGGGGCCTCTGCATTACTACGAAAAATAATAGCCTCTATGGGATAGAAATCTGATGTATCTCCCTCCAGAAGCAGAAGTTTTTCCATTTCCTGTAACATACGATAATGTCTGTTTCGGTGTATAATTTCATATAGTATGTTATCCTGCGAAACGCAGGTTCTTATGACAATTTGGTTAAAACTGTCTCTTAAAAATTCTTGCCTCTTATGAAAAAGTTTCAAAAAGTAGTTTCGAATATTGGAGCATACATCCCTGTTTTGCATACCATAAGCTAAAAATGAACATAAACGCGCCTCATCATGAATATGGCCATCTGTATGCGCAGCGTGCATAAAGTCACCATACATCGCTTTTAGCAGTCCAAGATCCTCCTTTGCATTCGTCATAACTCTAAAAAGATCAACATCATCCAGAACGTAGTTTTTACCTTTTATAGTTCCATTTCTAAAATAACCATTGACCTCATCGATGATTGAAACGAGCTCTTTTACAGCGGATTCGGGTGCAGGTTCTATATATTTAGAGGCAGGGTGCTTAGGTTGAACACCTAATTTAATTCTGAGGCGTAACATTTTAAGCATTATAATCTGATGATTTTGCTTCAGCAGATGAAGTTTAAACTGCAGATCGGTTCTTTCTTTATATTCAAAAATCTCACCAGCACACAGCACTCGATTCCATTTGGCAAAAGCATTTGTATCTCCTGTGCCGGGAGGAAAAAATCCACGCGTTGGCACATGGTTATAACGCATAGCATGAAGGATTTTTTTCTTATACGCAGCCCGCGTAAAAGCCATGATTTGGTCTTTGGGTTTGTACTTCTCAAAGTCTGGATTATCAAGGTATATCATGCGGACTGAACGATTTTTAAGAATGCGTCGCAAGAATGGTTTTAATTTAGCTTCATTACACTTCTGGACAATTTTTTCTATTTCATTTTCTTCTGTTGTTATTATATTAGTTTCACAAGCTGTCACAACTTTTGTCTCTGGCTCCAATTGCTCACCGTCTATTCCACCTACTATCAGTGAGGGATGCGCCATACTCGAAACTAAAATACAACCTATGATTCCAGCTTTCCAATGTATACGATCAAAATAGCTTCCCATTTTCCCATCCCCTTGTATTGCTCGGTTTTTTGGAGATTATGGATCTCCTATTTAGTTAAACGCGAATACTCAGAACAAAATGGGTGAATCTAATGCCTATTTAATGATTCTACATCAATTTATTCGCATTACAACATTGCCATTTTTTCCACGTTGTCCACATGCAATGCGCGAATTCTATTGAATAATCTTTCGGAATCATCCAGATATTCTGGTTCGATGGAGCCAAATACGGTTGCAAGAGGTTTATGAAACTTGACTAACTTAGCAACGTTTAACTTTTTCGCTAGCTCCGTGGAATTGGTCTCTAATTTCTCTTGCTTCAGCAAGGTATCTAGGAATTCAGTGGCAATTAAATTGGCGAACCTTTCTGTTCTGCTCGAAACATTTGAATCATTCATAGGATTGGCACAAGAAAATTTTGATTTGCCGTATGTGTAATAAGGAACAGCCAAAACTAGATCGCCATGCAACAAGGAAAAGTATGCGGCTTTAAATATATCACTGGCGGCGGGTGATTCTATGTTGCTGCACAACACGGCATCCACAACTCGGTTGGCAAGATCAAAATCTCTGGTTTTATATATATCCATACACCATGAGAGCAAAGGCTTCGCTTTATTTCTGTAAAGGGTAGTTTTCTTTAAGATTTTAACAGCTTGCCTTAAAGTAGATAGCGTATAGCTTGTGTCACTATAATCATACAGCCCATCTACCAGTAACCTTGATGATAGGATATAGTATTGATCCGCCAGCTTCACCTTACCATCTATGGCATATACATCAGCCATTTTTTGATATATGAGTGAGATTTTTCTTAATCTGAGTAATTTTTCATGTTCCTCCAATTGCACATCAATAAAGTTAACGTAGTACTCTCTGAAGGCTGCGATGCTCATGGTATTGTAGTAATCTAAATAGGTGGTGAATGGATCAAAGCCAATGGAAAGGCGCCTTTCTTCAATTTTATAAAGTTTGATAGCCTCATCGGATAAGGCTTGGGTTTTGCTTAAAGGCATATTTAGATCCAGCTTCAAGCTAATCAATAGATCAGCTTTTTCATCCATGGTTTGGGCTCGTTCTAGGGCTTTGTTGCATGATTTGATCAACTTATTGGCTCTCATACCTGCAAAATCATCGCTAGCACAAGAAGATGAACATATGGCTAAGGTTAAAATAACGCTTGAGATCAGATACTTAAAGCTATTCATTTGTTGCCCCTTTGTATGGTTACTAGCTATAATTAAACACTCACTATATTAACGACTTATTAATAAGAAATAATTTTGTGAAATAATTTGTAGTCTTGCTTCTTGCTTTTTTTGCTATCATTATAAAGGAGAAAAATAACAAGAGGGGTCGGCATGAATTTCTGCGTAATGTATGGCTCGCACAGGGAACCTAGGGTTGGTATTCGTCTGGCGAAATATATTATAAAACAACTGGAGATGCGCGGTCATCATGTGGATTTCATTGACTCTCGGGAGCTGAAATTACCGGTTCTTGAAAAAAGGTATATAGACTATCCTGCCGGAAAAGTTCCAAAGAAAATCGAAGAAATTTCCCAAACTTTATATGCCGCTGATGGATTTATTATGATTGCCGGTGAGTATAACCATAGTATGCAGCCCGGCCTGAAGAATATGATCGATATTTTCGGTAAGGAGTATTTTTTCCGTCCTTCGGCCATTGCGGTTTACTCACCTTCTGATTTTGGTGGCGTTCGATCTGAAATAGCTCTATTGCCTACTTTGTGCACGCTTCATATGCCGCCTATTCCAGCTACGTTGATTGTTCCGAAAATTGATAAAGCTATGTCGGAAGATGCTGTTCCCTTAGATGAGACGTTGGATAAACGCTGTGCGAGATTCCTCAACCAATTGGAGTGGTACGCGCGCGCACTAAAAGCGGAACGAGAAAAAGGTTTACCTAAATAAAGGATACACAAGATGCTTAAAGACAAAACGGCTCTCATCACGGGTTCTACTAGTGGTATTGGCTTGGGAATTGCTCATGCCATGGCTAAGCAGAATGCGAACATTGTTTTAAATGGCTTAGGTGATCCAAAAGTGATCGAGGACGTTGTCAGCGAACTGTCTGGGATGACCAAGGGGAAGGTTCTGTTTCTTGATGCGGACCTGTCAAAACCCGCGCAGATCAATGCAATGATGAAGAAGGCTGCTGAAGCTTTTGGCGGTGTTGATATATTGGTGAACAACGCTGGCATTCAATCGGTTAACCCTATCGATGATTACCCTGAAGATAAATGGGAAGCCATTATCGGCATCAACTTATCAGCTAGTTTTTATACGACGAAAGCCGTTTTTCCTTACATGAAGGGAAAAAAATGGGGGCGGATTATTAATATGGCTTCTGCGCATGGGCTAGTGGCATCGCCATTTAAGTCTGCATATGTGGCTGCTAAGCATGGCTTGGTGGGGCTCACAAAAGTAACAGCATTGGAAGGCGGGTTATTTGGTATAACTTGTAACGCGATCTGTCCGGGTTATACATGGACGCCATTGGTTGAAAAACAGATTCAGGACACCGCTAAAGCGAGGGGAATACCTGAGTCGGAGGTGATCAATACGGTGATGCTCACCGAGCATGCGACCAAGAAGTTTACAACGACGGAGCAATTGGCTGAACTATCTGTGTTCTTGTGCTCGCCTGCGGCTGAAAATATGACGGGAACGGCACTACCTATGGATGGCGGTTGGACGGCGCATTAAAGGCCAGCCATTATCTCATCATTATCGGCACCCAGAGCGGGTGCCGATTTTGGCTTTCCTGGTTTGAAGCCCGAGAATTTGATTGGTAGAGCCGATTGCAATTGACCGTCTACCTCGATGATCATCTCGCGGGCTTTTAGATTTTCGTCATGCTTTAACTCATACATGTGCAGGACAGGTTCTAAGCACATATCCATATGAGCTGTTTGCTCGATCCATTCATCGCGTGTTTTTTTAGCTATGGCTGCGGATAGGGAATCCTTATCCATGGGGCATTGGAAAAATTCAGCAACCCTTTGTGCAAATACGGGCTCCACAGCACCCAGAGCGAGGTATTTACCGTCTAAGCATTTATAATATTGGTAAAAGGGGGAACTGCCAGAAATTACTCCTCTTCCAGGAAATTCTTTTTTACCCAAATTTAGGGCTGCTTCGAAGTGCATAAAAGAAAAGGTAGCATCGGTCATAGATAGATCAATATACTGGCCGTTACCAGTTGCACCGCGGCTTACAAATGCGGCCAGAATACCCACCATAGCCTGATAGCCTGCTATAGCATCGGCAATTTGTACCCTAGGTATTACGGGCTCATTGTCTTCATTGGTCATCAGCGATGCTACGCTTGAACGTGCTAGAAAATTTATATCATGTCCTCCTTTTTCGGCCAGAGGACTTGTCTGACCATAACCGGAAATGGAGCAATAGATGAGATTGGGCTGTAAGGCCTTCAACGTTTCGTAATCAAGGCCCAGCTTTTTCATAACCCCTGGCCTGAAGCCTTCAACTATGATGTCGTACTCTTGGATGAGTTTAAGGATCACGTCCCTACCCTCTTTAGATTTCAGGTCAAGCTCTAAACTTCTTTTATTGCGGTGGAGATACGCTACTAAAGGGTTTATGGGCGACCCTGGAGCCCCCCGGATAGGATCTCCTTTTAGTGGCGGCTCTACCTTTATAACATCAGCCCCCATATCAGCCATATACAATGTACATATGGGGCCGGGTAGATTTTGCGTGAAGTCTAGGATTTTAAGTGTTTGAAGTGGTCCGCTCATATGATGCTCGTGTATGTCTGGTCATACTTAAGCGTAACAGGAATTGTTTAATGAGACATGAACAAGGAAGATCAGGCGCCCTTGGATGGAGCGCCTGATAGTGTAATTACTAAGACTTTGTTTCTTCTGAAGGAGCAGCTTCTTCGGCTGGTGCTTCTTCAGCAGGAGCGGCTTCTTCTGCAGCTGGTGCTTCTTCAGCAGCAGGAGCAGCTTCTTCTGCGGGGGCTTCAGCGGCTGGAGCTGCTTCTTCGGCAACGGGAGCTGCTTCTTCAACAACTTCTGGCTTAGGTGCAGCTGCTGCTTCTTTAGCGGCTTGCTTTGCAGCTTTTTCAGCTTCTTTGGCAGCAATTGCGGCTTCTTTAGCAGCTTCTTCGCGTGCTGTATTTTCCTTCAGGCGCTCTTGAGCTTTTTCCTTTGGAAGAGACTTTTTAGGTGTCTCGCGGATTTCAGGCATCTTGATGATTTTGGCTTGACCTAGGAACTTTTCCACACGGTCTGTAGGCTTGGCGCCTACAGAAAGCCAATGCTTGATGCGATCTTCCTTAAGAGTCAAACGCTCCGCATGGTCATGGGGCAACAATGGGTTGTATGTTCCCAACTTTTCGATGAAACGACCATCACGTGGAGATGTTGCTTCCGCAACCACGAGACGATAGTAAGGACGTTGCTTTGAACCACCACGGGCCAGTCTTAATTTTAGTGCCATATTCTTTATCTCCTATTAGCTAAATAAACCTTTAATTCCATTTCTGAGGAAACCTTTTTTACCGAGTTTTCCCATCTTCTTCATCATGTCAGCCATTTGCACATATTGCTTTATCACACGATTGACATCTGCCACTGTTGTTCCAGATCCTGTCGCAATACGACGGCGACGAGACGCGTTTAACATTTTGACATTCTTACGTTCTTTTTGGGTCATGGACTGAATAATCGCCACTTGACGCTTGACCAGTTTATCGTCAAGACCAGCACCAGCAATTTGGTCTTTGATCTTGCCCATACCCGGCATCATACCCATAATGCTGGACATACCGCCCATTTTTTGCATCTGCTGTAATTGCGAGGCCATATCATTCAGGTCAAACTGACCTTTTTGCATTTTTGCAGCCAGCTTTTCAGCTTCTGCGTGATCGATGTTTTCGGAAGCCTTTTCCACAAGGGAGACCACGTCACCCATGTCCAGAATGCGGCCTGCAATACGGTCTGGGTGGAAGATTTCCAGTTTATCAACCTGCTCACCCACACCTAAGAATTTAATGGGGCAGCCGGTGACGCCCCTCATAGAAAGAGCCGCACCGCCACGAGCATCACCATCAATGCGGGTAAGAATAATACCGGTTATACCGACTTTTTCGTTAAAGATCTGCGCCACGTTGACCGCGTCTTGACCGGTCATGGAATCTGCGACCAATAGGGTCTCAATGGGCTTTACTGCATCTCGAACTTGTTGGAGTTCCACCATGAGCTCATCATCAATATGAAGACGACCGGCTGTGTCCAACATGACGATGTCATAACCTTCAAGGCGCGCTTTTTCAGCCGCACGCTTGGTGATGGCCAAAGGTTTCTCACCTTCGATGATATCAAGACTGTCAACGCCTATTTCTTTACCCAATACAGCCAATTGTTCACGGGCTGCGGGTCGGTAGATATCCAATGAGGCTAGGAGAATTTTTTTGCGCTCTTTAGCAACTAGATGGCGAGCTAATTTGGCTGTGGATGTGGTTTTACCTGAGCCTTGCAGACCAACCATCATGATAAAGATAGGGGGCGCACCCGCCAAATTCAGGTCCTGAGCTTCGTGCCCAAGAGCTTCCACTAAATGATCATGGACTATTTTTACAATTTGCTGACCGGGCGTTACACTCTTCAGAATGTCCGCGCCAATGGCTTTTACTTTGACTTGCTCGATGAAATCTTTTACAACCGGCAAGGCCACGTCTGCCTCAAGCAAGGCAACACGAATCTCGCGCATGGCTGTGCCCACGTCCTGCTCACTGAGAGCGCCACGTCCCCGTAACTTATCAAATATACCAGTTAGGCGATTGCTTAGGTTTTCAAACATATCTTTTCAAACAGTTATACGCCAGTGAGCGAACCCTCGCCGACTGACGTTATTAATATATAGGTTATGTATATGGTTTTTCCGCAGCCGTCAAGGAGTTTTCAGATAGATGCGCTTGCATTAGATTTACGTTTCTATAATATGAATACATATTCTGAATATGAGGAGAATCACCCTTATGGCTTTAAAAATATTAGCAACAGGTCTAATTGCGTTAACGTTTCAAACTGCCCCCTCTGCTGCAAGTAGCCCATCTGGATCCGAAGAAGAGCCCTGGCATGACAACCGAGTGCCCTCACCATTCAAACCTGGTGATAACAACAGGGCACAACTTGCATTTTCTTTTGATGAAAATTTGAGTGTTTCTCCAAATCCAGGTTTTATTGATATTCTTGATCTTATGGATAATGATAGTGATTTTATTGCACACCAAGAAGACAATAAAGCAGAAAAAATGAAGAGACGATTTCAGAAGAAATGAGCAAGCTCCGTTCCTTCTGAACCAGTTGAAATCAATTAATCTATTGCACAGCTCATATAATTTTGGTAGAAGCTAGTACGTTTTATGTTAAGATGGAGTTCTTTCAATGAAAATTCAGATTTTACTCGCGACTACACTACTTGCAGTTTCGTCTTTTCCCACAAATGCTAGCTTCACTTTTTTCGAAGAGGAAGAAGATAAAAGAGGCTCTTTAATGGACTTGGATTCTGCGACCTTGTCTAATTCTGTAGAGAATCCCAGCAAGAAGAAAACAGTTAGATTCCAAGAACACTTACCCAAAAGATACGAAGCGTCCTACCCCAGTAAAATGCATGATGGCGCTTTTGCTTATTCTCCCACTGATTCTGGCATAGCTCACTTGACGGTAGAGCCATACAAACCGAATAGACAGGCTACTCCAGTGTTAGCGGATGAATATCCTTCTGTGGAGCAACAAACCAGTTTTGCAAGGGGACGTATGAATGATCCTATCGAATGGTTTGAAACCTATCGTTTGCTACATGGATGTAACCCACCAGGGGTTGCTAGCGAATATATCGAGGTGTTAAAGCAACGAAAATCTACCAACACATTAACACCTGAACTTCTGCCGCATTTTTGTCAGCTGGCTTTGGATACAAAGAGTAATTGATTTCGGGCATTGGATTCATTTACGTCAACGGTTCAATAGCACTACCTTCAAGTTAAGGGGGATAAATACCCCCAACTTCCGTCATTGCTGTGACGTGGGTGGGGTGTGGGGTCGACTTTATGACTCAATCGACTAACCCTGAATACCCTGGTTACTAAGATGCTGTTTGACTTCTTTCAACAACCGTTCCAATCCTTCAGCCGTATCACTTTCAGCACGTGCCACTAAGACAGCCTGTGTGTTGGAGGCGCGTAGAAGCCACCAGCCGTCTGGCGTTGTTACTCTCACGCCGTCTACCTGGATAAATTCTGTTCCAGCTTTGAACAAGTCTTGTTTAATTGCTTCCATACAGGGGAACTTTTTGTCATCCGCACAGGCATAGAATATTTCAGGTGTTATGAATGTTTTGGGATAGGCATCCATCCATTGGGATAGTGTTTCTGCCTTCAAACTCAAGGCGCCCAACAGCCTTAAGGCAGCGTATAACCCGTCATCAAAGCCATAGTACCTATCAGCAAAGAACATGTGGCCACTCATTTCTCCGGCCAGAGGGCATTGAAGCTCTTTCATACGTGACTTGATATATGAGTGTCCGGTTTTGGTGAGCTGCCCCTTTAACCCGATAAATTCTAGACGATCATATAGGACTTTACTGGACTTCACATCAGCGAGAATAGTTGCCCCAGGGTGCGTGATGGCTAGTTCTTCCGCATAGAATGCTAATAGCTGATCCCCTTGCAGAAACCTTCCTTTGCCATCTACAACGCCAATTCGGTCACCATCCCCGTCAAAACCTATACCCAAGTCATAGGAATGGCTTATTACTGCCGCAGATAGCTGAGCCATGTTCTCTTCCACACTTGGATCAGGATGATGATTAGGAAAACTGCCATCGGGTGTACCATTAATGATTATATGTTCACCTGGCAATCGCTTTACAAGCTTTCGCAAAATCTCACATGATGCACCGTTGCTTGGATCCCAAACGATTTTAAGAGACCGACCAGCTGCGTAGTTGCCTTCATAGTCGACCATCAGCTTTTCAATGTATGCATTCATTACATTGGTTTCGGTGAGAGTTCCTTGCCCTTTTATATAAGAGCCCTGGCTTGCTATGCGGCCTAGATTCTGGATGTCCTCACCAAAGTATGGACCGGATTTAAGACATATTTTGATGCCATTATATTCCCCTGGATTGTGGGAACCTGTGATCATCAAACCTGCATCTGTTTTCAGATACTTTTGCGCAAAATACAGCATGGGACTTGTGCCCATTCCAATTCGAGTGACGTCCATACCGCTTTGGAGTACCCCCTTCACGACTGCAGCCTCAATCTCCGGAGAGCTAGAACGCACGTCGTAAGCAACACATACGGTTTCCCCTCCCCTGCTCTCTAAATCAGCTGCAAAAGCACTAGCGATCGCATACGCATCGTCTTCATTGAAGGTTACACCGTAAATTCCACGGATGTCATAAGCCCTTAGTATGGATGGATTTAAGTTTCGGGGATTCATATGCTATAGCTTAAATATGGGCAAATGAGCTGTTTTGAATAACGAAACACCGTCAAATTCTTGCACATCATCACCTTCGGTAGCCATGCAAGCATATGCCAAGACCTTGCAGCTGGAGTAAGCTATAAGCTCTTTTACCGCCCTAAAAGTTGAGCCAGAAGACAAAACATCATCGAATAAGAGTACATTTTTTCCTTGAATGCGATCGTGTTGGTCTTTACGTAAGTTAATTTTTTTCTTGGATGGGCTGGTTATGGATTGATATTCAACAGAATTAACCACTTCCCCTTTGTTTGCTCCACGTACGATGCAAACCTCCAGTTCCGGTTTTTGCATTTTGAGATAGCTAACCAATAGACCGGCCATCATATTGCCGCCATCTCCAGGCACGACTATTGTATGCAGGTCCACAAATAGTTTGGATGCCATAATAGATTTTGACAAGATTTCAGCGGTAGCCTGAGCCATGTGGAAATTGTCGCTCACGTCGTAAAGAAAGACGATACCAACTGCACTGTTAGCTGCGGCTGGCTTGACTGGATAACTTTTCTTAAAGTTTCCAATTTGGAGCAGGTGTTCGTCTGATGCGAAAGTTTGGCTGGTTAGGAGAAGGAAAAGTACTAAGAAATAGCGCATTTTGTTGACCTTTCAATATGTGATTGAATGAACTCAAGGGTAAACCTAGCAGTCTCATGGGACGTGGTCTAGCTATTTTTGTTGGTTTAATCTACTTAATGTAAAGCATTATTTTCCAGTTTCGCTGCACCATAGGTAGCCAAACGCTTTAGTTTCTCGGATGCGCTCGACAATAATTGTGATGTCTGATTACCCTCCAACTCATCTTTATCCAAAAGAAACCAACCTTTACGGGTTTTAATCCATTCATAGCCAAATTTACAAGGATCATCGATCAGATAGACTTCTCGATCCTCCAAACGCTTCGAATAAAAGGCATCGTAAGGCGCGTACCTCCCCAAAACAAAGGTTTGGGCAGAATCTGTCAACCTCCTCCATTCCAATGCATATCCTGAGATATAGAACATTTTCAGGCTAACCCGCAAACTGGTTTCAGCAAGTGTATTAAAGACGTTATGGCTGAATGCATTTTCATCAGGGGAGTTGGCAATACAAAGATGCTGTAGACGAACATATCGATCAGACAAGAACATGGCAATCAGTCCTTCATCGGTCAGGTTATTCATAGTCAGATTCAATGAAATCAGATGTTTCGGCAAATCACCAAGGGTTAATATTTTCAACATGGTATCATTAAGGCCACATAAAGATAATTTTAAATGCCTAAGTTTTGTAAAATCCTGCAAATCCTCCATGTCACGAAAATCCAACGGACCGCAATCTATTAAACAAAGCATGGTAATGGATGGATGCTTCTTAGCCAACAAAGGGATCAATTTAGTAACGGGATAGCCTTCGATCCTAACCATAAAATTATTGTAGACATAAGCAAGTTCTACCTGATCGCCATTAGAATAAATTCGGTCTAGGGGCACATGCTGGAATTCTTCAAATTCCAACTGGTCGTCAGCGCGGGGTGTGCTTGCTGTTGAATACGAATAGAGCAAAAAATTAAGTATCGTAAATAGTTTTATATACTTCATGACTAGACCTATCCATTGTTGCTTATAGGATTCTACAGGAACTTAAAGCAATAATCACCTTGATTATATTTCTTAGAAATGACACAGTATTAGGCAATAAAAATTGCTGTTTTATCTCTTAAATTAAAAATAACTTAATATGAGGTTGAATCTAATATAATGTTTAAGCTAGCACCCCTATTTGCCCTTCTATGCATTCTTTCTTCTTTCTTTTTTTGCGACTGCAAAGCAAATGAGAAAAAAAGTAAAAATGTAATCATTATGATTCATAACGAAACGGTTTATTGCAAAGGATTTTTTGAATTTTATAAAACGCTTAAAGATAGGGGGCATAATGTCAAAGTTATAGCTGTGCCATATTTAAATAAACAAAATGAACCAACAGTCGATATGGATATTGAATTTTCAAAAAAATTTAACGCGTCCGATATTCAATATCCTTGCGGAATGCAGAAACCTTATAAAAGTTGTAATAAACTGGACATTGAAAAGGCTGACTATGTGATAGTGGGAAATCCATACAACACAACAAAATCAGCTCTGCACCCCAACTACACAATGGAAGGCCTCAGGCAACTGGGCAACAAAGTGATTTACTTTGTATATGGTCCACACTTATTTCATGGCTTGGGAAATTCTAATTCTGATGAATTACGAAATTTAGTGGATATCGCTATGGTGGATTCAGAGAGCACAAGGAAATTATTTATTGAGCAAATGAAATTCAATCCCGAAAATGTCGTTGTTTCCGGTTATCAGAACTATAAAAATGTGCGAGAGAAAACGAAAAAATTCAAAAAGGACAAACAATTTAAAGAGACAATTTTATGGCTGCCTAGATGGTCACTAACAACCCGAAACAGAGAAAAATTCGAAGGTGGCTCTACCTTTTTAAATTATTACCACTTTATATGTAATTATGCGGAAGATAACCCAGATATTCGAATAATCATTCGTCCTCATGTGTTTTTATTCACACAGAGTATTAAAGATGGATTTTTATCGCAAAGAGATGTTGATCAGATTATACAAAAGTTTAGATCAATTAAGAACATAGTTTATTCCGAGCAAATACATACGAACCTTGAAGATGATGTTATAGAAGCAGATATAGTCATTAGCGATGGATCATCAGCTTTAGGGGAAGTTGTTGTCGCAGACAAACCAATTATCTATCTAAGTAACGGATGGGATAACGAATTTAATAGCAACGATTTAGGCAAAGAATTTAAGAGCTTTATTTATTTAGCACACGAACCAGATGAAATCATAAGGCATATCAATTTCATAAGAAAAACTAATTACACGCCATTTGCAAAGCCAAACTTATTTCTTGGTAAAACACTAAATAAACTGGGAATAAGCAATTGGAATGAGGATCCTAAGCGGGTTGAATTTAAAAATAAATTAGATCCTATCGAAAACCCGGCAATATACTTAGCTGAATATATTGAAACACATTAGAAATAAGGATAAAATACTCTTTCTATGTTCTCACACTCCATTAACACCTTCGCAACCGTCTGTTAATATCCTTGAGCTATACTCGTGAGATCCTTGGCTGATGCGACAAATGTATCGTGACAGCGTCAAGGAACCAAACCCTAACAGGAGATCATCATGAGTAATGAGCGTTGGGCCGTTATTGATTGCGGCAAGTATCCAAGTGAAAAAAATTGTCAGTTAAAAATGTCTGTACCAGAGAGTCACCTAGAAGAATTGATTGAAGCCAGTGCTTCTCATGCAGTTTCTGCGCATGGTCATGAAGACAGTCCAGAATTACGCAGCTTGCTTCGTCAAGGCGTGCAGTTTGAGTCTGCATAAATCATGTGACTGCCCCTGTCCATTTGGATGGGGGTGGTGTTATTTATTTATATTTACGGGCCAATCCTTTCTTATTTCACTAAGTGCTTCTCGTACACTCTTTCCCGCAACTAGGGGGGTGGCTCTTAGTAGTTCCAGGTCAGGCATCTGATTCAGGAATTCTCTTATGGCTTTAAAAGTAAGACCCTTACAATAATCTAAATATAGCTCTTTAAGATTGGGACGTAGAATAGTTATTTGTGGTAAAAGGGCATCTGTTATATTGTTGCAGCCAGATAGATCTAATGAGTCAAAGATTTCATTGCTTTTTAGAAGTGCTATGACAACTTCATCCGTTATGGGAGTATCCATAAGCACGCAGCCGTCTTCTTCTTCTAATAAATGGTATGCTGATGCGTTTTGTTGTTCAGATAGGCTATAACTTAAGTCATCTGGAGTTCCTTGACTGGCCAGTGATTGGCTTATGATACAACAGGTCAGAATAGCGGTTGATAAAGTTTTATGTAACATTTTAATATCCTTAATATATGAGTTTCAAGAAAAAAACGACCCACATCCGTCATTGCGAGCCCCTCTTGGGGCGTGGCAATCTACTTTTTTAGCTGCAAAAAAAATATTATAAACGGCGACTCCACAGTGGATTGCCGCGCCCCAAGGGGGTTCGCAATGACGGTAGCTGGTGCATTTCTAAAATTTCGCATACCATTTTATTGCTGAGTAATACTATACGAAACCTAAACCTGCAACATACGTTGCAAAATCTCTACGTCTTCGGCTACGCCGTGTTCGGTTTCCATCAGTTCGGCTACCTTTTTGACAGCGTGCATAACGGTTGTATGATCGCGTCCGCCGAATTTGCGGCCGATTTCGGGTAGCGAATTGGTGGTGAACTGTTTGGCCAGGTACATGGCTATTTGTCTTGGTCTAGCGATGGTACGCAAGCGTTTGGTGGATTGCATATCGGCTAGGCGAAGGTTGAAGTGCTCGGCTACTTTGCGTTGGATGTCGTCTACACTTACTCGGCGGTCGTTGGCGCGAAGCAAGTCGCGCAAGACGTCTTGTGCCATGTCGATGGTGACTTCACGGCCTACGAGCATACTATGCGCGACAATACGATTGAGGGCGCCTTCTAGCTCACGTACGTTGGATACGATCTTGTGGGCCAGGAATTCTAGGACTTTATCTGGCATGGAGACCTTCATGTGGTCTGCCTTAGCTTGTAGGATGCCAAGGCGCAGCTCGTATGTGGTAGGGTGAATATCTGCAACCAAACCCCAGCCAAGTCTTGAGCGCAAGCGCTCTTCCATGCCTTCTAGATCGGAAGGAGACTTGTCTGCGGATACAATCACTTGGCGGTTTTGATCCACCAAGGCATTAAACGTATGGAAGAATTCTTCTTGTGTTGAGTCTTTACCGCTAATGAACTGTACATCATCAATCATAAGTACGTCGACGGACCGGAATTGGTCTTTAAAAGCCACCGTATCCCTGAACCGTAAGGCGCGGATGAATTGATACATGAACTTTTCGGCTGATATGTAGATAACTTTCCGCTTGGGGTGGCATTTTTTAATGTGCCAAGCGATGGCGTGCATCAGGTGCGTTTTACCTAAACCTACGCCGCCATAGAGGAAGAGCGGATTAAAGCTGACGTTCTCAGCCTCAGCAACCCTGAGGGCTGCGGCGTGGGCGAGTTCGTTTGGCTTGCCTACCACGAAGTTCTCAAATGTGTATCTGGCATCCAAAGATGCACTGACTTTTTCAAGGAAATTAGGTGAATTGGGGTCGGGCCCTTCGGATGAATAAGGCACATCCTTTTCAATGGGCTTAATATGTGCAACAGCGGCCTCGGCTTCATTACGTGCGGGCGCATTGGCAACAATGATTTCTACGGCAAAGATCTTAGGGTTTTCTTCGCGGCAACATTGAAAAATTTGGGAGAGATAGTTTGTGTTGACCCAGTCACGCATGAAACGGGTCTGGATACCTAAAACAAGCGTGCCTGCATCCAGATTTACGGCGAATAAAGGTTCTATCCAGCTTTTGAATGTGCCTTCTGGTAGGTTTTGGCTGAGTCGTGCTTGTGCACGCGCCCAATCCTCTGCATATGACATATGCACAGTCTGTGATGACGCTTGTTCTTCTTTTTTTTGTGCGACAACAGTCATGCTTCAGCCCTTCAGACAAAGACCACCCATCTCAAATGCAAACCCTATAGGGAATACAATTCGAGTTGATCAAATAACACCCCAGCTTTGATACAAAGATCAAAACCAGGACGTTATCTTAATTCAGTTCGGGAATTAACCCTGTATTGATTTAATTCTCGCAGAAATGCGAGAAAGTTTGCGAGACGCTGTATTTACGTGAAACAAATTGCGACGTACGCCGCGCATTAGTTCAGATTGCATCTCACGAAAACGCGCTTGCGCATCCGTTTTATTACCGCCTAGAATAGCTTCTTCCACATAACGAATATGTGTACGAATGCGTGACATGCGTGCCTTATTCATTATGGTGCGCTTTTCAGCTTGTCTATTACTTTTTAGTGCCGATTTATGGTTAGCCATGTGTTTCAACTCACCTTGTTAACAATTCAATAGACTAGTTTATACACCAGGTTGTGGCGCAGCGTCAATTGAAATTAGACGCCTTCTTTCAATATCATGCTAATTTACGTCCCAACATGTTCTCAAGAACTCTAATTGGGGCATGTTCAGGATATTTCATGCCTTCTACGGGTAGGTAAAAGGTTTGCTCCATGACGTATTGACCGCCCATTGCCGCATGGGATACAAGGTCTGTGTAGACAATCCAGGTGGTGGCTGGCGGGAAGTGAAACTCCCCCTGCTCTACTTGTTGCTGGTAATCCACGTTGGCTTTCATGCGATTGTGCATCTGTAGCATGTAGTGATCATAGTCGCTGCGGATCTTTTTCGTGACCCCGAGAGTTTTCAGCAGCTTATGTTTTCCCCAAAATGGTTTGGAGATCTTACGTATAAATGTTTTGGCTACACTGGGGAATGACTCACCAATGCGCCAATGACGACCCTGGTTGTTGGGATTTATATTGCTAAAAACACGTAAGATACGCTTGCCATGGTTAGGATTGGAGGTGAATGCATCCACATGCAAACGGGTGTCGTCCTTGCGGTATGAGCTTTCACGTCCTTGAATTTCCACAGGGCGATAGCTGGTTTTACCGAGCTCGTAATGGTTTGTATATTGTGGGAATAAGGATTGGATCAGATTTTTAGAGAAATCCACGTAGCGCTGCATCATCTGAGCCATCATGGCCTCTACCTCAGGTGCGGCATCGATGCCTCGCAATAGGTTTTGATCTGGGAGATAGCTTATGTTTTTCACACTGGGCTTAAGGAAATCGGGGGATAAAAGCACAGCCTCAGCCTGAGCAAGGGGAAAAGGTAGTTGCGGTAGATAAACCACTGAACCTGTTTCCAGGGCTGCTATAGCGCCATCACAGGTGGTGTTATCAAAGGTAGTATTTTGAAGAGTGTGTATGAGGCGCATTGGTCACCTATTTTAAAAAAGTGGCGCACCCGAGGGGATTCGAACCTCTGGCCTTTGCCTCCGGAGGGCAACGCTCTATCCAGCTGAGCTACGGGTGCAATCGAGATGACTTATACCCTATTTTAATTGAGATGCAAAGAAGAGAGTTCAGCTTGCTTCATTGACTCTCATGGCTTACTGAGGCATTATTAAATAAAGGAGCAATTTATATTGGCCAGAACATTCATCGCAAGTATTATTATGGGAATAATCATTACTGTTGTTGCCATCGCCTCAGATAAAGCGCCTGACGTTAATGATCTTATGCTAACACCTCGTACTCACAGGTTGGTTGGCTTGGAGCATGAAAATGCGGAGATGAAATCTCGCCTAGCCCAACTGGAAGGTCAATCGGACACCCCTCGTCATAACTCTGAGCTTATTACTAGCCTGAGCGTACAAGTTAAAATGCTTGAAGAAGGATTGAAAGAAATCAGTTCACGATCAGTTGATTCTCAGAAAGCCCTTGAAGAACGGATTAGCAAGTTAAAGGCTAAGTATTCAGCAGCGAAAGCAGAGATATCAAAACTACTTTCTATCATTGATAAAGAAAGAGAATACTTTGATCAGCAATTGGCAATGAGAGATAGAGAAATTCTCGGCCTAAGAGCTATTGAAGATAAAGATTTTAGCGAGATAAAGCTTAAGTATAGTAAGGAATTAAATTTACTAGCTGAAATGCTAACGGCTGCAAAACAAGAAGTATTTTCACTCAAAAATGAATCAGGCGAAAAATCTGCTCGAATTGCCCATCTAGAAGAGACTTTAAAAAACGTCACGGCTGAACGAGACACTTTAATGGATGTGGCAGCGGGGACATTTTAATCTCGCAATTTCATTAAATTTTAGACAAATTAGTTTTGTCTTCTTGACACACCCCCCTGTCTCATGGTTTCTATCGTGAACGCAACCACATAGGAGTTCCGAGAATTTGAAGATGTCTATTGTGTTATCAATGGCCTTAACCTTATCAGGCTCATGCTTTTCCCATGCTAGCACTCCAGATGAATTGGATGAGCTCGTTAAGAAAAGGGAGCGTGTCGATTCCACAGACGATAATCTCACAACTGATTCATACCCCCAGAAATTGTATTTTGCGGGCACCGCTAACCAATTACTACATGATTCGTACCAAAGAAAATTATTGAAGCAAGCGTCTGAAGGTGGAGTTCTAACGAACATCAAACCACCACTCAAAATTAGATTCAAGACAAACCAATTTTTAGGAGCTGAATAACATGTTAAGCAGAATCATTCCCCTTGCCATTTGTATGGCTCTTTTAGTTTCAAACACTACTTATTCTAGCTACGAGCAGGGTGATCACACCCGTAAACGGACAAGATCCGATGTTACCATTGAAGCATATGAGGCGCTAGAAGCTGATTATGTACTATTGAAACAACGCATCAAGAGCATGGAACTTACAGAAGATGATTTAACGCAAACCATACGTCTTAACGATTTTATAAAAGAAGGACTGTATGTTCAGATTGCTGAGCTCAAAAAACAAAACCGAAAATTGCTTGCAAGCGCAGAGATAAATTCAGCGCATACAGATGAAGGCGCAACACCAACAAAGCCTGCAAAAACGAAGCTAAAGCGCAGAAATGGTGTCTTAGATCTGGGAGCCTATGTGCGCGCTCAAACGGGGGATAACCTTCGAAAATAGCATTATTTTTCCCTTTACAATCTGAATGTTAGCGGATACCTTTTATGGTAACGTTGAGTGTTTTATATAAGGAGATTACCATGTGGAAGAAGAAAATCGCTCTAACTCTTTGCCTAGGTATATTATTTGGTGGATTTGGCTTAGCGTCCAACGAAAATTTGGAAAGTCCACTTAAGTACCAAACTATAGTTGCATCAGACGTCAAAAATGAGTCAGACCCCACTCTTGATTTAGAATTGTTCTTAAATGATTTATTCAGTGACCCGAGGTGCTTGGCCAAACCCTATGTATTGCATACACCTCCGAATTCGGAAACAGCTTCTCCTTTGGTGAGTCATCATCATAATTATACCATGAACAATGAAGGTGTTATCACGGCCATGCGTGAGAGAAGATACACCCAATCGGATCAATTGGTCGCAGAGATTTATAGCCTTGAGCACGGACCGCAACCGTTATCGAATGCTGAGAGGAAAAGGGATGAAACTTTATTCCAGATGATACCTATGGATCAGGCTACGGAAGATGCTCTTTTGCAGATATTGGGCGTGGATGAGTAGATAAGAGTACTATGAGCAGCTAATTCTGGCATTCGTGTCATACCCGCGAAGGCGGGTATCCAGCACATCAAGGGAGTGAAGCGACTCAGAATAGTCTATTATTGTAGCGGCTTTGCCGCACATCTGCGCTGGATTCCCGCCTTCGCGGGTATGACACAAATGCGTACGTCTTACAGACGCAACTGTTTTAACGCTTCCAAACAGACACCCAAATCTTTCCAGGAGCAACCTTGGCAAATTTCGTGAAACTTGTCTTCGTTCACATTGGCTGCAATTCTTTTTTTGGCTTGACCCCATGTGATGCTGTCACCTGTTTTTAGCTCTAAGGCTGAACGATGTTTACGATCGAGACTCTGAATAAATTCTTCATCGGATCCGCAGAAGGCATCTTGCTGGTGCGGACAAGCAGCACAGATAGAATCTGTGTGATCGGTGACTTCTATTACAGCCTCATCACCGCCCTCCCCTTTTAATTGATCAGAGATGGCTTGGAAGTTCTCCACAAAGCCCGGTGAATAACCTGCGCCTTGAAATCCCAGTGTGCACATAAAATGATGTGGGCGGAAAGTAAGCTTGGCTGTCATAAATTAATCAGCCTTAGTTAAAATGTGCTCTATCAGCTGAGAAATTTTTGGCGCTTGTGTAAAGCGTAACAGTATGGTCTGAGGAGCATTTATCACCTGCCCAGGATGCACTAATACATTTTCCACATAACCATTTTGTTTCGAAACAACAGCAACTCTCATTTTCATGCATATCAGATCCCTAACATGATCACCTAGATTTAAGTAATCACCTCGAGTTACAGAAATATTATCAATTCGACCGCAAGGAAGAGGCGCTATTAATTCGTCTGAGGCTATGGCCTCTTGTACAAGAAAATACGTGAGGAGAATCAGTGCTAATAGTTTGTTAAACATGATCTTTTCCTTTTAGCTGTTGAAGGAACTATAGTCGACCTCCACATTAAAAGGCAATACCGTTATTTCTTATCCGCGTCCAATCCCTGATCTTTGGCATCATTTAGTTGAAAACTGTTGATGGTTACGAGACCGATGGTATTGTCAGGGCTGGCTTTTTGCGCAACTGATTCAAGACGTTTTTTGATCATTTCTATATCGGGTTGTTCATCCTTACTCCATATGAGGGGGAGAATCACATAGAGCTCATGGATAATCGCATCACGTATACGGGGGCCAAATTGTAGGAGGGTCGCTTTTTTACCCTCTTCTTTTGGTTCAATGGCCATGCTTAATGAATAGTAGGCTTGAACTTCTTCACGTAACAAAACTGGGATAACGATGTCATTTAAGTCAAGCTTGGTTTCGGTATTTTTCTTTGCTTCACCGCCATGATCACCTGCGTGGGCAGACGGTGAAAAACATAAGGCCATAATTATCACGCAGATTTTTCTTACCATTGGTGTTCGTACCCTAAGTGACTTATGGGTAATTGATTACCTTGATCATCCATAAGTAAAATTCTTTTCGTATCATCAGCATCTTCAGGCTTCACACCCAGATGTCCTATACATGTTATGGGAACAGCGTATCTTTGTGCAAGATATTCTATATGATCTGCCTCGCCGGGGGACGCTGTAAATATGAGTTCATAGTCATCCCCTCCTGCACAGATGGCATCAAATATGGCGGCGTGATGGGAAGCATCGCTGGCTTTCAATAGGTTCTTGACGGCTTTCGATAAAGGAATCCGATCGCGGCGAACATAAGCCTGCAAATCCGAGGACTCGCAGATCAGCTTTAGGTCTAGCAATAAGCCATCAGATATGTCTGTGGCGGCATGGACCACATCGCCTAGGTGCTGAGCTAACCTGTGCCGAGGATTTGGCACATGGTAACGAGAGATGAGGAAATTACGATCCACGTCAGTTAAATTCGTATATAGGCCCTGAAGACAATTAAAGCCTAAAGCCGCGTCGCCAATGGTGCCCGTCACATAAATACGATCACCTGACTGCGCGCCGCATCGGGTAATGGCAAGGCTTTCTGCCACATCACCAATGGCTGTAATGGAAATGTTTAGTGGTCCATTGGATTTATTCGTATCACCACCAATTAAGCTGACGTGAAAGTTTTGGTTATCCTCGCCTAGACTGCTGAAAAATCTACCCAGCCACTCTTGTGTAATTGAGTCCCCAAGAGTTAAGCACAACGTATATCCAATAGGATGAGCGCCCATGGCGGCTAGATCAGATAGATTAACACGCAAAGCCTTCTTAGCGATGGTTTCGGGAGGATCAGTCATGAAGAAATGGGTGTTTTCGATAATTGCATCTGTGGTCATGACCAACATCTTGCCTGCAGGAAATTCCAGGACGGCAGCATCTTCTTCACAGTTTAATTGGAGAGATTGAATTTGGGCAAGTGGCGCAATGAAGTTTTTAATAATGTCACGTTCTGAAAGCCCCATGTGGGGAGGCAATGCCTTATCAGTAATTAGAACCTCCTTCGTCTTCCCAATTTGATACGCCACTGGTATTATATTCCTTTGTAAAGTCTTTAACGTCAACTACGGGCACATCATTCATTTTCAAGCCCAGAGTCCGCGCCACATGATCAAGTATGCCGTTCACAAATCCCGGTTCACGCGCCGAGAAGAAATCACGGGTTACATTTACATATTCATCGATTATGACGGCGGCTGCAAGGTTTTTATCCATGAGAAACTCACCACAGGCTGCACGCAAGATAGCGCGCAATACCGCATCTAAGCGTTCAATCTTCCAAGTGGCCGGCAAACTTTCCATTATAAAGCCATCAATTTGCACATATTTTTCGTAAGTCGCCTGCACGATTTCCTCGAATAATTTTCGATTCACGACCATTTCTTTTTCTTGATCAGAATGAACGTTTAATCTGTGTTCGAGGAATTCTTTAACAACCGAATCAGCACCCCTATCGGAGAGTTCCATCTGATATAACGCTTGTACAGCAGCCAGTCTGGCTGCATGATTACCTTTACTATTCTTAACCGATTTCACTGCTGCGTCTGTCATGATTAACACCATATAATAATAGTTTGAACCCGTCCCGATATAGTTATATTATATATCATTAAGATTAACAAACGGTTAAATCAGGTAAATTGAATTGAAATGAAACCTGTTAAATCCGGCTTATGCATATGTAATTTTCATTACCGCACCCCATAAGGTTCCATGAGGAGAGACAGCATGAAGAAGTTAGCCACCCTGACATTATTATTTTTGCTCAATAAGGAGATAGCTTGCTGCTCCGATCCCGATCTAGGTGAATTTAACAAATACACATCTATCTCCAGCTTACGCATTCCGCCACTAATACCTGACAAACTCACCTCCATAAGTAACAACCTATCAGCCCTGTGGTCATTCCTGCAAGGCAACGAGGAGGATGAGTGTCTACCTATCGTAGATATTTACCTGGCAATGTTCATGTAAGCTTATGCTTTTTTATGATTTTCGCCGTTTACTTTTAATTCGCCTTATGTATAATTCCCGTGAAAGTCGAACAAGGAGATTCCTTGTAAGAACAAGCTTAATCTAAATGGGAGAATAAAATGCACACAACAACTAAATTGCAACTTTTGGCCATTGCCGGCCTAATGGTTATTTGCCAACCAACAATTGCTGCACCTAAAGAAGCAAACAAAGGAGCAATAAATAAACATTGCCCTTCCGAAATAACAAACAAACAAATTTCTGAATTAGCTGGCAACCAGAAGGCCACCTTCAATAATGTTGAGTTTCTAGTGGGTCCGAAGTTCGCACAATTTGCAGGCAAGCGGTA
Source organism: Alphaproteobacteria bacterium (assembly GCA_041738135.1). GTDB lineage: Bacteria > Pseudomonadota > Alphaproteobacteria > JAGOMX01 > JAGOMX01 > JAGOMX01. The sequence goes on from JBGSQK010000071.1 coordinate 24,893, forward strand.
TATGGACTTACAGCAAGCGGGTAAAGCGGCAGATACAATTGCCCTAAAGAATGAAAAAGTCAAAGGCCAAAAGGCTGTTTGCGTTTATGCCTATACCTATAAAGCTGTTTCAAAGAAGCCAGAAGCTGCGGGCAAAGAAGTGGACCGCACTGGCCGCATTCGCATACACACTATGCTTGCCGGTGAAGCACCTGCTGCTGCAGAAAAAAAATAAAGTTTCTTTTCATTTGAAATCTTGCGTTTAGGTCATTTCGCTTCTGCGGAATGACCTTTTTGATTCTGGTGGATCCACTTAATGCATTGAGTTCCACCCGTAAAGCATTTATAAATATAAGGGGTAAGCATTCACCAAAGGCTCGTCATCCAGAGCGCGCCTCCGCTTTGCGGAGGAAGCGAAGGATCCAGCATATGAGTGTGAGCACTTGCGAACTCCATGTTTAAATTGGATCGAGTTCGCAAGTGCTCACACTCATATGCTGGATCCCACGCTGCAACGCTACGCTTTTGCTGCTCTGGATGACGAACTTTTTGGTGAACGGTTACAACAAGATCAATGATTGAGGATCGAACATGCATATCTGTGTTTTAAAGGAACGACGCGCACATGAAGGACGTGTGGCAGCAACTCCGGAAACGGTAAAAAAGATTATCGGTATGGGCCACACGGTTACAGTGGAAACCAAGGCTGGGCTGGAATCATCTTTCGTTGACCAAGCCTATGTGGATGCAGGCGCGAAAATTGCTAAGGATATATCTGAAGCTTTGAAAGGAGCGGACGTTATTCTCAAAGTCCAACGCCCGATGAATAAGGACGAGGCACAAGACGAGCTTACGGATATGCCCAATGGATCATGCCTGATTGCCATGCTCGACTCGCTGATCGAAACAGCACAGATTGATATCTATAAGGCCAAAAAGATTAAGGCATTTGCCTTGGAGCGTGTGCCTCGTATTACACGCGCTCAAAGTATGGATGTGTTATCCTCCCAAAGCAACTTGGCTGGCTATCGAGCCGTTATAGAAGCCTCATACGAAATTCCACGCGCATTCCCCATGATGATGACGGCAGCAGGAACTATAGCGCCTGTCAAATTGATGGTATTAGGCGCGGGCGTTGCAGGTTTGCAAGCCATCGCCACTGCCAGACGTTTAGGCGCTGTGGTTTCAGCCTTTGATGTGCGTAAGGCTGCTAAGGAGCAGGTGGAAAGCCTTGGCGCTAGTTTTGTGGAAGTTGAAGGCGAGGAAGATGCTGAAACTGCTGGTGGTTACGCGAAAGAAACCTCAAAAGAATACCAACAACGGCAATCTGATAAGATTCATGAAACCTTAAAAAAGGTTGATATTGCTATTACCACTGCGCTTATCCCAGGCAAACCCGCACCTAAATTAATAACGGACGCTATGATCAAGGATATGAAACCCGGATCTGTGATCGTTGACATGGCCACTTCCGCTGGTGGCAATGTGAGCGCGAGCAAAGCTGACAAAGTGGTCACCATGAATGACGTGAAAATAATCGGCTATTCTAACCTGGCAAGTCGTATAGCATCGGATGCTAGCGCACTTTATGCCAGAAACGTTCTCAGATTTTTTGAGTTGATCAGCGATGAAAAAGGCAATCTTAAAATTGATATGGATGACGAAATCATCAAAGCATCCTTAATCAGTTAACTTGAAGGAAAAGAACATGAATCTAGATTCAATTAAAAATGCAATTAAGGGCATGGTTGAGCAAAGCGAGGCTATGCTGAAGGAAATGCAAGAAACCCAGACCATGGTTGAGCAGCTTGCCAGCACGCACGGTGAACATGTCCTGATGTCGCCATTTATGATGGGCCTGACTGTTTTTGTGCTGGCTGTCTTCGTGGGATATTATGTGGTCTGGCGGGTTACCCCTGCCCTGCACTCTCCTTTGATGGCGGTGACCAACGCTATTTCCAGCGTTATCATTGTGGGCGCTTTAATTGCTGCCGGGCTGCCACTCATGGGAACGTCTAAAATGCTTGGATTTTTTGCCGTTACGCTGGCGTCAATCAATATTTTTGGCGGATTTATGGTGACGAAACGTATGCTTGAAATGTTCAAGAAAAAAGAAAAATAAGGAGAATCCAATGTTAAGCGTCAACATTTCAGCATTTTTGTATTTAATATCTTCCTTTTGTTTCATCATGGCATTAAGGGGCCTTTCTTCGGCTGAGTCATCCCGACAAGGTAATACCTATGGTATGGTTGGAATGGGAATTGCCATCGGCACAACCGTATTGGGACCAGGTGTCGCATCCTATTGGCTTATTATCGCCGGCATCATCATAGGTGGTTCTATAGGAGCCTATATCGCAAGAAGCATTGCCATGACAGCATTACCACAATTGGTGGCAGCGTTTCACAGTCTGGTAGGTCTTGCTGCTGTGTGTGTAGCAGGCGCTGCTCTGTTCCAGCCAGATGCATTTGGTATCGGCACGTCCGGAAATATCCATATGAGTAGTTTAGTCGAGATGTCTTTGGGAACCGCTATTGGCGCAATTACCTTTACGGGGTCTATTGTTGCGTTCGGTAAACTCCAAGGGCTCATTACTGGTCAGCCTTTGGTCTATCCTTTCCAACATCTGATCAATGCCTGTATCGCCGGCTCCATTGTATTCTTGATCCTTATATTCGTTCTTACAGAATCGTATACAATATTCTGGATAATCGTACTGGCTTCCTTTGCCATAGGACTTTTATTGATCCTACCCATTGGCGGCGCAGACATGCCAGTGATTATTTCCATGTTGAACTCTTATTCCGGATGGGCCGCCACAGGTATTGGATTTACCATGAACAACAATGCACTCATTATCACTGGTGCGCTGGTAGGTTCTTCCGGCGCCATACTAAGCTACATTATGTGCAAAGGCATGAATCGTTCATTTATCAGCGTCATACTGGGTGGTTTTGGCGGTGAAGCTGCTGGCGAAGGCGCCTCAACGACTCACAGCGATAAAACCGTAAAGCAAGGATCCGGTGAGGATGCAGCTTTTATCCTACAGAATTGTGAATCTGTGATTATCGTTCCAGGATACGGCCTTGCCGTAGCCCATGCTCAGCATGCCTTGCGCGAAATGGCTGAGATGCTGAAAAAGAGCGGCGTAAAGGTTAAATACGCTATCCATCCCGTTGCCGGACGCATGCCTGGTCACATGAACGTTTTGTTGGCGGAAGCCAACGTGCCTTACGATGAGGTATTCGAGCTTGACGACATCAACCGTGATTTCAGTCAAACGGACGTGGCTTTTGTTATTGGTGCTAACGATGTGACAAACCCAGCTGCAAAGAATGACCCTACAAGCCCCATCTATGGCATGCCTATCTTAGATGTGGCGAGCGCCAAGACTGTCTTATTTATTAAACGCTCGTTAGCTTCAGGCTATGCGGGTGTGGACAATGAGCTGTTCTATCGGGATAACACGCTGATGCTGTTTGGTGATGCCAAGAAAGTTTGTGAAGACATCGTGAAGTCTTTGGATCACTAAGCATGTGCGCCACACAGTCTGATCATTTTACGCCTGCTTGGCCACATGGAAAAATACGCGAGGTTTTCAAAGACGTCTTTTTTGTTACGGGCACAAACAAAACTATACATGATGGAATTCATATTCAGACAAGTCGTAACATGGTCATCATACGCCATGGGTCTGAACTAACCTTAATTAATACGGTTAGATTGGATACGGAAGGTCTTAAAGAATTGGATCTGTTGGGGAATGTATCTCACATCATCCGCATTGGAGCCTTCCATGGCCGAGATGATGCCTTTTATCGTAATCAATATCCCTCTTCACTCCTTTGGACTTTAAAGGGGATGACCTATGAAAATGGTTTGACCTGCGATCGTGAGTTAATGGCAGGAGGCCATATGCCTTTTCCTGGTTGTGCTGTGTTTGTTTTTAAAACATCTATATTTCCAGAAGGTGTCTTGAGCATTGAAAGGGATAGCGGAATACTAATCTCATGTGATAGCATTCAAAACATCACCTGCACCGATTATTTTTATAGTGCGGAGACAGCCCACACATTCGAAACTCAAGGGCTGGTGAAACCGGCAAATATTTCACCTATTTGGCTTTGGGCAACTCAAACTAAAGGTGCTGATTTTTATAGGTTGTTGGAGACCGTAACTTTCCGACACTTAATTACAGCCCATGGCGAGCCTATGAAAGACGTTGCTTTTGAGAAGGTGACTGAAACTATTAGTAGTGTTTTCGGGATTTAACTGATTCTGCAGCCTTCCCGTCCTTGAGCCGGGGCCAGCCTACAATTGCTGCTAAGGCGGCTCCGAATGGAAAATAATGAGTTGCGGACGCTCCGCTTCTCTTACGCTAGACCCGGCTCAAACACGGTTAGAGGTTTTGTCTTACCTTAGCTAAAAGGCATTTGGCACAAGGTAGAAGACACGCAGAATTAAAGATTCTGCCTACTTCGGCAACAACAAATACAACTCGCCTTTGGAATTCATCCGTCCAGCGTGGTCGGCTGCTTGATCGCCGATACCCCAGTAATAGTCGCCGCGGATGGCACCCTTAATGGCGCCGCCGGTATCTTGTGCGACCATTAATTGTTGCAGGGCAGGTTTATCCGGATGAGGGTGATCTGCGGCGAGCCAAAGTGGTGTTCCTAAGGATATGTATGATCTGTCCACAGCCAAGCTGCGGTGAGGTGTTAAGGGTACGTTATGGCTGCCCACCACATCGCCATTCCAGGGTTTTACGTCAAAAAATACGTAAGACTGGTTCAAGGACATGATGCTTTCTGCTTGCTTTGGATGCTCTTTCAGCCATTTTTTGATGGACTGCATAGTGACGTTGCCTTTTTCTAACAGACCGCGCTCCACCATGGCTTTGCCGATGGGAAAGTATGGATAGCCGTTTTGTCCTGTGTAGTTAATACGCAGCTCTTCGCCTGTATCCATAAGTACTTTTCCTGTGCCTTCGATCTGCACAAAGAAAGCATCTATGGGGTCAGTAACCCACATGATTTCTAAGCCTTTGCCTTTAAATGCACCGCCCACAATTTTGCTGCGGGGTAGTTTACGGCTGAGGCCCTTGCCCGGCATTTTGTAGAGAGGTGTTTGGTAAGGACCATAGCGCTTGCGAGATCCCTTGAGGATGGGGATATAATAGCCCGTAAACGTGCCGGATGTTCCACTCGTTAGTGACATTTGATAAGGTGTTAGGTGAGCTTCACAAAAATCCTTCACATCCTTATGGGATTCAAAACGAGTTTCTTTAAATTTTTTACATACAGGTTTCCAATCGCTGGCAAATCCCTTACCGTCTGCTCGGGTGATCATTTTGGCTGAATCGGGCTTCTTTTCAATAACACTACATGTGTGCGCCAGTGCAGGCACAACTTCCGCATGTCGATCGTTGTCCCACCCAGGCAAATGACAAAATGACGTGGGAACCAGTCCTTCTTTGTTTTGATCCGCACATCCTGAAAGCATTGTGAGCGCTCCTATGACTAGAATTAAGCCGGTGGATTGAATTTTCATATGACTGCAGCCTCTTTTACTATTTTACTCATGGGTTGAATTTGTTCCAGTACTTTCATCACGCGCAAAGCGTCTTCAGGTCCTGTCAGTGCAGCTTGATTATGTGCTATGCAATCAAGGAAGTGTTGGCATTCGAGCCTTAAGGGCTCGCTTTCGTCTAATTGTACGGGAATAGAGTCCTTATAAGCGGTTTGATAATCCATGCCCGCCGGCTTTTCGATCTGGTGATGATAAATCATCAGCTTAGACGCCCATGGCTGGCAATCGTCAAAAACGATCATGCCATTGGTACCCATAACCATAAAACGGTGCTCTTTGAATGGATGTACCCATGAGTTATAGATATGACCCTGAACATCACCAGGAAAGCTCAGGTGCACGATTGCTGAATCCATAATGAAAGGATCCAAAGCGCATGAGCCATGGGTGCTGGTTTCCAGAGGCTCTGCTTCCGTAATAGCCATGACCATAGATAAATCATGAGGGGCCAAGTCCCATAGGCAGTTTTCATCGCTGCGAATTCGTCCTAGGTTCAAGCGGTGAGAGGAAATGTACCGCACGCGCCCTACTTCACCTTGCTGGACTAGTTGCACAAGTTTTTGAAAAGCGGGGTGGTATCGTGGCAGGTGTCCTACCATTAAAATACAATTGTTCTGTTCTGCAAGCTTGCATAGCTCTTCAGACTCCGCATAAGACATGGTCAGCGGTTTTTCCACATAGAGATGCTTCTTTGCCTTCAGTACTTGTTTGGCAATGTCATAATGATGGGTAGCTGCAAGAGCTAGAACGACACCCTTGATTTCAGGATTGATGAGGACTAATGCTAGATCTTGTGTAACAACCCCATACTCATCGGCAAGTCTCTCACAGACAGCAGGGTTACGTTCCACCACAGTGGCAAGCGCGCCCAGGTTGTGAAAATTCCGCACTAAATTCTTGCCCCAAGCACCGCAACCGATAACAGCAACTTTGTTGTGATTATTCATCGAGGTTACAACTTCCAATAATTCATGTCAGTTGGTATCTGAACATTAGACCACATGTTTTTAATGTCGGCAATCAGACCACCGGGTTTCAATAACAGCTGAAATTGCTTTTGCCCCATCTGCTTATAAGCATCATGGGAAACCGCTCCTATAACGCAGTCAAAGGGAGCCGACACATGCATAGAACGAGATTCTCCCACTGCCATATGCGCCTGTTGGTCATAACCCAATATTTCTAAACCTGTTTCAATGTGAATATTTAAATGCTGCTCAGCTTCTTTTTTATCCGCCATGGCATCATGCACCACAACTTCGTGACCATAACCTTCTAAACCACGAATCACATCTATTACTTTGGTGTTGCGTAAATCAGGCACGTTTTCCTTAAAAGTGAGACCCAGCACAAGAATTCGTGCCCTTTGACCATAGGTGTGAAGAGCAGATACGCGTTCATGAATTTTAGTGGCCATATAACCGCCCATGGCGTCATTAATACGGCGACCTGAAAGGATGACCTCCGCATTCAAACCTAAGTCCTTGGCGCATTCGGCCAAGTAATAAGGATCTATTCCAATACAATGACCGCCCACAAGACCAGGCGTAAATGGTAAGAAATTCCACTTGGTCCCCGCGGCCGCCAGTACATCATATGTAGATATGTTTAGCCGATCGAATATGACCGAAATCTCATTCATGAAGGCAATGTTGATATCGCGTTGAGCATTTTCAATGACCTTTGCTGCTTCCGCAGTTTTAATGCTGGCCGCAACGAATATATTGTTGTTATTTACCGCCCCATAAAGTGTTGCCAATTGCTGGGTGACTTCAGGTGTTTGACCAGCCACTACCTTAGTGATTTTATCCACAGAATGTACTTTATCACCAGGATTGATGCGCTCAGGCGAGTACCCCAGATAGAAATCCACACCGCATTTCATGCCTGACACTTTTTCCAACAGTGGGCCGCAAATATCCTCTGTAACCCCTGGATAGACTGTGCTTTCATAGACGACGATAGCACCCTTTTTCATAACAGATGCGATCATTTCAGATGCCGTTTTAACTGCCGTAAGGTCAGGTTTATTCCTTGAATCCACAGGCGTGGGTACTGTAACAATATACACATCCTTACCAGCAATCTCTTGGACATCACTGGTCAGCGCTATGGTTGAGCTCTGCAAAACATCTGCGTCAATCTCTCCCGTGCGATCGTCACCGGACTGCAGCTCCTGCACCCGCTTCAGGTTCACATCAAACCCAGTAACCTTATAGGAACGTGCCAAAGCAACGCCAAGCGGCAAGCCCACATATCCTAAGCCTACGATTACAATGCTATTTATCAAACGTCTTTCTCCTGGCAAATTAACAATGACAACTTATAACTTTCCCTCAAAATTATCAATTTCTTTTTCCTTACATATAATTCCTTGACATTTGCTCAAGGCATAGGCATTTTAGTGCGATGAAACAAATTTTTAAGTTACTCGAGGTTTTAAATGGCTAAAAAAGGCGGAGCGTTAACCATCAAGCTGGAAAGCACAGCTGGAACTGGTTACTACTATGTAACGTTCAAGAATCCAAGAACACAAGTTGAAAAGCTTGAGTTCCGCAAATACGACCCAGTGGTGCGCAAGCACGTAATCTTCAAAGAAAAGAAGATCAAGTAGGTTTCGTAAATAAATTCAAAAAGCCCCTGCGGAAACGTGGGGGCTTTTTTTTTGCTCCGCCCCCGTGCCTCACTGCCATTAAGTTAAGGAAAACTCTCACCCATATCCGTCATTGCGAGCCCTCTTGGGCGTGGCAATCTACTGTGGTGCAGCCGTCTAACGTCAGTCTGGTGAAGCGATAAAAGTAGATTGCCACGCCCAAGAGGGCTCGCAATGACGGATATGGGGGAGGCACGGGATGAAACCTACCCCTCTTCTTCCAGCTCCGTAGCCCTATAGCTTTTATCCAGCCCCATAATATACCGAACCACTCGAGCCACAGCGAAGTAGTACTTTTCTGGCACATCGTCATCCACTTCCACACCCGCATAGAGAGCGCGGGCAAGGGGTGGGTCTTCGATGATGGGGATGTCGTGCTCCTGACCTAGTTCACGTATGTGCAATGCAAGCAAGTCCATACCTTTGGCCACACACTTTGGCGTATCCATATTCTCAGCTTCGTATTTAAGGGCTACAGCATAGTGGGTCGGGTTTGTGATAATCACGGATGCTTGTGGCACTGCCACAGCTATACGCTGCCCCATGGCGCGTTCACGACGCAAGTCCGCCAGCTTTCGCTTGATCGCAGGATCGCCCTCCGATTCCTTGTGCTCTTCTTTAATTTCTTGCTTAGACATACGCATTTTCTTCAAGAAGGAAAACCGCTGATAAAAATAGTCAAGACCAGCAACCACACCGATAACGGCTAAAACAATGAGCAACAGTTTGATTAAAATCATTTGAATGACTTCGAAGATACGATTAATGGGGATATGTCCCCATTGATTTAAGCGATAAAAATCGGGGATCAGGACGATAAAGAATATAGCTCCTACAATTACAATTTTCATGAGGCCTTTGATAAATTCAGCCAAGGATGACGTAGAAAATATTCTCCCTAACCCCTTGATGATGGAGAGTTTAGAAAACTTAGGCTTAATGCTCTCTAGACTGATCAGGAATTGCGTTTGTGCAAAGCCTGCCACAAGGCCAGCTATGATAAATACTAGAAAAACAAACCCCATGGCAGTTAAGGAGCTCAAAAGGACGCCTTGCGTTAGCCCTAGGATCTCCAATCCCTCAAGGGGGCCTATTTGACCCGCCGCCAGAAATGGCTTTAAGGCCCCTGCCACTTGATTCATAGCCGGAGCAGCTAGCATGGAAACCGTCAGAAACAAACCAAAGATAATCATCCAATGATTGATTTCTTTCGAAAAGGCAATCTGGCCCTTTTCCCTGGCTTTGACCAGTCGTTGGGCCGTCGCCTCTTCGGTTTTTTGGGAATCGTCATGGGAATCTTGTTCTTCTGCCATCGCCCCCCCTTATGATCGCCACAATGTGGAATACATTGCCGCTAGTTTTTCAATTACGTTCATGCACGACGCTGATAAAATCATGGAAAGCGTCAGAAACCCCACAAATATCTGAAAGGGCTGCATCACAAAAAATACCTGCAGTTGCGGCATTAATCTGTTTAACAACCCCATGCCTATGAAGAATAGCATGGAAAGAATTATAAGCGGCGCGGCTATTTGTGTACCTAAGATAAAGGCTTCGGTGATGATTCTAGTTATAGATTTGAGGAAATCGTTAGTAAGGCTCTCATAACCAGTCAAAAGGCCAGGTTGAAACACTTGATAGCTATCAAATACAGCCTGCAATGCTAAGTGATGGATGTCCCCTATAAATATGAGCGCCAACACCATAACGGACATGAAAGTGGCGGGCAGTGAGCTTTGGCGCCCTTCCACCGGGTTCATGACAAATGCGTTCATCAGACCTGATTGAAATCCTATAACGGTACCAGCAACTTCAAGCGAGACCAGCAACATCCTGCCCATAGTGCCGATAAAAAGACCAATCAACGCTTCAATCATCACGTAACTGAAGAACATATATGGTTCACTGGGTGCAGATGGCATGGAATCCGTAATAAGTGGTGCAATCACAGCCGCTATGGCCATAGAGAAAAGGATACGTATGGGCGTGTTGATGTATTGGCTACCCAAGCCAGGAATCATCATAATGGCACCCGTTACCCGCGATAATACAAGCAGGAACGGGAAAACCTCAGGTAGCTCTACATTGAACGGCGACACATCAGACCTTTTGTATGTAATTAAAGAGGTTTAACGTGAAATTCCCTAAGCTTGAGGCAATAAACGGCAATGTTAAAATGAGCGTTAAAAAAACCAAGACAATTTTGGGAACAAATGTTAAAGTCATTTCCTGGATCTGAGTAAGGGCTTGAAACAGTGCAACCGTAAGTCCGGCGACCATTGCCACAAGCATCATAGGCCCAGAAGTTTTTAGCAAAAGGAAGACGGCGTCACGGCCAATGTCGAGTATATCTGTAGGATTCATATTTTTTTCCTCAGTCAAAAGGCATTTAACCCTTGACAAACTTTTGTAGAAATTATACTCAAAAGAATGTCGTTAAGCAAACGACTACATTTTATTTTTTGTGTTGAACGCACATAACAAACAAAGGTTAGACATGTACGCAGTTGTTCAGACAGGTGGAAAGCAATACCGAGTCACCCCCGGTGATTATGTCATAGTTGAGCGCCTACCTGGCGAAAACGGTGACAGCATTGAGTTAAGCGAGATTTTATTGATCGATAACGATGGCAAAGTTCTAGTGGGACAGCCCTTCGTTAAGGACGCATCTGTCCATGCAACGATCGTAAATCAGAATCGCGCTGACAAGATTATCGTTTTCAAGAAAAAGCGCCGCCAAAATTACAGACGTAAAAATGGCCACCGCCAGCTTCAATCCGTACTTCACATTGGTGAAATCAAGGGTGACGGCAAATCGGTAAAGGCAGAAAACAAGCCAAAGGTTTCCGAAGCAGCACCAGCAGCAATCCCATCACAAGTGGCAAAGCTTGCGGTTAAGCAGAATAGAAAAGATGACGCTAAGGAAGCCAAGCAAGCTAGGTACGATGAGAAATCATCAACTAAAAAAGCTGCAGCACCAAAAGCTGAAAAGGCTCCTGTGAAAGCAGCTGCTCCTAAGGCTGAAAAAGTTGCTGCACCTAAGGCTGAAAAAACTCCTGCTAAGGCAGCTGCTCCAAAAACGGCAGCAAAGCCAGCAGCAGCTAAAAAGCCTGCGGCTAAAAAGACTACAGACAAGTAATTACGAGGAAATATTATGGCACATAAAAAAGCTGGTGGTAGTTCGAGGAACGGCCGCGATTCTCCAGGTCAACGCTTAGGCGTTAAGCGCTTCGGCGGTGAGAACGTCATACCGGGCAACATTCTAGTACGCCAACGCGGAACCCAGTTCCACCCAGGCGACAATGTAGGCATGGGACGTGATCACACGATCTTCGCCCTCATCGAAGGCAAAGTCACATTCAAACACGCACGCGGCGGACGTACCTACATCAACGTTGAGTAGGTTCTGAAGTAGATTTCGTGAATCAACTACATACCCCCGGCATGCCGGGGGTATTTGGCGTTTGGGGGTGGTTTAGCATTCTACCTCACCTCTCCCCTTGTGGCTAATCAATGCACATATTTTTTTTGCAGCTTAAACTAAAGCCCGAGCACCGTCATCCAGAGCGCGGCTCAGCGAAGCTGAGTTAGCGAAGGATCCAGGCACACAAGCGCCGCAAAGCGGCTTCCGTATTAATTAAGAGTTACCACAAAGAAAGTGAAAGTTATTACATAAATTTCCTTCAACATTTATTGTTGCATAACAATTTGTAAATACGGAAGCCGCTTCGCGGCACTCATATCCTGGATCCTTCGCTAACTCAGCTTCGCTGAGCCGCGCTCTGGATGACGGTTCTGAGGGCTAGTGCTAAAGCTGGTGAGTGATTACTATTTAGCAGCAAAAAATGTGTGTATAGGCTAGCCCACAAGGGGAGAGGTGAAGCAAAATAGTCCTGGTGCGCGTATTGAATGGCCTTCTTCTAAACGCCCAAAAACAGAATCATCAACAACCGCAGCAACATAATCATACTAGGCAGCATTAAGGGTATGATCGTCCCTAGGCCAGTTGAAACATACTCTTGGAAAGCCATTTGTAGTGAAGATACATCTGAAACATCCAGATTTCTGCAATTAAAAAAGTATGGCTGGCTAACGCTTATAAAACGACAGCAGGCATTAAGAGGGATATGTGATCTATTTTCCCACAAATTGAGACTTAATGCCGGTTCAGCTTTATACCCTGTTAAATGCAAATTATATACCTGATAAAAAATACACCCCACACAAGACATGACCATAGTGCCAAAAGCGCCCGTAAACTTGAAAAGAGGGCTTCCATACCAAGTCCGTTTTCTTTTAAGTTCATTATATGCGTCATGTACACTGTAAAGATCTGTATCTTCTTCTCCATACCAATAAGTTGTCCATGGAAGAAAGCGTTTGAATATTCTGCCCGTATCAAAAGCCCTCAAATGATCATACATGTTAACAACTATGTAAACTAAGGGAAGGTACAGCAATAACCTTTCTTTCACAAAAATATAAATGGATGTAGATAACAATGCCTGTTGAACATCAGGAAAAAATAATTCCATAGGATTTAAACTTGGCTGCAACCCCAGGTAATAGACCGTTTGACAATTCAAGGGAATCAATACACCATTGTAAGCAACCATCAATGTTATAATCATCGAACTTCCCCCTACTACCATAGATTCAGCGGTTGCAAACGCTGCCCTATAGCTATATGGAATCATTTGATAAGCAACTCTCAGAGAGAGCAGCTGGTCCAACAGATTATTGTTCAAAGGTACATTGTACCTTTTTGCTACAGCGATTATGCTATCGCGATCTACCCCAGTACAATATCGTAAATTCCAACTAATCTTTATTGGTTCGGTGCAATCATGAACAGATTCAGGATGTAAATGCGGGTGATCCATCCAATGCTTAAAAAGTTCAAAATATTTGCACGGACGACTATCGTCTAAACTTTTGCCTGAATCATCCTTTTTCCACTCTGCCGGTGTGCAATCATAAACGCTGTTTTTTTGTCTATCAAGGTAAGCAGCATTCTGTAGCATATGACTTAATGCATCTTCAAAGCGCGAATCTTCTATAACAATTTGAGAAAAAAAATAATTTGTGGCTCGCAAAGCAAGCATTGATTCAAAATCCGCATGCTCATGAACTATATTCATCCACAGCTCGGCAGGCAAATCTATCTCCTCAGGAAGGGGCTGTCGCAAGACTTTAACGGCAGCTTCAGGCTCGCCTGGATCACTTGCCTTGGCATTAAAACCCAAAAAACATATATATAGCGCTGCGAAGCACCGTAAGAAAGTAAAGTTCATTAGTTTTCCATTTGGTTAAGTATCCTGTAGTTTTTTATAAGAAATTTGCCATAAACGCCACTAAAACATTACCGATTTTCTGGTCTTTTGGCGGTTTACATGCTATATTTCTTACATAATATAGAGGACCTTACCATGGAAAAACTGCCAGATTATGTAGCTATTAAGAGCTTGCATGAGCATATCCCCGTGTTACGTACGCCTGCTAAAGAAATGTCTTTTCCTTTGTCTGATGAGGACAAGGAAATCTTGCGGCTTTTGGAGGCTAAGTTCGATGCGGAAGAAAATTGCGCCGGCCTTGCGGCCCCTCAGATTGGCTTTGGTAAAAAGGCGTTTGTATTTGCGGTATCAGATGACGAGCAACTGAAAAAATGGCGTACGGATCTGACGGATACTATGCCTAAAAGCCTATGGATCAATCCCTCTTACGAGGCTAACGGCCCAGAGCTAACCACAGATATGGAAGGTTGTTTTTCCGTGGATAACCTGGCCGGTCCTGTGATCAGGTACCATTCCATCCGCTACAAGGCCTTTCTTCCAGATGGAACGGAAATCAATGGCATAGCCAACGGCTTTCTCGCTCGCGTCATTCAACATGAGACCGACCACTTAAATGGCAGGCTTTGTATAGACTTGGTGAAGGAAGATCAGATTATTAAGGTCGACGAATACCGCAAAATGCGCGCAGAAGCCATGGCGGCTGAGGAAGAGTCTGGTAGTTAAGCGTCAATTATTAATCCGGCAACAAAAGAGTTAACGCAACCCACGTTATTGCGAACCCTCTTGGGGAGTGACACTTTTGTCTAGTCGTTATACATAAGTTTGCTGTAGCGGAAAAAGGTAATTGCCACATCCCCAAGAGGGGCTCGCAAGGACGAAATAGGTGTAAACTGTATTATTTCCTGATTTATGCTGCCCCCTGCAATGTAAGCAGAACATAAAAAAAGCAGGCCCCTGCAATGGAGCCTGCTGATAGATGTATTTAAGACGTTTTACGTTTTTAATTAACGACGAGCATAATTGGCTTGTTGTTGTGGTTTTTTCATTTCTTGACGACGGTTTTCTTCTTGACGACGGCGTTCTTCCTGGCGACGAAGTTCATATTCGCGTTCCTGCTGAGCTTGGTATTCTTGCTGTGCCAAATACCTTTGCTCTTCAAGAGCTTGACGCCTTGCTTGTTCTTCAAGCCTTAAGCGTTCAGCTTGAATAGTTAATAGGCGTAGCTGCTCTTCAGCGCGTGCGCGTGCTTGTCTCAAGTAAGAACCATGACGCTCAGCACGAGCCATGCGATAAGCAGCATTGTCCACGTAATTGAAATTATATGCCGGCGGTGCTGTTGGGCCATTGTCATCACCTTCAACCACTGGATCATGGATGCATGGCAGCTTGTACACAGCCTTAATGGTATCGACGCGGTCTCTTAGTACTTTCGAAGCCAGCCTTACCGCATGCAAATTACCTGATTGTGCCAAGATGCAATACATTACATCACGAGGCAGTTGACTCAGAAGAAGTTGATCTCCCATAGCAGCTTGCGCTTGATCTTCAGCTAGTTGGCGAACAATTTCAGCTCTGAGGGCTTGCTCGATGTGTTGCTGGCGTTCACGTTCAGCTGTTTCCGCACGAAGAATTTCAGCTTGACGAGCACGCTCTATTTCAGCGAGACGTTGCCGTTCTGCCGCTTGCAGACGATTTTGCTCCGCTTCCCAACGTTGACGAACTAATCTCGATTGTTCCGCTTGAGCAGCTTGTAAGCGTTGAGCCTCAGCAGTGCGAGCTCTTTCTGCTTCCAGTTCTTGTCTTTGTTGCTCTTCTGCAGCTTGACGAGCTTGTTCTCTTTGCAGCAAAAGTGCATTTTCTGCTTGCATTTGACGCACTTGCTCTTCTGCACGCATACGATTTTCTTCTGTAGCTTGACGGCGTACTTCTTCTTCACGTATGCGGTTGGTTTCTAGTAAAAGCTGCTGAGCCTGTTGTTGTGCTCGGACGCGGGCTGCTTCTGCGTCTTGCTGAGCTTGGGTTCCCCACATGGCTTCAAGCATGAGCATTTGCTCATCTTCGCTTAAACCTGCAAGGTCCGCGTAATTAATAACGGGTTGAGGTTGCACCACTGGTACAGGAATTGCGGCATCAGCTTGTTGGTCTGCACTGTATGCCGCGAAAATAGCTAATTGATCTTCCTCAGAAATATCAGCATAGGATGCATTGCAAAAATCTGTGGCAAGCAAGCTTAATACGGGTAGAATGTAGGCTGGTTTTATATACATGATATAATATTCTCCAAACAAATAAGTTGTACTTAACGTATTTTTGTTTACGTTTAACCACTGGAATTGTCAAGGTAATTTTGACATAAGAGGTCTTGACACAATCGGGAGAAATATTGTATAAACCACACACTACATTGATAACATTAGGAGAATTAATATGAAGAAATTTATCGCACCAATAATGCTGGCAGGCATGGTACTGTCATCACAGGCTAACGCAAGTCTTAATATTACTGAATATACGGGGGCAAGAAACACTCTATCCTCGCGTATGAATCATGACGATGCTCATTCACCGGCCGTATACACCAGCAACAAGACATACCTCGAGTTGCTTCAACAAGCTGCTGCTAGCACATTAAACCTGGAAAACTATGATTTCTACATGGCTGTAGTCAATACGTTCAGCAGAAGAGCAAGCGGTGAAACGCTGAAGTTTAACTCTGGTCAATATCATCAGTTTATCGCATTATGTGATCGGGTGAATGCCTATAAATTCACTGGAAACGTAAGTATGACAGCTGAAGCTAGAAAAACTTTCCGTACTGTTCAAGAAGCAACTGATTACGACCTAGACTACGCAATAGCAACAGTCAGAAGAGAAGCGTACACGGCTAAAGAAAACGGTAAATAATATTAACAAGACTTAAGATCCATATGAATAGCGCCCTTGTGGCGCTATTTTATTGCCCGCACAGTGACTCCTGCATATTAATTCTCGGAACTGGTATAAACCTCCCCCAACTCTCTTACCGTCTCTATACTAGTTACTGATATGGCCTCATCTATAGAATAATTCCGCGCTCCATAAATTAACCATGAAATCGTGTTATCTAATTTAATAATTGCATGGTATTTTTTGCATGTAAATGGGAAAGAATTGACCTGATAGACCCTACTTTAAGCATGTATAACCCGGGCACCTGCAGCGAGCGCTGCTTCTTTTACAGCTTCGTTCAATGCGGGATGCGCGTGGCACGTGCGGGCGATGTCTTCTGAGGAGGCGCCAAATTCCATGGCTAGGACTGCTTCGGCAATGAGTGTACCTGCTTCGGGGCCTATGATGTGCACGCCTAGGACTTTGTCGGTGCGTTTGTCTGCCAATATCTTGACAAATCCTTCCGTATCACCATTGGCTTTGGCTCGGCTGTTGGCGCTGAAGGGGAACTTGCCTACCACGTACTCTAAGCCTTCTTGCTTTAGTTGTTCTTCTGTTTTACCGACGGTTGCCACCTCCGGATGGGTATAAACGACTCCTGGAATGGCATCATAGTTCACGTGTCCGCTTTTGCCGGCGATAATTTCTGCTACTGCAACGCCCTCTTCCTCACCTTTGTGAGCCAGCATGGGGCCACGGATAACGTCGCCAATGGCGTATATGCCTGGTATGTTGGTTTTGAAATGATCATCCACTTCCACCCGACCCGCTTGATCCATTTTTACGCCCAGCTCCTCTAAACCGAGACCTTGGGTATAAGGACGGCGTCCTGCTGAAACCAACAATACGTCGCAATCCATGGTTTCTTGTTTACCGCCGTCACGGGCTTCCAGACCTAATGTTAATTTGAGCAGACCTGGCTCAACCTTTGTTACCTTGGTGCCGAGCTTAAATTCCATGCCTTGTTTTTCAAGGATCTTCTTAAAGGCCTTGCCTACTTCATCGTCCATGGCTGGTACAATTTTGTCCAAGAATTCCACAACCGTGACCTTTGACCCCAAACGTTGCCAGACAGATCCCATTTCCAGGCCAATATAACCGCCGCCGATTACCACCAGATGTTCAGGCACCTTTTCTAGGGAGAGCGCGCCCGTAGAGCTCACCACTCTCTTCTCATCTATGGTTATTCCAGGCAAAGTAGTGGGTTCTGAGCCTGTGGCGATGATAATATGCTCTGCACTCACAGTGGTTTCTTCATCACCCTTGATGATAACTTTTTTACCAGCCTCTATATGCGCAAAACCTTTGAGCCATGTGATTTTGTTCTTTTTGAAGAGGAATTCAATGCCTTTTGTGAGGTCTTCTACCACGCTCAACTTGCGTTGCAACATGGTTGGCAGATCCAGTTCGACGCCACTGGCTTTGATACCAAATCTTTCCAGATCATGCTTCGCTTGTTCGTAAAGGAAAGATGCTTGCAATAAGGCTTTAGAAGGTATACAACCCACATTCAAACAGGTGCCGCCCAATGTCTTACGTGAGTCCACACAAGCCACATTAAAGCCCAATTGCGCCGCCCGAATGGCACACACGTAACCCGCAGGTCCGCTTCCGATAACGATAACGTCAAATTTTAACTCAGCCATGGTGTTACCTTGCTTTTTATTTTCATGTTTTTAATTTTAACTTATATGCAATCGCCCCTCGTGTCATCCCCGCGAAGGCGGGGATCCAGCATAAGAAGTGGAGCAACGCGACTCAAAATAGTCTATATTGCAGCAGCTCCGCTGCACTTTTGCGCTGGATCCCCGCCTTCGCGGGGATGACACTCGTAATACTGCAAATTCTAACGCTTCCGTTTACAGATCACACATTCAGCAGCATCCGCTCAGGGTCTTCAATGCAATCCTTAATACGCACCAAGAATGTCACAGCTTGTTTGCCATCGATGATGCGATGGTCATAGGACATGGCCAGGTACATCATGGGACGGATTTCAATTTTATCGTTAATCACCACAGGCCGCTTTTCGGTCTTATGCATACCCAATATGGCGGACTGTGGAGGATTCAAGATAGGAGTGGACATCAATGAGCCATAAACACCGCCGTTGGATATGGTAAACGTACCACCGGACATGTCTTCAACGGACAACTTACCTTCGCGGGCTTTAACTGCATAATCGGCGATGTCTTGTTCGATCTGAGCAAAGGACTTCTGGTCCGCATCACGTACAACGGGCACCACCAATCCTTGAGGCGCGCCGACGGCAACACCGATATCATAGTAATGTTTATAGATAAAGTCTGTGCCATCAATGGATGCATTGACCTCAGGAATCTCTTTTAATGCTTCCACACATGCTTTAACAAAGAACGACATAAAACCAAGCTTAATGCCGTGCTTTTGTTCAAACTTGTCTTTCAAACGATTGCGCATGTCCATTACGGCTGTCATATCAACCTCGTTAAAGGTTGTCAGCATGGCGGCCGTTTGCTGGGCATCCTTAAGACGCTTGGCAATAGTCTGACGCAAACGGGACATGGCCACGCGCTCTTCACGAACGCCGTTGTCTTGTTGGACCACTGTTTTGACGGCCGTCTGTTGCACGGGAGCCTTTGCGGCAACTGGCTCTTGGGCTACAGCTGGAGTCTTGGCTAAAAAGTTCAGCACATCTTCTTTTGTTATACGACCATCTTTACCAGTGGCTGGAATCAAACTGGCATCTAATTTTTCTTCGCTCACAATGCGCCTTACGGCTGGAGATAATGGCTGTGCTGGTTTTGCAGCTGTTACAGGCTCAGCAACCACTTGTGGTTGAGATGCAGGAGCCGCTGGTTCAGTAACCACTTGTGGTTCAGATACAGGAGCTGCGGGAGCCTCTGGTTTGGCTGCAGCTTCACCTGCTTCCACCATACCTAGCAGATCGCCAACTTCTACAGTTGCTCCTTCTGCCACCTTAATATCCAGTAATACACCCGTAAAAGGGGCATTGACCTCGACGGTTACCTTGTCGGTTTCCAGTTCCACCAAAGTCTCGTCCTCAACGATTGCATCACCTGGCTGCTTTAGCCATTTTGCAACGGTTGCTTCCGTAACTGATTCGCCTAGTGCTGGTACTACTAATGCTTCTGCCGCTTTTGCCATTTATTCCTCTGATTTTTTATAACGGTAGCTTAATCCATACTCAACGCACGATCAACCAACTCTTTTTGAACCTTCTCATGTTTTTTTGCAAAGCCTGTGGCCGTGGCAGCAGCTGCCGGCCTGCCCAAATAATGCGGACGACTTGTTTCCATGCCGATGTTTGTGATCACTTTTTCAATGCGATGATCAATAAACTGCCAAGCTCCCATGTTTTCAGGCTCTTCCTGACACCAGACCACCTCATGGGCATTCCGGTAATTCAACAAGATTTGGGTGAGCAGATCGTCAGGGAACGGATAGAGCTGCTCAATACGAATGATTGCAATATCTTTAATCTGGCGTTCCATACGTTCTGCAAGCAGATCATAATAGACCTTACCTGTACACAAAATAACCCGTCGCACATTTTTGTTTGATCGAACTGCCGCATCCACATCATCGTAGACGCGATGGAATTGGCTACCAGGCCCCATATCTGACAGATTTGAAACGGCCAACTTATGACGCAGCAATGCTTTGGGAGTAAAAACAATCAAAGGTTTACGGATATTGCGCCTCAGCTGTCTGCGCAGTACATGGAAATAGTTTGCTGGTGTTGTGCAGTTGACCACCTGCCAGTTATATTCCGCAGACATTTGCAAAAAACGTTCTGGCCGAGCGGACGAGTGCTCTGGCCCCTGCCCTTCATAGCCGTGAGGCAATAGCATGACCAAACCGGACATGCGTAACCACTTGGCTTCGCCGGAACAAATAAATTGATCGGTAATCACTTGTGCGCCATTGGTGAAGTCACCAAACTGTGCTTCCCATAGCACAAGGCTATGGGGATTCGTTAATGAATAACCATATTCAAAGCCCAACACAGAAGCTTCTGACAAAGGACTATCCAACACTTCAAAGTACGCCTGTCCTTCTTGCACATGGTTCAAAGGGACATAGCGAGCTTCGTTTTTTTGATCGATAAACACAGCGTGCCGTTGGGAAAATGTACCACGGCAACTGTCTTGACCTGAAAGCCTTACGGGGCTGCCTTCACACAACAACGTACCGAATGCTAAAGCCTCAGCCGTTGCCCAATCAATATTTTGGCCCGTATCAAGCCTCTCGCGCTTTTCTTTAAGCACACGATCAAGACGTTTATGCGTTTCAAAACCAACCGGAATTCTAGTCAATGCTTGGCTTACGGCTTGCAGCATTTCCATGGACACTACCGTATCTTCTTCGTGCTTGGCCTCATCACCCACATCAAAGCCTGCCCACAAGCCATCCAGCCAATCGGCTTTTTGAGGTTTGTAAGTTTCAGCTTGCACAAATTCATCCTTCAAGTAATCACTGTATTTCTTTTCAAGCTCTTCAGCTTGCACAGCGTCCAATACGCCTGCTTCTATAAGATATTGCTTAAACTTATCCTTGACACAAACTTGCTTGGCAATAGCCTCATACATGAGCGGCTGGGTAAACGCTGGCTCGTCCATTTCGTTGTGTCCATACTTGCGATAGCAGAACATATCGATGACCACGTCCTTTTTGAATTTCTGCCTGAAATCCATGGATAGTTTGGACACATAAGCCACAGCCTCAGGATCGTCGCCATTCACATGGAATATGGGCGCCTGGATCATTTTGGCCACATCAGAACAATAAGGAGACGAGCGTGAATGCTTCGGACTAGTGGTAAAACCGATTTGGTTGTTGATGATAAGATGAAGCGTTCCGCCTACCCTATATCCAGGAAGCTCTGAAAGACTTAAGGTCTCAGCAACCAAGCCTTGTCCGGCAAAGGCTGCATCACCATGAATCAACAACCCCATGGCAAAATCATGTCCGCGCAAGCCGTGATTTCTTTGCTTCGCACGAACCTTTCCCACTACTACCGGATCAGCCGCTTCTAAGTGCGATGGGTTGGCTGTTAAGGATACATGCATGGTATGACCATCAATCTCGCGATTGCTGGAACAGCCCAAGTGGTATTTAACGTCGCCAGAACCTTGCACATCTTCAGGGTTGGATGAACCACCTTCAAATTCCGAGAATATGGCGCGGATCGGTTTGCCAATCACGTTGGCCAAAACGTTCAAACGACCACGATGGGCCATGCCAAACACCATATCTTTGATGCCATGACGTGAGGCTTGTATCAATATCTGTTCTAAAGCAGGGATAGCGCTTTCGCTGCCATCCAAACCAAAACGCTTGGCTCCTGGGAACTTCACATGCAAGAACTTCTCGAATTGATCACCACGGATCAAGTCATAAAATATGCTTTTCTTATCTTCATTGCTCAGCGCGTAACGTTCATCCAGGTTTTCAATGTGCTCACGGATCCACTGCTTTTGATCTGGATCTTGAATGTGCATGTATTCCACACCAATGGTGCTGGTATAAATCTTTTGCAAAAGATCATAGATCTCTCTTAAAGTCGCAGATTGCCTATGCAACGCGCCACCTAAAAAGATCGGGCGGTCAAAATCATTTTCCGTAAAGCCATAGGTGAAAGGATCCAGTTCCTTTTGATATTCACGCTTTTCCATGTTTAACGGATCAAGCTTCGCCAATAAATGTCCACGTACCTGATAGGAACGAATAAACATGGCAACGCGAGTGGCGTCTTCTAAGGCTTGGGATTGATCTACCGCAGGCGCTTTTTCCGATTGAACAACTTCTTGAAGCACAGCTTTTGCACCCTCATCCATGTTGTTAAAAACCTGCGCCCAGCTGCTATCAACGCTGCCAGGATCCTGCTGGAATTTGGAGTATAAATCCGCCAAATACAAGGCATTCTGACCATGTAGATAGGACGGTGACTCAGACGAATTAGACATGTGCGCCTCAAATGATTTCAATGCTTTTTGTGTCATTTCTTACTCGTTAATTTATACTCGGATTTTAGCTAAAAATAGCTAAGGCTTCGTTAACAGTCTACACAATAATCAAAGCATCATTCGGGCGCAAGTCATAACTCGCACGGTAGTACTATTAAAATTTAAATTCTACTGAATGAGGCACCACATTCTTCACATTGAACAAACAGTTAACATACTTTATTAACCTATCTAAGTTATAATTTAAACATAGTCATATTGAGTATTGATGATGAATAACCTAACAAGAAAAAATATTGATATGACCAATAGATGAGCATAGGTTGAATAATACTAAATACGACGACTTAAGGGTGCTAAAGAATGGAAAATAACCAGATTATTTTCAACATTGAAAATTCAGGTGGCTGGGTTACGATGAACAGGCCAAAAGCCATGAACGCTTTCGATGATGTTATGATGAAATCTCTCGCATCAACCTTGCAAGAATGGAAAACTGCATCTGATGTTACATATGTGGTTATCAAAGGTGAACATAAGATTTTTTGCGCTGGAGGCGACCTTAAAGGGATTGCCGGAGATAACTTTGACGCGCTTTTACCAGCTATTAAAAATGCATACAAAATTGTATCGCTGGTCCATAACTTTACCAAACCCTCTGTGGCTATTATGGATGGAATTACCATGGGGCTCGGCATGGGGATGAGTATTCCAGGACCCTATCGCATTATTACGGAGAATTCAAAGCTAGGGATGCCAGAAGCCGCCGTTGGTTTTTTTCCCGATATTGGAGCTGCATATTTCTTTAATCGTTGTCCTGGAAAAATTGGCTTATACTTGGGCCTTACGGCAACAATTATTGGGCCCCAAGACGCTATGTTCACTGGACTTGGAACACATTATGTTCCATCCGAAGAAATAGAAGAACTTTTAACACGTATTAGAATGGCTCATGGCAAAAACCTTGATGAAATCTTGCAACACCACCACAGACCATACGAAGGCAAGGCTCCCTTCGAGGCTCATCAACATATTATAGACGACTGCTTTAACCAACCGAGCGTAGAAAAAATATTCCAAGCCCTCGCTCAAAATGGCAGCGAGTTTGCAGCTCAAACCCTCTCCAGGCTAAAAGCCATATCTCCCTTAAGTCTACGCGCAACCTTCGATCTTTTTAAAGCAGCAGAAACCATGACGATGGATGAAGTTATCGAAGAAAATTTAAATAGATATCTGAAATGGGTCACCACACCAGAAAGCCGATCAGAATTGCAAGAAGGGGTTAGAGCATTACTTATCGAGAAGGATAAAAACCCCAAATGGTTAAGCCCGCCAATCGAATATTGAGGGGCTTTAAACAAAGATCACAACAAAGAACTATTCATACCCGCGACGCCAGTGGAAATCTTCATTAACTAGTGTACGTATAAGTGTTTATAATCTTGACTAATTTCTTTCTAATGTCTAATATAAAGCATATTAACTTTACATTATAAGGAGCATTCTTATGGACTTAATAAACAATATTCTCTTGGGCGGCTTTATTGGCTTGTTCATCGGCTTTATTATTCTCGTTCTTAGAAGAGGTAAAATTATGGGCAGCGTTGACGCCTCTTTGCAAAAGCAAGACAAAGCAATAGTGCTGATGGAAGAAAGCAATCGCCTCCTGGCAGAGATATTGACTGCTTTAAAAAAATAAATTCACCGCTGGCTGCAAATTACCGAATGGTATATTTCTTAACCTTAGCCAAGATTCCATCGATCTTACCCACCAGAAGAGAGATAGAGACCGGTTTTGAGACCATTTCGTCGAATTCTTGACGTACATGGGTTATGTCATCATCGTTGATGGTGGCATTGGTTACCGCGATGACGGGAATTGAATCTAGGTTTGTGTCCGCTCTGATGTTTTTGACGATGTTGAGTATATCCAGCCCAGGCAATGCTAGATCCACCAACACCAGATCAGGTTTGTTTTGGCGAGTGGCCTCCACGATCATACGTGTATTCGCAACTTCCAGGACTTTATAGCCCTTGCTCTTAAGCAAATCACACGTTAAACGACGGTTTAATGAATTGCTTTCGGCGACAAGTATTAATGGCGTACAAATCTCTGATTTATCGCCATTTTCATTCAAGGTTTTAGACATAGCAAACGACCTCCTAAACTACTCTTACATGTAGATTAGAACATGTAAGAGTAAATTTTCACTTAACTCGCTTACGTTTTTTACTCTCCGTCATGGAGAGCCTAGTATTATAACTCCGTCATTGCGAGCCCCGCTTGGGGCGTGGCAATCTACTGTTTGACGCAGCAAACTTATGTAAAACGCCTACACCAAAGTGGATTGCCACGCCCCAAGAGGGGCTCGCAATGACGTGTGTTGGGGGCGTTATTTATTTAAATTTGATCCCTTTTTATGTTTAACTATCTTACTCTTTTTCTGACTTTCCTTCTCAGGAATATAAGTCAGTTCGATGCTTCCTGTAATGGTTCGAACGTGTTTTATGCCCACTTTTATTTTTCTTCCCATACGGAAAGATTGACGTGTGCGTCTACCGACCATTTCCTGGGTGCGTTCGTTGTAAGTGTAATAGTCATCGGTCATAGCCCTGATGGGCAAATAGCCCGTAGCGCCTACATCGCCTATTTTAATAAAGAGACCAAACTTAGTCACGCTCACAATTTTACCCACAAACTCACCAGCTTGCTCTTTTTCCATATAAGCCGCCATAAAGCGATCCATGGTTCCGCGTTCTGCCAGCATGGCTCGGCGTTCGGTAGCTGAGATGGCAACACCCACTTCTTCGAAATCGAGAGGCTCAAGACCGCCCTCCCCTAAGTCAAAGGCTGAGATTAAGGAACGGTGAACGAGAATATCACTATACCGACGAATGGGAGAGGTAAAGTGGCAATACTTGGCTAGATTTAAGCCAAAATGCCCCACATTGTTGGGGCTATAGCAAGCTTGCGCCATAGTGCGCAGAACCAGCATATTCACCAAATCCTCGTCCTCATGACCTTTGGCTTGACCGAGCATTTTGTTCATGCCGTGCTGGCTTATATCAAGAGTTTTCAGCTTAGGGTACCCGATGCTTTGCAAAACCTGGCCCAGCGATGCTACTTTGGCAGGATCTGGCCTATCATGGATACGATACATGCAAGGTTTTTGTCTGCCTTCCAATGCCTTGGCCGCGCAGACGTTGGCGGCAATCATCAGCTCTTCGATCAGGCGATGGCTATCATAGCGTTCCCGCGGCACAACCTTTTCCAGGTGGCCCTTGTCATCAAATATAACTTGGCTTTCCGGCAGATCCAGATCCACCGTACAGCGATGATCCCGTTCTTTTTTCAAGGACTTGTAAACACCATAAAGGGGTTTCAGTATCTCTTTGATAAACTCAGGCTTCAGGTGTGTTTCCTTACCATCCACTGCTTCTTGCACTTGCGTATATGTAAGCCTTGCCACCGAGCGCATCAGGCCGCGGACAAATTTATATTTGCGTACGTACCCCTTAGCATCGATAGTCATCTTAACGGCCACGCAGGCCCTCTCCACATCTGGCTTAAGGGAGCACATCTCATTGGATAAGGCTTCTGGTAACATGGGTATGCATCGATCTGGAAAATAGACCGAATTACCCCGCTCAATAGCCGTCTTATCTAAAGCATCATGGGGCCGTACGTAATAGGCCACGTCAGCAATAGCCACAATAGCTTGCCAACCACCTTCTTCATTAGGGTCAGGTGCCGCCCAGACCGCATCGTCGAAATCGCGTGCATCGGCTCCATCAATGGTCACCAACGGAATATTCCGCAGATCTTCCCGGTTTTTCAGGCCTGGCAATTTAGCCTTTTCGGCCAATTCAATAGCTTCTGGGGAAAAGTGGTTCGGCAGGTTTTGTTCGATCTCACCAATAACACTAAACATCTTAGGATCATTGGCGCGACCAAGAATTTTCTTGATAATAGCCTGTGGCAAACCCATGTGATCCCCGCGAGGCACATCGGCCACCACCAGGTCACCAGTAACGGCACCACCCATATCATTCATATGAACGGAAAAACGAACAGGCAAGCGCCGATCGGTGGGTTCCACCCATCCACCCAGTTTGGTGGCGAAAAATTCACCAATGATTTGCTCTTCAATGCGTTTTTCAACTTTGCGCACCAAGCGGCCTTCAAATGAACCCCTGTCAATACGCTGCAATGTCACCAGAGCGCGATCTCCCACGCTCAGTCCCGCTACTTTGCGGCCATGGGGACCTTTAGGCGCGAAGATATAAATCTCCGGTTTTTGTCCTTTTCCTTCCCATTTGATAGGTTTGGCAACAAATTCCCCATGATCATCCACATCGTAGATTTCCACCAGCGTCAATTCTTGTTTGATATGTTTGTGATAAGACCCATCCTCATGGGTCAGTGCCCCTTCTGAAACCAAGTCTTTCAACATGGCCTTCATGGGGATTCTTTCGCTACCTTTAATATGAAATGCCCGAGCTATGTCGCGCTTACTAATGGGCCGTTGCTGTGCCTCGATAAAATCGAGTAACTGTGCCTTGGTGGGAAAGGGTGGTTTATTTTTTTCTGTCATCTAATTCCTTGTATTTGTTTAACAGTACAAGATTAATGCAGAAAAGGGAAGGTTATTCGGAAGTCCTGTCATAGATGCAACAAATGTTTCGCTACTTTAGCAATATTGAGTTAGTGCCGACTATTCCGAGGTCCATGTCGAAATAGTCATGCTATATTCTCCTATCCAGCACCTACAAAACACATCATACCAAATCCCTCATTCAACCTTAATCATTTTCTCCCCCCTCCACATATGTTATCATAGGCCCCAGAAACGAAACCAGATATGGATATATCCGAATGAACATTCATGAATATCAAGCGAAAGCATTGCTTCGCCAGTACGGCGCGCCGGTTGGCAATGGCAAAGTGGCTTACACACCGGAAGAAGCGGTTGCGGCTGCAAAGGAATTGGGCGGCAAGGTTTGGGCTGTGAAGGCTCAGATCCATGCGGGCGGACGTGGTAAGGGTGGCGGCGTAAAGATCGCTAAGTCTTTGGACGAGGTAAAAACATACGCGGACCAGATTTTGGGTATGACCTTGATTACACCGCAAACGGGTCCAGAAGGACAACATGTGAAGCGTGTCTACATTGAGCAAGGTTCTGAGATTGAAAGCGAGCTTTATTTCAGTTTACTCATCGACCGGAAGAGCAAGCGCATCGTCGCCATGGCCTCCACCCAAGGCGGTATGGATATTGAGGAAGTAGCCGCAAAGCACCCCGAGGCTATTATTCGTGTGACCATTGACCCAATTACTGGTTTTCAAGGTTTTCATGCTCGCAAGTTGGCATATGGGCTAGGTCTATCTGGCGATCAAATCAAGGATGCCATTAAGTTCTTCACTGGCGCTTACAAGGCTTTCACCCAAGAGGACGCCAGCTTGCTGGAGATCAACCCTATGGTGGTCACCAAGGACGGCCATGTGATGGCTCTGGATGCCAAGATGGGCTTTGATGATAATGCTTTATTCCGTCATCCTAACATCGCTGAACTAAGGGATGCGGATGAGGAAAATCCGGTGGAGCACGAAGCCCATGAGCATGGTCTAAGCTATATTAAGCTGGACGGCAGCATTGGCTGCATGGTCAACGGCGCAGGCCTGGCTATGGCAACCATGGATGTGATTAAGCTTTATGGCGGCGAGCCCGCGAACTTCTTAGATGTGGGCGGCGGAGCTACACGCGAGCGGGTCTCGGTGGCATTTAAGTTGATTCTGTCCGATCCCAACGTGGAAGGCATTTTGGTTAACATCTTTGGTGGCATTATGCA
This sequence comes from Alphaproteobacteria bacterium, assembly GCA_041738135.1. Taxonomy (GTDB): domain Bacteria; phylum Pseudomonadota; class Alphaproteobacteria; order JAGOMX01; family JAGOMX01; genus JAGOMX01. The sequence goes on from JBGSQK010000071.1 coordinate 53,153, forward strand.
TTGCGACATCATTGCGGACGGTATTGTGGCCGCAGCAAAGGATGTGGGCATTACGGTGCCTCTAGTGGTGCGCCTTGAGGGCACCAACGTGGATTTGGGTAAAAAGATTTTAGCAAACTCGGGCTTGCCCATCATCTCAGCCGGAAACCTGGCCGATGCGGCACGTCAGATTGTTCAAGCAGTGAAAGAGGCCGCATAATGTCAGTTCTCGTCAATAAAAATACAAAAGTGATTTGCCAAGGATTTACAGGCAACCAAGGCACGTTCCACTCGGAACAGGCTATTGCCTATGGCACGAAGATGGTGGGCGGCGTAACGCCCGGCAAAGGTGGCACCAAACACCTAAACCTACCCGTATTTGATACAGTAGCCGATGCCCGTGAAAGCACAGGCGCCGACGCAACTGTTATTTACGTACCCCCACCCTTTGCGGCTGACGCTATCCTAGAAGCTATCGATGCGGAATTCCCATTGATCGTGTGCATTACCGAGGGCATTCCTGTTCAGGACATGCTGAAAGTGCGTCGTATGTTGGATAGCTCTTCCTCAAGACTAATCGGACCAAACTGCCCAGGCGTTATCACACCTGACCAGTGTAAGATCGGAATTATGCCAGGCCACATCCATCGCCCAGGCAACATCGGGATTGTGTCCCGTTCAGGCACTCTGACGTACGAAGCTGTATTCCAAACCACCTTGGTGGGCTTGGGTCAATCTACATGTATCGGTATTGGTGGTGACCCCATCAACGGTACAAACTTTGTGGATTGCTTACAGATGTTTGTGGAAGACGATGACACCCACGGCATCATTATGATCGGTGAGATTGGTGGCAGTGCGGAAGAAGAAGCTGCGGAATTTATCAAAGCTTGTGGCACGAAAAAGCCTGTCACGTCATTTATAGCAGGCGCCACAGCCCCACCAGGCCGTCGCATGGGCCATGCAGGCGCCATTATTTCTGGTGGTGAAGGAACTGCTCAAGCTAAAATCGATGCTCTACGGTCGGTTGGTGTGAGCATCGCTGAATCACCTGCGGATATCGGCACCACAATGGCTGGCATGATGAAGAAGGCTGCGTAATTTATAAGACGATGCTGCACCTGGTTCTACAACCAGTGCAGCATAGTGTACTAACGACTATTTCCGTAACACGTACGTTCCCACCATCATATCGTGCAAACCTTGTTTTCTTTCGGTAAATGCGATCATCAGGTACCCGATGTACAGAATTAATGCAGAAATGTATTGAGCTAGCAACCTCAAAAAAGCTTTGCCGAAAGAAATTGGCTCATAGTCCAACCCCACAATTTTAAGATCAAGCACAAGCATTCCGTAAGTCGCTTGATGCTTGGATGACAACAAGTAGGGCTCGTAAAGTAAGGCTATGAAAAAAGCTAATATAATGGCAACGACAGCAAATATACCGAGCAGAGACTCTGCCGTTTCTGGTGCTAACAAAACATTTATTACCGCGCCAATTGCCAAACATACCACAGCGTAAACACCCAAGATCATACTTATGAATATCTGATCTAGAAGTGCAGCACTGAATCGAATCCAAAAACCTGCATACCTGGGCTGTTCTACTAAGATTTCCTTATTAACCATTTTTATCTCCCTACATATTTGTACTATTAGAATATCATGCATCCCTTAAAATAAACTTGCGGTTAGGAAGAATTTTAGTAAAAAAAATCCCGGCCGTTTGGCCGGGATTAATTTAGATATGGATAGTAATTGTTTTCTTACTTCTTCGCATCAAGTGCTGCTTGATCCGCTAGCTCTTTAGCCTTTTGCTTTTCTTCGCGTTCTTTGGTCTTTTGGAGTAGCTCTTCATGCATGCGGGATTTTTGCTCCTCAACAGCTTTACGTTGATCGGCTTCGGCTTTTTGCTGTTTACGCGTTTCTTCTTGTTGCAAACGTTCAGCCATCAGTCGATCAGATTCAATCTGCTGTTGACGCTGTTGTTCCGCACGCATGGATTCTTGCTGTGCACGTTCTGCTGAACGCTGCTGTTCTTTTTGAGCCGACTGAGATCTTTTCAACTCTTCTTGCTGCAGGCGATCTGATTCCAGTTGCTGCTGAGGCTTTTGCTCGTTGCGCATATTTTCCTGTTGTGCACGCTCAGCCTCACGCTGTTGAGCTTTTTGCTCAGATTGCGTCTTTCTCATCGCTTCCTGCTGCACTCGCTCAGCTTCACGTTGCTGCTGATTACGAGTTGCTTCCTGCTGCACTCGCTCAGCTTCACGTTGTTGAGACCTTTGTTGATTGCGTATTTCTTCTTGCTGCAAACGCTCTGCCATCAAGCGATCAGATTCGATCTGCTGCTGGCGCTTGCTCCGTGCGAGCCGCTTCTTGCTGAGTACGTTCTGCCAGACGTCGTTGCTCTTCTTGCAGGCGAGCGGTTTTTTGTAGCTCTTCCCTATGCAAACGTTCAGCATTTTGGCGATCCGTTTCCAACTGACGCTTTCTTTCCGTCTCCAATCGTTCTAGATCCTTACGCTGCTTTTCGAGAGCCATACGTTGCTGCTCATTCTGGGCACGAGTTTCGGCCAATTTCATTTCTGCAATGCGTCGATCCGCTTCCAGACGATCACGTTCAGCGCGCTTTAGATTTTCACGTTCACGATTTAAACGCTCTTCTTCATAGCGATACTCATCTTGCTGCAATTTTTCAGCTAGCCGGCGATCTTGACTGATCTGCTGTTGCTTTTTTTGCTCATGACGGCTGTTCATATGACGCAGCTCTTCATAACGACGGCGCTCTGCTTCCAATTGAACCAGCTGACGACGTTCCGCAGCCAAACGTTCTTGTGCCATGCGCATGTTTTTTTCGGCTCTACGACGTTCCTTCTTGGAAAGCTTTCTGTTCTTATCCAGATAGTTACGATATTCCCGCTCTTGCAATTCTTGCTTACGCAATGCCTTGTTCAGCTCATATTCACGATCCATGATGCGTTGCATTTCATAGTCGCTATATACATTACCGTAAGGCTTTTGATAGGTTGTTTGTGGCGCCACATATCCAGGTGCATTTGTAGCCGTTGGACAGCCGGTCAACGTGGCCACAGACATAAGGCAACCCGTTGTAATTAGTAATCTTTTAGACATTATCAACTCCATTTAATTTATACGATCGACCATATAGGGTGTTCAAAAAGCTGTCAATTAAGTTTTGGACATAGATGCTATACGAAAAAGGGGGCATATACCCCCTCCTCTCATTAACGATTGTTTTCTTCTCGCTGCAACTGCAAAGCCAGTTGGTGATCTGCGTCGATTTGACGTTGTACATCATTATTATTCTGCGGGCGCTCCAGAGCTATGGGTGCCTGCTGAACATGATGGGCACGTTGCTGATGATGTTGAGCGCGCTGGTTTTCCTCTTGCTGCATTCTCATGGCCATCTGGTGATCAGATTGAATCTGGGCCTGACGCTGTTGTTCTTTTTGTGATTGGCGTTGCTGCTCTCGTTGAGCATTCCTGTTTTCCTCTTGCTGCAGCCTCAATGCCATTTGATGATCGGAATGTATTTGAGCTTGTTGCTGCTGAGCACGCCCAGAGTTTGATCGTTCCTGCTGCAAGCGTCTCTCTTCCTGGCGATATTCATCTTGCTGCAAGCGTTCAGCTAGCAGTCGGTCTTGTTTAATCTGATGTTGCTTGCCTTCATAATTATTATGGCTCTGCACACGCTGTTTTTCATAACGACGACGTTCCTTCTCAAGCTGAGACAACTGGTGACGTTCAGTCGCTAAGCGCGCACGAGCTACGCGTAGATTTTCCTCAGCAATCCGGCGCTCATGCTTGGAAAGCCTATGATTGTTATGCAAGTATGCATGGAACCTGCGTTCTTCCAATTCCTGTTGCCTCAGAATTTGATTAATTTGAAACTCTCGAGCAATGATACTTTGCAATCCATTATCATACCCATAAGTTGAATGATACATAACAGGAGCACCAGCTGAATAATACTCACCTCGGTAAGACGAATTCGTTGTATTGGGACATCCCGACAAGGTCAGAGCAGACATCAAACAACCAGCAGAAACAAGCATACGCTTAGACATTATAACCTCAATAAATCAATGTTACAGTTTTTACTTAACTGCCATTATGACACTATCTTGCTATTTTTTTTATGTCAAATGTGATTTGGTCATAACAGCTATGCTAGCCAGCAGATTAAAACAACGCGCTCTCGACTTTTGACCATCAATCAGCTAATCTATGACCTTAAGGCATTTGTTGCATAATATATATTAGATAGGTTTTATACAGATTGATGAACAATCCACCCGAAATGATGAGCCCCTTCGCAGAGAACCGTGCCACATGCTTGTCATTGTTTAAGTATTTGTTATCATTAGAACTTGATTATTGAGCTTTGATATGTGTATGAATGAATCATCCTTAGACATAGGCACCGAGCCACTTACATTATTTTTTAGAATTACTTTACCCATAATTTCACCTTATCTGTTGGCGGGATCGATTTTAGCGTTTACACTGTCATTAGACCATACGGTTAATGACTTGGTAACGATCATTATTTCCCTAGTGACGTTAAGCGTTACCACTGCAGGCATGATTATGCGACCGAGATTAAAGTTATAAAACAAATAATTACTATGCCTTTAGGGGCGTTACGAGAGGAAAAAGAATGTCCAATATGACCAACACCAAGGCTTTTGTCATTGTACTAGGCAATGAAAAAGGCGGCACCGGAAAATCCACCTTATCCATGCACATTTTAGTGCATCTGCTACGCATGGGATTTAAGGTGGGCAGCATCGATGTGGATGCTCGCCAAGGAACCTTCAGCAGATACCTAGAAAACCGTGAAGCATACAGCAAAAACAACAAGCTTAATTTGTTGATGCCAACTCATTTAGCACTCAACCGCAGCATGCTGGACAATCGTCTGGAAGCGGAAGCCGAAGACAGGCAACATATGGAAGAAGCATTCAAAAACCTACAAGATTACGATTTCATCGTTATCGATACACCAGGTAATGATACTTACTTGTCAAGACTATCTCATTCCTATGCCAACGTGATCATCACGCCTGTGAATGATAGCTTTATCGATCTAGATGTACTCATGAAGATCAAAGATCTGGAAAACAACCTGATCTCACCAAGCCATTATTCAGAAATGGTGTGGAATCAGAAGAAAGAACGTCTCATCCGTGACAAGGTCACCATCGATTGGATCGTGATTCGTAACCGTTTGAGCAACCTAGCTTCGAAAAATAAAGAAGAAATGTGGCGCGTCCTACAACTATTGTCAAAGCGTATCGGCTTCAGGGTTGGCGAAGGCTTTGCCGAACGCGTCATTTTCCGTGAGCTATTCTTGTCAGGTATGACTGTACTAGATCTGGAAGATACGGGGCAATCCTTGACGCTCTCTCATGTGGCTGCTCGTCAAGAATTACGGAGCCTGTTGAACATGCTGAACCTACCGCAGCTAGAAGACCGCCTGCAGCAGGCGAGCTAGCATGATAATAGCGATACTATTTGGTCTCGCAATTGCACTCCTACTGTTGCGCTGGTTTTTACGGGCAGACCCTGCTGTCCTCGCCAGCGCACTTAGACGCAGCGCCATCATACTATTAGTGCTGGTCATAGCCTTTCTATTATTCACAGAACGACTCAATTTCATATTTCCAACGATGCTTTTCCTCATACCCTTACTTTTACCGACTCTATTGAAGTTTTTAGGGAACGATGCGATTAACGAAAACCCATTTAATAAATCCTCCAAAATGACCATCGAGGAAGCCTATGAGATTCTAGATCTGGAACCAGGTGCGAACCGAAAAGAAATACAAGAAGCCCACAAAAGGTTGATGAAAAAAGTCCATCCCGATACGGGAGGATCAAACTATATGGCGCAGAAATTAAATGAGGCGAAGGATTTGTTACTTGCTAAGAAAGCCAGGTAATTGAGTACGGGGGATAACGAGTCTGGTTCACTACTAAAGCCAATCATTAATTCTGCCCCCCGGTGTCATCCCCGCGGAGGCGGGGATCCAGCACAAGAAGTGGAGTGAAGCGACTCAAAATAGTCTATATAGCAGCAGCGACGCTGCACATTTGCGCTGGATTCCCGCCTTCGCGGGAATGACAAATGGGGTGCAGAATTAATGAATTAACATACTACCCCCACGAAAATCACATCATACCGCTTGTAACTATAATTATGTACAGAGCGGATGCACCGATCAGGATATATACAACTTTTGTCGCAAAGCTGCCCTCACCAAAGACTCTGGCGATGACATTCATGTCAAATACGCCAATCATTCCCCAGTTGAGAGCACCAATAAAGACGAGCAATCTCGCTAAAACGCCGATTAGATAAAGAATTTCCATAGAGCACCTATAGTTATCGTTGTTGATGCAATTAAATGCGCATAGTGGATACTAGCAAATTAAAATACATATAACAAGTTAGCATAATTCGTTATAGAATTCATTGAGATAAGACGGCTCCTGGGCGGGTTATCAGGAATGGTGCAAAGCACCTAGCAATAACCCTGCCCCCTACAAGTAATACTTATTTCACTTGAACCTCGCCATAAGAACGAGAGCAAGCGTTTCGTAAGAAAAAAAGCCCCTTACAGGACTTTGAGCAAAACTAGCAGCATCTCCAAGCCAGCCAGTCCGACTAGAACGTAGATTATCCTTGCTAGAACACTTCCCTCACCAAAGATACTTGCCACCAGGTCCAAGCCGAACAATCCGACTAGCCCCCAGTTAATAGCGCCTATAATGACGAGAACAGTAGCAACTGTAGTAAGTATTACGTGAAATTCCATAATATCACCTATAGTTTCACATGTAATGCACACCATTGTGCATAATTTATATTAGCACAATGGTGTAGTTTTTACAATAATTTGCATCACTTAATACCACTTTTTGTCAATTTTAATTCTATTTTAACCATTTTCAAGCAGCTTGTTAACATAATATTAATTTTAAGTTAACTAATAGCATTTTATCTACTTGTTCTCGATTATTATTTAGCATTAATCTTCAGAGAAAATACTTCATGCTCCACAGGAGCACCCATAAAGCCAAGCCACAGCAAGCCTATATACAGAGCTGCAAGACCTACGAGCACATAAACAACTCGTGAAAGCACTGTGCCGGGTCCGAAGATTCTAGCAACCAAGTCTAAACCAATAAGACCTACCAGTAGCCAGTTTAACCCACCTACCACCAATAGTACTTTGGCAGCGTTCAGAAGAAATAGATTGATATCCATAATTACACCTTATCTTATAGTTGTTTAATGCACACAATTGTGCATATTTTATTATACTATATTTTCATAAGATATGGGTGAGATTTTAATTTGTTACTCAAGTTAAGAAATACTTGATACATCAGCAATGACGGGTGCATTTTATTGCCTGAGCAATAGGAACAATGGAGAAAAGCCTTCCAATGCCTTGCCGGCTCAAGGCCGGGGAGACACGGGAAGGCTGTAATTTTTTGAAATACTTAATAAGGAAATGATTCCCGTTCGAAGCCTGCTTGCTCAGTGTTGTTTTTCATAACACTCACCGACCATGCTTGTGGGCCTTGATCCGTGAAGGCTACTTGCATACGAACTCTGTCGCCTGGTTGCAGCTTTTCCATACCGTGCCTGCGAAGGACACTGGAATGAACAAAAATTTCACGATCCGTACCTTCTGGCATAATAAAGCCAAAACCACGAATGGCGTTGAACCACTTCACGATACCGTACATTTCTTGAAGGGAGCGATTGGGGACTGAACTGGGGCCTCGGGCGTCAAATCCTTCGACTTTATTTCTGACTTCTAGGATTTCACGAACTTGCCGACCGGCTTGTCCGTCACATATTTTGCAGAGTAACTCGGTGCCCGCACCTAAGTGCTGAAAACCTGCCGCATCGACCACTGAGAAATGAAGGAAGATATCTTCGGAACTCACTTTGGGAATAACAAAACCAAATCCTTTTACTGGATTAAACCACTTTACAATACACTCGATAGTCTCACAATTTAGACCTTCTGTATCGTTATCAAAGTTCGGCGGGTAAACTACTTCACCTGCGTAATTCATCCTTCTCTCCGTCTACTATATGACCAATGCCTTATCTTCATAATACTTTACTCCTATAAACATCGTACTAATTTAAATCATCTATAACAGCAGTTATTTTTGATAAATTACTGCTTTTACAATTACTTATTAACTTGACACTATATTGCACTGACTAAGTCATTCTGTCAAATATTATTTCGCCTTGGAGTCATACTTTTTTGATATGACAGAGCCAAATGCCACAGCCAATTACGCGCTTTTTTCTAATACTTTTGCCCTCTGCGTCCATGTGAGCGCAAAGAAAAATAGTCCTAGCAATGCACTGGCTATGAAAAACATAAATCCACCAGACCAACCCCATATGTCAGCAATTTTACCAATACCCGCAGCACCGAAAATTCCACCTGCGTAACCAAATGCGCCAGTCAAACCTGTTGCCGTACCAGCAGCTTTCTTAGATGCAAATTCAGCAGCTGCCACTCCCACTAAAACCTGCGGTCCATAAATTAAAAAGCCCACTCCAAAAAGAAGGATCGTATCCAGCCACATGTATCCCCCAGGCGCCTTCCAAAAACAAAACAAAGCCAAAGTCAATACGGCCATATAAATGCAACTGACAGGCCCTCTGCGCCCCTTAAAAACCACATCTGATAACCAGCCGGCTAACAGCCCACCACACAACCCAGCAATTTCAAAGCCAGCTGTTTGATATCCTGACTCAATCAGGGAACTGCCTTTCATTTTTTGCATAAAGGTAGGAGCCCAGGTAAATGCGCCCAATCGCACAACATATAAGAACAAATTGGCTAAACTAACAAACCAAACAATCTTGTTAGTAAAAACCCGCAGCAAAATTTCTTTGGTACCCATATGATCTTCTTCGTTGGCGTCATCTTTATGAACCAAATTCTTATACACTTCCACAGGAGGAAGACCGAGCGATTGAGGGATATCACGCAATCGGTTAAACAACAAAACGGAAACGCCCAACGATAGAATTGCTGGAAAGAAAAAAGCTGACTGCCAGCCAAAGTATGATATTAAATATGTTGATGCAAGAAAAGTAATTGCCCCACCAATGGGTTGCGAACAATTCCATATGGCCCATTTAGTTGCGAGCTCTGGTGAACTAAACCAATGCGTTAACAAACGGGCTACAGGTGGCCAGCCCATAGACTGAAACCAGCCATTTATTGCCCAACACACGTATAAAAACGTCAAACTTTCGCCATACCCCATAAAAAGATTGACTATAGCGGACCCCACGAGCCCTATAGTCATTATATAGCGAGGATTAGAACGATCGCAAATATAACCATTAATGAGTTTACCGAATGCGTATACGGCACAAAAAATTGATGTAGTCATGCCAAGTTCGTAATAACTGTGCCCAAACTCCAACTGTAGAGTCGGAATAACAGCACTGTAATTCAAGCGAATCAGATAAAATGTAGCGTAACCAAACATGGTAGCAAACAGGATGCGAAAACGCCAATAAGCATAAAGCGAGACTTCCGCTTTATCCATACCACCGTTCATTGAACATAACTCAAGAGTATCCTGTCCCGCGATTATAGGATTAATATCAGCATCTAATTTCTTAGCAAGATGTGGCAATACCCTTCTCCTCATAATTAAAGATGTTACAGGTTATCAAAAAAAATGCTCATAGCAAATCAGTTTTATCAATGTCGGATTTACTCAACCGATTGGTTGTGCTATCACAAAGAAAGGCAAATGACGAGAAAAAAATGTACTCAATAAAATATACAAACATCGATTATGGTCAATTTCCCAACACAAGACTGCGCCGCAATCGCACGTCCCAATGGCTCAGAAGGATGGTTGCTGAAACCGTATTGTCCGTTGATGACCTCATTCTTCCCATGTTTGTTCGAGATAAACATTCGTCTTCAGATATACTTTCTATGCCAGGAGTCAAACGTTACAGTTCAGACGAAATCATAGATTTTGTTGGACAAGCCCATGATGTAAAAATCCCAGCCATCTGCCTATTCCCCTTCCATGAGAAGGAAAAACGTCATGATAACGTTCTCCAGATGCTGACCCCTGACAACATATATTGTGATGCCATCAGTAAAATTAAGAAAGCGTTCCCAGATATAGGTATAATAGCCGATGTGGCTTTGGATTGTTATACAAGCCATGGACAAGACGGCATTGTCCGAGACGGACGCATTGATAATGACGAAACCTTAGAAATCATCTCAGATTATGCGGTCGTTCTCGCTGAATCGGGCGCAGATATCATCGCCCCATCGGAAATGATGGACGGCCGGGTAAGCGCCATCAGGCATAAGCTGGACCAGAATGGTTTTCAGGACGTTGCCATCATGTCCTATGCTGCAAAGTATGCCTCAAATTTTTATGGCCCTTTCCGGGATGCAGTGGGCTCGAAAACGTGTCTTGCCAAAGCCGATAAGCTAACCTATCAATTAGACTTCCGAAATGCTCAGGAAGCCCTGCGCGAAGTAGCTCTAGACATTCAGGAAAGCGCTGACATGGTAATGGTGAAGCCTGGCCTACCCTATCTGGACATCGTTAAATCCGTCAAAGATACCTTTGGTGTCCCCACATTTGTTTATCAGGTCAGCGGCGAATACGCCATGCTCAAGGCTGCCGCCCAAAATGGCTGGCTCGACTTTGATAAATGTCTACATGAAACATTAGTTGCTTGTAAACGAGCCGGCGCTGATGGCATACTAACATACGGGGCAATTGAGGCTGCAGAAATAATCAAGAAAGGCCTGTAAATAATGAGACACCTTGCATTTCTAATTGTGACCTGTGGCTTGCTTTCTGCTTGCGTTGGCTCACAATTAACAGAAAGAGATGTGGACCTGGCAGCCCCCTATCCAAACCTCCACAGCGTACCGGACAGACCTTGCCCAAAGAATTTCGTCAAGATCGATGCGGAACGTGAGGAATTTGAAAATAGTTACGAAACAGAAATAGATCTAAATGACGCCATTCGCAGCAAATATAACGCGCCTGATCGGATAAGTCCGAAGGCAAAGAAAGGAAATGAAAAATGAACAAAGGCAAACAACCAAGTAATTCCACAAATCAAAGTCCCATCGAGAATCCACAAGACTCAATGAAGAATGGCCTATTATTAGAAGAACGCAACTGGGGCATGCTGTGTCACCTATCCGCTTTCGCTGGTTATATAATCCCATTTGGCAACATTATTGGCCCCTTGATCATATGGCTCGCTAAAAACGAACAATACCCTTCCGTAGATGCGCAAGGCAGGGAAGCTATAAACTTCCAGATCAGTATGTCAATTTATTGCATATTGGCCGCTGTTTTAATGATCTTGCTTATCGGATTCATCCTGTTGCCACTCCTAATGATCTTAAATGTAATTTTTATCGTTGTGGCAGCCTTAAAAGCAAGAGATGGAATCGTCTATCGCTATCCTGTGTCCATACGGTTTTTGTGAGCGAAATGTATTGCCATTTAGCTAGGGAAAATATTTGCCAAGACCGTCATGGAGAGGAGCGCTAGCGACGTGCCATCCAGCAAATAATGTGCCGCTTGCGGCTCCAAAACTATGCAGAGCCGCAAGCGGCACATTATTTGCTGGATGGCACGCCCTGAAGGGCTCTCCATGACGGGGAATTGGACTAGTGTTTTGTTAAATCTTATTGAACTAGAACTACAATCACACCTTTTCACCCCACTTACTTTTTATTCATCTTTACCTCGTAGACTATTCTCCATAACATCGTCAGGGAGACACGTCATGGTTTACGGATTCAGATACCTCATCGTCATCATTTCATTTGCTTATATTAATACATCGTATGCTAGCACATCACTGTTTGATGAGTATGTAATCCTTCAGCCTACGGTAGGCCCGGTTCTGGGTAAGCCAAACGATGTAACCGTTCGCATATGGTTGCGCGGCCCAGTTCTGCATGCAAATAGTCATAACAAATATTATGGAGCCGTGAGCATCAAAAATTCCAATAGTAGCGAATGGTCAGATCATCCGAGCTTATTTCCATTAAGTGTCTTTTATGACGAGGATAACTTCAAAGACAAAAAAGACTATATGGGATTTATCGATCTTCCCATCCAACCAGGTGTATATGACTACAAAGCTGGATATTTTGGGGCAACGAAAGAACTGAGCTTACTATCAAAATTTCAATGGCCTGAACAATCTTATACTTTTAGAATTCGCGATCCAAACCAACACAATGCCTCACTAGCCTTCGGATCCTGTCGCTATTTTGCAAAGCTTTGGTGCTGGTATCCGTGGCTTGGAAAAAGCGATCGCATCTTTGAAAGCATCGTAAATAAGAAACTGAAAACCGATGCATTCGCAGTAATTGGTGACTATATCTATGGAGACTATTTCAATTTTATTGGCCAAAGCAGAACTTATACAGACTTTATGGATCTATATGAAAAAGCCATGAATACACCTCATTTTAAGCAATTGCTTGCATCGGTACCCTGCTTCACAGTCTTAGATGACCATGAAGTTTCCAATAACTTTGGTGCCACATATGCCACAGATAATCCTCAAGTCTTCCGATCAGGCATGGCCGCATATATGTCATACCAACACATGATCACCCCAGGCTATCAACCTAGCCCTGCCATAAATCACTTGGGCTACCCCATGCAGATTGGCGACGTTCCCGCATTCATGATGAATACCCGATCAAACCGCTCAGCCAGCCCACCCAGAATCATAGCCCAGGAAGAAATGGATCTTGTTAAAAACTGGTTATCCTTCCATAAGGATAACGATTTTAAGGTACTCTTTTCCAGCGTCCCCATGTTCCCTATTTATGCAAACAGCCCCGGCCAAGATGATGATAAATGGAAAGGATACCCCGACCAGATGATGGAGCTCTTGGGACATATCAACGACAACGAAATTAGCGGCGTGGTTATCTGTGCAGGCGATATTCACAAGTCCTTATATTCTCAAATTGTCTCACCAAAAGGCATAGAAATTACAACTGTCATTGCTTCTCCCTTCTTTTCACCATGGGGCCATGATGAGGGGCCGTTGGGCGAACTCCAAACCGAAAAAGGCTTTGCAGAATTCATCCAAGGATACGAATATGTAAAATCCAGCCAAGTATATCATATGGATTCTTATGCGAGACTGAAGTTTGGACCACTGAACAAGCTTTCCATCAAACTCTATGATGCCAATGGTGAATGGATCAATAAAAATGATCCTGCAGGCCATGAACTTGTTTTATTGCCTTTCAATAACCTATCTACTGACTAGGCAATATTTTCCCACCACGTCCGGCAATAATTGCCGGATGTGGCACCTACCGCACACAACACCACACACCTCCACATCAACATACCACACATTTTCAACCTCTTAGCGTCTTGGCACATCTATTGCATATATATCACTGCATCTTGTGTATGCAAGGTGTGTGGTGTTCCAGGAAGGAACATTTTTATAAACGCAAAAAGCGAGGAGACTACACTATGCCAGGTATTACAGGTTTAACCAACACAGCTGCAAACAGTATTTCTAATACGTTTGCAAAACAATCAGGTAAAGCAGCGGAAAGCACAGCAGTTATTGCAGGCGGTTCACGTCTGACAAAAGCATCTGTCGACGCTTCATCTCTTGCTCTTTCTGAAAAGCTACGTTCGAACATTGAAGTTCTAACACAGGCTAACCGTAACGCAGCTCAGGGTGCGTCAGTGGTTCAGCTAGCAGTTGGTGCTCAGCAGAACATCTTGAATCTTCTGACTTCAATGAAGAGCTTGACAACAAAGGCCAACGATGGTTCGCAAAACGCAGCTTCACGTGCGTTAATCGACGCCGAATTCCAGAAGTTACTTGCTCAGGTTGACAACATTGCTAACCAGGTCCGTTGGAATGGTTCTTCACTACTTTCAGGTGGTGCAGGCTCGGTATCTGTTGCAGCAGCAGCCGGTATCAGCGTTACAGGTATTGGCACTATCCCTGCAAACACATTTGCAGCAGCACCAGTAGATACTACTAACTCAACTGGCTTTATCTCCGGTACATTCACAGCTGCTACAGTTGTTGCGGAAGGCAACCTCTATCAAGTCTCTGTAACAATGAACAACAATGCAAATGGAACAAATGCAAGCCAAACATTCAAGGGAACAGCTGTTGCTCCTGCAAACGATGGCAAACTTGTTCTGCAGAGCACAACAGATCCGAACAACGTACTTGTTCTGACCTATGCAGCAGCCATTACTGGTATCACCAACGCCGCCACATTCCAATCAGGTTTACAAGGCGCTTTGAATATCGGTGCTGGTCTACAAGGAACAACTGTAACTTCACTAGCAACTGCCCTAAACGGTGGTGTGAGCAGCGTTGCAGCAGCTTCAACTACACCAGCAGGTGCATATGGTTTGAGCTATAACGCAGTAAGCCAAGTTATGACATTGTCAAATGGAGCACAATCAAACGAAGTTACTTTGACAACAGCTGGTGCGCAGACTGTTTCGTTTGCTAACGGTGTAAGCGTTGCATTGGACTCAGGTTTTGCCTTGGGTGTAGCTGTTACTCAAGTATTGTTCAACGTTGCTGCTAGCAGTTCAGCTGTTGCTATGAACTTCCAGGTTGCTGAAAAGGCTACTGATACAATCACCATCAACATTGCAGGTTCTACAAGTGCAGTTTTGGGTCTTACAGGCCAGAACGTGCTGAACCAGGCAAACGCTGTTACAGCTGGTGCCTTATTGGATTCAGCTGCTCAGACAATCAACAGCTCAATCGCATCTTTGGGTTCACAACAGAAGCAGCTTGAAATCGCTTCTGACAACTTGAAGACAACTATTGAGAACAACGTGGCTGCTCGTGGCGTTTACAACGACGCGGACATTCCTGAAGAAATGGCAAAGCTAACTCAGGCAACTGTGTTCACACAATTGTCACAGGCTATGTTATCGCAAGCTATGGAACTACAAAAGGGTCTAGTTCAATTAGCTCGCTAATTTAGAATAAGTTAGGGGGCAGGCTCGCCCTGCCCCTTTTCTCAAATAAAGACTAGGAGGCTATAATGAATCTAACTGAGATAGCACCCAACATACCTCAGACTGGCAAACCAGTAACTAAAACTTTGCCTGAATTACCTGAGAATAAAACGGCCAATTTAAAGATACTAAACACATCAGACAATTCTATGCATCGCAAGAGTATATATACGGACCAAAAAGGCGTATTAATCTCTCAAACAACAGATTCTTCTGGCGACGTGGTTGCCATATATCCTACAAAAGAAGTTATTCGACGTTATCATTCAATCATTGAACAAACAGGTTAAACAATATGTCAGTAGAAGCAGCTAATAACCTAGGATTATTCAGTAAATTAAAATTGAATGTGGATGACAAAACCGGAAAACTAACCGGTGCCTCAGACGTATTTGCCGAAGCCATTGAAGAAACCTACAAAACCAACTTAAAAATTGCAGAACGTAAAGGGGCCGAAAAAGATACAGTGGACAAAAAGCTGGAAGCTTTATCCAACCTGCAAATGAAAGTGACCGAATTAAAGGCCATCTCAAAACTTCTATTTCACAGCGATGCTATGGGAAGATGCGGCGTCTTTGCCAATATGTATGCCAATTATGCCACCGACACGGGTGTGTCCTATGACACCATCATGGATCCCATTAACATGGATGCCAGCTGCAGCCTGCAAGAATTTACACTGAAGGTATCACAAGTTGCCACCCATGATTTTACAAAGGCTACAGTTGGTGGAATTACAGATAAAACATCGAATCTTAATTGGACGGGAGATATTGTCATCAATGGTCAGACATTGGCCGTTACCTCAGGTATGTGTCTGAATGATGTGACCACATTGATAAACAGCGTCAGTGGCACTACCAACGTCAAAGCCAACATCATTCAAGTGAGCGCCAATGATTTTCGGCTATCCTTACAAGCAACCACATTTGCAGCTCCCATTGCTATTTCCAATAACATTGTAGGCGCAACCGCTGGCCAGATCCCCGCTACATCGGGAAATACCATTGATCAGTTATCTGCTAAATTCACCTTCGATGGCATCGACATGGTTCGTACAACAAACACCATCAGTGATATCGTCACTGGATTAACCCTGGATTTGAAAAAAGCTGACCCAGCCACAACCATTTCAGTCAGCGTCAAGCCAGATACCGCCGAAACGAAAGAGGCCATTCGACTTTGGGTTAAGACTATAAATGACTTGATTGATGAAGTAGAAAAGAACAGAAAATACGACCCCGAAACCATGGCCGTATCAGAAGACGCTATTTTATACGGCACGGACATTATTCAAACATTAGATTCCGCCATTAAAAATAATATGGCCCATTTAGTCACCGGCGTTGGGTCTGGCAACTATATGTTGTTGGAACAAATAGGCATATCCACCGATTTGCAAACGGGCAAAATGTCCATCGACGAACAAGTATTAGATGAATCCTTAAGGTCAAATTTTGACGGAGTCCGCAAGCTTTTCGAATACCAGAACGAAATTAGTAACACCAACTTCTTAGTGGGCGGCCATCCAGCCACTATACCAAGTAACATCATTACCGATAGCGCCGGCGCTCAACTTACATCCACCGTTAGTTTAAACAGGGACGCGAGCGGCTTTTTGACAGCCACCATAACCATTAGCGGCGGTGATTATGCCGCCACCACGTTTACGGTACCGAGCGACAAGATAACCGTTAGCGCTGACGGTGATACAGTAAGCTTTCTAGGAGAAAATGCAGCCAACATAGGCGGCGTTACCCCTTACAAAAGCTTCGAATTTGTATATGTGGGAGCCTCTATTATTCCCAACAGCGGTTCCGACTCCACCACCCTTAAATTCACCCAAGGCTATGCAGATCGCATTGGCAAAAACCTAGACCGATTGCTTGATACAGCAAATGGTGAATTCGCAAGGCAAAAGACCATCTTTGCCGACAAGATCAAATCCATCGATGCAGCCGTTGAAAAAATCACCCAAAAAGCCGAAAAAGAAAAAGCCAAACTACAAAAAGACTTCGCCAGATTAGAAGCCTTCAGACAATCCCTAGCACCCATACAAGGGTTGTTGGAAGCCATTATGGCATCTTCGAAGAAGTAAATGCGGGGTAATTTAAATATAGTACTTGAACGCTAACGTTCCTCGATCACCCATATAAAAGGAGACTAAACTTCTCGAGCGCTTCATGTAAAGTAGCTGCAGGTGCTTTAGTGATTAGCTTTGCCTTTCTTACCTTCCAGTCTAATGACCGAATTTGGTCAGACAAAATCGCCCTCACCTTCCACTAATGCAAGGTTGTGGGATAGGGTGTATAAAATTTTAACAAGATTATTTGGCTTGGCAGGCGTCGATTTGCTCCGCAGTTACTACGTGCTAACCCAAAGTTAGGCAGCGCATCGAAATAGAGCCGTTATCAATACCTTCGTGGGTGAACTTGAGTTCATCTTTTTCGTCCGATGCACCCAGTGTATAGAGAAGAGGGTACCAGTGATCCCGACTGGGGATACTCATTCTTCCTGCCTGCGTAGCCTCGGCATCCTTAACAATAGCGTCGAAGTTTCTGTTTTCTAGCCTGTTTTTAACCCACTCATCAAATTCAATTGCCCAGTCATATGGTTTTGCAGATTCGGTTCGAATTAATACATCTAAATTATGTACTATGTTACCACTGCCAATTATCAATACGCCTTGGGAGCGGAATTGTCTGAGAAGCTGCCCCAGCTCATAGTGATATTCGGGGGATTTAGACATATACAAGCTGAGCTGTAGCACAGGAATATCAGCTTCCGGATACATATGCCTCATGACGGCCCAGGTACCATGATCGATTCCCCACATATCATGGTCAAGGTGTATACGGGGGCCCTTGACAGACTCAATAATGTGCTTGGCCATTTCCGGATGCCCTGGGGAGGGGTACTGAATGTCAAACAACTCTTGTGGAAAACCAAAAAAGTCGTGGATCGTTCTGGGATGGTGTGTGCTGGTTATCCAGGCGCCTTCAGTCATCCAATGGGCTGATATACACAGGATCGTTTGAGGGCGAGGCAAATCTTTGCTCAACTGCACTAAACTTCTTGTGAATTCATTATCCCATAGAGCATTCATAGGGTTTCCGTGTCCGATAAAAACAACCGGAAGTCGATCTGATGATTTATTGTTTTCCAATTGTGAAAAATTACGTTCCATGAGAAACCCCAATAGTTGAAGAGTCCCCTCCTATGTTACTCATGGGAGGGAATGTGGGCAAATGATATTAATCTGTGTGGCAACAAGCTTCCATATGCCACCCATCAGGATCTATAATGTAAGCAGAATAGTGACCGGGGTAACGCAGACCTGGACCGCCGTTATCCGTTCCGCCGCATTCCACACATGTTTTATGCCACTCATGAACACCTTCTTTGTTTGATGATCCAAAGCCGATGTGTAAGCCCTGCACAGAAGCGGATTGCTGAGGGATGGACTTATCTGAGGGGGTCTTCGACTTGAAAAGCCAGAACTCCACAGCAGGTTTATCTTTTCTCATATAACCTGAAGCAAAAACGTCATCAGTTTCTACATCTGCAACGCGTGAGTATCCAAGACACGCGAGAGACTTATCATAGAATTCACAGCTTTTCTTCAGGTCTGTAACAGGTATAGAAACGTGATCGGTCATAGATATTCCCTTTCTCAGAAATTACGTCCATAAATCTATCAGCCGGAAATGTAAGTTCCTAGCTAATATGAAAACTATCATTTATGAGTAAACTTTCCGTTAAGATCAGAAATCTAGAAAATATGATAGTTCTTAAATAGTAATCGCAAATTCGTGAACTGGCCGTTATATGATCTTGAAGAATATTATCTTCACACATTGATAGACCAAGTACACGAACAACACTATTTTGCTTGCATTGTAGATCGCCTTAGGTACTCCCATAAGCGTTTTTAGTGTCGCCTCCCCTTCCATCTGCTGAAGTCTCTTTATTTCCAGGGGATGATAGTCATACTGAGGATTGTTTGGATCTGCTATACGCTTTTGATGACGAGCACGCTCTTCTTCAACGATCTCATCGATCTGCTTTATGGTGTCCTTTATAACTTCCTTCATTCTAGCGTCATCTGCATTAACTTCCGGTCGAGACTGATTGGCTATGCGTTGATGCATTAGTTTGTAGCCATCATACAATTGTTTGGCGCTTTCATCGGGCATTTCGAGAGCATAACTATAAGCTAACTTAAAATTATCTAAGCCTACCACGCTTAAGCTCAGTGTTTCATAGGCCATACCACGCAATTGTCGAAAACCGCACATCAGGATGTCATCTTTGAACCTTCTTTCGGCTTTGAAGACATCTTGCGCTGAGGGCACTCCACGTCTTGCCCCCTCTTGTCCTATGCGACGAAGTTCATCCTGGAAACTTAAAATATGTGTTCTCATAAATAGTCTATCTTGTTCCGTAGGCTCTATGACCGCACGACCATTATTTTCGCTTGCGGAAACCCTTACACGATGACCTGGATCATCTGATCTTTCATCGGAAGCTTGGCCCACGCTAATTGTCAAAAAGGTGCCGAGTATAAATAAAGCAAATCGAGTCATGTCTTATTTCCTTTAATGAATTTCAATCGTTATAATCCAAATGCGCGTTTTGATCAACTATATTAGTTTAACCTAGTGGACACAGTATATCTTCAGGATGCACCCCAGCTCATATCGTATAGACATGTCACAGGGACGAAGGATCTATTCCCCAGAAATTTAGTGTACGATACCAAGGCCACAGTACATGGAATAGTGGTTTAGTATAATAACCCAAAGGGTCAGAGGCCCAATGGAAAGTCAGATTCGGATGGCTAAACTGTAACTCTGATAGCAAAGAATTCGTATGGTTTGAAAGACTTACAACGTCCTTAGATCCATTGTAGATTGCATTCACTGATGCCCACCAACGTCCCCGATAAAAGTCACAGGTTAACACTTGCGTTCCATTGGAAAAACAACGAATAAAAGCAAGGCAAGGCTCAGTTGTACGGCCTAAAGTTTCCATTCTCCGGTAACAAAATTCCAAACAACTCTGACTTGCACCGTAGGTAGTGTAGACCAAAGGATTATAACACTCAGAAATCCATCCGAACAATTGACTTGTCCAGCCAGCTGCCTTAGAGGGCACTTCGATTGCCACCTGAAAGAGAGTCGATGAGTTCACAAAAAAGAAAGGCGCGCGTGCAGCTAAGGTGGTATTTATAACCGCCGCCGGGTCACATGGCAATGCTGTTATAGAGGTAGTGACATCCGGCATAATACCGTAGTAGTATGCGACTCCCGCAACAGCAAGAACGCCAGCAGCTACAAGGGGGCGATTGTATTGAGACTCATTAGTAAGATCAGATGCTTTGCTAGGGGATGCGAGACACGAGAGTGTCAAAGCGACACTATAGAAATATCTTAGCTTTGTTTTGAATTTTGACATTGAAGGCGCCTATATAATTGATAACATTCTATTTATAGATGATAGGCGAGCGAAGGTCAATTGCGCCACTTCGCGCTAACCTGGCTTATTTGAATTTGCATGCTTTTGATGCATCCCTATTTCATGCAAATCTGGTACTGAGAAAAAGGGGTTAAAAGATTCCTTTTTTAAGCCACGAAAAATTGCTAAGGAGTAGCCTCGAGTCCCAGATTGACATGAATATGACACTTGCTTTGCGTAACCGTCAATTTAACCCCATCTTTTTTTCGTTTTCAAAATAGTCCAGACTGACCTCCGTATTATAAACTCAATCGGAGGGTGTCATGAGGTCAAGGCTGTTTGTTACAAACCTGGAGTGTCGTGAAAAGCTAAGAAAA
>JBGSQK010000074.1:0-99072 GCA_041738135.1 Alphaproteobacteria bacterium
TTTTCTTAGCTTTTCACGACACTCCAGGTTTGTAACAAACAGCCTTGACCTCATGACACCCTCCGATTGAGTTTATAATACGGAGGTCAGTCTGGACTATTTTGAAAACGAAAAAAAGATGGGGTTAAATTGACGGTTACATCCGTTATCTCCATGGGTTAGAGCTTCAAATTTATCCATAAGGCTTCGCGCATGTCCACGTTTCACAAGCTCTTCAAGGCATGCCTTTGCTGCTTTCACGTCCTCTTGGTAGCCTAGAGTTCCTAGTGCAAGTCCCTGCCATTTAGTATAAAGGGCTTCAACAGAACCGTAAGCTATGAAAAGCTCGTTGAATTCTTTGAGCACTTGATTGTCGTTGTCTGGGAGATGTCTAGCATACAATTGCAATAGTGATCTTAGCTTTGTTATAGCTCCAGAGTTGCCTTCTGAAATGATTTTTTGTGTAAAGGATTTCACTTCACTGTAATCTACATCGAAGCCATTTATTCCGCGGATGTGTCCCTCAACATAAAGATCCATGGCCCAGTGTCTGCCTTTATGGGCAAATTTTAATAAGTGCTGTTTTGCAGCCTTTTTATTTAATCGATAGCCACTATTTCCTACATTCAGGCCATGCCATTTTGCCTCTTCTGCATGTTCGAATTCTTGACGTACCAGTGATTCGATAAATAATTTAGCGGCTTTTAGATCTTGTTCATATACATGGTATCCATACTGATAATTAATATAGACGCGGGACAAGCCACAGATCTTTCTTGTTTTCGCTACGTTTGATCCCAGTGCTATCAATCGCTCATTGATCTGGCGAGCTTTATCAATATTCAACTCGTGACCGGCGGAGCCTCTACAAAACCCATCAAATTCACGTTCCAAGGCCTCCATGTTGTTTTTATCCAATAAGGGAGCATTGAGCTCCCAGGCTTCTTGATAATTTCTCTCGTAGCCATATTCACCATGTTTAAGGCCATCCCATTTATAGTCGTAGGCTTTTTCGTTGCCTTGTTTTATGAGCTCTTCGATGGAATTTTTGGTTTCAATCAAAGAGACTTTTGCTATCAAATTATTATAGTGACGCAAGAGATAAAAATGCTTATGCCAAAGGTATTCTATCTGTCCCAGTTCGATAAGATTGTTGTATTGCCTCAATACAGCCGCAAGATTTTCTGGCTTAGCCATTTGTCTGAAATAGTATTCTTTAGCTATACTTAGCTCCACGTTGCAGTATTGTATCAGGTAGGTACGTGGCCAAGGTTCTTGTGGGTTGGCAATGGGGAGTTTTACGCGCTTGGCGTCTTGCCAGCTGATTTTGTTGCCGTCTATAGTGAGGTAGGCATAAGTATGAATCATGTTTTTGACGCTGCGTGAAGTTCGTTCAAAATTGGCTATGGATTGTATATCAAGCATGTTTAGAATTTTTGTCTTGATGTCCTTTTGAAGTGTATAAAAATTACCAAGTGCTTCTCGTGGAGTAGGGCGAGAGATCTTACGTTTTTTAGCTGCCGAAGGACCTGCTGCCTTTGATTTTACGTTTGCTTTAATCCGTTTCAGGGGAGGTTCTTCCGCTTCAGGGGGCGACGCATGTGAGATTGTCGTGGCCGCAAGAGCCAGGCTTAAACACCAGATAGCAATTTTTGACGATCGGGTCATGGTGAATACTTGCATCACTCCACTTCCTCCAATATATTCACGTGTTTGAGCAAGCCAATGATGCCATTATCGCTGAGGCCTTGGAATTTGCCTATTAGGTCTTCCTCGTTTTCGTAGACCATGATGATGCGGTCTTCGATCTGGTCGCCATAGATGTTCACAAAATGGGCGTAGATTTCGTTGTCTCTGGGTAATAGGGAGATGATTTCCTCGTTTATGGTTCTTTTCAATGCGGGAAGCATGGTCTCTAGTTTATTGTGCTCGTAAAATAATTTTACCAGATCCTCGCAGGACGCACGCAAAATGGATTCTTCTATTAATGGAGCATTCATATCAAATTTAAGTTCGCTGGGTAGTCCTACATAATCACCGATAAGGCCTCGTAGGGCTTGCACTTGATGTGCGGCTTGGCGTTGCATTTTGGGATCAAGCCCACTGGCCATACGGACGAATGTGCTGCCTTCGGAAAAGTGTTCCATGCTGACTCGTTCTATGGCCTGGCCTAAGATCTGTAATGCTTTGCGCGTATTATCTTTGCTCCAGATATTGTCAACATGAGCGTGTAAACGGGCTTTTGGTGGCAGGCTGCAATAGATCTCCTCGATAGCTGTGTTCTGTCCCACGGTGCAGTTTTGAACACTGAGAAGGAAATTTGCAAAGAGTTTGAGTCGGATGTCGGTGACAATGATGTTCAAGTAGTTTTTCAAAATGCATTTCAGTTTGGCCGTAATTCTGTTGTTTTCTGGCGCTCTGAGTAGTGTTTGTAAGTGTGATTCATTGGATTGATTTCTCGCTATGACGCTGTTTAGGCTTTGGAGGTCCACAAAATTTGCGGAGAAGTTGGGAATCGTTAATCTTGTCTTTAAGGCGCTTAGCATATTGATGAATTTATCAGCCGTTATATCTGGCGCTTGGCTTAAATCGAGTGTGAGGCTTGAACAAAAGGACCATAAATTTTTGGGACGGAAGAAAAGCTGGCCTGTATCATACGCACATGTTTGCGAGGGAAGGGCAGACCAATCTAAGGCGCGTTCTTTTTTCATGCGCATTTGCGCATAAATGTAATAGGGGCTATTACGGTCATTGGTATTTATGAAAGTATTCACTGTTTGTGCTAATTCAACGAGAGGATGTATCTCTGTAAGCCCCATGCGACGGAAGTTGTAGGTAATCAACTGGATTAATTCGCTGGATGCATCTTGATCATCGCTCTCCAGTATGCGACGCCAATGGGAAATTAATTGATCAAATCCACCGACTTCATCATATTGTATGTCTATGGCGTGTCTGAGTAACATTTGATTTGATGCATGTGCTACCTGAAATTCGTTTAAGGCGTGGAAGTTAACGGCCATGTAAGGGTAGGGATCATCGTCGTCTTCATCTTCATCATCAAGGATATCATATGCATCATAGTTGTAATCCCCTTCTATCTCCTCATCATCATGGGCGTGTTGCGGATGGTAATCGTTAGCGGCATAGCCATCATCTTCATACTCGAATACTTCCTCGGCTTGATGAACCGGTGGAGCCGCTATGACTTGGTTTTGTATAGGATTTACAACGACTGGTCGCGTTGCCTCATATATGAAATAGTTACACTGTTCAATGGGAATAAAATAGATTGCAGCAATAACTGATTTAGCATCATGACTTTGTTGAATAAGATCTATATATTCTTGGATTATTGCGAGTTTATTCCCGTCTAGTTTATCCAGTACTTCTAGAAAGTGCCCTATGGCATCTGAAAAGCCATCATGATTGATGCTTGAGGCTATCAAACATATGGCGTTCAATCGATCAATATCTTTAATTCTTGTAATAGCTCTGAGGAGCTCCATGAGATCCTCTTTATCGTGCCTCCACGAGCTTCCTGATGTGAATAATAAGAAGTTATTAAGAACTGTTTCTGCTTTATAACTTTGCAGGTTGCTCAACATATCGATAATGGATTCGTAGGGTACATATGGGTCGAATCTAGTGCTGGGGGCTAAAATGGTCATGACATGGATGGCTGTGGGAAAATCTGTCTCGGGGGTTTCCATCAATACAGTTAGGATGTCGACAAAATTGGTTACGCCGCCAACCTCATTGGCTAGGATAAATTCGTTTGTTACGTTTTTAACACCTTCTAGAAGATTTTCATTTAAGCGAGTTAATTTTCGGATTATGCTTTTATGATCCTTGGCGGATTGCTTTTTATTGTTTGCATGCTTTTCTTTTATGGTTAATGCGGTCAGTGTCTCAAGAATAAAGGTAATGCGGGTGTCTGGTGCATTATTCAAGAGTTTCTTGACCGATCTTATGTCCGATTTAGACCATAATTTATCCGCTTTAATAGTCTGTAGGAACTGCTCTATGAGCTGACTTTTAGTCAAAACTAGTGTGGATACAGCTTCCGTTTTTGATTGCTTCGTTGGTGGTGAGGGTAATTTATCCTTTGAATTTACGAGGCTTTCTCTAGAGCCGGTTCTTTCGCGTTTTTTCGTTCTGGGACTATCTTCTAAAGTATGAATGACGATGTTGTCTTCATCGTCTACTAATTGGTTAGAATCGGGTTTAGCTTTTTTAGGTGATGCCGTGCTGAAACTCTCTAAGGATCTTTTAAGTTCTTGAAGATTGTTTTGGGAACCAATTGCGGGGGCTGATGCTGTTAGGGTTAATGCTACAACGAGCTGAAACTGATTTCTGTTCATGTATTTCACCCCTGTTTGGCTTTTTTTATCTAGATTTGTAAGTCCAATATATGGAAAATCTACCCTATATATTGTCTATGAGATCATTTATTCATTTGCCTGTCTATCCTTAAAATATGGATCCACCAGGCTTGCGATGATGCCCCGAAGGGTACGTACTTCTTGTGATGTGTAGCCAACTCGTTGAAACATATTGCGGATATTGCGAATCATGATGTCGCGTTTGTGAGGGACGCGAAGGAAGCCGGAACGGTCAAGTTCGTGTTCCAGATGGTCAAAGAGCTCGATCATTTCTTGTTTGGTGGCAAATGGGGCATCGCCTTGTGTTAGGATGATGTCCGGCTTTTGGTTTTTGAGTTTTATCCATTCGTAGGCCAAAATGAGAACAGCTTGCGCCAGATTAAGTGAGGTATAATCCGGATTCATGGGGATCTCAATGAGACCATCGGCTCGGCTGAGGTCATCGTTATGGAGACCTTCTCTTTCAGGACCGAACATGATGCCTACTTTGTGACCTTGTGCGAGGGTCTCGTGGAGTTTTTTGATGGCACTTTCCGCATTGTACACGTATTTAGTCATGTCGCGGGGGCGGGCGGAAGTGGCTAGGACGAAATGTAGGTCAGAGAGGGATTCTTCTAGGCTGCCATAGACTTTCACGTCATCCAAAATCACGTGCGCACCGGCCGCAGATTTGACAGCCTTGGGGTTGGGCCAAGGCTCTTTTGGTTCCACCAGACGAATTTGCGTTAAGCCACCATTGTAGGCGGCGCGTGCGGACATGCCAATGTTTTCGCCAATTTGAGGGCGAACAAGGATGATTACTGGGGCAGGGGAGTCGGACATTTAGTTGCAAACTTTTGTGGGTTTAAAATTAAAGACTTTCATATACCCCCGTGTCATCCCCGCGAAGGCGGGGATCCAGCGTAAACAGAGTGCTGCGAAGCGGCTCATATTAAATTCGGAGCCGCTTTGCGGCACATAGTGTGCTGGATCCCCGCCTTCGCGGGGATGACACGGGATTGATTGTGATTCAGTAATTTTGGATACGCTTATGAATTTACTCAAGTTTACTTCCTGCGCCAGAGAGTCCCTTGCGGGGTGTCTTCTAGAATTAATCCTTTTTCCACTAATGCGTCGCGCAGTTGGTCTGCTTTGGCAAAATCTTTGGCGGCGCGGGCTGCTAGGCGGGCTTCTATGAGCTCTTCAATTTCACCTGCGTCATCCCCGGCTGTGCCTTTGAACCATGCATCTGATGTTAAATACAACAAGCCCATAAGTTGAGCCG
This sequence comes from Alphaproteobacteria bacterium, assembly GCA_041738135.1. Lineage (GTDB taxonomy): Bacteria > Pseudomonadota > Alphaproteobacteria > JAGOMX01 > JAGOMX01 > JAGOMX01. Next base: position 5,629 of record JBGSQK010000074.1, read on the forward strand.
AGCCTTTTAGGATGGCCTGTAAGTCCATCTTGCGTTCTGGCGTCTTTGCTTTGTTGATCTGGGTGCAGATTTCAAACAGCTTGGAGAATGCCAGCGGTGTATTGATATCGTCCTCAAGGGCTGCAATCACATCATCGGATATGACGGCTTCCAGATGAGCCGGTGCATCACGCATGGCTGTGTAGAATTTGTTGAGACAAGCGCGGGCTTGTTCGACGGCGCTTTCATTCCAGTCAAGAGCTTGACGGTAATGAGTGGAAAGCAGAATGTAACGAATAAGCTCGCCGTTATATAGGTCTAGTGCATCTCTAACAGTGATAAAATTGCCCAAGGACTTAGACATTTTTTCGCCATCTACAGTAATCATGCCATTGTGCAGCCAGTACTTGGCAAAAGTATTGTCACCAAAAACGCCTGTGGTTTGGGCAATTTCGTTTTCGTGGTGCGGGAAAATTAGGTCAAGTCCGCCGCCATGAATGTCAAAGGTTTCACCCAAGTACTTGCAGCTCATAGCCGAGCATTCAATGTGCCAACCAGGGCGACCAAAGCCCCATGGGCTTTCCCATCCTGGGATGCCCTCTTCGGAAGGTTTCCACAGGACAAAATCGGCGGGGTCTTTTTTGTAAGGGGCCACTTCCACACGAGCACCGGCAATCATGTCATCACGATTGCGGCCTGACAGATGTCCGTATTTGGGATCATTGGATACAGAAAACAGCACGTGTCCCTCGGCTTCATAAGCTAGACCTTTTTTGATCAGCTGTTGAATCATTTCGATCATCTCAGGGATGTGATGCGTTGCCTTGGGTTCAAAGGTTGGGGGAAGGGCGTTGAGGTTTGCCATATCTTGACGGTAATATTCCGTGGTCTCTGTGGTCAGTGTGTCAATGGATATGCCGCTTTCTTTAGCGCGAGTATTGATCTTATCATCCACATCCGTAATGTTCCTCACGTAGGTCACATAACTATATTTCAGCTTCAGTAGGCGAAATAGGGTATCAAAGATCACCGCGGGCCGAGCATTGCCGATGTGAACACGATCATAAACAGTAGGTCCGCACACATACATGCGCACATGATCGCGGTCTATGGGTGTGAACTCTTCTTTTTGACGGGTAAGCGAGTTGTGAAATTTCATCCGTGTTTTCCTTCCAAACGCGCCTTGGCCTTTTCGTAACCAATCAGTGGCAGCAAATGTTTCATTTCTGGCCCATGAGATTCGCCCGTGAGGGCTTCTCTGAGTGGCATAAAAAGCTGTTTGCCCGAACGGCCGGTTTTTTCTTTGACGGCACTGGTCCATGTGCTCCAGGTGTTTTCATCCCAAGGAGCATGGGGGAGTAAGTTTGCTGCGTCCTTTACAAAATCGTGCTCCTCGATGACAGGCTCAATCTGACCGTGGCAAATCATCCAAATGTGTTTGATGTCGTCGAACTTCTTCAGGTTGCCCTTCAGGTGATCCCATGTTGTTTCATCCATATCCAAGTCCAGCTCATTTAAGCGGGCTTGCGCTAAGGCGAAAGGCATATGGTGCAGTAATTTCTGATTCACCTGAACCAATTCATCAAATGAAAATTTGGGTGACGAGCGGTTAATGTGAGCTGTTTCAAATGATTGAACGAGCTCATTAATATCAAAGGTCAGCTTTTGCGATTGGGATGTTCCGAGGGCGTAGAGCAGGCACAAAATAGCCATAGGCTCAATGCCATCTTCACGCAGATTTTGGATGCTGAGACTTCCTGTGCGTTTTGACAGGCCGCCGCCAGTGGCGTCAGTTAGTAGAGGCATGTGACAGAAGGTGAACTTGGACGCATCACCACCCAAAGCATTGATTAGCTGGATTTGTACTGCTGTGTTGGCAATATGGTCGTCGCCTCTGAAGATGTGTGTGACGCCTAATTCGATATCGTCAACCACTGATGATAGTGTGTACAACGGCATACCGTCCTCGCGCAGCAATACAGGGTCGCTGAGTTTGTCCGCGTCAAATTCAACCTTGCCATGGACCAAGTCTATCCACTCAATGTGTTGGCTTTCAAGCTTAAACCGCCAGTGAGGCTTAAGGCCGTTTTCTTCAAGCTTGGCGCGTTCTTGATCTGTGAGCTTTAATGCTGCTCTATCGTATATAGGTGGGCGGCCACGGGCTAGTTGTTGCTTTCGCTTGAACGCCAGTTCTTCGGGGGTTTCATAACAGGGGTACAATCTTCCCGACTTTTTCAATTGCTCTACGGCCGTATTGTATTCTTCAAACCTGTCCGATTGATGATACAACTCGTCATATTCCAGGCCAAGCCATGTCAGGTCCTCAATGATGCCATAGGCAAACTCTTGGGTGCTGCGTTCTGCATCCGTATCATCCATACGCAAGATGAACTTGCCATGATTTTTGCGGGCATAAAGCCAGTTCCTGAAAGCAATGCAAATATTGCCCACATGCAAACGGCCAGTAGGGCTAGGTGCGAATCGTAAAACGGGTGTCATGTTATTTCCTTATCACTACACACCTTTTTAACAGATTGTAGGCTTTTTGGGAAGAGGCTGCTGGTTCTCTATTTCTTACACCATCTATTGAAAATAATGACAAAAATAAATATTGTAAATCAACATGATAGGTTATCTGTTGTCAATTTTAAGGTATACAATCATAAATTGTCATTTATTGTAAGAAATAAATATGCTAATATAATACTGTATATGACATTATGTAAAGAGGTAAAAATGAAAAATTACTTGCCATTGGCGTTTATTCTTATGGTTTCTGGCTCTTGTGCTTCTTTGGCTCAAGAAGAAGCTGTTGTAGAGGGCGAAGGGGTATCTATTCTTAACGAAGAAGGGCTTGCTGCATTGGATGCTAAAGCTGATACGGATGTGGCAGCGTGTGAGACTAAGGTGAGCGACTTAATTGCTGCTTACATAAAAGATACTGGTGATTCGCAAAAAGTCATTGGCGAGAGAATTGGTCAGCTTAAAGAAGCGATGGCAGCCACTCCAGATGCTTTCAAAGATGATCAAGCTTTTGTTCAGGAATTAGAAAAAAATCTAGCTAAGTCCGATAGGGCTGAAGGATATGGCGAGTTTGCTACTTATGAAGAGTATAAGACAGATAAAATGAAAAAAGAAGGCAGGGAAGGCGAAGGCCTTGCTGCTTGTCAGGGTAACAATGCTACTCTCTTGGTTAAATACAATGAGCATGCCAAGGAAATCAAAGAGCGTGCCGAAAAAATAAATACGTTGGTTGATAAGATTAACGGTATGGATCTGGACAAGCAAGCAACTGCTGCTGGTAAGCAAGCTGGTGAAGATCTTGCTAAGGAAGTATTTGGTGGTGCTGATGCCCCTGCCGCAGCTCCTGCTAGTTAATTTACATATTATCTGAAGAAATAAGAAGGGTCGCTTCTGAAAAGGGGTGGCCCTTTTTTTATTTGGCTATTTCTTTTCTTCTTTTTTGGCTTCCTGTGCCCTTTGCCAGGCTTTGCGGCGTAGTAAGTTTTCACGTAATGCTTTGGCCAGCATCTCACGCTTCTTTTTGTCCATTTCTTTTGGTATTTGTTTTTGATCGGTCATGGAGTGAACTTAGCGAAATTATTCTAATGATGCAATTATTTTGCGTTATATAAGGTGAACAAGAAATTTTTTAGCTTATTCACGTTGTTACATGGTTGATTTAAGCAGATCACTTGATTAACAACGCGTTGAGTATGGGGATCGTGACTTAGCAATATTTTTTTAGCACTCTTCCAATTGCGTTCGATTTGTCTTGAATAATGTGAGGGCCATATATCGCCTCTTATGGTCGCTAGGTCATAAGTTGTTGTTTTCACGCATGGCGCCTTGATTACTGAAAGATATAGATGATAAGCCTTTTGATACCAGAGGGCTGTTTTATATTCCTGTTCATTAATATGGCCATTAGTGTAGAGTCCGTCTAATTCTAAATCTAGTCTAGGGTGAGTTTGGTTCAATTTATATTGATTCTTCGGTCGGCCGGTTTTTGATTTCGGCCGGCTTTTGCGTTTTGGCCAACTGTGAAATGTAAACATATGATCCCCTATAAATTAACTGTAGGTTATAGGAGATATGTATGAGCTGTGGAATAAAACGAAAATGTGGGCTGTATAAACTATATCGAATCGTTTCACGATACTTTTTACGCTGGATCCCCGCCTTCGCGGGAATGACAAAGGGGTGCTACTCCTCTAAGTTGAGTCCCTTAACAAACTCATGCAGGCCCAATTGACGTTTTCGATTGAGGCGCTCGGCGTGTAGGATTTTTTTAACATCCGAGACCGTTTGTTCAAAGCCATCATTAATGAGAATATAGTCATATTCCGCCCAATGGCTGATTTCTTCGTGCGCCCGTGACATGCGGTATTGTACTATTTCTGGTGTGTCTTGAGCTCGTTCGTGAAGTCTTCTTTCCAGTTCTGCCCATGAGGGTGGCAGTATAAATACGGAGACTAAATCTGATCTGGCAGTTTGCGCCAGCTGTTGAGTTCCTTGCCAGTCTATATCAAATAGGATGTCACGTCCTTGCATGAGTGTAGCCTCGGCAGGTGCGCGCGGTGTGCCATAATAATGTCCGAAGACTTTCGCGTATTCTAGGAAATTACCCGCAACCACCTCATCGTGGAATTGATCGTGGTCCACAAAATGATAGTGGTCGCCATCAACTTCACTAGGGCGCGGTGGTCTGGTTGTCCATGAGACTGAAAGAGCCAGTTCCGGTTCCGTTTTAAGAAGAGCTCTAGACACAGTGGTTTTGCCTGCCCCCGAAGGGGAAGACAGTACCAACATCAGTCCTCGTCGTGATAAATTATGCATCTTCTATTTTTATCATTGCATTTCTTTTTTTTCAATGGGATAATTATGGTGTCTATAAGACAAATTTAACAAAACAAGGAAATATACCATGCATCGACATCATACAAAAATATTTAAAACGAAGCCAAATGTATACATGACTAAACGAACTGGAGAAATAAATTATGAAAGACTTTATATTCAAAAAACTTAGCTTAATTATCACATCCCTATTTCTATCCCTCCCATTTCTAACTAACACTTCCCAATCAGAATCTCAAAAACCATTTAAAATACAAGTCATGCAGGTTATCCAGCACCCGGCGTTGGATGCGTCACGTAAAGGTATTTATGACGAGCTTATAGAGCAAGGTCTTGTGCCAGATAAGGACTTCATCTGGGTTTACGAAAGTGCGCAAGGTAATGTAGCTCTTGCATCGCAAATTGCTCAAAAAGCGGTAGGTAATAAAGTGGGTGCCATTGTGACACTAGGTACTATGGTGACTCAATCAGCCATGGCGGCAACCAAGGGGCAAAAGATTCCCGTAATCTTTGCGTCTGTTACAGATCCTGTGGGTTCAAAAATTGTTGAATCCCTCGAAAAGCCCGGAGTGAATGCTTCTGGTGTTTCCAATCTGACGCCATCGCAACCACAGTTCGAAATGTTCATGAAAATCCAGCCGCAATTAAAACGCTTGGGCATTATATATAGTCCTGGTGAAGCAAACGCTATTGCCCTGAACGAGGAAATGAAGAAGGCGGCATTGCTCGTAGGTTTAGAGCTGGTTTTTGCACCAGCTACTAAAACTTCAGAGGTGAGTTCTGCGGCTAATAAACTTCGGGACAAGGTTGATGCTTATTTTGTTAATAACGATAACATCGCCCTGGCTGCCTTTGGGTCTATCGTGCAAATTGCTGAGTCAGCTGGAAAGCCAGTATATGTGAGTGACACGGATCTGGTCGAACAGAGTGGTGCGCTGGCAGCCATGGGGCCAAAGCAATATGAGCTGGGTCGGCAAGCAGGCAAAATGCTTTTACGTGTGCTGAAAGGTGATCCAGTGGCTGAAATGCCGGTAGAGTTCGCCCAGAAACGAACTGTTAGTGTTAACCAAAAGGCAGCAGACAGGTTAAATATAAAGTTACCAGTTGCTAGTGAACTGAATGGTCAGGCAAAATAAGGCTTGCTGAAGTTTAAAATCTTCTTATATTAAAAGGGCTATGGCATTGGGGAGTCTCCCCTTTCGCCATGGTCGGTCTGCTTTATCCCAACTCTGATGCTCTATCTCATAATGCCCTATGTCTAAATGTCATTAAATACAGGATATTTTGACCATTTGTGTCATTAATAATATGAGGGGTTGCATTTATAGCAAATTTATTTCAAAATGTATATAACAAAATTATAAAAACAGGGGCAAAAAAATGAAGATATCAAGAGGGCTTTTACTAGGCTTTATCTGCATGAGTTTTTCGTTGCCGCTGCATGCTCGAAATGTCACCATAGCCATAACGCAAGTCACAGCCCATCCGGCGTTAGATGCGGTGCGAGAAGGCTTTAAGCATCAGCTGGAAAAGCAAGGGTTTCGTGAGGGAGATAACCTCAGGATTGTTTATGAAAATGCCTACGGTAATATTGCAACTGCCAATCAGATAGCGACTAAATTTATGGCAGGTGCCCCAGACTTGGTTTTGGCTATTACGACGCCTTCGGCACAGTCCATGGTTACGGCGGGTAAGGATAAGACTATACCTATCGTGTTTTCAGCGGTGACGGATCCCTTAGGTGCCAGTTTGATCAATAGTTTTGAGACACCAGGGGAATATATAACGGGTACAACCGATTTGCCTCCCCTTAGGGACCAAATGTCTTTGATCCAACAAACCATGGGGAAGAAGACCATACGTTTAGGCGTTGTTTATAATGCGGGCGAGGCCAATTCCGTTTTTCAAGTGAAACAAATAAAAGCCATGGCAGCCAATTATAATATCCAGATCATCGCTAAAGTGGTTGATAATTCCACGAAGGTTCTTCCTGCGGTGCAGAGTCTTATCCCACAAGTGGATGCGGTTTATGCTCCTCTGGATAATGTTATTGCCGCAGCCTTGCCTAGTATTGTAAATCTCTGTTTAAAGAACGATCAGGGGAAAAAGATACCCGTTTTTGCCAGCGATCCTGAGGGTGTGCGGCAAGGTGCGCTTGCCACAATTGGTTTTACCCACTATCAAGAGGGAATGTTGGCTGGCAGGATAGTGACAAGAATTCTTGCTGGTGAAAAGCCTGGGAACATACCAGTTGCCGGGCCAGAAGCAAGTGAGCTCTATATAAATACGACGTCTGCCAAAGCATTGGGTATAGAAATCCCTAAGGCTATTCTAAAAAAAGCAACGGAAGTTGTGAGGTTTGAATAAGGGCTTGGATGATCCAAGCCCTTTAGTATTAATTATTTTCCGCCTACGCCAAATACTGCTTTTACAATTGGTAGGCCAATTGTTTTTGCCGTGTACACGAATGATCCAATGAATCCATGCTTGAAGCCTATCCAAAACTGCCTAAATGTGCTTGGGGCTTTGCCATTGGCTTTAATGTACTCTTCTACTTCAGCAATGGCTGCTTCGTTGGCTGTTTTGTAGACGCCTTTATATCCATCAACGATCTCTTGTACTGGGGGCATGGCTGCGACGGCTTGGCTGCCCACGTTGACTACACTTTCAACGAAAGTTGGTTCTTTAGCTGGTGCCGGAGCTTTTGCAATTTCTTCTTCAGGTTTTTCCGCTGCAGGCGTTGCATTGGTCTTGCTTGGTTCAGCAACCACTGGTTCACTATCGGGTGCGCCCGTTTTAGTTTTGCCTTTTATTTTTATGCTAAACTCAGTTTCATATGGTGTTTGAGCCGATGCTAATTGACCATTTTGCTTGGGTTGAGCTGTCAGATCCTGAGGCTCCACCACGTCTGTTTCCCGGGCTTGTGCCGTATATGATCCCAATGACACTGATAAAGCGATGGCGAGTAAAAAAGATTTATTCATGACATTTATCCTAATTAAATTATTCATCTATTGTCATTATGGCATCATATGGTTAATGGTAAGTTAACAAATGTAAAACTATAAATTAAATCTAGCTTTATTTTGCTTCACCTATGACGATTAGGGTGTCACGCTTTGAGGTGGCGTTGCTGCTGGATCACCTGTGGCCGTTGCTGTGGCAGGTGGTGCTGCGGTACCCCCGGCTCCTAAAGCTGCTGGGGGTGGTGGCGTTGGAGTTGAGGTTGATGCTGTAGGAGGAGTAGCCGTACCAACCGGTGCATTTGCGGGTGTCGCGGTGGCTGCGTTTGCAGGATTTACGGGTACGCCACTGCCTTGGGTGTCCGTCACCCCAGCAATTGGCTTCATTGCGTCACCTTCCGTCGCAGGAGCAGGTGGTGCTGCACCTACGCTGCTTGGTGCAGTTGAAGAGGTGGCTGAGGACGCAATAGTCGGTGCTGAGGATGTGCTAGTTGACTGCGAGGTGGTACTTGAAGCAGGCGTCGAGGTGCTATTAGTAGTCGTAGCATTAGTTGTAGGTGTTGAAGGAGCTGCGCTTGAACTGGTTGTCACGGTAGCAGGAGCAGCTGCGCTGGCGCTAGGAGTAGCAGGTGCCGGTGTTGCAACAGGTGAAGGAGTGCTTGTTGTGGTTGTGGTTTTAGTGGCAGGCGGTGTTGCAGGAGCAGCTGCGCTGGCGCTAGGAGTAGTAGGTGCCGGAGTTGCAACAGGTGAAGGGGTACTTGTTGTGGTTGTGGTTTTAGTGGCAGGCGGCGTTACAGGAGCAGCTGCGCTGGCGCTAGGTGGAGTCGGTATGCGCGTGTTGGGTGCGTTCACAGGGGCTGCCGTGATTGGTGTAGGTGCAGGTGCAGTCGCTGCTGGCGGAGTAACATTAACATTGGCACTCGCGGCAGGATTGTTAGGGGCGACTGTTGCCATAGAATCTGTCCTTGGAAGTAACGGAGCGGGGGGAAACTTTTTCTGAGCAATCTGTGGGCTTCGATTCATGCTTATGGACGGGCTGGCAGGATTCGAGATGGGAGGTGGAGTCGTAACATTGCTACTTCCCAATTCCTTCTCGCTCGGCGTTGCAGTTATGATGGTTACAATTGTTGTTTTGCTTTCTTCTTTAGAAGGACCTACGCTTTCTTCCTTGGATGGACGTGTGATGAGGGGTGGCGCTGAATCAACTTCAAGCTCTGGAGTCGTTACCGTCTTCGTTTCTGACTCTGTTTTTACTACGCCTGACGCCTGGTGCTCAGTATCTTGCGCTTGAAACAGATTGCTAATGGGGGCAATAAATATACTATGGAGCTTGCCAGTAAAAACAGACATGCCTTCCTTAATTCTTGTCCAGAATGTTTTCTTTTCCTCTTGCTGATTGGTTATTTCCACTGTTGTTTGATCTGCCGACGATGTAGATACTTCAATTAGCTTGAGAGCCATGGTTGGTTGAGCTATCTCATTCAGTCCTTGGAACCTAGATTCTATGTGGGCAGAATAAGCAGGATGGGTCAGAAGAATTGTGAGTAGAGCTGCCGATGACAGTTTTAAAAATAATCTCAACATTATTTCATTCCCCAATATAAAAGCATCAATTATTGATTTTTCATTGTAATTTAATGTTACCATGCATTTGTTAATAAAAAGCTAAAATATGGCAATTTTATTTCTTAGCTGTGCTTAAGTGGGGCTATCAAGTGTAATTGAAACTAATGAGATCAATAATTTCCTTTTTATGATCAGTTAATTTTGATACATTCCATTAGAAATATGGAGTTTCAGATGAGTTTTTTAAGTGACCGTGTTGCCAGCGTTAAACCTTCTCCCACTTTAGCTATTGACCAAAAGGCTAAGGAATTAAAGGCTGCTGGCCATGATGTGGTCAATCTTGGTGCGGGTGAACCGGATTTTCTAACGCCGCCTTATATTTGTGATGCGGCTATTAAGGCAATTCAGTCGGGCAAGCACAAGTATACAGCTGTGGACGGAATTCCTGAGCTTAAAACAGCCATTGCCGAAAAATATAGGAATGACAACGGTCTGACTTACACAACTGATCAGATTATTGTTTCCACCGGGGCCAAGATGGTGTTGTACAGTGCCTTGATGGCGACCATTAATACAGGGGATGAAGTTGTTATCCCTGCGCCATACTGGGTTTCTTATCCGGATATGGTGAAGCTTGCAGGCGGAACGCCTGTGTTCATTCCTTGTTATGATACTAAAACGTTTAAGTTCACGCCTGAGCAATTGCGTGAGGCATTAACGGACAAAACTAAATGGCTTATCCTTAACTCTCCAAACAATCCATGCGGTGTGGTTTATACTAAAGAAGAGCTGCTGGCGTTCGGGGCTGTTTTGAGGGATTTTCCGAACGTTCATATTATGACCGATGACATCTATGAATACCTGATTTATGGGGACCAGAAGTTTCATACTATTGCTCAGATTTGTCCTGATCTTTATGACAGAACACTTACGGTCAACGGTGCATCCAAGGCTTACGCCATGACGGGATGGCGTTTGGGTTATGGGGCAGGGCCAGCGCCGCTGATTAAGGCTATGAAGACTATTCAATCTCAAAGTACGTCCAATCCTTGTGGCATAGCTCAGTATGCGGCTTTGGCTGCTTTGACAAGCCCGCATCCTTTCTTGGCTGATTGGAAGAAGCAATACGTGGAACGCCGCGATACCTTTGTGGCTCGCATTAATGCTATTTCAGGTTTGTCATGCGAAACACCTCCTGGTGCTTTCTATATCTTCATCCGTTGCGAAGGATTGCTTGGGCGTACAACCACTGCAGGTAAGACGTTGAATACTGACATGGACGTGGCGGCTTTCATGTTGGATGATTGCCAGGTGGCTGTTACGCCGGGCTCCGTCTTCGGAATGTCACCTTATGTACGAGTGTCTTATGCCACTTCCATGGATGAAATCCATAAGGCATGCGACAAGCTCGAGGCAGGTATAGCCAAGCTCACATGACAGCAACTGTATCAACCCTCAACAATGCCATGGGTAAGCTGCGAAATGATCTCGCATTGGCCTATGGCATTTTTGCTCATCTGGGTTGGGACGATTTAACGTACACGCATCTTTCCGTACGCATTCCGGGTACTTCTTCTTTTCTCATTCAACCATTCGGACTGTTTTTCGAAGAAGTAACGCCTGAATCTTTAATTGAATTGTCGTTTGAGGGAGAGGTCTTGGATCGCAAGGATCATGCGGTTAACCATACGGGCTATGTGATCCATGGGTCTATCTATAAGGCACGGCCGGATATTAATGCCATATTCCATTTGCACACAGAAGATGGCGTCGCTGTGTCGGTCATGAAAGAAGGTTTGCTTCCCATCAGTCAGTTTGCGATACACTTTTACAACCGCATCAGTTATCATGAATACGGATCTTTGGCGCTCAATTTTCATGGGCAAGGGGATCAAGTGGCAGCTGATCTGGGTGACCATAAGGCTTTGATGCTTCGCAATCATGGTACGTTAACTTGTGGCGCCAGTTTGCATGAAGCTTTTTTATATGCGTACTTTTTAGAAAAAGCCTGTCGGGTGCAAGTGAAAATTTTAGCTGCAAATCAACCGCTGGTGATTCCATCGCCTGAGATCTGCGAGAAAGCGGCTCGCGAGTTGCGTGAGTTCGAGCCAGATTTCGGCATACGCGATTGGCAAGCCTGGGAACGAAAACTGGGAGGACGACAATGAAAAAAATACAACTAACTGTCGCTTTTGTAACGTTGATAACTTTGAATGGTGTTACTTTTGCGAGTGATTCTTCTGAGCAATTACCAATTGCTCCTAAGTTTAGTGCTCCATCCTACGGTTCGATTAATCAGGGTCTTCAAGAGCTTAGTGTGGAGAATGCGAAAAGGATATCCGAAGAAAACCAATTGAAAAAACCTCTAGACTGCGGATGGGGCGCAGCTTGCTCGGTACCACCTTCTTATACGAATATAGAGTAGTTGCGTACTGCGAAAAAGATAGTTCTGGTTTCGGATGTTGTGCTGTATGTGTTGCATTGATAGACTGCAACGTTTCAAGGCATTAGCCAAAACAGATTGACTTCTTATAGTTGCCAGCTAAACTTGCAAGTAGGTACGTGATGCTTGAGATGGGCAAATGAATAAAGTCAAGAAGGCACTTTTCATTATAATGGCGCTTGTTGGTTCATTAAGTTTTCTAGATCTTTCTGCGCATGCTAGTCAGAAAAACAAATGCATGGCTCAATCGCACAAAGTCAATCGCCAGTTCAACCAAAATCAACAGAGGCATCGAGATAAACTGGAACGCATGAGGACGAAGGATTATCAATATTATAGCAAAATTAAAGTTCTTCAAATTCAACCTAGTATGAATCCTGATGCGCCTTTTTTTCTCTTTCTCAAAACATTGCAGCTGATGTCAAGGATCCGCATAAAATATAGTCAGGATTCAAACGTAGCAAGAGAGGACACAACTAGTGCTGTCAGGACGGAGAAGCTATTTGATGCCCAGACTAATGAGGAATTCGTTGTTGATAGGCCTTATCATATACCCGTCTATTCTAGTGGTACGATATGTGAAGATGAGCCTCGACATTAATGGATGAGGTGGCCTGTCGCGGCCGGTAGCGGCTTGTAAGTTCCCTCACCCCTGCGCTTCGCTCCGGACCTCTCCCACAAGGGGAGAGGGGAAGTAGGTCGCTATTTCTTCTCCACGCTTGCTTTATCCAGTTCTTCTTTCAGCTGCTTCAGCATTTTAATATCATGCCCCAGATCCACGCTCTGCATTAAACGTTTTTCCACGAGCTTGTTTAGATTGGGCATCTCTGTTTTGAACGTCTTGACGGCCTCATCGTACTTGTCTTCCAGCTCTAATGTCGCATCGGTCCAGCCCACGTTGACCTTGAGGTCACCGATGTAAACAACTTCTCCGGCAGCCACCTTAAAGGTGGTAGGGCTCATGGGATCCATTCTGATGGAGTAATTTACATTCCCTGTTTGAAAACGCATATCCTTCAGCACATAAGTGCCAGGCTCGACCATATGGGCCGATACGGTCGGTGAGCCAAAGCCTCTTGTCCAGATGCTTTCGGAAAAATCATAGCGTATGCGGTTTTCAGGTTTAGAATCGTTATCTAGCTTTTCCCAATAATTTTCCACCTGAAAGGCATCTGTCAAAGCAATAAGATTATGGTTTGGTGCATAGACTTTTGTCAGAACGATAGCCTTGCTAGCCAGTGATTGGTCATCGGTCTTTAGCTCAGTTGATTGGATATTAGGTGTGCAACTTGTTAAAACCAAAAGGCTTAGCAAGGGGGCTGCCCTGTAAAGTGATTTCATTGTGTGTCCTAAAATTCGATTCATCTGCTCATGTATAATTTATTGACCGCCCAGAGTAAAGGGCTTCAAAAAATAGCCTTAAAAACACTTAATTTTTCTTGACGAAACCCCCGATTTGGTTGTATAAAAAACTTACCTGTTGGTAGTGGATGCTGAAGTCAGGTCCGTGCCAGCAACGTCTTTAGTCTAAAACTGATAGAGATGGAGTAAACATCATGAACTTTCGACCATTATACGACCGTGTACTTGCTCGCCGCGTAGAGCAAGAAACCAAAACCCCTGGGGGTATCATCATTCCTGATTCAGCAAAAGAAAAGCCTGTAGAGGCTGAAATTGTTGCTGTTGGCACAGGTGCCCGTGACGAGTCCGGCAAGCACATCCCGATGGAAGTCAAGTCTGGCGACCGCGTTTTATTCGCGAAGTGGTCCGGCACCGAAGTCAAGTTAGACGGCGAAGAATTCCTGATTCTGAAAGAATCCGACATTCTTGGTATTGTTTCAGGCAAAGCCGCTTAATTAATCAAACAACCTTAGGAGATAAAACATGGCAAAAGAAGTACGTTTTTCAACCGATGCCCGTACGCGTATGCTACGCGGTGTCGACATCCTCGCAGACGCAGTTAAAGTAACGTTGGGTCCAAAAGGCCGTAACGTTGTGTTTTCACGCGGCTTTGGTGCGCCACGCGTAACCAAAGACGGTGTTACTGTAGCGAAGGAAATCGAGCTAGAAGATAAGTTCGAGAATTTGGGCGCACAGCTGGTTCGCGAAGTTGCAAGCAAGACCAATGATATTGCTGGTGACGGAACAACTACAGCGACCGTTCTTGCACAATCAATCGTTCGTGAAGGTTCAAAAGCTGTTGCAGCTGGCATGAACCCAATGGATTTGAAACGTGGTATTGATCTAGCCGTTACGACTGTAACAGCTGAGCTTCGCTCACGTTCAAAGACTGTAACGACCACTGAAGAAATTGCCCAGGTGGGTACAATTTCATCTAACGGCGAAGCTTCCATCGGTAAGATGATTGCTGAAGCCATGGAAAAAGTTGGTAAAGAAGGTGTGATCACTGTTGAAGAAGCAAAGTCTCTGGACACTGAACTTGAAGTTGTTGAGGGTATGCAGTTCGACCGTGGTTATGTGTCTCCTTACTTCGTAACCAATTCTGAAAAGATGGTTTGCGAATTAGAGAACCCATACATCCTTTTGCACGAAAAGAAATTGGCTGGTTTGCAAGCCATGCTTCCTGTTCTTGAGACTGTGGCGCAATCAGGTCGTCCGTTGTTGATCATTGCTGAAGATGTGGAAGGCGAAGCCCTTGCCACTTTGGTTGTGAACAAGCTCCGCGGCGGTTTGAAAGTGGCAGCTGTTAAGGCTCCTGGCTTTGGTGATCGTCGTAAGGCGATGATGGAAGACATTGCAGTGCTCACAAGAGGCCAAGTGATTTCCGATGACATCGGTTTGAAGCTGGAAAATGTGGAAATCAGCATGCTTGGCACAGCCAAGAAAGTTGTGATCAACAAGGAAAGCACAACCATCGTTAGCGGTGCAGGCGAGGCTAAGGACATCGAAGCTCGTTGCAACCAAATCCGCGCACAATCCGAAGAGAGCACATCCGACTACGATCGTGAAAAGCTGCAAGAACGCCTTGCTAAGCTTTCCGGTGGTGTGGCTGTTCTCCATGTGGGTGGCGCAACTGAAGTTGAAGTGAAAGAGCGCAAAGACCGCGTAGAAGATGCGTTAAACGCAACTCGCGCTGCGGTTGAAGAAGGCGTTGTTATTGGTGGTGGTGCTGCATTGCTTTATGCCAGCCGTTGCCTTGACAAGCTTAAGGTGGACAATGACGACCAACGCGTTGGTATCGACATCGTTCGTCGTGCTCTACAGGCTCCGATCCGTCAGATCCTCAGTAACGCTGGCGAAGACAGCGCAGTGATTTGCGGTAAGTTGATGGAAAGCTCAGATGTAAATCTAGGCTTTGACGCTCAACGCGGCGAATACTGTGACATGTTCAAGTCAGGTATTATCGACCCAACCAAAGTGGTTCGCACAGCTCTGCAAGACGCAGCCTCTGTTTCTGGTCTCTTGATCACCACAGAAGCTCTCATTGCTGAAAAGCCTGATGACAAAGACTCATCCGCAGCTGCAGCCGCCATGGGCGGCGGTATGGGTGGAGGCATGCCTTACTAAGGTATCTGCTTTACGTTAATATAAGGAAGGCCCCGCTTGGTGACAGGCGGGGTTTTTTCGTATCTAGTTTATTTCCTGGTAATTAACTTATACTGCATCACCCCCGTTTCTGCCCGGCCTTGAGCCGGGGTCCAGCACAACAATGTGCAGCGAAGCAGCTCCGTATAGTACATATTGAAGTTGCTCCGCTCCACTTTTTCCGCTGGGCCCCGGCTCAAGGCGGGAATGACCGGGGGTTTTTCTTGCCCTAATATGAATACTGATATATGAATACAAACTTGAGTTCGCTCAAAAGATGTTGCATGCTATTTATTGAATGAAAATTATGAGACTTTTATGAACGTACGAATAATCCTGAAATATGCGGCTGGTTTATCGCTTGGGTTTATTATTTTTGCCATTCACCATGAGCATACCCAGACCTATGAGCTTGCCAAATTCCGTCGTTCTGACAATGAATTCGCTCGTGGTGTTATGCCTTACGAGCCCTCCAAGCAAGGCTTGGACACCCTTTATATTTCGGGCAGTGCGCGACCTACTAAGGATGGGCTTGGTTTTGCCTTATCGAATGTGGATATGCCTGTATACGTCTTTGATTTATTTGGCGATAAGCATTACTACATTAACGGTCTGCCAGAGAGCTGGTTCGGGTATAAAAAGTCCACACAAGTGGGGCTTGAGCCCAAGAAAATAAACATTCGAGGCTTGATCCATAGGTTCGCCTACACAGGCAAGCTCTCCCATGATCAAAAGGATGCGCAAACTGAAGAAGAAATGGTCAATGATCTGGGCTTCAAATATGTGCTTGTGGATCAAATACGGAAAACCATTCTCACCGATGATCAGGTGGATAACTTTATCCAAACAGTAGACGCGCTACCCAATCCTGTATGGATACATTTCCATTGCTCCGCTGGCAGAGGTAGAACCACTGTTGCCATGGTTATGTACGATATTCTGAAAAACGGCGAAAACGTTTCCCTAGAGGACATCATCGCCAGGCATCAATTGTTGGGTTCCGAAAACCTCTTTGACACAACCGTCTGGCCCAATGGCCGCTACACCAAAGAAATGCTCGAGGATCGTAAGCAGTTCATCATTAACTTCTATAATTATGTCAAAAGCCCCGATGGTTTTGGTATCAAAACTTGGAAAGAATGGATCGGGGCTAAGACGTAATTATATCTCCTCGCTCAAAAGCCTTTTTGCAGGACTCATTGTCTTGTATGCCTTTGCGAATAATATGGCAAATACACTATTGCCCATCACATTGGCTGTGGTGATCAGGGCGTCAAATAGGATGTATAGCATCATAATCAACGATAACATTTCATCCGTAAAGCCCAGGTATTGCTGCAGCACCGGCATCATCACAAGAATCCCACCGCCGGGAACAGCTGCTACGGCAAACTTGTTCATTACGAAATAGAATGCAAAGATCAAGTAGACAGAAACCTCAGGTACTCCCAAGCCATAACTGGATAGGATTGCCAGAGCCATGGTGGGGATGGCGATGGAATCGCCTACCAAATGCACGTTCACGGTTGCTGGAACGACCACGTCTACGATGGGATTGTTGTCGCTGTTGGCCTGTGCGCCTTTCAACGTCAAGGGCATAGCTGCTAGGCTAGACATGGTGCTAAATCCTGTCAGCCCAGCTGGCATGGCGTTGGCAATGGACTTAACCCAAGCCCCCAACTTAAAGTTCGCATTCACACCGAACAAAAATGCCAAGTACACGATCTGACAAGAAGCAAACAATAACACAACCGGCCCGTAAGTTATCAGTGCTGACAGTAAACGCCCCTCGTGCTCAATCTTCAGCACGAACCCCAACACAAACAGCGGGAGTAGGGGGATGAACAACCGATTCAGGATCCAACTGGCAGCGGTTTTCATCTGCTCGCCCAACCGAACACCGCTTTGTGGTGTTAAGAAGGAAACAGCAATGGCCGATGCGATGCCGCCAAACAAAGCGATGTCATTGGTTAGCAGCTTGGGTACATAAAACGTCCATGCTGGATCTAACACGTGACCTAAAGTGGTATGCTCGGGAAGGTGGCCCAATAAAGGTAATGTGTAATAACACAAGCTAAAGGCAATCAGCGTGCAAATAAAATTAGACAAACATACTGAGCCCAGAAGGCTAGTCAAAAATCTCACGGTGCCATCCTTAAATGACACCAAGCACGAAAAGATATAAGCAAAAATGATGAACGGCATCACAAACATCAGCAAATCCTTCAAGGTCATGCTAATGGCGTAAGCCCAGCTCTTGACCTCAAGCGGAATCCAATCGCCAGCCAGTAAAGCAAAGCCGATGATCAGCAGTAAACGGAGCGGTAGCCCCAATGATATTTTCTTAAACATGTGTGTTTCTCTAGTTAGGGAAGCAAAGCCATCTTTCCGGTGTTCTTCCCGATTTATTTTAGACTATATGATGAGGACGAGATGATATGACCGCTGCACCAGCGGTGGTTGTGAAAACGGTAGTTGTGCTATAAATGAAATTGTTCATAAGCATTATGGTAATATATTTTTCTCATTTGGCAAAGAAGAAATGTTGTAGAGCGAAATGAAGGTAATCGTGCCATGTAAAAAACATGGCACGCTTTGGGAACGATTATCTGTAAAGTGAAAACTTCTTAGTGATAGGGTTTACCTTATCCAAGAGCCCATACATCACGACGCCATAAAACACCAGGTCATCCTGGGCCGTTTTGGCTGTGTTTTCCAGCTGCTCTTCAAAGGTGCCTCCGGTCATGGTATTTACGAAAACACCGTGCTTAATGTATTCAACTTTGGCGGACATGACGGCTTCTTTGATCTCATCGGATGTACCTTTTAGTATGATAAAGGGCATCTGCGAGATGTTGGGATATATGTTTCCGTCTCGATCCTCATAGTCATCCAGCTTTAACATATCGTAATCCAGCTCGGTAGCCATGCCGACGGTCATGTGAGCCAGAGCATTCATGGCAATGCCTGTGGGGATGTCTTGGTTGATGACGGCGACTAATTTATTGGTAAATGACATGATTATTTTCCTTCCTTAATTGAGATGATTTTTCCGGCGGTCAAGACGACGAGGTCTTGGCTAGCAAGTTTGAAAACCGCATTGGGTGTGCCTGCGGCAGCCCAGATGGTGTCATGGGTTAATAGGTATTCATCGATGAAGATGTTGTCTATCTTTTGCCTATGTCCCATGGGTGGAATGCCGCCAATGGCAAAACCTGTTACCTCACGGGTAAAAGTTGCGTCGGCTTTTTCTATCTTCTCACCCAAGTGTTCTTCGATTATTTTTTCACAGACCCGGTTTGGACCTGAAGCCAGAATGAGAACTGGCTGGAGGCTGTGCTTGGTCTTAAATATCAAAGACTTGACGATTTGAGCCTCAAGGCAACCGATGCTTGCGGCGGCCTCGTTGGCTGTGCGGGTGCTTTCGGACAGCACAATGACCTGGCATTCAAGTCCTTGGTTGGCTAAGGCATCCTGTACGCTTTGCGCACTTTTCGCTAATGGTTGGTTCATTTTATCCCTCATTGTTACAAAGTATATGCATGTTTCGATTGAACTAAAACGTTTTTCTCCGTAAAGGCTAAAAAGAGAAAGCCACATAGTCCAATGCCTAAGGCAACCGGTATGACGCTCACCCCGTAAACAAAGGCTTGTGTTGCATGTGCGCCGCCGTAAATATCTATCACAAGCCCCATGGTGGTGTGTAAGGCATAACCAAAGACCATGATGATCATGTTGGCGATGGCTGTGGTAAGGCCTGCTACATTTTCTGGCACATAGGTGGATGCCTTATATATGGCGATGACTTGATACGCACAACAAACGCCTACGATCAAAAACCCGATGGTCATGCTGTTGATGGTCAGCCAGCCGTTCAGTAGAGCAACAAAGGTGACCAGCATAATCGTAGCTGCTCCGATGATGGCGCCCAGGTAGCTGCCTGATTTTTCAGCTATAAAGCTTAGCAAAGGTGCGCCAAAACACATGCCAGCAAAGATCAAGGACGGCATGTATCCCGCCACAATTCCATCATAGCCATAGACTTGCTTCAAGAATTCAGTGGCCCAAACATCTGCGAAACCTTCCAAGGGTCCGACAAAGAATCCGGCGCTCAAGCATATGGCGATTACTCTTGGATTTGTCAGAACTGTCTTCAAGTCCACAAAGATGGGTCGTCTGTTTTGAACAATTATTTTTGGCACGATGAAATAAGTAATGGCAGCTAGTATTAAACCAACGGTGGCAAAGATTTGGATCACCGTTTTGTACCCTAAGGCATCGCACATTTGTCCTACGGGTCCGCCACCATAAATGGCGCCTAGCAAGCCAATGGATACGGAAATGCTCAGCATGCGTGTGAATTGCTTTTCATGGAAAGCGATTCTTATGATTTTGAATGATCCCAATATGGCCGCCGATGAACCTATTCCCATGAACAGGCGGCCGATGATGGGGAAGGCCCAATGGTCAGAAACCAGCACGGGTAGCATGCCGACGACCGTTAACAAGATGCAGGCAGTCATAATGATGCGTGGTCCAAAACGATCCAGGGCAATGCCGATGGGTATATGCATTAAGGCATAGCCTATGTAATATACTCCTGAATACTGGCCAAACAGGGCTGCGTCCATCTGGAATTGACTCATAATATCTTCCAGCATGATGTTGGGCATTACCCTTAATACATATTGGTACGCATAGAATATGGATGCCGTCATCCACATGGTCCATGCAATTCTTCGTGAAATAGTCATACGTCTCTCCTCTTCGAAATTTCATAAGTAAAGCTCCAGAGAACTTAAGTTCGCTGCGGGTGTTTGGGTACAATAATGGGAAAAGTCGAGTATGCTCCGCCTTAGCGGAGGAGGAGGAGTCCACCGAGAAAAATAGTCTGTAATAATTTTGTGTCGCAGATCGACATTACATCACTTTCGGTTGTGGTGACTCTAACTGTGTTAGGGTCTATATATATTAGATAGGTGTTTTGTATGGAAAGTCAAGGGGGTTTTGTGGTTGATATATTGCTGAGGCAACAAAACAGTAGCCGTTTCCGTCATCCAGCTCCGCGTGAGCGGAGTAAGCGTGGGATCCAGCACATGAGCGTCACGCAGCGACTGCACTATATCTATACGGAGCCGCTTGCGCGGCACTCATGTGCTGGATCCTTCGCTTACTCGGCTTTACCGAGCTGCGCTCTGGATGACGGGGATGGTCGCATTTGTGCAACCAATAACCCCAGGATGCTGATCAAAGCACCCTGGGGCAATTTTATTATACTCTGAGCGGCATCAGTACAAACAGCGAGCTGTCATCATTCATGGGGCGAATGATGATGGGCGAATTGCCGTCTGACAGTGCAATTTGTGCTTCGTCGGTTTCGATTTGTTGAGCGACTTCCATAAGATAGCGGGAGTTGAATCCGATATCGATGGGGCGGCCGCTGTAGTCTACTTCGATTTCTTCATCTGCGCGGCCCGAGTCTTCGTTGGCGGCGGAGAATTGAACCCGATTGCCTTCCAGGCGCATTTTAATCTCAGAAAAACGCTCGCTGGAGATGGTAGCCACACGGTCAACCGCTTGTGAGAATTCACGTACTTTAAAGTGCATCAGCTGATCGTTATGAGCAGGGATGGCTTCTTCATAATCCGGATACTTACCATCAATCAAACGAGATGTTAGAACCGCGTTGTGGACAGTAATGCTGATCTGGTTCTCAGATACAGCCACTTCCACATCATCTTGTGTATCGGTCAGCAGCTTGTAAAGCTCGTTCACCGTTTTACGAGACACAATCACGCCAGGCATGCCCTTAGCACTTTCTGGCAGCGGCAATGATACGCGCGCTAAACGGTGCCCGTCAGTTGCCACAGCGCGTAGCTGAGTTTCTGTTGCATGCAAGTAAATACCGTTCAAGAAATACCGTGTTTCCTCCGTAGACATGGCAATACGTGTGCGCTCAATTAATGTGCGCATGGCCTTTGCGGGAATCTTGAAATGGAAGGGTAAGTCGTTCTTGTTGATAACCGGAAAATCCTCAGGCGGCAAGCAAGGCAGCTTGAATTGAGAGCGCCCGCATGACAGTTCCATCTGGTGCTTGTCTTTGTTCATGTGGAGCTCTACTTGTGCCCCGTCCTTGAATTTACGCACGATATCATACAACAAGTGTGCCGGAACCGTTGTTTTTCCAGTTTCTTGAATGGTTGCGCTCACTGTTTCCACAATGGAAAGCTCCAGGTCGGTGGAGGTGATTTTTAAGGTCATCCCCTCCGCTTGCAGCAGCAGGTGCGAAAGAATCGGCAGCGCCGTACGTCGCTCAACAACGCTGTGCGCGTGGCTTAAGGCCTTTTGAAAAGCATTTTTTTCGATCGTCAGTTTCATTTTGAGTCCCCAGAATCGCTTTTGACGATAGGTGTGTCTATCTAAAATCTCAACACAGATTAACAGACTTTATCTAGCTTGGCTATGGAGAATTGCAACTTTGTGACAATAACTTTGCCAAGAAAATGTTACTATTTGGAGAGGGGGCATGGTAAAATCCACAAAACTATAAAAAAGGAACGTTATGATCCCAGCAATTATTGAAAAATACGAGCCCGGCAAGCATGTCTCTGCCCCAAAAAACACCCAGGTGGTGCTTGTGGGGGGCTGCTTCGATATTCTCCATTACGGTCATCTGCAATTTCTAGAAAGAGCAAGAATGCAAGGGGATTTTCTTGTGGTCGCACTGGAGCCAGACGAAACCATAACTGGCCTTAAAAAACGCAAACCAGTGCACACACAAGCCTTGCGAGCCAGCAACTTGGCCGCCATACGCTATGTGGATAAAGTATTAATGTTGCCAGTCTTGGCTGGATTTGAAGGCTACAGGCAATTAACCCTCGATGTACATCCACAAGTGCTAGCCACCACAGCAGGGGACAGGGACTTGGCAAATCTGAAGCTGCATGCGGCTGCCGTAAACGCTGAGATAAAAATCGTCAACGAGCATGTAAGTGGTTTATCCAGTTCTGACATTCAAGAGGAGGGGAATCTTAAAGCCCAGGATGCGAAGCGACTTCATGTGGAATAACAGGGGCATGTAATTTTCACCTGCCATTTTAAACATGCCATGTTTAAAATGGCAGGTGAGGCCCCCTCACTGAACCGAACACCTTTCGTCTTTAAGTTTACCCATTGGGTTGCCTTCTAGGGAAGTGTGCTTATAAAGGTAACCCGACTCTTTCAGGTCCAAGGGCAGCTCTCGAATGCAATTGTCTCTAAGATCCACTGATCGCAATCTATTCATGCCTGCCAAGCCACAAGGAATGATTTGAATTCTGTTCTCTCTAAGGTTAAGTGATACAAGGCTTTTGATTTGACAAATATAATCAGGAATTTCCTCAATCTGGTTTTGCTGCAAATCCACGTCTTCTAAATAAGGTAATTGGCATAGCTCGACGGGTATGGTTTTAATGAGGTTAAAACCAAGAACAATTTTCTTGAGCTTTGTGAGCAAACCAATTTCAGGTGGAATATGGGTTAATTTATTAAAATGGATATCCAGCTCCGTCAAATAAATCAACTGTTCAAAGCCTTGAGGAAATTTGGTGATGTCGCACTGCCAAATACGCACAAGCTTGATATGCTCCAGATTACCTTCAAAAGTGGGAAATGACTGGATTGGGGAATTTGAGATCCAAAGATCGGTAATCTTGGTTAGATTACCCATGGATGCAGGTAAGGTTGTCAGTGGGTTTCCGCCATAAACCAGATGATAGAGGTTTGTTAATAAACCAATTCCGTCGGGAAGGGTTTTGATTAAATTTTCCGATACATATAGGGAGCTTAAGTGCGTCATCAGGCCAATATCATTCGGGAGGCTTTGGAGACGATTATCACTTGCGCCTAATTCGCTAAGGTTACGAAGACGAACTATGGATGCAGGGAAGTGGCTCAATTTGTTGTTTCTTACATTTAATTTGGTCAGCTGGTCTAAATTTCCAATATTTTCGGGTAAGGACTCCAGCAAGTTGCGCTCAAGAATTAATTCCCTGAGCATCAGCAGATCACATATCTGATCTGGCAAGTTCTTGAGTTTTCCATTGGAAAGATCCAGTTTTGTGATGGCCGTGCAACCGCCAATCTGTGCTGGTAGGGCCATGAGTGGGGAAACCATCATCTCTAAACGAGTTAAACTTGCCATGGCACCCATTGCCGCAGGTAATTCTTGCAACAGACTTTCATGCGTCGTTAGTTCCTTCAGACTGGTAAGGCTAGACATGGTTTCAGGTAAATAAACTAGTGGATTGTGGCCCAATTGTAGTTTTTGCAATCCTTCTAAATTGCCAATGCTTGTTGGCAGCATTTTTAAATTATTCCAATAAAGATTAAGGTTGAGTAGTCGTCTCATTTCCCCAACATTCTTAGGTAAGCAAATTAGCTCACAATAATCTGCACTCAAGTCGCAAAGATTAGTAAGGCGACTAAGCGAATCGGGTATTTTGCCTAAATGGTTGCTGCTAATAATGAGGTTTATCAGTTCTGTGAGATTCCCAATTTCTTGTGGTAAGGCTCGGAATCCGCAAGAACTTAAGTTTAGGTTTTTTAAAGTGGTAAGTTCGAATATCTGCATGGGGCAGGTTGTGAATTTGTTGATCGACAGATCAAGGGTTGTAAGGCTTGTCAGAAGTGTTAAGCCATCGGGGAGGCACAAAAGCCCATTTCGTTCTAGTTTTAGCGTCTGCAAATTAGCTAGTCGTCCTATGGCGTCTGGAATCGCTCTTACTTTTGCGTCTTTAACATCTAATGTATTGAGGTTTGGATACATATCAATCTCTAGAGGAATAACCTTAGGGAATTGACCGCCTATACCCAAACTAGTCACGGCGGTATTAGCTGCTCCTGGTCCTAGAACACGCTTAAGTACGTGTGGTCTGCCCATCGCGTCCAAGACACTTAGGTACGACGTTCCAAGAACACCTTCAAAATACTTTGTCGCATACAGCCGTAACAACGACCCATATTTGCTCTTCAGCGCATCCACATCGCTGGGCGAACGAAGGTTAAAGTAAGACACAAAAGAGGGCGTATCATAACCGTCCTGTTGAGCCTCGCCAGCTTGCTGGCCAATCAGTTCCATAAAACGACCGTTCAGAAATCCCCCTGCTTCCATTTCGCGAAGGGCTATATTCATCCGCTTGCATGTTAAGCTACAGTTCTTATAGATGTATCTAGGGTCCCATCCTGCATTTAAGGCGTAGAAAAGCACAATTTGTAAAATATTTTTCGGCAACAAACCCACAAGCATATTTTGCTCATTTTGCTGCCCAGCTGTCGGCCAATAAGAACGACGCAAAGACATATAGGCCCGATTCAAAGGCTGCACAGCCACAGAATCAACGGCAGCCAAAACCCAGTCGTTTTCGTTGTCTTCTTGATCGAGCTCAATAAATCCCTCGGCGCCGTAGACGATGGTTTTTGGCGCTGGCTCTGGCTCTGGTTGCTCGTCTTCGGATGCGGATGCAAATGTGCTCAATGAGAGTAGAGCTATAATGGCAATTTTAAGACTATGCATGTATCAAAAACCCTTCTGCAAAATTGGGCTGATCATATATGGCTTGGTTTAAAAATGGAAGATATGATTTATTGGGGGCCAAAATGCTCAAGCCCCCGTCATGGAGAGCCCTTTAGGGTGTGCCATCCAGCGCAAAAATGTGCCGCTTGCGGCTCAGTATAGTTTCGGAGCCGCAAGCGGCACTTCATTCGCTGGATGGCACGTCGCTAGCGCTCCTCTCCATGACGGATGTGGGGCAAGATGTTTAAATATCACCCCCATTTTGGGGGTGTTATGATGCATTTATTAGAAAACGTCTTATGAAACAACCCTCAACGTCTGCGCGTCCTCTGCCGTTTCTTTTTCGCGCCAGATTTTTGCGCCACAAGCTGATAGCTTTTGCTCCAGCGCTTCATATCCGCGGTCTAAGTGATAGACGCGGTGAATAACGCTTTCGCCTTCTGCTGCTAATGCTGCCAGGACCAATGAAACCGATGCTCTTAGGTCTGTGGCCATGACTGGTGCGCCTTTGAGTTGTTCGACGCCGGTGACTGCTGCAAATGAGCCTTCCACAGCGATGTTCGCGCCAAAACGAGCTAGTTCTGATACGTGCATAAACCGGTTTTCCCAGATGGTTTCATGGATTTTGCACTCGCCTGTGGCAAGGCTCATGAGTGCCATGAACTGTGCTTGCAAGTCTGTGGGGAATCCTGGGTAGGGTTCAGTTTCCACGTTCACGGAGGATGGGCGTGCGGCTTTAGCCTTGGCTTTGATACCGCCAGGGATGGCTGTTAAATCCACGCCAGCTTCACCCAAAGTTTCAGCAAAGCCTGGAAGCAGATTGATGTCTGTTCCCATCAAATCAATTTCACCACCTGTGATGCCAGCCGCAATAGCATATGTGCCTGTTTCTATGCGATCTGGTAAAACGTGGTGGTTGGCGCCATGCAAACGTTCAACGCCTTCAATTTCTAAAACACCAGTGCCGATGCCTGAAATTTTGGCACCCATAGCCACCAAACAATTGGCCAAGTCAGCAACTTCAGGCTCTTTGGCGGCATTAATCAATCGCGTGGTACCCTTTGCCAGTGTGGCTGCCATCAACAGGTTTTCTGTGCCAGTCACAGATGCAATGGGGAATTCAAAGTCAGCGCCCTTTAGGCCACCTGGAGCTTTTGCGTGTATGTAGCCTTCTTCAATAACAATTTCCGCACCCATGGCTTCAAGACCTTTGATGTGCAGGTCTACGGGGCGTACACCAATTGCGCAGCCGCCTGGCATGGAAACGATGGCTTCACGGCAACGGGCCATTAGGGGGCCCAAAACCAGGATGGATGCCCGCATTTTACGTACCAATTCATATGGCGCCGTAACGCTGGTAATTTTCTGAGCACAAAGTTGCACATGGCCATCATTTCGCGTATATGAAACCCCATGCTGATCCAGCAGAACCAACATGTTCTGTACATCATCCAAGTACGGCATGTTCTCGAAATTTATGGCCTCTTCAGTCAGTAAGGAGGCTGCCATCAAAGGTAGAGCGGCGTTTTTCGCGCCGCTAATTTGTATGCGACCTTTAAGCGGTATGCCGCCTACAATATGTATCTTATCCATTTATCACCTGCGGCAATGTAACGCCCATCTGGCCCATGTACTTTCCTTTTCGATCTTTGTATGAAACTTCACAAGCGCCTTCACCCCGTAAAAACAGGAACTGACAGGCGCCTTCATTGGCATAAATTTTCGCCGGTAGGGGCGTGGTATTGGAAAACTCCAAGGTCACATGACCTTCCCATTCAGGCTCCAACGGCGTCACGTTCACAATAATACCACAACGCGCATAGGTGGACTTGCCCAAACAAATCACCATCACATCCCGCGGAATACGGAAATACTCAACCGTCCGTGCCAACGCAAAACTGTTGGGCGGAATAATACACACATCCGTATTGCGCTCCACAAACCCAGCTTGCGAAAAGTTCTTTGGATCCACCACCGCACTATCCACGTTGGTGAAAATCTTAAACTCTGGCGCTACCCGAGCATCATATCCATAGGACGAAAGTCCATAGGAAATAACCCCCGTATGATTCTGTCTATCCACAAATGGATCAATCATCCCCTTGTTTAAAGACGCTTCTCGTATCCAAAAATCCGGCAAAATGGGCATGCGTATCCTCCCTCGAAAATCTATAGTAACTTTAATTTAGCACAAACTTTGTCATCCCCGCGGAGGCGGGGATCCAGCGCAAAAAGTGTCGCGTAGCGATTCAATATAGCTATGCGGAAGCGCCGCTGGCGCGCATTTTGTGCTGGATTCCCGCCTGCGCGGGAATGACACAATTAGACAAATATATTGTACTTCTGGAATATGCCTGGGAATGGGTGTGGATGCAAGGGGGTTTAAAGCAAAATTAAAAGCCAAGCCAAACCAATGGCATGGGCGGCTGGAAGGTATTGGTGGCGTTTGTAGTAAAAGAGACTAGTTAAAATTATTATGGCGCCTGCATATATAAGAAAAAGAGGGAGTTGTTCCAGATTGATCCAGAACAAGCACGCCACAATGAGTTGGATATCTCCATAGCCCAAGATTGGTTTTTTGAGACGTTTTTCTAGTGACCAGCAGATGGCTAGTAATAAGGTTCCAGTGGCCAATGGTAGCAGGAACACTCCGAGCCAAGAAGTGGTTGTTTCATAAAGAAATGCAAGGCCAAGAACCGCTACTCCAATTATGGACACATAAGGTATTCGAAAGGTTCGCCAATCTACCCAAGAGGCGTAGAGCAGGAGTATGCCAGCCAAGATCTTATAATATACCGCCATGACGTTTCTCTTGCATCTGTTTTAAACAAGCCGCATAATACGACAAAATTTAGGGATTGTCATGCAAACGACCATAAAAATACTGGATGATATTGCCAAGGTGGGTGCGAGTCTGTTGGGCCTTGCCATTGGTGTGAAGAAAGAGCTCAAGCATAAGCTTAAAGCCAATGCGGAAAACGTGGCCCGTGAGATGAATTTGGTTACGCGCGATGAGTTTGAAGTGGTGCGTTCTATGGCGCAAAAGGCGCGTGAAGAGAATGAAGTATTGAAGGAACAGCTGCAGAAGAAGGATTCTAAAAGTAAGTAATGTTACTTGGGGCCGTCTAACCTCTCCCCTTGTGGGAGAGGTCCGGAGCGAAACGGAGGGGTGAGGGGTCTTACAAGCCGCTTTCTACCTGCGGTCGAGCCCACCCACGAGGGGCAGTTGAATCTAGCTGTCCATTTGTGTCATTCCCGCGAAGGCGGGAATCCAGCGCAAATGTGCTGCGAAGCTGCTGCTATATAGACTATTTTGAGTCGCGTTGCTCCACTTCTTGCGCTGGATACCCGCCTTCGCGGGTATGACACAGGGGATCCATTCGCTTCACTAGGTTTTCACTAATAAATATGCTATGGTTACCATAGATAGCACGAGAGTATTATGAAACAAATACAAATACATCAAGACACCGACAACACAAGCCCTATAGATGATCTAGAGGACTTGGTGTCTGGCCAAGATTTGCCATACTTGCGGTTTGGTAAGGATGAAATGATGGTTCGCTATCCCAACAGCTGGGAGAACTTTCAATCTTTCTGGACTTGGGATAAGGACTTGCAAACACTGGATGTGGTTGCTTCTTCTTTGTTAAAATTTCAAGAAGAGGATCGTCCGGCCATTTATGAGTTGCTCACGTTGATCAATAATCAGCTGTGGATTGGCCATTTCGACCTGACCGATGAAGGGTCTCCTACTTACCGTCAAACTTTGATGTTCCATGGCCTTCAGGGCTCTACTGCTGATGTGGTTGAGGATCTGTTTGCCATTGCATTAGCCGAGTATCAACGTTTTTTCCCCGCCTTTCAATATGTGGCCAAAGACAAGAAAACTCCACAGGAGGCGTTGAGTTTATCCCTGATTGAAACAGAAGGAGAAGCTTAGGTGTTGGCCAAAGCAAAGATTTTACTGGTAGGTTGTGGTTCCATGGGGGCTGCCATGATCAAAGGGTGGTGCAATGAGGGCGTGGGCGATAAAGTTTACACAATTGTTGCTCCCCAGGAATCAAGCGTTATGTCTTTGCGAGCATTCTGCGATATTAACTGGTATGCGACTCCTGAAGAGGTGCCATCTGACTATGTGCCTGATTTTGTGATTCTTGCGGTAAAGCCGCAAAAAATGGATCAAGTGGTTAGGAGTTATTACGACTACGCTTTGAAAGGCTCAATTGTGGTTACCGTGGCGGCGGGACTTAAGTTGGACTGGTATCATACTTATCTGGGCGACAACGTCAAACTCATACGCGTTATGCCTAACTTGCCTGTCGCTTATAATAAAGGTATGACTTTTGGCTATGCCTCAAAAACCATCGAGGGGCTTGATCTCAGTGTTACTCACGCGCTTTTTTCATCTTTGGGTAAGATGCTGTGGTTAGCTAACGAAGATTTGTTTGATGCGTCGGCATTGCTTTCAGGTTGTGGGCCGGCATACCTCTATTTGCTGGTGGAAGCATTGACACAAGCGGGGGTTAATGCAGGATTAGCCCCTGAAGCGTCCGAAATCCTTGCAAGGCAAGCTATGATTGGTGCTGCCACACTGCTAGATCATTCCACCGATCATGCACAGATCCTCAAAAGAAAAGTGGCTAGCCCGGGTGGCGTAACAGAAGCTGCTCTTACAGTCCTCGAAAATCCTGAGAACGGTTTACCTATTCTTCTGAATAATGCGGTGATAGCTGGCGTTAAGCGATCGAAGGAGCTGGCCAATGCCTAAGATGGATCCATTACTCAAAAAAGCACTTGAGCTCATTGGTGAAAAGGGTTGGGCGCAATTTGAACTGAAGGATCTGGCGGATAATAAAATCAGCCTCGCTAAAGTCCATCAACATTATCCATCACGCTTAAGCCTGCTTGAGTCTTTGGGTGATTACATCGACCAAACCACCTTAGAAACTATGGATGCGTTTGATCCGTCTGAAACTCAGAAGGACCGGTTATTTTCAGTTATGATGACCCGGTTTGACGCACTGGCACCTATAAAGCCTGCTGTTAAAAGCTTGTGGCAAGATGCTTGGAAAGACCCTTTGACCATCTCGTGCAGCCTTCCCATGGGGATTAATTCTTTATCATGGTTGCTTCAGGCATCTGGCATTGATACTACTGGCATCAGGGGTGCTTTACGCATCAAAGCGTTCGGTGTTTGTTACTTAAGTACAGTCTGGACATGGCTCAGCGATGAAACAGAAGGGCTCGATGTTACTATGGCTGCGCTTGACATCAATTTACAACGGCTTGCACAATTTCCGCAATTTTATACGTCTAGTTAATCTTTGTTTAAGGAATATTGGTTAGTCTTGAATGCATGAAAACTTATTCTAACAGCGGAGGACCAAATGACATCGAATAAAAGCGGCTTTAACCCAGAACAATTCTTTAACGCAGAAGCATTCAAATCCTTTTTAAATCCTAGCGGCTTTAATACAGATTCACTAACAGCTGCACAAAAGGAAGCTGCTGAAGCAGCGAAAGCCTTAGTTGAATGCCAGGCCAATTACGCTCGCGAATCTATGGAAGATATGGCTACATTTTGGCGTAACTGGGTGAGCAGTGGTTCAAACCTGCAAGATAAGGTCGAGCTCCAAACTCAAGCCACTCGCGAAATATTTGCCAAAGCAGTTGCCCATAATCAAGAGTTATCCGCCATTGTTCAGAAGACTCAAGAAAAGTTACTGCGCGCCATGGGAGAACAGGCTTCTGCTGCTGCTAAAACAGTGGATAAGGTTAAGAAATAAGCTTATCAATCTAGTCTCATTTCAGAGCAAAAGCAGTTTCGGCTGCTTTTGCTCTTTTTATATGTGGAGACCATTTCAAAACACTCAATTTTGCAGTTTAAATTCACCTCTCCCCTTGTGGGAGAGGTCGGCCGAAGGCCGGGTGAGGGGTATGTTGAAGCAAGTAAATATTGCATTAATGTACCCCTCACCACTACGCTGCGCTCCGGACCTCTCCCACAAGGGGAGAGGCTAAAAATGGTTATGAAATGGTCTTTTGTGTTTACAATTTTACGATGAACTGGGCACCTATTACCACTGTGTTATGGTTGTTTGTTGTCGGAGTGTCCAGTATTTGAGCATCCAATTTTAAGGTGATTGAGTTTGTAAACGCTATATTGTAATAAGCTTCCGCTCCTTGTTTAGCATTGGTTATTCCTGTGATGTTCACAAGGTTTGTATTCATTTTGTTATAAAAATACCCTATGCCAAAAGTGTCATTTCCTCTGGATGGAATTAAGCCTTTGCCGCCTATGCCCGCGCTGGCATAGAAGTAAAGTGGGTTTGTGGTTTTGTCTGAAAATTGTAATTTCCAGAACACGCCGAGTCCCTTAAGATTCTGATTGCCTTGAGTGATATTCAGCGGGGCTTTGGCTTCTTCCATTAGGTAAAAATAATTCCAGCCATTAAAGTATAATGACCAAGTATCATTTTTCGGGCTCTTCATAAAGCGTGGGAATTGGTTGTCAAAGGAATACAATACGCCTCCCATGGCGCCGTAAGGCATGGTGCCAAGTTTACTCTGATAGTATATTTCTGTAGCCCAGGCTAATCCGTCATCGAGGTTATCAAACCCAGACGTTGTTGAAGAATCTTTTGTAGTAAGAATAAAATTGACGATTTTAAGGTTTTCATTGGGTACAACTGCAAATCCCGCTGCCAGTAAACTATACGGGTTTGGGTAAAAGACTGATGCTCCAACAGAAAGATTATAGTTCATAAATTGACTGATCCCTGAGCCAGAACTAAATTCATTGAAATTTGCTGATAAAAAATCATACTTACCAAAGTACACTAAAAAATTTTCATTCACAAAATGGGTGTAATTTAGTGCTGATATAGATATGGGTAAATCTTCATTGAGATTATTATTGGTTACAGGGACTAATCCAGCTGTATTAACCGGTATAAAAGAACCAGTATAACGATTCACAGTTCTGCCATAACGTGATTCTGCTTTTAAGGATAATAATCCCCCTGGGATGAGTCCCATGCGTTCTAAGTCAACGTAGGCATAATAATATGCTTTTCCACCATTTTTTGTTTTCTTTTCTAAACCACCATTAACAATGGATTGAATGTAGGGAACAAATTGGATGCTTGTTTGTATGCCCAGCTTGGCTAAATCCGTACGGCTGCCTCCCCAGTCTCCGGTGAGATAGACACGCTCAACAAAGTCTCCTTTGTAGTCTGGAATCGGCAGGATGCCGGGTTCTTTTGCAGGTGTTTTTTCATCTTGTGCGTAGGCAGCGCTTGCGCATAACAAAATTGATAGAGACAGTGTTAAAACTTTCGTGATCATTGGAAGGTACCCTTTCTTAAGTTTTTCTAGATGTAAATTCGAAATTAAAAATTAAATCTTTCAGGATGCATAGGCCCCAGCTTTTCAATCATACGTTTGTATGCAGGCCGTTCTTGAATGCGTTTTACATATTCTTCAATATGTAGCCTTTGGGTATCCCCAGGAGCTTGTGTAGGCCACATGGTAAACAAAATACCGATTTGGATATCTGCTGCCGTAAATTCTTTACCAGTTAGCCAAGCGTTTTTAGCAAAATGTGCGTCCAGATAGTCTAGCTGTTTAGTAATCTTGCTTTGGAAATAGGCTATGCCTGCCTGATCTTTCATGGCTTTGGTAATGGGCTTCATGAAGAATGGACTGCCTTTTACCATGAAGTTAAATATAACTCTCATTGTAAAAAGTGGCATCATGCTACCCTCTACAAAGTGTGACCAGTACAAGTACTGCGCCCACTCAGGCGTGCCAACGACTGGCTTTAGCTGGCCGTTTCCATACTTGGTAAGGATATACTCTATGATGGCTCCTGTTTCTGAAAGTACTATCGGACCATCTGATATGGTGGGAAATGTGGCTATGGGACTCATAGCTAAAAGCTCCGGAGGTGCTGAAAGCGAACCAGGTATTGGTTTGTAATGTTTGATTTCGTATTCAATACCAATTTCTTCCATAAGCCAAACAATGCGATGTGAGCGTGATCCGCTCATATGGTGGATTGTGATCATTTTTATGCTTTTTTTTCTTTGAATATAGCAATCCTGTGGTCGGCTGGGAAGTGTTTTATTAATTAATAGGAAACTCTCTTGCGGTAGGATTATTCAAAACGAGGAGAGCATATGATGATCACTTTATATACGGCGCCGACACCTAATGGGACTAAAATCTCTATCATGCTGGAAGAACTAGGGCTTGAGTACAAGGTGCAGATGATAAATCTGGGAGCCAATGAGCAAAAAGAAGATTGGTATGTGAAATTAAATCCTAATGGAAGGATTCCTACCATAGTTGATCATGATAATGATGATTTTGCATTGTTTGAGTCAGGGGCCATTTTGATTTATTTGGCAGAGAAGTGTGGGAAGTTTCTGCCCAAGGATGTCAAAGGCAGGTCCACGGTTCTGCAATGGTTGTTCTTCCAAATGGCAGGGGTGGGGCCCATGATGGGGCAGGCTAATCACTTTGCTGTTTTTGCACCTGAAAGAATTAAGTATGCCACAGACCGTTACGTGGCGGAAAGCAGGCGACTGATGGAAGTTCTGGATCAACGTCTGGAAGGCCGCGAGTATTTGGCGGATGAATATTCTATAGCGGATATAGCCAATTTTACCTGGGTGCGTTCACACGAATTTCCGGGTGTGTCCATTGATGGTTTGAAAAATCTGCAAGCATGGTTGGCCCGAATTGAGGCTAGGCCAGCTGTTCAAAAAGGTTTGGACGTGCCTTTGCCACAAGCGATGGTCAGGGAAAGGCTGCTTCAGATGAAAGCGGCAGCGCAACAACCTAAGAGCTAACCTTAAAAAGACCAGTAATAGGGCCGGCAACTTCCATCATTTTGATGTAGGCTGGCCTTTTCTTCATGTCTGTAATATAAGCAAGCAAATGCGGACGACCCTTAGTGAATTCTGTCAACACATCACCTTCCCAGAATGCAAAATTAATGCCCATCTGAATATCGGCACCTGTAAACTCATGGCCTGAGAAGAATCTTTGTTTACTTAAAGTTGAATCAACTAAATTAAGTTGCTTATTCAAATTTGGACCAACGAGCAAAGTATCAACTTGCTTTTTAATGGATTTCATAATTGGTTTTATAAGAAACGGACTACTTTGCAGAAGGACTCTAAAGACAGTGCTAATGACTGTAGTCGGCATCATAGTTCCTTCTGCAAAATGGAGCCAGTAAAGATATTTTATCCATTCTGGGGTTCCTTCTTTTGGCTTTAATTTACCCTTGCCATATTTATAGAGGATGTACTCAATGATGGCCCCCGATTCAGCCAAGGTTAAGTCGCCGTCAGTTATTATGGGCGCCTTTCCCAAAGGAGCTATGGCTAGTAATTCAGGGGGCGCGAGTCTGGTTCTGGGATCACGCTTGTAGTGTTTGATCTCATACTTAAGACCCAATTCTTCCATTAACCAAATGATTCTGTGGGAGCGTGAAATTTCCAAGTGATGTATTGTGATCATGTGCATAATCCTTCCATAACATATATTTAGAATAAAGCTTTTCGATTAAAGAATGGTTAAGCTGTAAAATTATTGAACCTTTTCCTTGAATTTGGGCGTCGGCTTCGGTATGTTACCCCCATGCCATCGTGGCTCAGAGGTAGAGCACACCCTTGGTAAGGGTGGGGTCGAGAGTTCGATTCTCTCCGATGGCACCATTTTTTTAAAGCTGTATTCCGTATGGAGCTTGTCTCTTCCCATCTAAACAATAAGGATCAATCATGACTAAACCAGTTGTATTATGCGTTCTCGATGGATGGGGGTATCGTCCTAACGGTAAGGGCAATGCCATTTTTCAGGCCAAGACGCCGGCTATGGATCATTTGTTTGCGAGCTATCCTCATTCTTTGTTGCAAGCGTCGGAAGGGTATGTGGGGCTACCAGAAGGCCAGATGGGGAATTCTGAAGTTGGGCACACCAATCTGGGGGCAGGGCGGGTTGTCTTGCAAGATCTGCCGAAGATTAACAAGTCTTTGGCTGAAGATACTCTTCGTCAAAATCCCACGTTGATGCAAATGGTTTCCAAACTCAATGGCGGGACTTGTCATGTGATGGGCTTGCTTTCCCCTGGAGGGGTACACTCTCACCAAAAGCATTTTGAATATGTGGTTAGGGTCCTGCGTGAGATGGGTGTGCCGGTTGTGGTGCATGGGTTTTTGGATGGTCGTGATACACCACCGCAAAGTGCTTTGGGCTATGTAAAGTCGTTTATAGACAACGTGCCCGGCGTTCTGTTTGGCACCATTAGCGGTCGGTATTACGCGATGGATCGAGACACGCGCTGGGAGCGTGTCCAGTTGGCTTATGATGGTATGGTTAGCGCGGAAGGTGGGCGAGTGCTTGATGCGCTTTCGGCTATTGAGGCTAATTATGCTTCGGGCATTACAGATGAGTTTGTGTTACCTTCTGTTATTGGGGATTACCAAGGTATGAACGACGGCGATGCGGTTCTGATGATCAATTTCAGGGCTGATCGGGCGCGTGAGATACTGACTTCGTTTGTAGATCCAAACTTTACTGGCTTCCAGCGCAAGAAAGTCATCCAGTTTTCGTCAGTAGTGGGTATGGTCTCCTACAGCGAGGACCTGGACAAATCTATGCCCGCACTTTTTGCGCCAGAGGAATTGACCAATACCTTGGGGCAGGTGGTGGCTGATGCAGGGTTGAATCAACTGCGTATAGCTGAAACCGAAAAGTATGCGCATGTGACTTTCTTTTTAAACGGTGGTGAAGAAAAGCAGTTTGTAAATGAAGATCGTATTTTAGTACCGTCACCTAGGGTTGCCACTTACGATATGCTACCAGAAATGTCGGCCGTTGAAGTGACGGATCGGTTGATTGAATCTGTTGAATCAGGGAAATATGACCTAATCGTGGTCAATTATGCCAACACTGATATGGTGGGACATACGGGGGATGAGCGAGCGGCGATTCTTTCTGTGGAAGCTGTTGATGAGTGCATGGATCGCTTGTCCAAGGCAGTGCTCAAAGAGGGCGGTGCTCTGTTGATTACAGCAGATCATGGGAATGTGGAAGTGATGATTGATGAAGTGACTGGTCAACCGCACACAGCACATACCTTGAACCCGGTGCCTTTTATCGCTGTGGCTGATGAATATAAGAGCGCCGCAGTTGCTGATGGTCTGCTTTCGGACGTGGCGCCAACCATATTACAGATGCTTGGCATTATTGCTCCCAAAGAAATGACAGGAAAAAATCTAATTGCTAAGCCTTAGAACTCTTGGTTGATACGACGGGCTTGGGTGCCTTGCATGAGCTGGTGCCAACCATTGATGTGGCCGATCGTCAGGAGGGGCTTAGGGTTCTAGTTGAGCTGGCTGACGTTGAC
This sequence comes from Alphaproteobacteria bacterium, assembly GCA_041738135.1. GTDB lineage: Bacteria > Pseudomonadota > Alphaproteobacteria > JAGOMX01 > JAGOMX01 > JAGOMX01. The sequence goes on from JBGSQK010000074.1 coordinate 41,961, forward strand.
GAAGGTGGATAAAGAAGCAATAAAGGAAGTTGAAGTGAAGATTAAGTAATCTGCATGATAGCGTTTCCCAGAAACGCTTGTGTATTGATGCTCTTTCATGTAGGTTAGCACTGTTCTAACAATACAGTGTTTTGTAGTCATGAAAAGAAATAGAATTTTTGCCGCATTAGTGGTGCTTGTGACGGTGGTTTGCGCGCTTACTTATACGTCCGTCCGCGAGCCTACTTCCCTATTAAATTTCCGCACCAGCCATTCTGAATTCCAAAAATCGAAAAAGCTTGATGTTGCACGCGACGGTCTCGATACATTGCGTATTTCAGGCAGTGGTCAGCTACGCGAGATAGCCTTCGTTGCAGGCATGAAGGAAACGGGCGCCAAGCCTAGTGATATATACGTAATAGACCTTTCTGGTGACGCACAACTTTATACAGATGGTCGCCCATTCGGGTGGTTTAATTGGAGCATAAGCGAAAAGGGAATTGAAGGTGTCTACTCCAAACGCCTAACCCCCAGCGCATTTAAGGAGAATTACGTATGCATGATGCGGCGTCTTTTCTATCCTAACCCTTCGACCACGCGTTTGGAAACGGAAGAACAAATGGTTGGTCGTCTCGGTTATCACTACCAGAAATTCGCGGTTAATCGTAAGCACATTTATCCTCCCGAAACCATTGACCAATTTTTACACTTTGTGAACGAACTACCGGAAGGGGCATGGCTGCATTTCCACTGTTACGCCGGATGCTCGCGTACCACATCCATGATGATCATTTACGATATCATAAAAAATGGTGACAAAGTATCTCTGGAGGCCATTATGGACAGACATTGGGCATTAGGCGGGTCAAATATGAAGGATACCAAGCCCTGGTTCTTTGGCTCATGGAAGACCGAGCTACTGCAAATGCGCAAAGCCATGCTGTCTGACTTTTACCGCTATCGCAACGATCCTGATGCATTTGGCAAGATCTCCTGGTCAGAATGGATCGCGAAAAATGGTACGGCTAAGGAACCTGGAAACTAATAAATCCACCCAAATTTTCCAACCTGCTCAAATTTTAATCGATGATGTGAGAGTGATAGGCTATACTGCTTCTTGGGGTTTGTTAGGTGTCTTACCAACAACCTTATCCACAGCTTTGGTGGATAGAATTAAATTGTTGTTAACTTCTTATTTGAACGTATGGGCAAAATGGAAAAGGAACTTACCGGAACACAGCTCCAGCGAGGCATTGACGTTATTCGTGATCATGTGAAGACTCTGCCAAATAAGCCTGGGGTCTATCGTATGATCAATACGAAGGGTGATGTGCTTTATGTCGGTAAGGCAAAAAGCTTACGAAATCGTGTGACCAGTTATACCCAGAAAGAAAAAATGTCCTTGCGACTCAAGCGCATGGTTGCGGAAACGGTTCGCATGGAGTTTGTTACCACACGCAGCGAAGTGGAAGCTTTGCTGTTGGAGTCAAACCTGATCAAGAAATTCCTGCCACGTTATAATATTTTGCTCAAAGATAGTAAATCCTTTGTCTACATCCATATACAAGGCAACCATGATTTCCCGTTGATCTCCAAGCATCGTGGAGAGCAAAAGGAAAAGGGTTGGTATTATGGTCCCTTTGCGTCGGTCATATCAGTGAATGAAACCTTAGTATCCTTACATAAGGTATTTCGGTTGAGGTCATGCTCGGATTCAGTATTTGCTTCTAGATCCCGCCCTTGTCTGCAATACCATATTAAGCGGTGTACGGCTCCTTGTGTGGGATACATTTCAAAAGTGGAATATGCGGAGTCCGTTCAAGAAACCCGTGACGTATTGGAGGGGAAGAATACGGAAGTGATGGCGGCCCTGAATCAGCATATGGCCAAGGCTAGTGCTGTGAGGGACTATGAGCAGGCAGCCATGTATCGGGATCGCATTAAGGGGTTGAGCTTTGTCCTGCTACAGCAAGCTGTGCATGTACCCGGATTAAGAGATGCGGATGTATTGGCTGTGGCGCAAGAGGGTGGGCATATCTGCATTCAGGTGTTTTTCTATCGTAAGAGCAGCAATTATGGGGGCAGGGTGTTCTTTCCTCAGCATGATAGGGAAGACTCCATGCAGGATGTATTGGCGGCGTTTATGGGCCAGCTTTATGAGGATCAGCCACCACCCCAGTTGGTCCTTGTTAACACGGATTTGGAGGAGCTGGGTCTATTGACGGAAGCCTTGAGCCAAAAGGCGGGAAATAAAGTTGAGATTAAATATCCCAAACGGGGCAAGTTGGCGGATTTGGTCAGCCATGCGGCGCAGAATGCTGCCGATGCCATGAAGCGAAAGTTGGCAGAGCATTCTTCACGGCGAGTTGTTTTGCAGGCGCTTGCGGAGCGATTCGGGTTGATAGGTTTTCCTAAACGTATCGAAGTCTACGACAACAGCCATATTTCTGGCACCAATGCGGTAGGCGCTATGATTGTGGCTGGACCGGATGGATTCGTGAAGCAAGCTTATCGTAAGTTCAATATTAAGAACACTGAACTTACACCCGGGGACGATTATGGCATGATGCGCGAGGTTTTCTCGAGACGATTTAAGGGATCCTTAGCCAAAGATCTAGATGCCAATACTTTGCCTGATTTGATTATTGTAGATGGCGGTAAGGGGCAACTCAGTGTGGTGTTCGCAACGTTGGCCGATCAAGGGGTGGCGGATATTCCATTGGTGGCCATTGCCAAGGGGGCCGCCCGTACACCCGGTGAAGAACGATTCTTTATGCCCGATCGGGACGAGTTTCGATTGGATAAAAAAGATCCAGTTTTCTATTATATTCAGACCTTGCGGGATGAAGCCCATCGATTTGCTGTGGGCAGCCATCGCATAAGGCGATCAAAGTCATTCAAAAAGTCTTTACTTGATGATATAACTGGAATTGGTCCGAAGCGAAAGCAGGCTTTGCTGCGTCATTTTGGATCGGCGGTGAGTGTGAGCCGGGCTGGTGTTGCAGATATCCTTGAGGTAGAAGGCATTAGCGAGGCGCTGGCTCAACAAATATATGATCATTTCCATGGATAGAGATCACGTGAATTACTATAGCTTTCCTAATATTCTGACGATGCTGCGGATCTTGTTGATTCCCGTGGTGGTACTACTTGTGTATTTGCCTGGTCGTACGACGGATATGATCGCCGTTGGGCTTTTCGCCTTTGCTTGTTTGACGGATTTTTTGGATGGCTATTTTGCTCGCATTTGGGAACAATCCTCGTCGCTGGGCCGCTTTCTGGATCCCATTGCAGATAAGCTTTTAGTGGCAGCGGTTTTGCTTATGCTTGTGGGGCTGAATAGAATAAATGGCATATCCTTGATCGCTGCTAATATCATCCTCTGTCGAGAAATTCTTGTATCGGGTTTAAGAGAATTCCTTGCAGAACTAAATGTACCTCTACCTGTGAGTCGACTGGCCAAGTGGAAAACGGCATTACAGATGGTGGCTTTAGGTTGTCTTCTTCTGGACCCTATCAGTTTCCCCGGTTTTCCCTATCAAGAAATAGGTATCGCAGGCCTTTGGGGTGCGGCTCTTCTAACGTTATTTACCGGGTACGACTATCTGCGTGCAGGGCTGGAGCAAATGGGGCACCAGGATTAAGTAAAAACAGCGTAACTACTCACCAACTCCCGTCATCCAGAGCAGCATAAGCGTAGCGTTGCTGCGTGGGATCCAGCGCAAAAGTGTGAGCGCATGCGAACTCGATCGTATTTTAATACGGGGCTCGCATACGCTCGCACACATTCGCTGGATCCTTCGCTTCCTCCGCTACGCGGAGGCGCGCTCTGGATGACGAGGTTTTTGGTGAGTGTTACGACTCATGTGGTAAGATTCTGAATACCTCACCTTAAACAAACCTTAACCTTTTTGTACCTACAATACAGAAGGTTAATAGGGGTGTTCCCATGAATAAATTACTCAAAACGTCAGCAACACAATTGGCCAAGATGATTCGGGAGAAAAAGGTTTCTTCTGAAGAAGTGGTGCGCACCTATATCAATCAAGCAAAGAAAGTGAACCCCTTGATCAATGCGATCGTTTTTGATCGGTATGAGCAGGCATTGATTGAAGCTAAGCAAGTGGACGACTTTTTAAAAGGTGATCCTGATAAAGTGCCTCCTTTTCTGGGGGTTCCTTTTACGGATAAGGATATGCACCCTGCCAAGGGTATGCCCTGTACGTGGGGGTTAGCACATCGTAAGGGGCTGTTAGCAAAAGAAGACTGCACCGCTGTTGCTCGTCTTAAGGAAGCAGGGGCCATACTTATAGGCGTGACCAATGTGCCCGTATGTGGCTTAACTTTTGAAACTACTAATAAGCTGTATGGCCGTACCAATAATCCTTATAATCTAGACCATAACCCTGGGGGGAGCTCGGGGGGAGAGGCTGCAATAGTAAGCGCTGCCGGATCTGCCTTTGGTCTTGGCTCCGATGGTGGTGGGTCTATTCGCATACCCGCTAACTATTGTGGTATCTTTGGGCACAAGTCCAGCGCACACCTGATCCCCAATAGTGGGGAATATCCTGTGACTTTATTTAACACGAAGCTGGGAAGCAATATGATTGTATTGGGGCCCATGACTCGGTTTTCAGAGGATTTAATGCCTTTGGTGCGAATTATGGCAGGGCCTGATGGACAATTTGATTACCAGGAAGAAATGACGCTGGGGGATGAAAATAAGGTAAAGATCCCGGAGCTGAAATACTATTTCATGAACCATAAGGGGCTGCATCCAGATGTTCAGAAAGCTCATGATAAGGCAATCGAGCAGCTCAAAAGTTCAGGGGCCAAGTTCAGTGAGGTTAATGCGGATGTTTTCAAAGATGCATTCAAAATCATGCGCACCTACTTTGCCAACGCGGGGGATCACGATAAAGAGGTCGCGCTCATTAGCGACGGCAATCCAATTTATCCGAAACTGAAATACCTGCGAGAAAAGTTTCTTGGGGATTCAGATCTACCCAGTGAAATTATACTGTTAATTATTGCTGCCAATGTAGGGTTTGGTGTGGATAAGGATAAATATATTCAACTGGGCGCCCAGCTCCGCAATACCTTAAACCAAATTTTGGGAGACGATGGTGTGCTGATCTTCCCTGTACTTCCAAAGCCAGCCATTAAGCATGGTGCCTTATTTGGCCAAGTTAGTAAAGTATGGCTTACCGGCATTTTTAATGTGGCCGAAAGCGCGTCCACGGCGATTCCCATGGGGTTCAGTTCAGAAGGCCTACCCCTAGGTTTCCAAGCGGTTGCCCGTAAAGGTAATGATCATCTGACCATTGCTGTGGCGAAATATTTTGAGAGCCAAGGGTTTGGCTGGGTGCCACCAAAGTTGGCGGAATAAAAAAAGGGATATGCGAACATATCCCTTTTCAAATTTTAGGAATTAAAACTTTCGTGTGTACTTTGCCATCACAGCATTTGTAACTGGCTTGACTTTCCAGCCTGCATGATGGAAGGAGTTTGTCTTGGTGTATTCGTATGATGCACCGAAGATGTTTTTCTCATTAACTGCAAACATGGCTTCGATACCTGGACGGTAACCAAATCTGTTTTTTGTTGATCCATGGTAATGGATGTTTGAAAAAACGCCACCTGCAGTAGCTGCAAGTACAAATTTATCACCAAAACGATAACCCACCTTGGCTGTTATGCCTGGTGTGTATGTTTTGATGCGACTTGTCAGAGAGAAGTTCATATCAACTTGACCTGCCAAAAAGATATTGTTGGCAGAAACAGTTGACATACCAAAGTTAAAGCCAAACGGCAGTGAATTTTGTTTCACTGTGTGATGGCGGTTATTGATAGTACTCTTAGACTTAAACTTCTGCTGTTGAAAGCCAGCTTGTACACCTCCATACATGCCACTGAATGCGCTGCCTTCAGCGGATACGCTAGAAATTGAGCTTGCGCCAATCAGGGCTGCAAGGCCTGTGGTTAGAATTAATTTCTTCATAATGAACTCCTTAAAATAAGATATTAAAACCGTTCATGCCCTATTGGCAGGAACGGTTTAGATATAGCACTGTTTATGAAGGAGTTAAAGGTCGTGAGAGGGGGGTGTTAAAAAAATATGCTTATGTGGCAAAAAAGCAACTTGTCTATTTGTTAAGTTCGCCAAGTAGGCTGCGCTTTAATTTTTTGTTTTCAGCTTCATCTGCGACGCCATATTTATAGGCTTCTCTCTTGGCTCCCGCAAAGGTATTGCGATTCACGTGTGAGTGATCCACTTGCACATGGAGGTCTCCATGGTGTCCTTTATGGTTGGTTCTTGTGATGACCCACACATGGGCTGGGTTGCTTTCGTCTATGGCATCTTCTTGGTTTGTGTGGTGCCCTTGAAATGAAGTTTTACCCATAGGTGACACAAAGGCTTTGCCCTTTTTAAGACGCTTGATTTGTGGTGTATCAGCTGACTCGACCATTATTATGGGTACGTGAAAAATATGATCCCTTGCTTCATACGATACGTAATTATCCTTAAAGGCTTGTAGCGCTCTTAGTTGCTCAAAGGAAACTTTTAATGCACCTCGTTGGTCTTCACCTTGATTTTGTTTGATCGCGTGATCTTTAAACGTTCTAAATTGGCCGATGAGTTTTTCTTCGAGCGCATAAATTTGACTAGGAGAAGTTATAAGGTCTGAATCCTTAGCTTTGCTGCTCTTTGGACTCAAATTGCTGTCATCCCACAGATTCTCAGATGCAAACAACGGCTTTGCCAATGCAAGTGTCAAAAAAGAAAGTAGAATCCAATAGCTATTGTTTACCATTTTACCCATAACAAATATGTATACTATATATTGTTATATAGGGTCAGATTGTCAAATTGTCAACGGGAAATGACAAAAATGTTATAGCATGAGGGTATGTGTTCTCAGGGTTAGTTTTAGAGTGGTAATGTGCGTGCCAGAAAGGCAATGTCTTTGACGAAAAAAAGGAAGGTGTAGAAACCTTCCCTTAATTTGTCAGTAAAGTGTTCAGCGTTTTAACTTGCCTTTTGCAACTTTTCACGTAAGTGCTTACCAGCTTTAAAGAATGGAACGTACTTTTCATTCACATTAACCACATCACCCGTGCGTGGGTTGCGGCCATTGCGAGCATCACGCTTGCGAACAGTGAAAACACCAAAGCCACGAAGCTCGACTCTGCCACCGGTAGCAAGTGTAGTGCAAATTTCGCTGAAAATCATTTCAACGCCTTTTTCAGCTTGTTGAGCTGTTAGGCCTGGATTGAGTTTGTGTACTTTTTGTACGAGTTCTGAACGAGTCATTAATTCCCCCCTTATTCATCGTTTATGACATTTGTTTTTTATTGTTATTGTTTAACATCATGAATAAGAAAATACTGCTTTAAGACTGACAGATGATAAGGAGATCGTCAAGGGGCTAATTTATATTAGAATTAAGCAGCAGAATACATCCCGCCATTGGCGCTAATGGTCGATCCGGTGATATAGGTTGAATCGTCCGATGCAAGGAAGCGTGCGACTTTTGCGATATCTTCGGGCTGTCCCAAATGACCTACGGGGATCTGATCGATGATGCCTTTCATAATATCTTCCGGCACTTTTTCGACCATGGACGTATCTATGTAGCCCGGTGCAATGGCGTTGACTGTGATATTTAGGCGCGCCACTTCTTTAGCCAGTGCTTTGGTAAACCCTAGGATGCCAGCTTTGGAGGCGCAATAGTTCACTTGACCCATCTGGCCTTTTTGGGCGTTGATGGAACTGATGTTGATGATGCGGCCAAACTTGCGTTCGCGCATGCCGTCGAGCACTTGTTTGGTCACATTGAAGACGGAATTGAGATTCACGTGAATGATGTCGTGCCAGTCTTCATAGGACATCTTATGCATCATGCGATCATTCGTGCGGCCTGCGTTATTTACGAGAATGTCTATGGGTCCTAGTGCTTCCTGGACGCGTTTGACACCTTCCACGCATTCTTGGTAGTCGCCCACATTCCATTTAAAATTGGGGATGCCTGTTTCTTTTGTGAATTCTGCAGCCGCCCAATCGTCGCCGCTGTAATTAATAGCGACTTTATACCCAGCGTCCATAAATTCTTTTGCAATAGCGGCGCCAATTCCTTTTGACCCACCCGTTACTAAAGCTATGCGACCCATCTTTTTTTTTCCTTATTTATGAGCTTTAATAAAATCTACGATCGGTTGCAAAACTTGTGGATCTGACTTTTTGCCGATAATCGCACCGATGTGTCCCGTATCTGGTTTGATCATATGATTATCTGGTAAAGACTTCGTTAATGGGATTGCAGATTTTGGAGAAACTATTTTGTCATTTTCAGGAATGATAAGGAGGGTAGGTTGGGTAATGTCTTTGGGGTCCATAATTTTATTATTGATTCGCCATGTCCCTTTGACTGGTTTGTTGTCGCGGTACCAATCAAATAAGAGTTCTTTAGCAACTTTTGGCGCAAGGGGCACACAATCGTTGAGCCAATCTTCAACGCTGGCAAACTCTTGAAGCTTTTCGAAGTTATCGGCAAACTGAGGTAGCTCACGGAATTTTCTGATAACACCCAATGGATTGAGAATAGCGAACATATATTGCAGAATTTCCACAGGTAGCTCAGCCGTTTGATCGATCATTTTATCCAGATAAGTTGCTGAGGCGTACACCCAAGGAATAAGCCATTCTTGCCCTGCATGGAAATCCCAAGGAGCCGCCAGTAGAACTAAGTTTTTTGTTTGAGGGCGGGAAATCGTTGCAGCCATCGCCAGCATGCCGCCCATGCAGTATCCCATTATGGAAACTGGGTTTCGCGTAAATGCACTGGTATGATCCAAGGCGGGTAGCAAATACCTGTGGAGATAATCTTCAACGGAGAAATCTCTCTCCGCATCACTCAGGTCGCCCCAATCCAAAAGAAAAGGGCGTACACCAGACTTGGCCATTTGGCGCAGGAAGCTTTTCTTTTCAGTCAAATCTAAAACATAGGCGCGATTAATAAGCGAAGGTACTACAAACAAAATGGGCGTATCCGGATCGGTTGTCTGTGAGTAATCCAGTAACTTAGCGCCACCCATAGCCCAAATAACAGGAGGCTCTTTCACATCGCGTTTGAAATCGATTTGTTGATAGAGTTTTACACCATTCATGTATTCCTGCAGACGTGATTGGCTCTCTTCCATAAATTCTTTGGCCTGTTGAGCGCTCTGTAGGTTTATCCCTGCTTGTTTCCACCATTCGGTTTGTTGGCTAGCCGTCTGGCCCATGATCTTCGCGAATTGCTCAAAAAAATCGTATGGGAACGTGGGGCCTTTATTCGTCATGGGAAACCATTTCTTTTAGTGAGTTAGGATTTGAGGTCATTTGCTGTGAGTAACTAAAATCAGAAACCCCCGTGTCTCCCCGGCATTGAGCCGGGGTCCAGCACAAAAAGCGGAGTGGAGCGACTTCATTATGTTCATGAAGAGTCGCTGACGCTCCACTTGTAGCGCTGGACCTCGGCTCAAGGCCGGGGAGGCACGGGAGATCTGCTGTAGCAGTGACATTCTGTAGGGCCGATTGCATGATGGTTGTCTTGAAGGCGAGTTCAAAAAAGGCTTCCCAATTATCCACTAGAATCCTAGCGCATTCTTTTTCTTGAGACATGTTGTGTCCTTTTTTATTTTATTATGACTAATACGCATCAAGTTGTCGATAGTTATGATTGTTCCTTTCTTTAATCAACCATTAACTCCGAGTTAATAAATTATTTGATTGCGCCATGAATACTATAACTGAGCATATTGGAGTGATTAAAATGAGAAAATTCATAACTTTCGGTTTCCTGGGTTTTTATTGCAATCTTATGGTAGGTGTAGGATCGGCTTCAGTTCCCGATTGGGTGGACAATGAATATTATCAGGCCATAGCTGCAGATTTTAAATTTTTGAAATGTGTTATAAGCGATTTCAAAGACGTGATGATTGATGAGCAATCAAAAAATGCAGCATATGAATCAAAGCGTAAAGCAAGCAGAAAAGGGTCTGTTATCGCTGCTGAGGAATTATCAACCTACCCCGATCTATTATCGGAAATTTCAAGTAGGCATTTATCTGATAATAGTTTGCAAAAGGATTCGATTCGAGTGCTTTCTATTGATGGAGGAGGAATCAGGGGGATCATACCTTTATTCTTTTTGGCCAAGCTAGAAGAAATGACCGGTAAACGTGTATACGAAATGTTTGATGTGATTGCTGGTACTTCCACAGGTGGGATGATTGCTTTGGCGCTGTCTGTGGCGCCGGCTAAGGATGTATTGGACTTATATTTAAAGTATGGCAACAAGATATTCGTCAGAAATTACAACATTTTTGGTCCCAAATATGCCTCGACGCAGCGTAGGAAGATTTTTCGGGATTTTTTTGGTTCAGCGAAATTAAGTCAATCGGTTGTTCCCACCATAGTAACCGCATGGGAGTTTGAAAGGGATCGAGCCTATCATTTATATAGCAAATGGCCTGACAATAATATCTTCGCTCACGAGTCTCTGGACATGCTCATGAGCGAAGCAGCTCTTGCCACCAGCGCAGCTCCCACATTTTTCGAGCCTGAGATTGTCTATCCTTTTCGCGTCAATGGGGTCAGATCCAATGAATCCTATACATTCCTTGACGGTGGCGTGTTTGCCAACAATCCTGCGATGATTGGCTTAACCTATGGCATGACATTATATCCTCATATAACCCACGCAAATGTTGATCTGCTATCTCTTGGAACAGGTTATCGAAATGTGGATTATGATGGCCATAAGGCAAAGCGCTGGTCTAAAATCAGGTGGCTGCAGCCTCTTCTGCATGTGCTCCTAACGGGCAACAGCAAATCCGTCGATGATGACTTAAGCCGTCTGCTTAATAATAATTACGATCGTGTCTCAACATACTTGCACTATTCGGACGCCCAGCTGGATAGCGTGGGAAAAAATATCAAGCATCTAAGAATGGATGCAGAAAAAATGATTGAAGATAATAGTAAAGTTCTCGAAAAATGGGTAAAGAAGATCGAGCAGAAGGCTATACCTCAAAGCAATGTGGACATTTAGGCCGTATAAGCGCATAGTGGAAATATGTACACCAAAACAACCAATGAGATTTGCGTAACCATAACGCCGCATTTTCTGGAGGAGGAAACCAATCCAGAAATGCAACGCTTTGTCTGGGCCTATCACGTTAAAATCGAAAACCTGGGCGGTGTTAAGGTGAAGTTGATTAAGCGGAAGTGGATCATTACAGACTCCCAAGGTATTATTGAAACTGTTGAAGGTGAGGGGGTGGTTGGTGAACAGCCTGAACTGGAGCCAGGTGATTCTTATGAATACACCAGCGGCGTTCCCTTGACCACACCATCCGGTTTTATGACCGGACATTATTACATGACCACCGAGTTTGAAGAAACCATCGACGTAGAAATTCCAACTTTCTCACTCGACAGTCCTTTCGAATCCAAAAGCATCCATTAGAAAATCATAACAAATCAAACACTTAAAATCATTGTTTGCCTAATTAAGTAAATAGTAATTAAAAATTTACTAATCCTGTTGTAGGGTGTAATCTTATAAGACTGTGATTCATGATCAGTTAGGAGACAATAGATCTCCACGAAACAGGTAAAACGACTATCTTTGGGAGGATACCATGACTAAATTCACGACAATTCTAACTTCTGCACTGCTGGCTTCAAGCGCACTTGCTATTTCTGCAAATGCATCTTCAAAGAGCTGGGATAATGATTTTGATGATATTAAAGTGAAGGTACAAAAAAGAGCTTCAGGTTCAGCAACTAAGGCTGAAGTTTTTGTTACCAATGATAGTCGTAAAATTGAGTTAGGTACTCTTCCATCAGGTCATCTTAAGGTAAAAGCGCCACTTAAAAAAGGTGAAGTATCAACTTTATCGGCTCCCAAGATTGATTTTAAGACCACTATGCCAAGGCATGCATCAAATCTAGGCACAACAGATCAACCTTCAAAATATGATGATGCAAAATATAAGATCGATACAAGCAAGCCAGGTCTTGTTCAGTATTCTTTAATTGCCATACATGCTGATCAGAATAAGGTTATTTCTGCTGACAAAGAATTAAAGGGCGTCAAGAGCGAGCTTATAATTGACAGAACAGCTGATGATTTTGCCCGTAATTTAGATGTGGTTAACTCACAAAGACAAGACCAATTGCTTGATGCGCGGGAAGAAGCCATTGTTAAATCCAAACTGGATCTTGAGCATGTTCGTGATGCGATCAAGGCTCTGAATGATGCATATAATTCTGTTTATAACACTGACACTCTTATGAACAGAAAAACGAAGCAAGACTATTGGACAGCTCTCAATGTGGCAAAAGAAGCAAACCATAAGGCTCGCCCTGTGCATCCAGTACGCCCTATGAATACTGTCGCTACTGCTGACGAAGCATACAATGCCGCGGATATTGCTCAGGCTGCCATTCCAAGCATTGATCCCTCAACTGCTGTGGCACGTCAAAAGGTAACGAAGCAAGAGATGATTGAGGATATGAAGGATCACCCTATGGTCATTACTTCAAACTTGAGTGAGCACGATGCATCATTGTATCTGAGCCGTAAAGCTAGTCTCAACAAGCAACAAAGGGAAGTGGCTAAGCTTTCTGAAGAAGTTGCTGCGTTGCTGGCTGCCACTGAGGCATCTAAAATGTGGTTTTCATACTACAAGCCAATTTTAGATGGTAAAGCAACTTTCAACGTGCCGACGCCTGTGGCTGAGCCTGTGGCTGAAGGACCTGCTAATAAGGATGCTGTCGCTGATACAGCAGCAACTGAGGAAGTTGTTGGCCAGGAAGCTGCGGAAATCGCTAACTAAAGTTTCTCACCACAACGCGCCCGGGTTTCCCCGGGCGCGTTTGTTGTTGGGAATTATAACAATCCATACGCGAGGGATATAAATATGACTACAAAACTATTAAAAATTATGGGACTGGTTTCTTGCATGAGCTTCTTGTTTTGTGCTGTTTCAATAGCACAAGATCCGCCGAAGGAGAAAGCTGTGAGTGTGCTTGACTGGGATAAAAAGGGTAGAACAGTATATAAGAAAGACTGTTTCTTAGCATGCGAGAAGATACGTGATGAAGATATGGTCAACAAGTGTAAAGAAAAACCTGGTGAAATTAACAGGGACCTTTCAGGCTTGGAAGAAGGCGGGTGTTGGGATCAAGTCGCAAATGCCAATGACAAATGTATTACCAAGTGTATCATAGGCAAGTCAGGCGATGAGGCTGTAAAGGCTTATGAGGTTGAGGAATATAAGCCTGTGGAGACGAAAGCTAAAGCTGACGCTGACGCTTCTAAAAAAGACGCAGATGATCTTATGTAAGAGTTAAGGCATTAGAATTAACCACGCGTCCTAATTTATTTAGGGCGCGTTTTTATTCCTCTAGCTAACAGACCCATCATCCAGAGTGTGCCTCGGCGAAGCCGAGGAAGCGAAGGATTGTAAGCGTATGAGTGCCGCTTTGCGACACTTATTCGCTGGATCCCACGCTTACTCCGCTTGCGCGGAGCTGCGCTCTAGATGACAGGCTTATCAGTCACCCGCCTCTTTACCACTCCGCTTCAACTCATGCTTATGCCCTCGCTTAGCCATAGCATCCAGGTCTCGGCCTACCACTTCGGGATCAAAGGCTGCACCTGTTCCGGGTCTGTAATGACCATAGTGCAGGTGGGCGTATCTGGTCAGAATCAGATCCGATAGGCCCTCCAGTTTTTTAGCCGCTTCTTTGTCGCCCATGATAGCATTACGGATATGGTTGAGAGTTCTAGCGGTTTTCACCCTGTTTCTTATCCATTTGATAGGAGACCAAAAGAAGCTGGTTTTTTCTTGTTTAGGCGCAATAAATTTGGGAACGGATTCTTCATCGTTGACAACCCAGCTGGCCAGGTATCTGACCATGTCCTCGGTTTCTTCGAACTTGTTGATGTCAAAGCCTTCTCGTTCATAGAGGTTTCGTGCGCGTTTCCAGGTTTTATGACCGTCATCCAGAAGCAAGTATCCCGTATCGTCATATTGGGTAATACGTTTGGCCAGTATCTCACCGATAACCGGAATGCGTGCCATCAGCTCTCCCATTTTCTCATCGCCTGACGACACAGGCGTAGGATCGCCTTCCACATTTTGCCGGATGATAAATTCTCGACCCACCTTTTCGTGAACCCATTTTTTATAGTCCTTATCCCCCGCGCGCGCGGCAGATAAAAAGTAGCCGTAAAAATTAAAGGTCTTTTTATTATCAAACTTTGGTCCAAAAATTTCTTTGCCGTGATTTCCACAAATGTCAGCCAGCGCCAAGTTACCCGTGGCGCCCGCTTGGCTATGTCCTGTGAATATGATCTTAAGCTTGGCCCGTTGAGCAGCTGGTAAACTATTCACATTGGCTTTTATAATTTCCAATACCTCACGTTTGGTGCTGAGGTATTTTTTTAAAAATCCTTTGTGAACCTCACCCACCATATGGGACTTCGTTTTATCCACGTTCGTCATTAATTCCAATTTCATAGAAAAGGCATTAAGAATATCTCTAGTCAGTTCGTCCTCCAGCTCCTTGGACTTGCAGAAACTGACGACTTTCGACTGGATTTCCTTGGCTTTCTTAAGTCCATACTCATCCTTTTGCGCCGCCCGTATGATTTTCTTGATCCTTTTATACTGCTTGGGCTGTTCAGACGTTCTGATGAGTTCCAACACCTCATCGAACAGGTCCTTACAAAACTCTCGTTGAACCTTGTGCGCCCCCATCTTCGTCGCATCAAAGTTAGTATCCCAACCGTCCTTATTGCCGGCGGTTCCACGATAAACGATGACCATCAAGTTATTGATAGGATGGAAAAACACCATGCCCGACAAATCAGGATAGGTATTTCGCCTGCCTTCCAGTCCACTAAAACCTCTGACCTCCCAGCCAAGAGTTTTCAGCTGCTCCATTTCGACCACAGTCAGCTTAATCTGAGCATCCGCATCCTTGATCAGCTTGTAACTCAGGTCATTCATGCGAAGCAGTGTATCTTGCTCACTTTTCAAAAAGGGGCTGACGCGAAAAGTTTGTTCGTCATCTAGTAATACGAAGGGTTCGGTCATTGTTATATGATCATTGGCATTATGATTCTTGCCCAGCTGATACTCATCAGCCTTCAAAGGCGCCAAGGGGTCGTGTGCCTTGAATTTTTCCGCCAACGTTTTGTATTCCGTTTGCGCGGCAGTATGGCCTCCTGCAAGCAGCAGACCAAGTAAAATGATGTTAGTGGCCTTCTTATGAGTCATGTGTGAACTGTGAACCTTGTAATCCTGAATGTTTCATAAAATAGCAGATTCATCATGTTTGTATAGAAAAAATGTCAGGACCACGATTCACTAAATACCCGTCATCCAGAGCGCACCGCGGCAAAGCCGAGGAAGCGTGGGATCCAGCATAAGTTTGCGAGCGCATGCGAGCTCCATATTAAAATAGGATTGGGTTCGCATGCGCTCACACTCTTGCGCTGGATCCCACGCAGCAACGCTTCGCTTATGCTGCTCTGGATGACGGGCATCTAGTGAAAGTTTTATAATCTGAGAGAAACTTTTTCGCATCAATCGTTAACAATTTTTTAGACTTTTTGCGCCAATATAGTCAATAGATCACTTTAAAAAGGAACAACTCACATGTTAAAGCATTTTCTCATCATACTAGCCCTTATCAGCTGTTCCACTTTATCAGGCTGCTTAGAAGCAGGGTCCGTACCTGAAAATGGTATAGTTGAGCGTTATACCTGCACTGTCCCATGCATATCAGATTATAAGTCATGCATCGGTAAAAATGGACCTGCCGCTTGCACTGTTCCATACAGAGCCTGTTTTGAAGATTGCAATACGGAGTACAAAAATCCAAACTGGATAGCACAATGCTATCAATATTACGTCACATGTTTAGCCGGTGGTAATTCTCTGTTCTGTGCCCAAGAATATAACGTTTGTGTGGACAGGACGTTTTCTGATTAAGAATTACGAGCCCATAAGCGTGTAATAACACATTTTCTTTTGTCTGCTTATGAAACCGAGTCGTTGCTTACCTTTTGGACTCAATTGTCCATTTCCTTCACAAACATGGCCAACCGTGTGATGGAAACCAGCTTGCCGTCTTCATCCTCTATACGGATTTCCCACACTTGAGTGGAGCGACCCAAGTGTATTGGTTTGGCAGTGCCTAGCACGTAGCCAGAGCTCACGCTTCGTATGTGGGTTGTGTGGATATCCAAGCCTACAGCTCTGTATTTTTCAGGGTCAACGCAATAATTTGCTGCGCAACTGCCTATAGATTCAGCTAAGACACAGGATGCTCCCCCATGCAATATGCCCATAGGTTGGTGCGTTCGTTCATCCACCGGCATGCGAGCTGTTAAGAAGTCATCACCCACAGACACGTATTCAATACCTAACACATCGTGGATGGTGTGTGTGGCATACCGAGACTTGACTCGGTCAAGATTCAAGGGTTTAAACCAGATGCTCATTTATGCGATCTCCCTTACAAACAAGGTTAGGCGGGTAATAGAGACCAGCTTACCTTCTTCATTTTCAATACGAATTTCCCAAATCTGAGTAGAGCGACCCAGGTGAACTGGCCTTGCGGTTCCTGTAACGAAGCCTGAGCTAACGCTGCGGATGTGGGTTGTATGAATATCAAGGCCCACTGGTAGATATTTGGACAAGTCGACAGCGAGCATTCCGGCCACGCTACCTAAAGATTCTGCCAAGACACAGGATGCGCCGCCATGCAAAATCCCCATTGGCTGATGTGTTCTCTCGTCCACCGGTATAGTGCCTCGCAAGAAGTCATCACCAAGTTCTGTGAATTTGATGCCCAAAGAGTTTTCGATCGATTTTCGTTGTAAATAATCTGCTTTAAATTTTTCAAGAATTATGTGATTAGCAGATTTATCAAACCATATGGCCATAATGTCGTCCTTACCAAATTATGTTAAAATAAGAAGCTAAGAATCCTATGGTGCGTTTTCTTTAACAAACATGTTCAGTCGCGTAATGGAAACAAGTTTGCCTTCTTCATTTTCAATACGGATTTCCCACACTTGAGTGGAGCGGCCCAGGTGGACAGGCTTTGCGGTTCCTGTAACTATGCCTGAACTAACACTACGGATATGAGTGGTATGGATGTCTAAGCCGACCACGTGGTATTTTGAACTATCGACACATAAGTAGCCGGCCATGCTACCCAATGATTCAGCTAAGACGCAAGACGCACCCCCATGCAGAATGCCCATTGGTTGATGAGTTCGTTCATCAACTGGCATTGTGCCTCTTAAGAAGTCGTCACCTAGCTCAGTAAAGTGTATATCTAAAAAATCGTGAATAATTTTATTAGGATGCTTCGTACGTAAAAATTTTTCATCAAGATTTTTATCAAACCAAATAGCCATAATAGAGCTCCTCTTACCTAAACGGTGGCTCTTCAAAGCCCCTTAGCTTTCTCGAGTGTAAACTCATTATACCATTTTCTCGTATCAAACGTATAGCTTCAATCCCCACTTGCAAATGCTGTTTGACCCGTTGCTGATAGAACGAGCTGGCCGAGGTTTTCAGTTTGAGCTCACCATGGATGGGTTTGTCGGAAACGCAGAGGAGGGTGCCGTATGGCACGCGGAAACGGAAGCCATTGGCAGCAATAGTTGCCGATTCCATGTCAACAGCAATGGCACGAGTTTGCTTAAAGACGCCGAATAGGGTGTCCGAAAGCAATTCCCAGTTACGGTTGTCAGTAGTAAGGACTGTTCCCGTACGCATGCGAGTTTTCAGCTCGCGTCCGCTTTGACCGGTTATGTTGGTCACTGCATCTTGTAAGGCAACTTGTACTTCAGCCAGCGCGGGGATAGGAACCGACAAAGGTAAATCCTGATCCAGCACATGGTCCTCACGCACATAAGCGTGGGCCAGTACATAATCTCCCAACAGCTGCGAGCGACGCAAGCCAGCGCAATGACCCACCATTAACCAGCAATGGGGGCGTAAAACCGCCAGATGGTCCGTGATATTCTTCGCATTGCTCGGGCCAACTCCGATGTTGATGAAAGTTATGCCTTCACCATCGGGACGCTTTAAATGATAGGCGGGCATCTGTGGCAAGTGCTCAGGAGGCGTCCCCTCATGCACTTTCTTTTCAAATCGGTGGTTATAGATCACTGTGTTGCCAGGTCCCACGAATTCGCTATATTCTATACCGTTTTCAATTTCGTGATAGGCGTACTGGATGAATTCATTGATGTATCGTTGATAGTTAGTAAGCAAAATAAAATTCTGAAAATGCTGTGGTGATGTACCTGTATAATGGTGAAGCCGATGCAATGAATAATCAACGCGCTCAGCGGTAAACAGAGCCAGCGGTAGCATATTATCCACATAAGGCCAGGCTGTGTTGTTGGCTATTTTATCGTCTACCCTAGTCAGGTTCGGCAAAGCAAAACCAGCGTCCATTTGCCACAACTTTTCATGAAGCTCGCCACTCATCAAAATTTCTTCCGCAAAGGGCAGGGGGATAAACTGATCGCTTTCGCCTACGTAAACGGGAACTTTGTGGTGTTGAATGAGCAGATCAATCTGTTCCTTATAATATCGCTCAAACATATCAGGTCTGGTAATTGAGGTACCATAAATACCGGGATCTATTGCCACGCCATAAGAATGTCTGGCGTCAATATTCATATTAGATGGAGGTATGTGAAATCCGATGAATGGGTAGTATGACCCTGTAAAACCAAGGTTTTTAAGGTCTGTATCTTGCGTTTCTTGCAGTCTATGAAAGAAGTCACCTATATGGGCCAAGCTGTCGCTATAAATTCGCTTGAGGTGCTCCAGTGCTTCGTCACCGCTATGACATTCAACAATATTTTTTGCGTTTTTGAATAGTTTATTTGTTGGCATAAATGACTTCCTGTTTATAGTCCCACTAGTTTACGCGCAAATTCCTCTGGATTAAAGGGGCTTAAATCTTCTGCTGACTCGCCCACACCAATGGCATAGATGGGCAGTTTGAATTTATCGGCCAAACTAACCAAAACACCACCTTTGGCCGAGCCATCAAGCTTGGTCATGATCAGACCATCAATCTGTGCGGCCTCTTGGAACAACTGCACCTGCGAGTGAGCATTCTGCCCCGTAGTTGCATCCAGCACCAACAAACAATGATGCGGGGCATCCGGTACTAATTTTTGAATAACCCGACGGATTTTACCCAGCTCATCCATCAGATTGCTTTTGTTCTGCAATCTACCAGCCGTATCGATAATCAAAATGTTATCGCCAGCTTTAATGGACTTTTCCAAGGCATTAAACACCAAACCCGCCGCATCCGCTTGAGCTGCCGCAGATTCAACCGGCACATTGGCTCTTGACCCCCAGCTCACCAGCTGTTCCACCGCCGCCGCCCTAAAGGTATCGGCTGCCACCAGTCTGACTTTTAAGCCACGATCCTGCCATTGTTTTGCAAACTTACCCACTGTGGTGGTTTTGCCGCTGCCATTTACACCCACCACAAGGATTACATGTGGCTTATGCAATTCATTTACCACCAGCTCTTTGGCAACGGGTTTCAAGATAGGAACCAGTACGTCCACCAGTGCCTGTTTTATTTCTTGCTCAGTAACTTCTTGATTGAATCGAGAATTAGCGATTTCTTGAATGAATTTGCTGGACACATGGATGCCAATATCCGTCTGTATGAGCAGTTCTTCCAGCTCCTCCAAAACCTCAGCATCCAACTTACGTTTAAGTATGATAGACGTAATGCCTTCCGTAATGGCTGTGGAAGATTTCTTTAGGCCTTCCGTAAGTCTTTTCAGCCAGCTCTTCTTTTCTTCTGCCATAGGTATGCCCTCTCAGGGGTGATTCTTTGTTCTGTTGGACGTATACTTTCAGGCAATAAAATTATGGCCGACACCCCCGTTATGGAGAGGAGCCTAGCGACGAGCCATCCTGTATATAATGTGCCGCTTACGGCTCCGAAACTATACAGAGCCGCAAGCGGCGCAATATGCGCTGGATGGCACGCCCTGAAGGGCTCTCCATGACAGTTGCGGAAACTATTATCTTATTGCTTGAGACATACTACCTGAGACCCATGTGGCGGGCAAGTGATTAAAGGACCTACAGGAAAGGGGGCTTTCGTCCACACTTAGTCCATGCAGCATTTTTTGTATTTCTTACCGCTGCCACATACACAAGGATCATTGCGGCCCGTTTTGGGTTCGAGGCGAGTTATGGTTTCACCGTGAGCATGCCCACAACCAGCGTGGTGCACATGTTCGTGATGGTGATCGTGATCATGATCATGACCGCAGCCTTCGTGATGGACGTGGTTACCTTCTTCATCATATTCGTCTGCAAACTGTTGCATGGCTTCAAGTAAATTGACCATGCATATTTGTAGCAAATCGTAATCGATCGGTTCTTCGATGATGGTTTTCGCTTCATCGGTCATCTCATAGGCCTTAAGAAAATCATCGCGGACAAATTCTCTTATAATACTGAGGCGTTTGGATTTTTCTTCGTCTGATACAGTAAGCTCTTCCTCAGCAAAAGATTCTTGGATAAATTCCTTAAGAATGCTTAATTCAGTGGGATCCACTGCTTTCTCATGTGGTTCCAGAGATAATTCACCCATTTCATCCATGTAAATTTTGTTGAGCCGCATATAGGCATGCAATGCAAAAACCTCATGGCGTTGCTGCGGATCCCTTAAATCAGGTTTCTCCATATCTTCTTCGATAAAATCATCAAAATCCATTGCTTGGTTTGTCATGTGTAATCCTTTAAATATATTTTTTCTCAATTAACCAAAAATATCAATTTATTGCAATGAAAATATGGATTTTGCATCACTAAAAACTGGACCTTTTTCAACAAAACGCATATAAGGTTATGTTATTGGATTAACTTTCAAATCAAGGCTGAATTAAAAGCATGATCGACTCTATACTTGCATCTTTACAAACCACGTCGCCGGAATTTGTTTCCTTGTGCATGTTGTTGATGAGCGGAATGGGCTGTTTGATGTTGTTTAGGGCCTTTGGTTTATTTGGTCTTTACAGTTTTATTTCGTTGTCCGTTATTGCAGCGAATCTTCAGGTGTTGAAAGCAGCTCAGTTTTCGTTTCTCCAGGAACCTGTGGCGCTGGGCACCATCGTCTTTGGCTCCACCTATATGGCCACCAACATAATTACAGAACACTACGGCCGTAAAGATGCTGAACGAGCCGTCTGGATTGGGTTTGCCTCCATGTTCTTTATGACCATTATCATGCTCATGACCTTGGGTTGGCCCAAGCTAGGCGGCGGCGGTGAAAATGTTCGTTTTGATGAAGCCCATGATGCCATTGCCACATTATTCATGCCGGCTCCGGCTATTTTCTTGGCCAGTTTTATTTCCTATATCGTCAGCCAATATAACGACATATGGATCTTCTCGTTGATGAAGAACATTACCCGAGACCGTATGCTATGGCTCAGAACCAATGTGGCCACATTCGTATCAGCCTTTATCGATTCAACCATCTTCAGCTTTTTGGCCTGGTATGTGTTTGCACCAGAACCGTTCAGTATTTCCACCATTTGGTACACCTATATCCTAGGCACATACGTTTTCCGGTTAGCCCTGTCGGTCTTTAATACGCCCTTTGTCTATCTATCTTATTCTTTTAAACCTAAAGAGAAGTTTATTATTCGCCATGTCTAAATTCAGTTTTAAAGTTACAAAGCAATCATCAGAAACCGCAGCCCGTTTGGGTGTGCTAACCACGCCTCACGGCGCTGTAGAAACACCAGCTTTCATTTTTTGCGCCACCAAGGCCGCCATTAAGGGCGCAACGCCAACGCAAATGAAAGATGCGGGCACGCAGATTATTTTGTCCAACACTTACCACCTCATGCTACAGCCCGGCGGGGAGCTTGTGGAGCGCATGGGCGGTCTGCACAAGTTCATGGGCTGGGACGGCCCCATGTTGACCGATTCAGGCGGATACCAGATTTTCAGCCTAGGCCATGGCTCCGTATCTGAAGAGATTAAGGGCAAGCGCAATGGTCCAAAAAACCGTTCGCTTAAACTTATCACGGAGGAGGGGGCTACTTTCAAGTCCTATATGGGCGGCAAGATCTATACCTTAACCCCTGAAAGCTCCATAAAAATACAACGCCAACTGGGCGCAGACCTAATCGTGGTGTTAGACGAATGCACCCCCTTTAACGTAGACAAATCTTATACGGAACGCTCCATGCATATGAGCCACCGTTGGGCCGTGCGCAGTCTTAATGAGTTTAACCGTCTCAACGAAGACGGCAAGCAAGCGCTTTACGGTATTATACAAGGCGGCGTTTACGAGGATTTACGTGAAGCCGGCACAGACTTCGTCAACAGCCAACCCTTCTTCGGCCATGCCGTCGGCGGCTCGCTCGGCGCCAGCAAAGACCAAATGGAAGACATCGTAAGCTACACCATGTCACGCCTCAGCAGAGACAGACCCGTACACCTTCTGGGCATAGGCGGCATCCGCGACATCTTCCACGGCGTAGAGCAGGGCATAGACACCTTCGATTGCGTACACCCCACACGCCTGGCCCGCCACGGCGGCGCCTTAGTGCGCGCCAAACATTGGCACGATCAACCCTACAAAGGCTCCGACCACCTCAACATGCGCAACGCCATCTACCGAGAAGACCCACGCCCCATCGACGCAGATTGCTCCTGCGAGACATGTCGTAACTACAGCCGAGCCTACATCCACCACCTGTTCAAAGCCGACGAACTCCTAGGCCTGACAGCGCTGACGGTACATAACGTGGCATTAATGAACGACCTGCTCAAAGCCATCCGGACAGCTATTGCTGAGGATAGGTTGCAAGCGGAGAAAGCGAATTGGTTGGTGAGTGCGGCGGATGTGATTGCGGCGTAGGCTCTTTTTTAAGAAAATATGACATTCTCATGTCATGATTTACGACATGCTCATGTCATATGCTAAACATGAACGTGATGTATTTAGTCTGAGTGTAGCCACTCACCAAAAACCTCGTCATCCAGAGCGCGCCTCCGCGAAGCGGAGGAAGCGTGGGATCCAGCGTATGTGCGCGAGCGCATGCGAGCTCCGTATTAAAGTACAATCGAGTTCGCATGCACTCACACTTTTGCGCTGGATCCCACGCAGCAACGCTACGCTTGTGCTGCTCTGGATGACGGCTTTAGAAAATACTTTTATCCGTCTACTATTTCTTTGTCTGCGTAATATTATGCACTTACCAAAGCTACTATTTAGCCCCTTTAGCCTCAAGTATGTCTATAACCTTCTTTAAATTACGAAGTATCAAGATCTCAGGCGGTGTGTCAGCATCTGCTGTAGCATATAAGTTATTGTCGTGTTGCGCCAGGTAGGTTTGTGTAGGCTTGTTGGATTCGAGAAATATATTCTGAAGACTTTTTGCCTGACTTAGGGGCGTTCCCGAGGTCCCACCTTTATATGTCATTTCCTTATTCAATTCTACATTATGAGAGAGCAATAACTCAACCATGACAACAGATCCTGACTTAGCAGCTGTGCCTAATGGCGTAAAGCCATATTCTCCTCCGGCATTGATATCAACGCCTATAGCAATGAGTTCTCGAGCCAGGGTTAGGTCGTTTTTCTCAATGGCCGCATTTAGCAAGTAGACGCTTCCTTTGTCTTTATAATTAAGAGCAATGCCTTTTTGAGTCAAATACTGAACGATATTCACATCTGGTACTGATGAGAAAACATGGTCCGTAGGCTTTTTGCCGTTGTTATCCTCTATGCTAAGATCGGCTCCTTGGTTTTCCAAAAACTGGAACATCTCAAGCCGTCCTCGTTCTGCCACGTGACTGATTGGTGTGCGTCCATTGGCATCTTTTGCATTGATAGAAAACCCTCTGTCCAATAATTCCTGAACGTAATTAATATTTCCATATCCTCGTAAAGCGGTATATGAAAGTAAAGCCGCTTTTTCTAGTTCTGACAATTGACTCAAGTTTATCTTTTCCAATAGATAATCAACTATTGAAGAGTGCTTGTGGATGGCTGCATGGTACAGGGGAGATAGGCCCGCATTGTCTTTAATGGTTATGTCTGCACCTTTTGACGCTAGCATTTCAAATGATCTCGTATTACCTGAAATAGCTGCATGGCATAAAGGCGTTAGGCCATTGTTATCTGCTATGTTAGGATCAGCTCCTGCAAACAGCAGCTTTTCAATAGCATCCTCATACTGAGCGTTGACGGCAAGGGTCAATGGCGTCTCGCCAGCGTTGTTTCTTGCATTAACGTTGGCTTGCTTTTCTATTAGAAAAAGGATCAGTTTCTCTCCATCCCAGCTATTCCTCATATTTTTTACTGTGCTGCCCAATGGAGTATTGCCTTCCAGATCCTGGGTATCAATCTGGGCCCCGTTGTTCAAAAGAAATTCCATAGATGTTGTATTTGCTGCATCGCAGGCCAAGCGAAAGGCTGTGCATCCGGCTCTGTCTTTTGTGTCTACTTGAAATCCTTTAGACAGAATAAGCTTTAAGTTTTCAACTCGGCAAGTGTTCGCTGTTCTGCCCAGTAAGGTTTTTCCATCTTTATCAGTGGTATGCAAGTTTGCGCCTTTATTTAGAAGAAGTTCTGCTGCTTTCGTCTTGCCGGCTATGCATGCCACCATCAAAGCCGTTTCACCACTGTAATTGGCTTGTTCCAAATCGACGCTTTGATCCAACAGCCATGTAATAACCTGAACACTTCCTTCTCTAGCAGCAAGGCTTAATATGGCATGCCCAAACTTATCCTTAGCGTTGATATCCACGCCTTTGTCTATGACAAACTTCAACTCATTGAGAAGATCATTTTTAGCGCAATAGTGAGCCAAGTTGCAACCGTCGTTATCAATTACAGTGATATCTGCACCATTTTTTAACAGATATTCAAAGATTTCCTTATATTTACATGCTGAAAATAGCGGCGTTTTGCCGAACTTGTCCTTTTCATTTGGGTCTAGTCCGATTTCAACCAGCATCTGAGCTACTTCTGTTCGACCTAATGAGCAAGCTTTGTGAAGGCTTGTTGCACCAAACTGATCTTTAGCATGCTTATTAGCCCCCTCATCCAATAGAAATTTCAACAGATCTAGGTGGCCCCATAAAGCAGCTTTCATCAGCGGTGTTTGTTCATCTTTATCCCTGCTATCAATAGATGTGCCCCTTTTGATTAGTGCCTTGAAGAGTTGCAAGCTACCTTTCTCAGCTGTTTTCGTTAGAAGGTTAGCTGCCGGCTGGCCTGGCGTTACTGTATCAGCTTGAATAGCTTCAAAATGCGCGATAACTTCCGTTGATTGATTTCCCACAGCCCTCATATAAGGGGTTTCGCCGCTGGCATTTACCGCTTTGGGGTCTAAACCTTGTTCCAAAAGATATTTAACAATAGCGAGTCCATTTATATCTGCTGCATCATGCAGGTAAGTGTTCTGAGATGCATCTGTTTCATTTATATTTGCGCCCATTTTAACAAGCCACTTTAACATATCTAGTTGACCGCCCATAATTGCTGAATTTAAAACTGTAACGCCATATTTAGTGCGCCTATCAATGGGAATTCCTATTTTGATAAGGGCTGTGACGGATGGTAGATTTCCGTCCTTGATAGAGTATTTAAGAAGTTGGTCTGCAGGATCTCCTGGTGTAATTATGTCAGCTTCTTTGGCCTCAAGATACTCGATGACTTCTGCAGATTTAAACTTAAGAGCTGTCATATATGGCGTTTCCCCCTGATCATTTACCGCCTTAGGGTCTAAGCCTTGTTCCAATAGAAATTTAACAACGGCGAGTTTGTTCATGCGTGCTGCATCATGCAGGCCAGTGTCATTATTGTTATCCTTAGCGTGTCTATTCACACCCGAGTCTACAAGGTATTTCAAAAGCTCCAAGTTATCGCCAGCAATAGCTGAAATGAATGGGGTGTCGCCATATCTATTCGTGCTCTCAATGCTTTCGCCTTTGCCCAGGAGAAATTTCACTATCCCGACGGAGCCCTGAGATGCTGCCCATGAAATAAGCGAGTCATCGTTTCTATCTTTAGTTTTAATATCCCCGCCATTCTCCAAAAGAATAAGAATCATTTCAGGTTTAGGAAAAGATATCTTCATGGCTATCTGCATAAGAGTCTGGCCTGATGCATTCCTGTAACTAAAGTCCATACCTCTCAAGGCCAATGTCTTTAAAACATTCGTATGTTCTTTTTCCACCGCCCAAGCTAGCAATGGTTGACCATCCTTAAGTACTGCGTTGGTGTCAGCACCACGTTCAATAAGCAACTGAACAAGCTCATTATCATTTTTTCCTGCTGCCCAGCCAATTAAACTATCTCCAGCCGCTTCTTGTGAATTCTCTTCAACTTTAACATAATCATTTATATCGAGTCCCAGTTCTACAAGATACTTCACCATTACCACACTGTCTCTTTGTGTGGCTAAACTTAACAATGAATCGCCTTTGTTATTTTTCGTATTGATATTAGCTCCGTTTTCCACCATGAACTTAGCGCAATCTAAATGCCCCCCACTTACGGCTCCCTCTAGGGGGGTGCATCCGTCTGCATTCCTTATGTTTAGGTCTACTTGGTTAGATACAAGATATTGTAGAACATCAAGTTTTCCGTTTCTTGCTGCGAGAGATAGTGGGGTTATTCCATGCTCATTAGTATCATCGATTTTTAAGCCCTTTTGATGCAGCTCTTTCACTACATCCAGACAGCCATTAAAAGCCGCAAGCGCGAGAAGTGAGTTACCGTGAACGTCTTTTTCTAGTATATCCACATTGCCTAAGCTCGATAAATATTCAGCCACATCGGTTTTTCCACGAGATAGAGCATTACCAAATGTGGTAAGACCCTCATTGTCCAGAGCTAATCTATCCGCTCCTTTTTGCACCAATGCCTGAACGGCATCCAGTTTTCCATTAATCGCCGCAATGCACAAGACGCTTTTGCCTACACTGTCCTTCGTATCAACATTTACTTTTCTGTCCACAAGGAATGCCATCGCTTCCAAGTTTCCATAGGAAGCAGCAGTTGAGAGTGGCGTCCTGCCCGAGCCGTTCCTTGAGTCCAGATTGGCACCTGCCTCGGCCAGACATGTAAGTATTTTCACATTATTGTGCTGAGACGCTATGGAGACGGCTGTTTCCTTAAAGAAGTCGCAGGAATCTAAAGCAGCCCCAGCGGCAACCAGATACTCTACGGCCTCATAGTTATTAGCTTGCACAGCCTTTAAGAGTGCCGAACTATTGTAAGTTTTATCTGCCACGTAATCTTTCTGAAAGCTAACAATCAAATCATCCAGGCCGATGTCGTCTAAGCTCTGCTGATCTTGTATGGCATACCATCGTGCAATAAAATCATCGCGAAAATTAAAGTTTGATTTGCTACGGATATATTTATCAACAAGGCCTAAGGCGCTATCAGAATTCTTAAAAGCAGCTTGGTTACTCAGAAGGAAATGTGCTGCATTCTCATTACCGTTTTGCACTTGTTTCTCTAAATATTCTTCTAATACACCCAAGCCCTTTTTAGAAGGCTCTCCGCCTAGACAGATAAATAGTTGAGCAAAACCCTTTTTAGGGTGTACGTGCTGCATCCATCTATGAAGCAAAGTCCGAATGTTGCTATAGTCTGGATTGCTCTTTAACTTGTCAGCTATTTCTATTTCTGTCTTATCCATCTGCGCTTTAATAAGGACCTTAATATCCTTGGGTTTCTTTAACGCAGCGGCATTTTGAATGAGAATGTAAGAATCTATGATGATATCAATGTCATATTCATTGGTGAGAACCTCATTAATGTCTTGAGTAGGGAATTTCTTTTCCACCTCATCGGCAAATTTCTTAGCGGCTGGTGAATTAAGGTCCAGTATCCTCAGATTCTTGTGCACATTAATCTGCAGTGGTACAACAATGCCTTCCTCTTTAGCGTAAGTCTGTGCTGTGCTTACATCTTTAGCCGTATAAAAACCCCTGCCACAAGCTGCAATTCCTTGTCCGGATTTGCTGACTAAAAAGCCATTGCGCATCATATTAATCACATTGATCAGATCCGGTGTGCCGTGTTGAACAGTTCCATTCTCAGTATGTTTGGTAATAAAGTCTTCTACAGACATCAAAATATGGCCTGATTTCAAATCGCCCTTATCATCACGGCGTAATTGAATGTTTTTGGTCTCTAAAAATTCCGCAGCAGGTGGAAGTATCTTTGTGTTTTTTGATTTAAATTTATCGGATAACTGTTTTGCTGACTGTCTTACTTTTAGGTTCACAGTCCCTCTCTCAGGCTTTGCCAAAAGGTTGTGGGCAGAACCTTCACGTGCATTTCGAATCATTTTTTCAATTTGTTCTTCTGCTTCCGACGAGAAAAGACCTTTTTCGCATAGTGCCCTTAGTTCGGCGTCTAGAATGATCTCTCCCGCTTCATCATAGCGGGAGAAGGGTATCTCAAGTAGTGGTCGCAAGGCTCTTATGGTTTGTTTGTCAGGCGTCGGCGTGCCGTCTTTTCCGGTCAAATACTGTAAATTGCTCTTAAAGAAAACATCAAGAATATCCTGATGGTCATCAGGCATACGAATTTTATGTTCCACTAGATCAAAAGCGAGCCAATCCAATGTCAGGCCACCTTGTAATACGGCGCTTCTGTCGCCTTTAGTGCCAATCTGTTTTTGATAGTCCTGTACATCGCCCACTGGTACGACGGACTTCTTTATCTTTGATTTGTCTTTCGTAAGCCCAAGAAATGATTGTGCGCTATTTATAAAGTGAGTGACGAGCTTGATAATGCTGTATTTAATGTTGTCTGTCAGTGACTCTGAAAAATCAATAAGGATGTCAAAGTCACTGCTGATGCCAAGGGTTTTGAGAAAGTGGCGACGCTTTGTCGGTTGCTCTTTTGTTAAACGTAGCAGAGTGTTTTTAACGATCGTGTCAGTTGGATCAGGGTTTTTGCCACTTTCATTGGCCTGTATCAAGCTGCGCTCGACGGCTCGGTATAATTTTTTGTAGTCATATCCCAGCAGGCTTCGCACCATACCGCCCGCCACGTACACCTTGGCGCCCGGATCTTGTTTGTGTACCAACTCAACAATCTTCTTGAAAAAATCATCATATTCAAGGGCAGTATTTGGTTCGGTGTGATGGGGGATTTGCAGGCCAGCAAGTATGGAGGCAAAAGATTGTTCCACCAAATGCAAGCGCTCCTTAGATTCCAAATAATCAAAGTAATTGGGGAATTCACCGATACCAGGCAGTCTCGTTTGCTGTTGTTTCTTGCTATCAGATTCAACGTTTAATATATCAGAAGCCAAAACCAAAGGGCTGACTGAAGTTAATAATACGGTTGCAAACAAAACACTCTTCTTAATCATGAAAACCTCAAATCTAATATATATGTAAAAACACTTGTAGTAGGTATATAAATTGTAGTGAAAACTGTCAACTTATAAATAATAAAATGGACAAACGGAAATGAAATCTAGGTGAGTGCAACGAAAAAATTAGAGAATATCTCAACAAAGATGAGGATGATCTCCTGAATAAGATAAAAAAATCCCAACATGGTGAAAGAAAAGGCTTGTGTAGAAATTAACGAAGAGCCTTTGCTGGCAATGATTTCAAGAAAGCAAAGTTTTGATACAGTCATAAAAAAGACTAATTCTGACAAAACATAATTTTTTACTTTACAAACGTAACTATAATCATTACATTAAGCTCGAAGGCAAGAGATGCTTACTCTTGTCTGCAGGCCTGAAATAAAATGGAATCCGGCGTTTGGGCGCTCCGCGTAACCCAAACAAGTCTGGAAATGAGCGGCGCGGTGAGCAAGTAAGGGGTGTGGTGTGTAATGTGCCATGTCTACCGTACGGTTAATGCGAAAAGGCGACTAGGAAGGTATCCCTGAAGCCAGAAAGTCCATAAAAAAGTGCAACCGGTGGAAGCCTAGGAAGTCAATCTCCAAAAGCTTCCACCACCTTATTAAAGGATGTGTAACATAGGAAGTTAGGGTAAGAATAGTAGGAAATTAAGTAAAGCGTTCAGTCGCTGCCATTTAGTTAAGGGTGAGGCTTCCCCCACACCCGTCATTGCGAGCCCTTCTTGGGGCGTGGCAATCTACTTTTTTCGATGAAGCAAGCTAATATAAAATGCTACACCAAAGTGGATTGCCACGCCCCAAGAGGGGCTCGCAATGACGTGTGTTGGATTAACATTTTCCTTTACTTATTAGCAGTAAAGCGCGCAGCGCCTCATCAAGCCATCACAGACACTTGTTCATCCGGATCCAGATTCGGGTTGCTGGATAGTGTCTTGCGGAAGTCATCGATTAATTGTTTGGTTTCTTCCTCGGATGTGCCGATGCCTCTCAACACAGAGCTAGCCAGTTGTAAGCTAGGCTCAAGATTTTCCGGCACAATCACTTGTGCACCGGCTGCAATTAGTTTTTTCGCATAGCGATCATCACGTAAGCGCACACAGACCATCACATGAGGATAGTTTCTTCGAATATCCAGAGCAATCTTCATAGAGTTTGAGCTGGAGCTTAAGCACACCACAACCACTTTAGCCTTCTTGGCTCCCAATATATCCAGAACCTTCGGGCGCATGGCGTCTCCATAAAACACTGGCCAGCCACGTATGCGGCCTAGGTTGACTCGGTCCATATCATCGTCAATGGAAACGAAGGGAATGACGCGCTCGGTAAGCATGCGGCCGACCAATTTACCCACACGACCAAAGCCCAAGATAATCACGTGGTCCTTCAGATCCCCAATCTCACGCAGAGCCTTTTTGATTGTGAGTTTAGATTCCTCTTCCGTTTGTTGGCCTTCCAGGTACTTACCCAAGCTATCAAGCAGCGGCGTAAAGCCCATGGATATGGCCACAGCCGCATACAGCAGCTGTCCAACTTCCATTGGAATAATGCCATTGGCCATGGCTGGGGCAAAGATAACGAAAGCAAACTCACCACCACTGGCCAAAATCAACGCAGTTCTCATAGCCGTGGATAAAGGAATAAAGAATATGCGGCAAGCAAGCACGATCAGCACGAATTTAACTGCAAGCAATCCCAATATTATGGTCGGCAACAAAATCATATGATCAAACACCAGGCCTAGGTCAATGGACATGCCAACGGTTATGAAGAAAAGACCCAATAACAATCCGTGGAAAGGCGCGATGTCCGCTTGGATCTGATGGCGATATTCTGTTTCAGAAAGAAGCAAGCCGGCCAAAAATGCACCCAGCTCCATGGATAAGCCCGCAGCAGCTGTGGTTAAGCTGGTGGTCAAAACCACCAGTAAGGTCATAGCAACGAAAAGCTCTGGGTTTCCTAGTTTGGCAATGGTCCGGAAAACAGGCCTTAAGATAAGCCTTCCCATGGCAATAATGGTCGCCAAAACCGTTCCCGTTTTAACAGCCACCCAGGCCAGTTCATCCATGAGCGGCAAGTCGTTTTTACCCAAAGTATTAACCAAAACCAACAGCACAACCACAGCCAAGTCCTGGAACAGCAACACAGAAAACGACACACGACCAAATCGCGCCGCCAGCTCTTCGCGCTCGGTCATCACTTGCAGGCCCACTGCCGTAGATGATAGTGCCAAAGCACTGCCGATCAAAACCGATGCTTGCACGGAAATGCCCAAAACATAGCAAATGGAGCCTATGGCAAAACTGGTGGTAAGAACCTGAAGCGATCCCAGGCCAAACACATACCGCCGCATACTCTGCAAACGCTCAAGTGTCAGTTTCAATCCAATGGAAAACAGAAGAAAAACCACACCCATTTGGCCCAGGAATTTAGAACTTTCAATGTCACTGATAAATCCAAGAAGGTGAGGGCCGATAAGAACGCCAGCGATCATATACCCAATAATAGGACTAGCCTTAAAGCGCCGAAAGGTTGATACCACAACCACCGCAGCTAGCAAAAACACTAGGATATCATTAAAGTATGACGGAATTTCCTCCAAAGCGGGACCCAACTATTTTATATGGTTATTTTCACCTACAATAATAGCAATTTCTGGCGAAATAACAAGGGTAAAGAGGTTATGTCGAGTTAAAAGTTGTGGGCACAGATGTGTCGTAAACACTCATGATTTGTAAGCATAATAAAATAGGCCAGGCAATAGAATGCCTGGCCAAGAATTTATGATCAATATTTATTATTTGTTAGCGCTTTCAATGCCAGCCATAATGCTATGATATATCCTCATGGTGTCAGTGGATCTGCTATAGGTTTTGAAAAAATCGGCATAGCGACGTCTTAACTCTGATGGAACAGCCTGACTTCTAGACTGTTTAATTGCAAAAGCAAGTGTTCTATAAACATCGCTTGAAAAAATCTTTAAGCCGTATTTTTCACCACGATTCTTATTAACGATATCGCGAATGATAATCTCGATAAAACTTAAACGTTGTTCCTCAGTGGAGCCTGTTCTGTCAGGGGTGTTGTCGCAATAACCATCTGTATAAGATAATACTATTGTATCAGTGATAGAATGTACATAACATGAGTTTAAGCTGTATTTCTTACATATATCAACGAGTCTTACTAGATTATCGTATCTCTCGCCAAGCGGTAACGACTTGATGCTACTAAGTTTCGGCAAGCATCTTAATGTGTGTCCGTAAGTATATTCTTTGCCTTCTTGTTGGCACTTAATCGCATGATCTTCCACCATCTTAACAAATGTATTCAGGCTAACTTCTTCTACTTCTGGTGTTTCAGTATTTGTCACGGCGACCAGAGTCATCATTGGAACTGAACTCACTAGTAATTCATCATTCGACGCAGCGACCGATGCTATTTGAGCTAGTAAAAGCGCCATAGCGATGATTATTTTATTCATATTCTCTTCCTTTTATCTAAATGTTGGTACAGCAAAGACATACAAGATTATTCTCATATTCCGGACAATGATAACCTCTATATCAGGTCATTTTAATCAGTGAAAATCACTGTGCTTCCGCAATGCCAATGTGGCAGATTTATCAATTATTTATGTGACTGTAAATAGGTGTAAGATACTGAGTCGAATGTAACCACATCGTAAGTCCTACCCAACGTCGTTTACCACTAATCTCTGACGCCCTATGTCATCAGTTTGGCTATGACCATCTTAAGGATTATTTAGTTTTTTATTAAGCTAACAGGTTGTACAATTCAACTGAAGTCAAACCAGTAGAAGGAAACAATCCAATGAAAAACAATCTAAAAATCATACTTTGCAGCACAGCCGTACTTTCTCTAACGAGCATGAGTCAGGTAAATGCGAGCAACATTATAGCTGAATCAAATGGCAGCAAAAGCTTCGAGTCAGAGAATCGCCGTAGTTGCTGACGACCTTGCTGAGTCTGTAACTGCGAGTCGTGCGCCTACTATTGAACAAATGGAACAAGAAGAATCAGCTGCGCCGGCAGTAAGCTCCATGAATACGTCCGCATTGTTTTTCAAAGCATGTATCGCGTTAGCGTTGCTGGCTTTGGTGGCTTAGTTGATATTAGCTGCAAAAACAAAGCACTAGTATCAACCATTTTACAACTGCGGAAAACTCATTTAATCTGTGTAGTGAATTAGCTAAGACTATCAGAGCTCTAAGGTTAATCTTCCGCTGTTAATATATTTTCAGTTTTTTGTTAATTTTTACAAACATAAGATACTACTGCGACCAAAAAATGTTAAACAAGTCTAAACAGGAGGCTATCCATGAATATCAAGATCAATCATATACTTTCTAGTCTAATTCTAGCCGGTTTAATCAATGCGTGTCCTGCTGGTGCGACCGAACCCGTTATCGATGTTATGGAGCCGGCTGCGTCTCTCGTGCCCGTTCCTGGTGCTGACGCGGACAAAGGAAAAGATGAAGCACCCGCTGGTGCTCCAGCAGTCGCTACTCCAGATGCTCCCGTTGCTCCGTTGCTTTCTTCGGATGACATAGCCAAGCTCACCAACATCGTAGTACTTATGAATAATTTCTATAAACAGCTGGAGGAAAATAAGAAAAATGGTATAACTACACCTGCCGATCAGGTGTTCGATGCTGTCATTAATGCGGCGCCTGATGGATTGAATCTGCTGGATTCATTGGTCAATAAAATCAATGGTCTTATCCAGCAACAAGACGCTGCGCCTGGAAGCAAGATGAAGGGTTGTCAGACTTTCTGTTCTGGC
This sequence comes from Alphaproteobacteria bacterium, assembly GCA_041738135.1. Lineage (GTDB taxonomy): Bacteria > Pseudomonadota > Alphaproteobacteria > JAGOMX01 > JAGOMX01 > JAGOMX01. Next base: position 76,249 of record JBGSQK010000074.1, read on the forward strand.
TGTGCCAAAGGTTCCAGTGTGGGTATCGCTGAGGTGCAAAAACTTCTGCCACTCGTGAAGAAATATTTCTATTTGTTCGATAACCTGCAAAAAAACGGTGGCGACATGAGTCCTCAGAGTGTAATCAATTTATTGATCGCAAGCGGAATCTTGAATGACCTGAACTCTTTGCTTAAAACCACTGCAAAGTACAACAGGAATGCGGAAGCAGGAAAAGTGTTGAGGGCAGCAAAAATGGCTGAATCAGCTAAAAAAGAAGAACTGAAACAGGCGAGAGCTGCTGTAAGACTAGCAGCAAAACAAGGCAAGATAGTTTCACCAACGCATGCTACTACAGTGCCTGATGAAGGAAAACACTAATCTAACGTAACTTACACCAAACTGGTGCATGATCTGAGGTTTTCGGTACGTCACGAGGATTCGTGTCAATACCGGAAGCCTCAAGTCTATCAACCGCTTGAGGGGACGCGAGTAGCAAGTCAATACGTAAGCCTGAATTGGTATCCCAAGCCCTAGTGCGGTAGTTCCACCACGAATACAGATCCTGTCCCGATTTCGAACTAGCCGGGTGCAATGCACGGGTCAAATCCGTCAAACCCAGATTCTCAATCTGCCTTATATGATCCCGCTCAGGAAGGCTGCAATGGATTCTATCCTTCCATAATTTAGGGTCATACACATCCTCATCTTTGGGGGCAATGTTATAGTCGCCACCCAATACAAAAGCTTCACCATAGTTCAAAAGCTGTTTGGCATGGTTACGCAAATGCTCCAAAAACCTCAGCTTGTAATAATACTGATCCGCACCCACTTCCTGGCCATTGGGAACATAGATGGAAGCCACACGCACATCACCAACCACAGCCTCAATATACCGCGCGGAAGGATCACCCTCATTACCGGGCAGGTGATCCAACACATCCTCAATGGGCCGTTTGGCCAGAATAGCAACACCGTTATAAGCCTTCTGCCCCACCAAAGCGATGTTGTAGCCTAAGTCCTCAATCTCCTCAAAAGGAAAGGTCTCCTTGACGGTTTTGATCTCTTGCAACAAAACAATGTCAGGGTTTACAGCCTTCAACCAATCCACCACCACAGGCAGCCGCGCACGAATCGAATTCACATTCCAGGTAGCAATAATGGTCATGGTGGGTTCCTCTTTTCTTATGATAGTTATATCCGCACTTCCCACTGATTTAAAGTCACTAATTTATATGTAATGCAACTATTCATAAATAGCACTCCCAACGCCTCAATGAGGACGTCTACTCTAAAAGGACAGGACATGCCGCCAAAAGATTAAGCAGTTAGTTTTCGGTATAGCTGGGAAACGGTTATATGTGAGCTAGTATTTTGCTCGTAGCACTTTGATTGCCTATTGCATGTGCTAATCCATGTCTCTTATAACCATTTTTTATACTTAAAATATCTATATGGGAGAAAGCCTGCTAGCAGCATCAGGAGAATCGCAACAGGGTATCCGAAATCCCAGCTCAGCTCTGGCATGCTTTTAAAATTCATGCCATAAATGCTCGCCACCAAAGTGGGGGGGAAGAAAACCACTGCCGCTACTGACACAATCTTAATGATAGTGTTTTGCTCAATATTAATCATGCCTAACGTAGCATCGAGCAGAAACGTAATCTTATTGGATAAAAATGAGGCGTGCTCAATGAGAGGAGGGAGGTCGCGCATCATCAAATGAATTGCCTTTTGATCTGCCGTGCCTTCGAATAAGGAAGTTTCTGAAATAAAACTCAATAATCTCGTAGCGCTAAAAAGACTTTCTTGGCTTCTGGAAAGTAAATTCTCATGTGCACCGATTGATGAAATGACATTTTTGAAGTTTAAAGTATTTGATGGTGAACCATTTTGAGACTCGAATATTTGTTGACTTGTTAACCCTATTTCACGTGCGATATTTTCGAGTATATCGGCAAGTTGGTCTGCAATTTTATCCAGCATCCAGACGAGTAGTGAGCTTCCTTGCTGATACATCTCAGCATTGGATCTTGCGTTTAAAGGATGAATACTAAGATGTGGCGTGTCAACATATCGTATGGTAATCAAATGCTTACCATGCAAAACAAAGGTTACAGCGTGAGATTCAGGGTGCGGAGTATCAGCGTGAGTGACCATGGTTAAAGTCATAAAAAGAGTTTTGTTGCGTTCATATAAGCGACTGGATAATTCGATTTCACGCATTTCATCGTGGGTTGGAATATTAATCCCAAGAATGTTCTCGATTAATTTTTCTTCCTTAGAAGTAGGGTTATAAAGGTCTACCCAAATAACGTCAGCAAGCTGAGCTTTGAACTGATCTTGGCTTATTTCTTTAAAGGATGATGCTTCATTTTTAAAAATTTTTAGCATAGCGACCCGTTGATTTCCATATTACTTTTTATACTATAGCATAGAGAATAACTATACAATCGTATAGTTGCGTCACTAAAGGCGAAAGCAGTGGTGGCTTTCTTTCATGACCAAGCTAAACTATTTTTGCCTAAAATGTTTGTTCAGGCTTGCATGCGACACACTCACAATTTATAGTGATTTTCATATATGAATCAACATGAGGAAAATTATGAACACCGCAGTCACAACAGTTAGCTTTAAGGACCATCCTCCCGGTTTACGATACCTATTTTTTGCTGAGCTATGGGAGAGGTTTAGTTTTTATGGCTTGCGGGCCATGTTGGTGTTTTATGTGACACAGGAATATCTTTATAGCCAAGATAAGGCTTATGGTATTTACGCCACATATACGGCTTTGGTTTATACCACACCCATTATCGGAGGTATGATCGCCGATCGCATATTGGGCGATCGGAAGGCTATCATTTTTGGCGGTATTTTAATAGCCATTGGGCATGTCTGTTTAGCAATGCCTGGTGAATGGTTTTTCTTCGGTGGTTTGTCGTTTATCATTTCAGGCACTGGTCTTTACAAGTCAAACATTTCAGCCTTGCTTGGAAAGCTTTATGAGCATGGTGACCATCGTAGGGATGCGGGGTTCACACTGTTTTATGTGGGTATCAATATTGGAGCCTTTTTGGCCCCCCTTATCTGTGGCACAGTAGGGGAACTCTATGGATGGCATTATGGTTTTGGTTTGGCGGCCATTGGTATGATTGTCGGGCTTATTTTCTTTTTAAGAGGAATGCCCACCATGGAAGGCCATGGCTTGCCTCCTAAAAATTCTATTTACCAAAAACCAACTCTTGTGGGCCTTAACTGGGAGCAAGCCATTTATTTGCTGGGTTTTCTATCCATTCCCTTGAGCGCACTTATGATTCGGAACCATGAAGATTTCGGGCACATCTTGCCAATCGTGGGAATTGCAGTGATCATATATGTGCTTTACATGGCCTATAGCTCTAAGGGTGACGAACGCAGTAACATTTTAACTATCCTGGTTCTTATGTTCTTCTTCACCAGTTTCTTTGCGCTTTTTGAGCAAGCAGGTTCTTCCATCAACTTCTTTACCAAGCTGCAAGTTAATAGAGAAATTTTTGGTTTTGAACTTCCAGCGACGATCTTTCAATCTTTGAATCCGCTCTTTATTATACTTCTTGGGCCAGTTATCGCTCATGTGTGGATTAAGCTTGCTGCTGCAAAAAAAGAACCTTATACACCGTTTAAGTTCTTCTTGGGTTTGTTCCCGGCGGCACTTGGCTTTGCAGTGCTTGCTCTGAGCACTTATTTTGGTGATGACAAGGGGCTAGTGTCCTTGTGGTGGATTGTGGCTGTTTATTTCATCCATACGGTAGGTGAATTATGTATTTCACCAGTTGCGCTTTCCATGGTGACCAAACTTGCTCCAGCTAGAGCGACAGGTACTTTGGTGGGTATCTTATATGTGTCGTTGGCCTATGGTAACTATTTTGCCGGTATGTTTGCAAAATTGAGCTCCGTGGATACCGATGTGACGGAGGCAACAGCAAGCCTTTCCACTTATGGCGAAGCCTTTGCATCTATTGCCTACATTGGCTTTGGTATCGCATTCCTGATGCTAATCATTTCACCGTTCCTCAATGGTGTGTTCAAGCGCGAAGGTAAAATGAAGGGTTACAATGAGTAATTTTGAAAAACTGAATGAATTAAGAGAGCTATTCGTTACCCACGGGCTTGACGGATGGCTTGTGCCTCGTTCTGATGAGCATCAGGGTGAGTACGTTGCGCCTTATGCGGAACGTCTTGCCTGGGCCACAGGCTTTGACGGCTCGGCCGGTATGGCGATCATTTTGCATGATAAGGCGGCAGTGTTTGTGGACGGCCGTTATACCTTGCAGGCGGCCAAACAGGTGGACCAGTCATTGTTCGAGATCGTTCCCACTGCGGAAGTGAGTGCTGGAGAGTGGCTAGCCAAGCATGCTGCTGGTTTACGAATTGGTTTTGATCCATGGCTCCATACGGAAAACGAAATTAGCCGATATCAACAAGCTTGCCATGGTTTAAAAACGGAGCTCATTGCTTTCGAGGGCAACCTCATCGATGATGTGTGGGAAGACCAGCCGGGTATGCCCGATTGGCCTGCTGTTTTTCATGATGATCAATACACGGGTGAACCTCGTGCGAACAAGTGTTTGCGACTTGGTATGCAAATGAATGCAAAGAGAATCGATGCGGCCATAATCACCAATTTGGACTCGATCGCTTGGCTTTTGAATATCCGTGGTTCTGATATTCCGTGCACGCCAGTGGTCTTGTCTTTTGCAATTCTCCATGCTAATGGCAAAGTGGAATTGTTTATCGACAAGACGAAAATAAAAGAGAACATGGGTTCCGATGTGCGTTTCCATAAGTATGAGGATTTCAAGGATTTCCAAGATGGCTTAAGTGGTAAACGCGTGCTTTGTGATCCTAAAACGGCCCCCATACAAGTACGGTATAATTTAGAAGAAGCTGGCGCAGAAGTGGTTCGTGGCGACGACATATGCATGGTACCTAAAGCATGTAAAAACGAAACCGAATTGTCAGGTATGCGCAAGGCCCATATACGTGATGGCGCAGCGCTGTCCGAATTCATTTCTTGGTTGTCAGATCGCATAAAAACCCATGAGATATCAGAGCTTGAAGCCTCTGACCGATTGCGCGAGTTCCGCGCGAGCAAGGATCACTTCAAGGGTCTAAGCTTTGAGACCATCTCGGGAGCAGGGCCCAATGGTGCTATTGTTCACTATCGTGTAACCCCCGAATCCAGTCGTCGCATTGATCCTGCTGAGATTTTCTTACTGGACTCTGGCGGACAATATTTGGATGGGACCACGGACGTAACCAGAACACTGGCTTTTAATACGCCCACAGCCGAACAAAAAGATCGTTTCACCCGTGTTCTAAAAGGTCACATCGCTATCGCCACAGCCGTGTTTCCCAAAGGCACAACCGGTGCGCAGCTGGATGTTCTAGCTCGTCGCCCCTTGTGGGATATTGGTTTAGACTACCAACACGGTACAGGTCACGGAGTCGGGTGCTATCTCTGCGTTCATGAAGGCCCGCAACGCATTGCCAAAGGCCTTGCCGTTGACGTGCCATTGCGGCCAGGTATGGTTCTATCCAATGAGCCAGGCTATTATAAAGAGGGTGAATACGGTATCCGTATCGAAAGTCTTGTGATCGTTAAAGAATATAACGAATCGTTTCTATGCTTCGAGACAATCACTATGACACCAATCTGTCAGGCTTTGATCGATGTTTCGTTGTTAACGGACGAAGAAAAGACATGGCTGAATGGCTATCATGAACAGGTGAGAGCGGCTTTGTCTAAACATGTAAGCTCAGATGTGGCTGCCAATGTGAATGAATGGCTTGTGAAGGAGACGAAGGCTTTGTAACACACTAATCTAAATACACTGTTTATTGAATAATTCGTCAAGTTCTATAATATTATTTAAAAAACTTGACGAAAATATAATTTAGCATGATATGTTTATTAGAAAAGTCGTTAGGAAGCGGTCTCAAGTCATATAATAGTATAGACTTATTTTATTAAAGGAGATATTGAGATGATTAAGAAATCCATTTTGACAATTGCACTGTTAGCAAGCGCAACGAATCTAACCCACGCCAGCTATAACGATGATTATCATGGTCTGAGCAATCGTAGCACACCGTTCTTTTTTACGGAGCCAACAGATAGCAAAGCTGATAAGTTATGGATAGCTATGTTGGGCGGTCAAGAAAGAATCGACGAACTTTATAATAATTTGAAGAAACATGCCGTATTTATGGATCATAATTTGGACTTCTACACATATGTTAATAATGTGCGTGTTCCATTCAATCCGAAATAATACCAATTTAGATGATAACTTATCACTAGAAAATAATTAACTAGCTGCCCTCCCGTTCCTCCCCGGCTCAAGGGCGGGGAGGAACGGGAGGGCAGCTATTACAACCTCTCCCCCGCTACCAATTTGGGTAGATTTCCCACCATCCCGACCGCATGTTTCATCAAGAACTTCTTAGCAGGGCCTATAGAGTTCATCATGCCTAGGCCTGAGTCTCTCAGGAACTTCAACGGCTTGATGTCGTTGGAAAACAGCCGCGTAAGGCTATCGGTTACCGCTATCAAAGACATGTTATCAAACCGGCGCCAACGTTGGTAGCGTTCTAAGGTAGTGTGGCCGCCTATGTCTAGACCTAGTCTGAAAGCTTCCACTACACATTCTGTCAGGGCCGCCACATCTCGCAATCCCATGTTGAGGCCTTGGCCGGCTATGGGGTGAATCACGTGGGCCGCATCGCCGATCATGACGAAGCGTTGATCAATGTAGGTATTGGCAAACTGTACACCCAAAGGATGGCACCATCGTTGACTGCTTAGGGTGATTTTGCCCAAAGAATCGCCAAACTTTTCTTGCATGGCCGCCGCAAAATCCTCGGGGCTTAAAGCCATCATGGCAGGGGATAATTCTTCACGCATGGACCATACCACTGAGGATCTGTTGCCTTGCATAGGCAGGATGGCAAAAGGACCAGTGGGTAGAAAATGCTCGTGGGCCACGCCTTCATGGGGGAGCTCATGTTCGATCATACAGACGATTGCATTCTGATGGTAAGACCATTTGGTCAGAGGGATGCCAACGCTTTCTCGCATCTGAGAGTTACGACCATCAGCCGCTATGAGCAATCGTCCTTTAAGTGTTGTGCCGTTATCAAGTTCCACCACAACTCCAGCCTCGGAACGTTCAAAATCCAGTACCTTGGCCGGTGCAATCCAATCCAGATGACTGAATGAAGTAGCTTGCTGATACAACATCTGCCGCATTTTCAGGTTCTCAATGATATATCCCATAGGGTGATTACCGATTTCGCGATGGTCGTAGTGCATAAACGAGTGCGATCTGTCATCGGACACTCTTATGTCCAAGATGGGCTCGACGAAAGGTTCGAACAAAGGCCACACATCAATTCCGCGATAAATATTGGATGATCCGTAAGCAATTGCCGTTGTTCGTCCATCAAAGCTGGCTTGCATAGTGACTTCTGGCGCAAGTTGATCCACAACCACCACATGGAGTCCATGCTGCGCCAGAGCGCATGCCTGGGTGGAGCCTGCAGGACCGCCACCAATGATGATCACATCGCATTGTTGAGTTGTCGACATTTGCTTGACATTCCTTACGTTCAGTTAGTATCACTCTACTTATAAATGTCATTAGATAAAAGGTTAAAAATGCTCAGACAGTTATTTTGCTCACTTGCGTTACTCTTGGCCATCTCCAAATGCACCCATGCCGCTGAACACGGTATCGCTATGCATGGTGAGCTGAAGTACAAGGCAAATGACCCTTTTGATTACGTGAATGTGAAGGCACCCATAGGTGGCAACCTAAGATTGGCTGTGGTAGGCACCTATGATTCCTATAATCCTTACGTCATTAAGGGGAAGCCGCCTGCAGGTCTCAACCTTCTGACCGAAAAGCTAGTGTTTGAAAGCCTCATGATGCGTTCACGTGATGAACCTTTTAGTCTTTATGGTCTCTTGGCCGAAAGCATAGATGTGGCGCCTGACCGTAGCTGGATTCAGTTCAACATACGTCCTGAAGCGAAGTGGGCAGACGGCAAAGCTGTTACAGCCGAGGATGTGGTTTTTAGCCATACCACATTGAAAGAAAAGGGCTTGCCCAATTTACGCCTTTACTACGCCAAAGTTGAATCAGTTGAAGTGGTCGGGCCTCTTCAAGTCAAGTTTAGCTTTAACAAGCTGCCCGATGAGGATCGTTATGATCCCGAGCTACCTTTACTCATAGGACTTATGCCCATACTGCCTCATCATTTGTGGAAAGATGAAGACTTTGAAAAGCTGGCGTTGAGACATATGGTCGGAAGTGGGCCTTATGAGATCAAGGAAGCAAAAAAGGGGCATTCTATAACCTATGAACGTCGCCCTGAATATTGGGGTTGGAAGCTTCCTCGTATGAAGGGACAGTATAACTTCAAGACTATCAAATTCGACTATTACCGAAATACAACGGTTGCCAAGGAAGCTTTCAAGGCAGGGGAATTTGACGTACAAGAAGAATCAGATCCCAACCAATGGAAAAATGATTATAACTTTACTGCCGTGAAGGATGGTAAGGTGACCAAAGTTGAGCTAGCACATCAAAAACCTGTAGGTTTTAAAGGATTTGTATTCAATACCCGCCGAGAGATCTTTGCGGATAAAGATGTAAGGCTTGCGCTTACCCATGCTTTCGACTTTGATGGTGCTAATCGTTTGATGTTCAATGGTGGTTACTGTCGTACGCGCAGCTATTTTGATAACACCGAGTTGGCTTCACGTGATAAGGCCAGTGAGCAAGAACGAGCTATGCTTGAAGGTTTTGAAGCGCAGTTACCCCCAGAATTGCTTGATGTGGAATACAATCCACCTAGTACGCCGGATGCAGCTGCCTTGCGGGCCAATTTAAACTCGGCCAACAAAATGCTGGATAAGGCGGGTTGGATTATAAAGAACAATGTGCGCCGGAGCAAAAAGACGAACCATCCCTTGACCTTTGAAATACTCTTGTTTCAACAAAGTGATGAAAAAATTGCTTTAGCATATGCAAGAAACCTGGAGCGCATAGGTGTGAAAGCCAGTGTCAGGGTTGTGGATGCGGCTCAATACGAAAGTCGCCGGATAAATTTTGATTATGACATGATCATCAACACCTGGGGTAATACGCTCTCACCAGGACGAGAGCAGACTTTTTATTGGAGCACCAAGTCCGCAGATGAGCCTGGAAGCCGCAATTATGCTGGCGTTAAGGATCCGGTGGTTGATCATTTATGCAATGTGCTGGCCACAGCCGAAGATCGTGCCACATTGATTTCAGCTGCACACGCATTAGATCGGGCTCTACTTTGGGGTCATTATGTGGTACCATTGTTTCATAATGATAAAATAAATCTAGCATATTGGAACAAGTTGGGGCATCCTGATTTCAGGCCAGATGTGGGAATTGCATTGACAACATGGTGGTCAAAAAATGGCGACAAACAAGAAAAAAATGAAGGACGGGGATAAAAAAATGTCTCAAACCGCATCCCAAGAACATGCACATCCATTTCATATAGTTCAACCAAGCCCTTGGCCCTTTGTGGGGTCGCTTTCGGTTCTTCTCATAGCCGTTGCGGCTGTTCTATATATGCATGGCCAAAATATTCTTATTCTCATACCTGGTTTTGCTATGTTGATCTTCACTTTAGTGGGCTGGTGGCGAGATGTAATCAATGAATCTATGACAAAGGATCACACCAGCGAGGTCAAAATAGGCTTCCGATATGGTATGGCGTTGTTCATTTTGTCGGAAGTCATGTTCTTTTTTGGATTCTTTTGGGCTTATTTTAATGCGGCTCTATTTCCGGTTGAAGAAATAGGTGGCGTTTGGCCGCCCAAGGGTATAACTACCATTGCAGCATTTGACTTGCCTTATCTCAACACTTTGTTGCTGCTCCTTTCCGGCACCACTGTGACATGGGCGCACTTCGATGTGATCGAAGGCAATATTAAAGGAATGATCGAAAAGCTTGGTTATACGGTTATGATCGGTTTCGTTTTCTTGGGTGTTCAAGCTTTTGAGTATGCCCATGCACCATTTGCCTTTAAAGACGGCATTTACCCATCCACATTTTTTATGGCCACAGGCTTCCACGGTTTCCACGTGTTTGTGGGCGCTGCGTTCTTGTTAATCAGCTGGTTCAGGGCTCGTAAAGGGCATTTCACTGCTGACGACCACTTTGGTTTTGAAGCCGCCGCATGGTATTGGCACTTTGTGGACGTGGTGTGGTTGTTCCTATTCGTTAGCATCTATTGGTGGGGCGCCGGAGGGAGTTAAGGCTTTGCGTCGTTATTCCTTAAGGTTCATATTTGGCACAGGTGCCACGCTTGTGATGATTATCACCATGCTCGTACTGGGCATGTGGCAGATGAATCGTTTGGAATGGAAAGAAAATCACCAAAAGCAACTACTCAATATGGATCCTAGGTCTTTTGCGCCCATAGAAGAGACCATCATAGATTTGAAGAACATCCCGGATGTCAATTTTCGTAAAGTTCGCGTCAAAGGTACATTTCATCATGATATGTCTATCGAATTACTGCCCCGTACTTGGCATGGGCATAGTGGCGCCCATGTGTATACACCTTTTGTTTTATCCTTGTCAGGGCATATGCTCTTAATCAACCGTGGTTGGATTCCGGATAAGAAGGAAGGGATTAAGTTAGATGATCTCGAAGGTGAAGTTGAACTTCTGGGCTACTTACAACAACCCCTTTTGCCCGGCTGGATGACACCCGATAACGTGATCGATCAAAAGGCTTGGTATTATTTAGACTTAGAGGCTATGGAAGAAGAGATTGTTAAGCTCAAGCCCAAGTATGCGAACAAGTTATTACCATTTTACATGATATCCATCGAAACCAGGCATCGTGATGAGTTCCCCAAACCCATTGAGGTGCTTACGCTGGTGAAAAATAACCATTTCGGCTATGCATTGACTTGGTTTTTCCTCGCTATTGCGCTTGGAATTATGTATATATTCTACATCAGACAAAATCGTATTATTTAGAAACCATTTCAAAGCCCCCATTGGGGATGTTTAAATTAACCTCTCCCCTTGTGGGAGAGGTCGGCCGTAGGCCGGGTGAGGGGGTCCTGCAGCAGTCTGGAAGCAGTTTGTAAGTCCCCTCACCCCTACGCTTCGCTCCGGACCTCTCCCACAAGGGGAGAGGTTAAAAGGGTTTTGAAATGGTCTCTATCTAATCATACCAAGGATCTTTTATGACCATTAGTATTTCAACCCTTTCCAATGGGTTACGTGTAATCACCGATTCAAATGACCGAGTAGACAGTGCTGCCATCGGTGTCTGGATTAATGTGGGGTCTCGTTATGAGAATCCTGCGGTTAACGGTATCGCTCATTTCTTGGAGCATATGGCTTTCAAGGGAACCGCAACTCGGTCGGCTCAACAAATAGCCGAGTCCATCGAGAATGTGGGCGGGTATTTAAATGCTTGCACCTCAAGGGAAACGACAGCCTATTACGCTCGCGTGCTCAAGGAAGACGCGGAACTTGCGGTTGAGATATTAGCAGACATTATGCAAAACTCAGTTTTCGATTCGCAAGAGATGGATCGCGAACGGGAAGTCATTTTACAAGAGATTAGCCAGTGCAATGATACGCCCGACGATATTATTTTCGATCATTTTCAAGAAACCGCTTATAAGGGGCAGGCTGTTGGCCGCTCCATATTGGGCCCGCAAGAGATTGTGCGGCGTATAAATCGTGATGACCTCAACACATTTGTGGCCGATAAGTATGTGGCATCGCGTATGGTTTTGGCAGCAACGGGTAACATTGACCACGATGCAATCGTTGCGATGGCTGAGGAAAAGTTCAAGCATCTGAAGCGTGACAACATTGTGACGTTCGAGAAGGCGCTGTATACGGGCGGCGAATTTGTGGAAAGCCGTGATTTGGAACAACTCCATATGTTGTTGGGGTTTGAAGGCGTGGCTTTGGATGATCCCCAGTATTATACAGTCTCGGTCCTGGCCACTTTAATGGGTGGCGGTATGTCATCAAGGCTCTTTCAAGAGGTGCGTGAGAAACGCGGACTTGCCTACACTATCTATGCTTTCAAATCCTGTTTTTCGGATTCTGGCATATTTGGAATTTATGCGGGAACCGCTCCAGAACAGGCCGTGGAGTTGATGGATGTGATCTCCAATGAAATTCGGAATGTGGGTAGTCATCTGCAAGATGACATGATTAACCGAGCACGGGCACAACTAAAAGCCAGCTTGCTCATGAGCCTGGAAAATGTCTCCACCCGTTGTGAACAATTGGCACAACATATGTTGTTTTTCGGGCGTCCCATATCAAGGGCAGAAATCATTGATCGTGTGGAAGCTGTGAATGCAGATGCGATTGTGCTGATGGCTGATAAAATCTTCTCTAGCAAGCCTACACTTGCGACGCTTGGTAATGTGAGCCATGTGCCTTCATTGGATTCCCTTGGTTTTGGATCTCAACCTATTGCGTCAAAGGTTGTAAATGAAAAATAGATTTTTCTTTCTGATCACTTTGTTATCAATCTGCTCTGAACTAAAAGCCACAAAAGCCGAGGAAGCTATGCAAGCAACTGCCCCACAAATACAAAAAGCACACCAGATTGCTGATAAACTCATTATTGGATTTCATGGAACTTCAGTTGAAGATCCTGACGTGCAGAGGCTATGTGGCCAGTTGAAAGCTGGTCTTGTGGGTGGCGTTATCCTTTTTGGCTACAATATTGTCTCCCCGGAGCAGACTAAAAAATTGATTGCAGATTTAAAGGCTGCAGCCGGACGTCATATCTGGGTGGCCGTGGATCAAGAAGGAGGTAAGGTTCAAAGACTGAACAGTCGCAATGGCTTTAAGGATTATCTTAGCCCGCAGAAGATCTCCAATACGCTCACACCTGCGCAAGCTTATGAGCACTACAAGTTGATGGCTAAGGAATTGGCGGATCTGGGGTTTAATCTCAATTTTGGCTGCGTTCTGGATTTGTATGCTCTTGGGGGCGCTAAAGATCCTGCATGTCCCATTATAGGCGGATTAGAGCGTAGCTTTGGCAGTGATCCAAAGGTTATCGCGGAATATGCATCCGCCTTTGTTAAGGCCCACCGTGATTTCGGAGTCACTGCTTGCTTGAAGCACTATCCAGGGCATGGTTTAGCCCATTTTGACAGCCATGCGGGGCTGGTGGATATAACAGATACAAGACTTGAAGTCGAGCGTGAACCCTTTCGCTTAATGATCAAAGCAGGAATGGCGGACATGATCATGACGGCTCATTTGGTAGACCGAAATGCGGATAACAAAAATCCCATATCTCTGTCGCAAGCGGTTTTGCATAAATGGTTGCGCGAGGAGGATGGCTACAAAGGGCTTGTCATAACCGACGATCTGCACATGGGATCCATCGGCGATCATTACACGTTGGAGCAAGCCATTGTGAAGGCTCTGGAAGCCGGTGCCGATATAGTTATTATCTCCAACAATAAAAATGCTGCCCCCAAAACTAAGAATTTTGTGGTCCGCCATGACCTGCCTGAGCTATTCCAAAGAGTTGTGCTAGAGGCCAAGTTGCCTCTTTAATCAATCCCGCTGCGCGTTTGCTGAGCTATGCAAAATTAAGCATACCTGTTATTCCAAAAAACCATTGTCTTTCAAAAAATAGTTCCTATATAAATATCAGTAGTGATGGTGTTGCGATTGTTTCTTAATATGATTTAAGTTGTTTTAATGTTTATTATTTACTTGATGTGTATGTATTAATATTATTTATATGTTATTGTTTATATGTTTTTTAACATTGTTAGGTGCGTATAAATAATTGTTGTTTATTGTTACCCCCTGGTTTAATCAACCAGGGGGCTTTTGTTTCTTCGCAAGCAGAATTGGTCATACCAGTTATTCCTAAAAACCATTGTCTTTTGGAAAATAGTTCCTATATACAAGTATGTAGTGATGGTTATGAATTGTTACTGCATTATTTCAAACAGTAGGATTATTAAAATGTTAAAATTTGTATCTTTTTTATTCATCAGTGTTATAGCTTCGCTTGATTTGGCTTATGCGAGTTCGTCTTCTGATGCGGAAGCATTGGAAGACAGCTTTCATGATGTGAAATATACCAATCGCGGCGCTGAGTTTTTGTTTCCGCAAAGGTTTACGGATGAGCAGGTTCAATGTTTATTTGATAAGCAGCCCCTTTTGATTCAAAATAGATTTAAGGATGCGGCTGACGAAGTCTTTGATTTACCCGTGGGTGCCTTATCGGCTGAGGAAAAATTCTATAGAGAAGTCATGCCCAACCGATTGCAACTGATCACGGGAACAGCAGCGCGTTATGCCAGCAAAATTCGTTTTGCCAATGCGGTAGAAGTGCATAATGGAGCTTTGCAAGGGCTTTACGAATATGTGAGCTCCTATGATTCGCTTTACAGCATGGCTGGTTATGGCGGTTGTTTGTCATTTCTAGTGCAATTACGATTAGATCCTTCCTATGTGATCTATGGTATGGAAAATATTGAAGGCCGTTGCCGCGTATTTAATATGCGTGAGTCCATACTTGGAGATAAGGATTTCCTGTCTAGTGAACGTCAATTAAATATGGCCAACCGGATGTTACCAGTTACAAGTCTGCATTATCTAAAATCTCTGGACCGTAATTGGGTAAGGCAAACTAATGAGATTGGCCGATTAGCAGGTAATACCAAGGATTGGTTGTTATTGCTGCATGCTTTGCAAGGTAACAATGTGCATGGCATGGATGAGGTAAACCGCCAGCATATTGCTGATTCTCTATATGAGAAGTTCCTCACCGGTAAAGAGTATGCGGCTAATGAAATGAATCTTGCAAAGTACGAAGATTGCCTGATGAGCCTTCGACAAAGTATATTCGAAAAGTTAGGCATACGGGAAGACCAAATACCTACAGTTCCTGCAGATAAAATTGTAGACATGTGTGAAGGCAGAGTGTTCTTCGCTGTGGCGGAATGAGGGATTGATTTATCCATGAAAATCGGGAATCTGGTTCCCGATTTTCATGGAGAAACTCGCTCGTTTATCTACGGTTCTCAACTCTGCCCATTTCCCCATTGATTTTCTGCTTCATTCGTGGCACTAGTAGCGCAGGATGGCAATAAACGGGATAGGTTTCGAACTGGTATTCTTTGCAACTTCGCTAATGGTTGTTATTAGTGTGGTAATTGCGCTCGGCTTGATTACGCCGTCGAATCATACTTTCCTCAAATCTTTTTCTGCTCGTAATCTCACTTCCATTTCAATAGTCGTATTGCTTTCAAGCATTCTGCCGCAGTTTTATTTTCTTTATAACGAAAAGGAATCATTTGTTCGTTGGGGATGGGTTTTTCTTATCTCGGTAGGTCTGTCGGTTATTTTGTGGATAATTTATAACCGCACCCATTTCAGAACGAGACGGCGGGTGGTGGAGAACATCGTCCGTGGTTTTCTGTTGTTTGCAGCTGTATTGGCTGTGTTCATAACCTTTGCCATTGCTTTTTCTCTGATTTATGAAGCCGTAAAATTCTTTCAATTTGTACCTATCATGGATTTTCTGGTAGGAACCCGTTGGAGTCCTAGTGCTGTGGGCGACAATGGTCTTGGGCATTTTGGGGCGGTGCCGCTTTTTGCGGGTACTTTCTTGATAACGGGAATAGCCATGTTAATTGCCATTCCGGCGGGATTGATGTCAGCCATTTACCTGTCGTGCTATGCCAATAATCGTACTCGAGATGTGGTGAAGCCATTGTTGGAATTGCTGGCGGGCATACCTACAGTTGTATATGGTTTTTTCGCATTGGTGGCCATATCGCCATTGTTACAGACCTTGGGGCAATCCGTTGGTTTGCCTATAGCTGCTGAAAGTGCTTTGGGGGTGGGCATTGTCATGGGGTTTATGATCATTCCCTATGTTGCATCTTTGTCCGACGATATGGTTTCTTCTGTGCCGAAAGTCTTGAAGGAGGGGTCTTTGGCTTTGGGGGCAACTTATTCGGAAACTATAAAGCAAGTTATTGTTCCGGCTGCCTTTCCGGGGATCATGGCGTCGTTTTTATTGGCCATGTCTCGGGCTGTGGGTGAAACTATGATTGTAGTGATGGCTGCGGGGTATTCGGCTCGTATGACGTTTAATCCTTTGGAGGCGGTGACTACGGTGACTGTTCAGATTGTTAGCCTGCTCACGGGGGATCAGGAATTTTCCAGTCCCAAAACATTGGCGGCGTTTGCTTTGGGTCTAATGCTTTTGTTGATTACGCTCACATTGAATATGATCGCCATGCGGATTGTCAGGCATTATCGGGAAAAATATGACTAAGCAATTACAACTGCTCAGAAAACGGAATAGAAGCGAGACTAGGTTTCGGTTATACGGTTTATGGACCATAGTGGTGGTGCTGACGTTACTTGGGCTGATGCTGGTGAGTATTGGTATCCGCGGGTCTTCTGTGTTTCAAAAGGCTTTTTTCCATGTGGAAATTGAATTTGCGCAGAAAGATATTCCTTATGATCCGCTGCATCCGCAGGAATCGTTGAGGAAGGTGAATTTCAGGGAGTTGATTTATAACTCCATTCAGCATCCGGATACACTTCAGCGAAATCATATACAACAGCTCATTAGTCCTGGGGCTGAGATTATGCTTTATAATCGGGTCTTGAAAAAACCGGACATGATTGGTGGCAAGTATTTCGTCTGGATCCAGGCTTCCGATGATGTGGACTATTTCTTGAAGCATCCGGAGATAAAAAATAAACCTGCTTTGGAGAGGCGTCTTTCAGATGCGCAGATGGACTATTTGTCAGAGCAAGCTGCAATAGGTACTTTGAAGCGTAAGTTTAACTGGCAATTTTTTACCAATGGCGATTCGCGTTCGCCCGAGCTGGCAGGTATTAAGGCGGCTTTGGTGGGCTCGTTTTTTACCATATTAGTAACGCTCATGTTGGCGTTCCCACTGGGAATAGCTGCTGCTGTATATATAGAAGAATTCGCCCCGCGTAATCGGTTTGTACGGTTTATTGAGCTCAACATTAACAACCTGGCATCGGTACCATCCATTGTATTCGGTTTGTTGGGGCTGATGGTTTTTATCAACGTGATGGGCATGCCGCGATCGTCTTCTATTGTGGGTGGTTTGACCTTGGCTATGATGATTATGCCAACCATATTTATTGCTACTCGTTCCGCTTTGCATACGGTTCCTAAAACCATATCGAGAGCCGCTGAAGCCCTGGGTGCCTCACGGGTGCAAGTGGTATTCCATCACAAGGTCCCTTTGGCTCTGCCGGGTATATTGACAGGAACTATCCTGGGTGTGGCCCGTGCCTTAGGCGAATCGGCTGCATTGCTGATGATCGGCATGGTCGCGTTTGTAGTGGATGCACCTACTTCGCCAAGGGATCCTGCAACTGTTCTGCCGGTGCAGATCTTTAACTGGGCTCGTAATCCGGAACAAGGTTTTGAAGATCACACAGCGGCAGCCATTATGGTTTTGTTGCTGTTTTTGATGGTCATGAATGTGGGGGCCATTTATATACGCAAAAAATTCGAACATCGTTGGTAGGGATATGTAATGACATCGCAATCGAAAATTCAAATCAAAGATCTCAACCTTTTCTACGCGGACAAACAGGCGCTGTTTGATATTAATGTGGAGGTCATGGAAAAACAGGTTCTCGCTTTGATCGGTCCATCGGGATGCGGTAAGAGCAGTTTTCTTCGCTGCATTAATCGCATGAACGACAGCGTTGAGGGTATTCGTATTCACGGCAAGGTGTTGATCGATAAAAAAGATATCTACGACAAATCTATCGATGTGGTTTCCTTACGGACGCGCGTAGGTATGGTGTTTCAAAAGCCCAATCCTTTTCCCAAATCCATTTATGATAACGTGGCCTACGGGCCGCGGATCCACCATTTGTTTGAGACCAAAGCTGAGCTAGATTACGTGGTGGAAAAAAGTTTGAGGCGTGCCGGTTTATGGGAAGAAGTGAAAGATAGGTTGGAACACCCTGGTACAGGGCTTTCCGGGGGGCAGCAACAGCGTCTTTGTATCGCCCGGGCTATCGCGGTGAACCCAGAAATCATCCTTATGGATGAGCCTTGCTCAGCTTTGGATCCCATCGCTACAGCTAAAGTCGAGGAATTGATCGATGAGCTGCGCGAAAAGTACACAATCATCATCGTTACCCACAACTTGCAACAAGCGGCTCGTGTTTCCCAGCAAACGGCATTTTTCCATTTGGGCCGGTTAGTGGAAGCTGGCGAGACTGGGGAAATATTCACCAATCCACAGGACGGTCGTACACAAGGTTATATCACAGGAAGGTTTGGTTAAAATGACAGAATCATCACATATTGTTAAATCGTTTGATCTGGATTTAGAGCATCTGAATTCGGAAATTACGAATATGGGAGAGCTGGTAATCCAGCAATTAGAAAATGCCCTGAAGGCGGTGGTATCCAATGACTCGGCGTTGGCTCATCAAGTGATCGACAAAGATCCCGAGATTGATGAGATCGAGCATAGTATTGATACATTCGCCATTCGTACCATCGCCTTGCGCCAACCAGTGGCCAGCGATTTGCGTGCTGTAATATCGGCCTTGAAGGTTTCTAGCCATCTGGAGCGTATTGCTGATTATGCTACCAACATCGCTAAGCGTGCTTTGAGTCTGTCGGAGGTCAAGTATACACCTTCCATCGGTTCCGCTGTGCCTCGCCTCATGCGTTTGGCTCAGGACATGATTAAAGATGTGCTGCATGCTTATATCAATCGCGATGACACCAAAGCTAAAGAAGTGTGGGAGCGTGACGTAGAACTGGACGAAATGTACATGAGCTTCCTGCGTGAGTTGCTCACATACATGATGGAAGACCCGCGGAATATTAATGCTTGTACGCAGTTCCTTTTTATCGCTAAAAACATTGAAAGAATTGGAGATCACGCAACCAATATCGCAGAGTTGGTGCATTATTTGATCTCCGGACATGCATTCGATGAACCCAGACCCAAAGGGGAGGGGGAGCAGAAGGTGATTGTTACTTGAGCAGTAAAGACTGCCCTTTTGTCATCCCCGCGGAGGCGGGGATACAGCACAAGAAGAGGTGCGAAGCGACTCATACTATTATAGCAGCAGCTGCGCCGCACATTTGCGCTGGATCCCCGCCGGATGACAAACGGGGGCTGAATTATTTAATAAACTAAATCTGAAAGGAAAGTACCTATGATGAAAAATACGTTTATCCTGTTAGCTATTCTGGGCTTCACTCATTGTGCACATGCTTCTGAGGAATGTGAGGTAAATGAAGGGCATCTGAGGTTGATTGTACATGGTGATGGTCGGTACGTCGTGTACGAGAGTGAAGATTTTGTAGCCAATCCAAGTACGGTATTGAAACAGAATAATTTGCGTTTGATAGCGTGTGGTGAATTTAACCATGTCCCTGTGGAAAGGGCTAATGCCAGTGGATATTATAAGTTGATATCCATGCGCTCTGCTTATTTTCTTTGTGGGTGGCCTACTAACCGTAAAGGGATGGCCATTGACCGTGCTGGGTATGCGAGCAAAGACAATCTGGCGGATTTAGCTGTGGTTAAAGCACCTGTCATCTGGACTGAAATTCAAACGCTCAATAAAATTAGTATCCAAGGTGTTTTGCCTGGTATGATCAGTACATCAAAAGTATCAATGGAAGTGAATGTTAAGAATCATCAAGGTTACGTAAAACAAATAGATATAGACTTGAAGCGAGCATCTACTACAAACCCTTCCTACAGGCTGCGTATGGAGTCAGATGATGCAAGGATCTACTTTGCTGATGATGCTAGATCGGAATTAGAAATTCTAGAAACAGGGGCAAATCAGATATTGTCGGATGGTTCTCGCCTAGGCACAGTAAATCTTGCGGTGGAATTTGACGCAATGGGTAAGCTTAAGTCATATAATGGAGGTCTTCAGGCTGTTCCATTGGTCATTAACTGGGGCGCAAGGGCAGCACTTGCGCAGACTAAATTCTTGTTGTGTTTGGAGAATCTTGAGGTGGAGTTAACCAGTAAGACGCTTTGGCATAGACAAGTGAGAGCCACTTCTGAATATACACCTCAAACTGTTACGGATGTTTCAATTGACAGGGACGGCATGGTTTCTTACACATACAACGATGTTCGTACCTGTATCTACAAAGTCCCGCTGGGTGTTATGAGGCAGCCTTCGGAGGATGAATCGGGTATTCAGACGCCGGGCGGTATAGAATTAAACTCTGCCTATGACAATGGCATGGGTGTTGTTAAGGCGTTTTATATGAAGTAGGTGTTGAGGTAATTTACCCAGACTGCAGATAATTAACTGACTTATCCTTCTCGAATAGATACAGCAATACCCGTATGGCTTTGCCTTGGGGTGTTACCAGTTGAGGATCGTCGTGAAGTATGGCTTGGGCGTCTTTGTGGGCTAGGCCAAGCAGGTCTCGGTGGAATTCCCAGTAGACTAGTTTGAAGTCGGGCATGCCGCTTTGGCGTAGGCCTAGGACGTCGCCGCCGCCTCGCAAGCGGAAGTCTTCTTCGGCGATGCGGAAACCGTCGTTGCTTTCTCTCATGATTTTAAGGCGTGCTTTGGCGGTTTCCGTTAAGGGGTAGCCGTAGAGTAGTAAGCATGTGGATGTGAGGTCGCTGCGACCTATGCGGCCGCGGAGTTGGTGCAGTTGGGATAGGCCGAATCTTTCGGCGTGCTCGATCACCATGATGGTGGCGTCGGGGACGTGTACGCCTACCTCGATGACGGTGGTAGCGACTAGAAGTTTGTATTTGCCGGCCAGGAAGTCTTCCATTACCTGGTCTTTTTCTGTGCCCTTCATTTTGCCGTGCACCAGGGCTACCTGACCAGGGAAGAGTTCGTTGAGGGATTCAAAGCGTTGGGTGGCTGCTTGCAGGTCGAGAACCTCGGACTCTTCCACCAGGGGGCAGACCCAATAGACCTTTTGGCCGTTACTCAATGCTCGTTGCACGCCTGCTATGACGTCGTTTACCTTGGTAAGGGGGATGACGGTTGTTTGGATTTCCTGACGTCCGGGCGGCTTTTCATCCAGGATGGATGTGGCCAAGTCGCCATAGGCTGCGAGCATCAACGTGCGTGGTATGGGCGTGGCCGTCATGACCAGGGTATCCACTTGCTCGCCCTTTTGGCTGAGCTTCAGGCGCTGTTCTACGCCGAAACGGTGTTGTTCGTCTACCACTGCAAAGCCTAGGTTTTTGAAGACCACGTCTTCTTGGATGATGGCGTGGGTGCCCACTAGAATGTGGATCTTGCCTTCTGCCAAGTCTTCCAGCAATTGCGTGCGTGCCTTGGTGCGTCCTGTTAACAGTTCGATACGAATGCCTAATGTTTGCGCCCATACTGAAAGTGTAGACATGTGTTGAATGGCGAGGATCTCCGTGGGGGCTAGGAAGGCTGCTTGATAGCCTGCCTCGATGGCATTGAGCATGGCCATCATGGCCACGATGGTCTTGCCGCTGCCCACATCGCCCTGTAAGAGGCGAACCATGCGGTGAGGGGATTCCATGTCTTTATAGATGCGCTCAAGGGCTCTCGTTTGAGCGCCGGTGAGCTGAAAGGGTAGGGATAGCAGTAGTTGCTCACGCAGGTGGCCGTCGCCTTGAATGATGCGTCCCGGTTGCTTTTGCCTTTGTTGGCGAACCAGTAGTAAGGCGATCTGGTTGGCCAAAAGCTCGTCATAGGCAAGACGCGTACGATTCGCATTAAAGGGGGAGAGCGTATCCGCAGTTTCCATAGCATGAACCTTGTGTATGGCGTCAAACCACGCAGGAAATTCCATTTCAGTCCGTTTGTTTTCAGGAATCCACTCAGGCAAACGTGGGCAGCGGGATAGCACCTCTTTCATGATTTTGCTGAGGTACTTGTTGGTAATGCCTTGGGTAAGGGGATACACGGGTTCACGACCAACCCAATCTTTCAAATCTTCCAATGGCCCTATATGATCCGGGTGGGTCATTTGCGTGCGGAAGTTATAGTCCTCTAAGGTGCCACTGATAAGACGTTTAACGCCCAAGGGAAGTTGTTTTAATATGGAGTCGGCATAGGCATGAAAGAAAACCAGATCAATGGCAATGCCTCTTTCGTCCACGCAATGAACACGGTATGGGCGGGACTTTTTACCATCCGCAGGTGGCGAATGCCCAGTGGTCGTTAGCGCTATGGTAATAGTTTGCCCCGAATGGGCTTGACCCAGAAAATTCACATGATGCCGCTCAATCATACCGCTGGGCAGGTGAAACAGCAGGTCTCGAATCTTGGGGCCCGCCAATTTATCCAATAAAGTAAACATGCGCGAGCCCACCCCTTTGATAGAGGTAATAGAGGCAAAAAGGTCAAATAGAATTTCAGGTCGCATGAGATGCAGTGTAGCGCTGTCTAGGGGAAAATTAAAGGGTAGAAATAGGTGTGTGGACCCAAATTAGGTATTAGCGACGTGATTCCGAGGAAAAGCCTCGGACTTGAGCATCCAGCATAAAAGAATGTGTGGGCCAATGGGTTTGGACATAAGTTGCAAACCCCTTCAGCGTCGATAAACATAACTTGAGCAACGCGCCCATTGTTCGACATAACGGTAACCGTCAATTTAACCCCATCTTTTTTTCGTTTTCAAAATAGTCCAGACTGACCTCCGTATTATAAACTCAATCGGAGGGTGTCATGAGGTCAAGGCTGTTTGTTACAAACCTGGAGTGTCGTGAAAAGCTAAGAAAA
>JBGSQK010000075.1:0-19297 GCA_041738135.1 Alphaproteobacteria bacterium
ACACCAGGTTTGTAACAAACAGTCTTGGCCTCATAACATCCTCCGAATGAGTTGAAAATACGGAGGACAGTCTGGACTATTTTAAAAGCTAAAAAAAGATGGGGTTAAATTGACGCTTACGACGATATTAACAAAGAAAAAATACCTAACCAAGGGGAATTCTTTAAATGGGCGTTATCTTCACAATACATACGCCTCTCAACAAATCCATGCACAGCAAAGAGGAACCACTATTCCTATAACACATGGTTTTGAGACATTGTCAGTAGATGACGGTCTAAATGAGTCGTCTATTATAAATTAAATGCTGGCACATCAATACTGAATAGCTGAATTTAATTTATTGACAGAATAGAAGCTTTGCTTTATTTTTCATGCAGAAAGTCAGTTATGAAACGGTCTCGTTACATAACGTATCTAGTAAAAGAGGCTTGTTGTAAGTTTTAAATGTAAATATTATTGTAATAGACCAAGAGGGGTTTTTTGTGAATAAATTGATAGTTATAACTTTTTCAACAACTTTATACGTAGCCCTGATGAGCATAACATCAGCAATAGCATCCAATGAAAACTTCTACGACTTCTTCGATAGTTTTGATATGAAAAATTCTGATAGTTATAAAATTCATAATCCAGTCAACATAGTTAATCATTATATTTTGGGTGACTATGTCAAAAAATCAGCCAAGCGAGATAATCTTGGTCGCCAGCAAAGAGAGCGAGATGAAGCAGGTGAAGCGGCTTGCGAGCAAGAAGAAAACCGCAAGCGCGAAGAGCAAGTTCGCCTTCGAAAAAAACGCGAAGAAGCCTATAGAGCGGCTCGTGAACAAGAAGAAATCCGCAAACGAGAAGAAGTAGCTAGGGCTATTCGTCAGAAAGAGGAATGTAGGAAACGTGAAGAGCAAGTTAATAGACAGAAACGTATTTTAGTATATCCTGCTGCAAACTTCTTTGCAGACCAACCACTAGGAGAAAAAGAGGCTGATATAATAGTAACCAGTTACCTTGGGGTTGGTGATTCAGTCATGTATGGACGGGTAATTGCTGAAGGTTTGCATTTTAGAGGGAATAATTTTGATAACATCGTTGTTATTCCATCTGATAAATGGAAACATTGTTGGGCCTCTGGGGATAAGCCACGCCCACCAATTGGAACCGGTTTATTTAGAGTTGTTGGTAAAAACCGCGCAGATCCATTCGACAAAGAAAAAGCCCGTGTCATGCTGGCATTTCCAAAGAATATGGACTGACCAAATAAAGTTCAATCATTCCATGCCCTTTAAATCAGGCAGATCTAGAATAGATAAAACGCTTTTAAAATTACCCATTATCAAGTTATTTAAAAAAATTGACCTGAGGTATCCTTGAGTTCCATATAGTCATGATAGTGGAATAGTTTTCGGTGTTATATCGATCAATGGACAAGCTGGCTAAAGTTAGGCTAAATCCAGCCGCATAGAGGCCCTCAACAAGATATAGGGTTTAGAATCTATCAAGTGAGGCGCTCAGTTCAGCATTCCTTAGGCGCCGTTTACATGGACACAAAAGAATATAATAAAGCTGACAAGCTACTCAATCAAAGTTTAATCCTTTTTAGGAAAATCAAAGGTGAAAACCATGAGCTGGTGGCCGCAAATCTACAGCATTTAAATATGAGAGCATTGCATATAGGAAAATATGAGCACGGCAAAGAATTGCTTGAAAAGGCAAAGCACATTTTAACAGTTAATTATCCACACAATTATATTGATATTGCCAGAGTAGGATCAAGATTAGGGGAAGTAAATCGGGAGTTAGGAAATTACGCTGATGCCCTCAAACTCCTAGAGGAGAGCCTAATGCTTTACAAAAAATGCTTGGAGAAAGATCAAGGTGAACTTTATTTGAAACGATCTCAGCAGGCTGAAGATAAAGCGCGCGGAGAAGAGTTGAAACGTGAGGCATTGTCGTATTTTCAACGAGCGCTGGAAATTGTAAGCAAGAGGTTTCCTAGTGATTCATCTTATTTAAAGCGCCTGCAAGATGCGGTTAAAAAATTAGAGCAATAGGCTTCTCCCCCCCTACATTTATTCGTCTAATCCACACCTAGGTCAATTTAACCGATAGTCTATTCTTGGGATATTGACTAAAAGAGCCCCTCTATTTGGAAATTTTTTTCATGGTATAGATCACAAATACGGTAAGGAATGTTGATATGAGAATATTAAAATATGTGAAGAAGTCGCTAGCCCTGGTTTTGTCCTTGTTAATGACGAGCAGTGGCGTTGCCAGCAGTGATATGAGAGACCCGCAGCTGACTGTTGTTAAGACGGAAAATAGGCTATTCTATCCCCCCCGTTTTAGACACAACGTGTTTCATGGCAACAAAACTCCTCAGGATGGAACCTCCGAAGCTTATACAGTGAATGAGCTCCCGAACATGCCGTATATTGCTCCATACAATCCTACGGATGGTAAGAGAATAGATAACGGGATTATCAGCTTCCCCTTGGTTATGAGGCTTTCTCATGAGAGATTTTTCGAAAATCTGCCAGCGTGCATACGACAGCAATTAGTAAAGGATAGCTATTCAGACAGCAATTTGATTGTGGGAGTTATTGCTCAAAACCTGCCATTTCAAAGCAAACAAAAACTTTGTTTACGATTGCATTCCTTTTTGTATCCAAACGTTAAACCTGCGGATAACTATTCCCAACCAGTTGCAACAGAAATACTTGATAGCGAAAGGCTGGAAGTTGCATTTCTCCCTCCCGCCGATGGGACGGATCCTAATAAGGTCCATGTGCATCCTGAAAATAACAAAACATTATTTTCCCCCGACAACATGGGGATTTCTGGAATCGCTGATAATAATCCTACGAGCTTTTATACCTATACAAGATATGGGCATAACCACCAATCAGCAATTGTCTGTCTGCATATTTTGATGAACGATGCACAATATGAGGCTCTTGATGGGGTACTTAAAAAGCTACCAACACCCACGTGTGGTGTCGATTCCCTAGTGAAACTTTTGCAGGCTCAAAAATTAAACAAAGCATTTGAAGGATGCCAGGGTCTTCAAAGGATTGCAAAGTTGATCCAAAGTTCTTCGCCTCCAAAGACCCCCCCTAAGGATAAGGGAGAATTGGATGAAGCTGAAGATTCCCCTGTGCCAGCTGTTCCGGTAGTAAATGTTGTTGTGCCGCAGATGATCCCAGCAGGCCCACCACGAGTGATACCGGTGCATACTCCGACCGCGAATTCTTGCACCAAAGAAGTGGTATCAGAGAGTGTTATAAAAGTTAGAGATGCAACAGACACTTTCCCGCTGGCGACTCTAGACAAGCTCTTAATGAATGGGGAAACCTATTTACGTAATGGCAACGATTTTGCCTCAGGTAACAAGAAATTTACATTGCAGAGTCACCGGGTTGAACTGGTTGATGAAAAAAGTCTGAGGGCGGTTCTTTCCTTTACATATGCTTTTAACGGTCAGAACTACACTGTCACTGACTTGGAGGCTCCCCTTACGATTGAAAAGGCGCAACTTGCAAGCTTGGATGATCCCATCATTAAAAAAGCTAAGCAGCAAGTGCGTCATCTAACAACAGATGAAGCAAAACAACTGACAACCAAAAATATATCCGGCAGTCAGATATTCACTTGGAACAAAGATGGCCTTATATCATTTAGCGGCATCGGGGCACCCAAAGTTGTTTTCATCCGCAACAACTCTTTCGTGTTTTATCCTTCGGTATGGGACAATTGTCGAGAATCTCATTTTATTAAATTTAACGTCCCCTATCATTTCGTTGGCCTGATTGGTTCTCAAACTAGCAGCAATCACGAGCTGATTCATAAAGAGCATGATGCAACACCAACGGCTTTTGGTTATGAATGCGTCCGGTTGGAGCAGAATTACCTGAAGACAGCTGAACATGTTAAATATAAGGTGCCCAAATCAATAAAGAGGCACTGCGCAGATCCTCAGAAAAAACTAAGGTCTTATTTCGGTGTGGAATCCAGCAACCCTCAGCTTGTGATTAACACTCATACAGGGGTAAACGGCAATTACTACTGGGTATTTAACAAATCCCAACTTGATACGAACTACGTATACTCTGCTGGTAATGGCGCATTTTATATCACTAAGGTGATGAGGAATGAGGCACATCCACTGAACATGCAATCCAATGATAGGGGCTTTGATAAGTTTTTACACGACCCAGCCACAGTTGTCTTTGAGACCTTAGAAGCAACAAGGTATCCTTTTGTTTTTCTGGCAGGCACGGCTAATGTTCCTTTTAAATCGGCATTCTACAGCCTTAATCGCACGGTCAATAACGGCGCCATACAGGTTTGGCAGGAAAAATCATCTTTTTCTTCGCCTCATGAAGTCAACATAACCGTAAGCAACCCCAATTACAGGCCCTTTACGGATCTGACGGATACTCTGCTCGGGACTCCAAGCGAGACTGAGCGTGCTGAGCTGGCTGCATGCTTGAAGCATTTCAAAGTTTGGTTTAAAAAAGACAGGCCTGAAGTTCAACTGCTCTCCCTCATGAGCAAAAATCCAACAGAACAAGGACTCATCAGTGATCGTTTAGGGTCGATGATGAAAGGTCTGGATATGAACGTCTGGGCGGACACCTTGAGTTTTCAGGAACAATCCTTTGACGGCTCATGCAACGGTTGTCCTAATTTTGCTCAAAGGCCAGGGGAGTTTCAGAATTTATTCTACCTATTGGACCGGATTAATTACGAATGGGGAAAATTAGGTTGGCAGTCAATTAAGGTATATGCAAAGAAGATGAGCTTGAGTCACTCTGGTTATCTGTCAAACAGTCCTGAAAATGATCGTACTTTATGTAGTTTTCATAAATTTCAGCTACTCTGTAAGCCAGTTCATTTGACATTGAGTGGATTTAATCTATTGAATGCAAACACCTTGCGATGGATTATCGAGCTTATCAGTGAAAACCCCAATTTGTCTGAACTGGATATAAGAGGGTTGGATCTGACGGCCAAATCCATATGTGGTAAGGAGTATCCCGTATTGCCAGCATTGTTCAAAACCATCTCGGAGCATCAAAATCTAAAGACTATTTACCTCAAGCGTTTCGATCGCAATGAGGTGGGTGAGTTTACGAATGATCAATTACATGCCCTGTTGTCGAAACTCAGGGGACTGGAAACCTTAAACATTCATTCAATTGAAGGCGGGCCTCTTAGAAGGGGGAGTGGTATACTCAAAGAGTTCAAAGACTTCAGGTCTAATCCAGGATTTTATGAGGCTTTAAGACTAAATGCGCCGACCCTCACTTATTTGAATCTTTCCTATGCAAAGGGCTTCGAATATAGTGAAGAGGTGCTTCTAAGCCATGTTGATACTATGGTTAAGCTTCAAACTCTTAGTATTGTGCGCACGGACCTAAGCAACATTGGCACACTCAATTTAGTAAGAAAGCTTCAGACTAAGCCGATTCAAGATCTTCGTATGACCATGCCTTGGTCATGGTTCAACTATACCGATTTTGTTAGTAATCAAATAAATGACAATGGTCCATATGGTTATGGTTCACTTATTTTAGGGCTGGTTGCGACTCCACTGCTCCTCGTTGCGGACCTAAAGGGTGACCAAGGTGACTATTATGAGTCTACCTGTATGGGACTCGCCCGTATTTCTTCCTTAAAAATATTGAAACTCGGGTTACGTGGATTTAGAAGGTATCCCGAATGGACACGGAAGGAGATCGAGAGATACAGAAATTCTGCTCATGGTCCCTTAACGTTTGAATTCATATAAGTCTCCAAATATTAGGAATAGTTCCATGTTCAAAAAGTTCGTTTCTTATCTAACGCTGTTTTGTTTTTTCAACTCCTCCTGTATTGAGCCAGCTCTCGCGAGCTCAACTCAGCCGGAGCTGCATGACAGTGGAGCGTCCCCCAAGTTTCCCAGAATTAACCTGGCCAAAAACGCTCATGAACGGTTCGTGATCGATGGGAAGAGTCTATTTGAAATGGACATTGGGCATGGAATCCTTGCCATAGAAGGTGGTGCGCTTTTTGATGAAAATTTTGCTGCAGATCTTTATCATAACAGCAGCCTGATTGGCCGGTTGTCCGTACAGCAGCGAAACCTCAATTTTCAGGGTTTGGATAATCATAATTTCCACTTCTTAAACCTGCCGGTCTTCAACGCCATAGACATGAACGTGGCCGGTTCTATGACTATTGAGCACTTGTTGGAGTGTCGGTACTTTCTTAATGTTGTTATGAAGGGAAGAGCCTCATTCCACCAAGGCTTTCGTGTACAAGATGAAAAAGCTGGGCTGGCTTTATTCTCTGGAGGCTCTTACGAAATAAAAGCCAATTCCAACGCCCGCGGATTTGAACTGAATGCCCTGGATGAATTAAAAATCTGTCTGGGTGCCAGCTTAAAAAGCGGGGCTATCGTTTCCCAAGGCGTCGCCAAATCCTTAGTAATCTTGGGAGAATTAAACGCGAAATTGGCACAGCTCGAGCTGGAGAACCTTACCAACAAAGGCAACACAACTATTGATGATGCCAGCATTAAAACAGGACAATTTACCAACACGAAGGACTTTAAGTCCGACAGGATCACTCTCGTAGTTAAACAGATGACCAACACGGATAGCGGTCGTATCCAATTGGGGCAAGCCAGCTGGGATGCGGAAAAGGGTGAAAACGCCGGAGCTATTGATATTGCAAAAACGCTGATGGCGAAAGGTTCTTGGCAGAATTATGAGAAAGGAACATTGAAAGTAGGGGAATATCTCCAGGGCTCTTTCAGTACTTATAATGATGATGGCAGCACCGAGGTTCAAGGTTTGGCATCTGTTCATGCAGAAAATGGGCGACTCTGTGGCCATACAACGGCGCGCTACGCTATGTTCCGCTTTCAACAACCTCTAAATGTTTCAGATGCAGCAACGTTCACTTTTGAAGATCACCTCACATTACACAGCGATAGCGATCTTGGTTTCGCAGGAACCGCAAGACAGAAGGAACTCGGACTGAATTTTCAGCAGACTCAAAGCTTATATGAAATGCTACGTGACGTGCCTCGGGGAGTGTTTCTTTCGTCTCAAGGTGATTTAAACAAGACAGGTGTGGTATCGGTCAAGGATTTATCGATTAATTATTCAGTTAAAGGCAACAGCAATATAGATGGCTACGACCGTGCCGGATTTTTCAAAGATAACAATATTGCCGTAGATGCAACCCATGCAAGGCTCATGGGGCAAATTAAATCATTCTACGACATGAGTTTAAGGGGACAATTGGCCGACCTTATGGGGTCTCGCCATATCGACGGCACATTGTTTGTGGATGTGAAAAACCTTGTCCAACATAAAGGTGACACAACTAAGTTTGGAGCCATGAGCGGACAAGCTGTTAATGCGACTCTTGGTGGTACCATTGAGATGACCAAGTTCATGTCATTAAAGGTATTAAATCACTTCAAGACCGAGATCAGTGGTTTGATTAGAGGCGGCACCACTTCTGTTAAAACTGGTTCTGCGGAACTTCGTGGCGATGCTCAAGATACAAGTATGGGTATCGATGCCGAAAGGCTTATTACTTTGGGTAAAACCTATAAGCCGAATTTGAAGTCTTCTACTCTATATGCAGAATCCATTATTCATGAAACCGGCTCAGCTCCTGTTGTTGAGGGAGATTCTGTAGAGGATGCGAAAAAACTCATTAAATACGAAGAAGGCTCTTCCACAAAAGCCAAAAATAATCGGTTAAGGTCCGATGGCCATGTGGCCATTGCTGGCACTGTCGAGAGCGAGGAGAATACGCTGCTAAAAGCAAAAACCATAGATGTCGAGAAAAAAGGTCAAGTTCAATCAGGGCAAACGACCCATGCTCATGCAGAATCGGCTTTTGCAAATTACGGAAAAATGGCGGCCAAGAATCATTTTCTAATAGGTGGAGATTCCGTCTATAACTCTGGGACCATTGCTTCTACAGGATTGCATAGCGTAGATACCCGCCGACATTACAACGTGTGGGGTGGAGCTATTTCCGCTGAAAGAGCAGTTATCAATGCCGACTGGTGGAGTATCAACTTTTTATCAACCTTGTCCGCTAAAAAAGATGTTGAGATTAACACGGGGTTCAATATGAACCTTCTGTCCTTAACCCGGGGCGCTGAGTCTCTTAAGGTGAATGCTCTGGTTAACTTGAATGGTGGCCTTTATATGTCTAAAAATGTCACCGTAAATGCCCTTGTAGACCTTACTCCCCGCTTTGGGTGTATAGGGTTTGACCCCAGCAGTGCTCTGAGGGGTGAATTTGCCTTTTCCACCCTTGTTAATCCCGGATTATCTTTCCTTTCAGGACTGGCTTCGGGTACAGCCCTTATAGGGTTGAAGGGGGCACAACTGGCTTGGAATCTAATCCCCTTAGTCCAGAATGGACATAAACTTTTGACGTCTGAAAACCCGGAAGATGATGAAAATTACTGGCGCTTGAGCCGAGTCGTTAAACGCACTGGAGAGTATGCGGCCCTTGGACTCCAGGCCTATCAAAACGTTCAAGAAGCCAGAGCAATTGGAAAGCTCTGTATGGAGACGTATTACCCAGAGCCTCCAGTATCGCCTAGCGATAACAAGGACTCGACAGCAGATAATAAACCGGCGACTGAAGCACCTAAACCCTTAACCCTATCGGAAAAGTTCTGGGAGCAAGCCAGTCTTGAAAACCTTCAGAGTATGGGAAGTACATTCTTACCCGGCACAATGACTGTCAACTCTCTCTGGAGCTCTGATAGCGGCTACAATATCATGCCTCACGTGATTAAGCGGAGCGCGTACCTCAATGATCGTAGTTATAACATTGCTATCGATCGAATGGTGAAGGCCGGCACCGGCAAGGATCACAGTAGTACTCTTGCTAGAACCAACAATGTTACTTCTGTAGGTGATCTTGAATACGGCGCCAAGGTCAAAGCATCCCAGAACTCCGTTCATGCGGGCGGGAATCTAACCAACACAAAGGACATGAACGATTCTTCGACCTCCAGTCATTTCAAGTCTGACAAGAAGATGGTCACAGAGGAAGGGGCGCAGACTTCTGGGGATTCGAAGTTCTTTGAATCCTAAGGCGATAATCTTTTCAAAGGCAGTTCGAAAGCAAAGTCGACCCTTATCAAATCTAAAAGCGGTCGAGCTGATGCCACCGAGACAGCACAGCTTATAACTACCGGTGAAAAAGATCCTAAGCAAAAGGCGCCAGCGGTTGTTGTGACTGGTAAGACTGGTGCGAGTCTAGCAGGACAAACGGCTGGTGAAGGCGATGCCCTCGTGCATGCTGAGCAAGGCCATGTCCAGATTATCGAGACGGCAAAGTCCAAAAGAACAGGCACCCTTCATGTCATTGGTCAGACGGCTGATACGGCTGAAGGTGCGGAAATAGAGAACAATGTGGCTCAAGAAGGTACCAACGGTTCTACCTTTAATGGCAATGTTACCACGACTGACAAGCCTTTTGCCGTTCAGGTCACATCGGAAAAGGGGGATGCGAAGATAACAGACAAGGCAAATATCCATATACTCCCATCAGCAACAGAACCCGTGTTTGGCCCTATTGAAGCACCTAAGCCGAACGTATACGCGAATGGTCACGCGGGCGCTGTATATAATCCCAACATTAAAGGAGACGCGCGAGGATACGTGCAAACGGAAGGCCATGCGGTTGTAAGACCAAAAATGGAGGGAATCACTCTACAGGTGTTTGCCGAGACGGGCGAGGTGGGGGGTGACATAAAGTTGTCTCAGGATGAACGAGCGCTAACCCTTAAAGGAAAGTTCATTTTTGATAAGAATGCCAAACTGGCTGTTGGCGGCAACCCTGTTGGCCCCAATGAAGACGCTATTGATGCGCTCAATAAGCAGATCGCTGAAAAAGCACAAGCTGCAGAGCCTGCGCCTGTGCAAGAAGCTGCTCCGCAGGAAACTGAAACCGCTAAGAAAGCAACTCCTGAAGAAGAGTTGCTGCAAAATCTACAGGATAATCCTAACTTACTGAGCCAATCCCAGAAAGTTCGCCACCCTAAGAAAAAGAGTGAAGAGCCTAAGCAAGATGATGAGAAAAAGGACAAACACCATCATAAGAAGGGACATCACCACAAGAAGAAGGGCCATCATTCTAAAAAGCATAGTCAGGATGACTCTCTGAAACAAATGCTGAAGGATAACCCTAACTTGCTGAGCCGTTCCCATAAGGTTCGCCATCATAAGAAAAAGGATAAGACCCCACAACAGCAAGTGCAGGGGCCTCAAGAAGAGGCTCCGACACCTCCGCAACAACCTGAAACACCCGTTGTGTCAGAACCGACTCCCGCTGATACAAAGGCTCCGACTCCTCCTGCGCCTCCCAAGCCGGAGCCCAAATTCTCTGTCGTAATAGATGGGAAGACTAAACTCGACGGTCATATAGCTCTGACTCACGGCATAGGTGTCGTAGATCGACCCGCAGAAGATGCAAACGCAGCTGACACGGAGGAGCGGGGTATCACTTTGGGATCCAATCTTCATCTCACCGGTGGCGGTGACTTGGTTGGCAACACGGCGGGTAAGGTCACAAAAGAGGCTGGCTCTTACGTGGGGATGAAAAACATTTACCTGAATGGTGACGAAGGCGCCCATATGGAAGGCAAAAGCGTGGCACAAGAGACCTTCCTTGTCACATCTAAGAAAGACATCGTGGAAGGAGACACATCGGTCACGAAGGCTGGTGGCTCCGTCGGATTTTACACCGAAGGCAAGATGTTCAAACAAGAAGGAGCTGTGGCTTCTGCACCGGTGATCTTCCGTCATGGAGAACAAGGCGGCAATTGCGCAGGCGATATCAGCGCGGGGGTCGTGTCTTCTGTCACCAATGGTTCAGGCAAGTTAACCGTTGAGGGCTCAACAAAAGGCACAGCTCATACTTTCAGAATCGGTAGTTTTACTGAAATGCCAAAACCTGAACCAGAACAGGAAAAGCCTGCGCCTGTCGACCCGCAAAACCCTGATGCTACGGAAACTCAACCTGTAGAAACAGAAAAGGAAGAGAAGAAAAAGCATCGCCATAAGAGCCACAAAGCAAATCCAGCCAGTCGCTCAAAAACCGATACTTCCAAGGCCATGAGGAAACATAGCAAAAAACAAAAAATGCTACGCGAGATTGGCAAAGACGATGGATCTGAAAAACCGGAAGTCGAAAAGCCTAAGCCATCGATGCCTTCCCTGGACAATGCTGGTGAAGTAGACCTTCAAAAAGGCATCAGCCTGAAGGGTAGAGAGCTTTACCTGAGTGGTAAAGGCATTGATCATTTAGAAGATCTTTTCACCCAATCAGGGTTCTTTGAAAACCTGGATATCTCTGATTTTATCTTTGCTCACACGGACCAAGCGGCTCATTTTATGGAATCTGCAAAGTCAGCAGCTAAAGGATTTGAACTGCATGCCAGTAAAGTAGACGTTGGCAAGAAGGTTAAGTTAGAAGCGCCAGAGGTTCTCAGGTTACACTCCATTGACCATGACATGACCTTAAGCAGAGGAGCTCATCTGAAGGCGGGTGTGTACCTAGAGCTTTTGTCCGATAAGGATATCGTGGGGGAGTTCAAGAAGAAGATTAAAACCAATGAGCATGGCGAACAAACTGTTAAGTTCAAGGGGGTAACCCTTGAGGGCGGAACTGGCTTTAAATATGTCTATACGGACCCCAAGACCGGTGAAAAGTCTGAAAGATATGTTGGCTTGTGTGTTGATGCCAATGGCAGGATTACCGCTACAGGTATGAAGCTCACCGCGCCTGCAGATATTCACATGCATGGTTTTGATGGCATCGAAAACAAGGGCGCTGCTCAGACTTTTGTCAAAGAATTTAAGGAAGAAAGCAACCTCTGGCGCGATAAAACAAAAACCAAATACGATACCGCATTTTTCTCGCCCAATGTGTTTACGGGCGGCAAGCTCATCATGTCCAGTGAAAATGGTGGTCTCCTATGGCAGGGGGGTACATTCATGGCTGGGGAAGGAGCGGATTTGCTCTTTAATGGTCATGTGCGCTTCTTGCCTTTGAAAGGTTGGCACGGAACTAGGACTGAAAGAGATACGCTCATAACATTCGCAGATACCGAAGACTATAGTTATCACGGTTTAGCGCCTTCAACCTTGTTTGTTAACGCGGGTGAGACGCCCGTGCGCATATGGACGAGTGATAAGCACGATATTATTGCCCCTGGTTTAATTTATGCCGGTGAGGAAGGCACGCTAGATACAAGAGGCCGTTACGGGTATTTCACGCGACTTAAGCTGAAACATGAGACACATTCAACAAGCACCCATGGGTCGTTAGATTACTCAATTATGGGACATCTGAAGTCTCTTGGTGCACTTAAAGATGCGAAGAACTTTATCCATAACATGGCAAACAACAACTGGGGCGGTGCACTCCAAGATGCCGTAAAGCCCTCTGTTAGAGCCGGTCTGAATTGGACAACAAGCCACAGGAACTGGGAAACTCTTTCGGGAGGCTCCATCTCTTCCAAGAACTGGATTGTAAATTTCAAAAAAGGTCTGATTACGGACAACGCCTATGGCGTCTGTGTAACTGGCGATTTTATTTCTGAGAGTCTACCCTATTGGTACCAAGGTGGTGCAAAGCTCCGTTCCTCGTTCAATACAAGATCTTTCGGAATCTATGCGGGCGGAGATGGATCTGGGCCTAATGTGGGAGCTACCTACGGTCAGTCAAGCGGCAAATCAAGTCACTGGGTTCCAAGTTACTATGAAACCATGGGTGCGAATGGCAATGTAAGACAGCATAAGAATATCTTCCTCCAAAATTTTGTAGGTGATGCGGGTACAATAGAGCAGGATGCTGCCCACATGCATATAGGAAAGCTGGATGGCTCCATAGATAAGATCATTTCGCGCACCCACAAGGATCGATCTCAGTCTTCTGGTTTTAATATGGGCATACAATATGGGTTTGGGGGAGCAAGTGGTTCCGCGAGCGGGCATTTTAATACATCGGCTCAAACCAATCATGTTTCAGGAGTAACCATCGGTGAATACACCGACAGAGCCCGGATTGGACATGCACATCTCGTGGGAGCCAAGATCATAGGTATTACACCTGAGTCGCAGACTTATATTCCTTTGTCAAAGGATTATAATGTGGGTGGGCAATTAGGATTTAGTGGCACCCGACAAGGCGGCCTTCAAAACATTATGGTAGGCGTCTCCAAAGACGGCAAACAGGTTCAGCTGAGCCTGAGTGTGGCTGCTCTTACCGATAAGGGCACTGCTGAGACAGATCCAAGGAGCCAGAGTGGTACAATAGCCGGCAGATTATTTAATCAAACTGAGCCATGGAAACAAATAGGAACTATTACGGTCAATGGTGTCGAGCTGCCAATCATAACAGATATAAATCCTCAATTCTTCAATGAGCTCAGCAATGACCTGCAGACTCTAAATAACAAGATATTTGGAACCGTTGGGCAGACTTTACAGGAGAACTTACCTTCTGCTTATATGCCTCCTCAACGAGAGGTGTGGACGCCTGTTCAAGAACAGCCCTTAGAACCAGAAGTGCCTGTGGTTGATGTGCCCTATAACGAGAAGCCAGCCCAACCCCATAACCCTGTAGAGGATATCCACG
The DNA here is from genome assembly GCA_041738135.1 of Alphaproteobacteria bacterium. Classification (GTDB taxonomy): domain Bacteria; phylum Pseudomonadota; class Alphaproteobacteria; order JAGOMX01; family JAGOMX01; genus JAGOMX01. Next base: position 13,669 of record JBGSQK010000075.1, read on the forward strand.
ACCAGTTGGATCAAATGGATTCACAGCCTGCTAGACCTGTGCCATTTGATCAGGTGCTTGCTCATGTTGATAATGTATTGACTCAAGGACAGTCCAGTCCCGAACAGGGCTTGATCCCCTTCATAGATGAAGAAGCGCGCGAGAAAGCGCTGATAGGTCAGATGCTTCAAGAAGATTATTTAAAACCTGAGACCTCAGAATTTCAATGGCCCATACCTGAGGCTCTTGCAGATACTGTCACAGGTGCCGCGTCAATGTTTGTTGTTAAAAGGCCTCTTAACTATGTCCTCAAACATACACTCGGAGGTATGGCTAAATGGATCTGTCGAGGATTAAGTCTGGGCGGTAAGCTTATTCCAGAAGTACCCTCTGCAGAATGGGAATCTGCATACAATGACCTCAAGGAGGCTCGGGAAGCTGGTAACTATGGACTAATGCAGACGGCTGTCGTTAAACTTGAGATGCTGGGTCAGCAAGAGGCGACGAAAATTATTCTAACTTCTCCCAATGCCATGGGTGAATGGGTGGACGATTACTTCTTTTCAGATTATAAGGACCAAATTCAGCTCGGTGTTGAGGATATGGGTCCTGCAATTGAGCAGGGAATAATATCCCATCTCAATTCGATGTTGGAAGGCACAGGAATAGACCCTGTATCCAGGAAAACTGGCAACGAGATACAACAAGGTATCGATGCCAATCGTCATTCAGATCAACACAAAGCAAATCCTTGCGACTTCATAGAAGGTGTGGAAAACGTTCTTTATGGTGTACGACAGGGAACAAGTGGAATGGTGATTGTGCCTTTCCTGCCAAAAGCAAATGTGGCTCCCGTTTCACAGACTCCAGAATATCCGATCGTAATTCGTTCTCCATCAAAACCGACCCCTGGGAATCGTGGGGTAGAAGAGCTTTTTAAGCCCTTTAACTTAGATGGAGCCGAGTATAAATTCCGAAGCGGCAATACTTACCTCCAAGATAAGGCACTGCTCGAGCCATTTGAAAATGCTCGTCAGAGAATTTTCTCGAGTAATTCAACTTATGGACCAAGGGCTCTGCTTGATTTTGAACTCCATGGGACGCCGCTCTTTTTGAGAGATTCCCATGCACTATTGCCATATGAATCTGAACTTGGCCTCTTTGATCCTTATAAGACATACAAGGGCAGATCAATTCATGGACCAAAAGGGACATTTAATTTAGGGGATGCTCATATTGAGCTGGCCGCCTTCCCTAAGCGATTTGGTTTATTTGAAACCTTTGCCCACGAAATAGAACATGATTATTGGTTTCGCATGAATAAAGGAGAATCGCTTATACCAGGTTTCGTTTCTGGAAATCGAGCATTGACTGAAGCCAATTCAACAAGGCTTCTCCAGGCCTACGCTCAAGAGTATATCAGCCTGGGGACGAAGGGACAGTTACATGGACGCTGGACACCAGAGGGGCCAACTTTCTTTAACGCCCTAGGGTACTTTGAGCCTACGCTGGAGAACATTCTAAATGACTACAGTATTCCTTTGCCTGCAAAGCTAGGAGAATTTAAAGATTTGTTTTTGGAAGAGGCTTACTATGGAAGACGCTTAAGTTATCACCCTTCACTACGTTCAGAGTTTAGGTACCCCATTTGGTGCGCAGAAAATACGATTGCGCGTGAAATACCCGCCCACCTAGCGCAGATTGATGTGAAAAACACTAAATGGATTTATACCAACGCACCTCAAACACATGCGTTATTAGAAGAGTTTGGAAGGCCAGCATTTAAGGCTACGTCCCCCAAGCCAGCCGTGTTTGATAGCACGCTGCCTTCTATGACGGCTCCATCTTCCTCATGGCAAGGCGTCGAAAGGCTAGGGAAGTTAAGCCTTCCCTTCCTCGACTTGATATTCCATGTTGGATCTGAGGCATTCAATGGCCATGATTTCCCCGACTCAATAGCAATCGGTAGCGCGAAAACAGTTATCGATACAGCTGTCTATGGCGGTTTCTATGGAGCTGCTGGTTACATAGCAGGTGGCCCACTAGCCTGGGTAGCGGGTGGGTTGATGGCTGCTGATACGATCTTGCCGTCTTATAGCGATAAAGAAATTTATGATTGTTACAGGGGCAACAATACATTTGATGGCGGTCTATCCCATGAGCTGGCAGAGGGTATGGTCGTGCTAAATGCCATACATGGGGCCGCAAAATGGTCCGGCATAAGATGGATAGGTGAGAAATTATATGCAGGCTCAGAATTTGTGTATCACAAGTTCGATGATACGTTTCCAACAGCTCTGCCGTTTGTTTCAGCGTGCATTCAGTATGCACAAATAAGAGAGCTCAATGAAAACGCCAGATATCTTGAAAGCATGGGATTTGTAAGTGATAAGCTTCCCGTCCGTAATCCTCGCGAGATATTTGAGGAAGTTGACACCAAATACAAAGCGAGTTTGAATGAAAAGAAATCCGCAAGCTCCTCCGATAAAGGCAAAGAGGAACTCTAGTAAAGTGAGGAAATTATGAACATCCGTTTCGAAAAAGCCACGCTTGACCAAAAAGACACCATCTTCGGATGGTTGGACCTCACATGCAAGAGTTCTGGGACAACAGTCCCGAACACCGTGAAGAGATCCTCAACTTCATGGGTCGTGTGACGCCTTCCTCCTACCATGGGGGCTTTTTGATTACTGGGTCGGCAGCATCGATGGCAAACCCTATTGTCTTGTCATTGTAATTAGTATATCTCTGATGGAGATGAGGTATGTTTTGTACACTCAATCAATTTTTTTTGTAAGGAATGTTCAAATGAAAAAAGTCATTAAGTTGTTTGTATTTACATTGCTCGCTATGCAATTTATTCCAGCGTCCCACTGTTCAGATGATGACGATGATATTGCACTGTCTCTATCAAATCAACTTCGAGGTAGTATCAAATACAAAGTGAATGAACCTAGAGGACAGCTTAAACCTAGCACTTTTAATGAATTCCTAGAGCACGTGGGTATTGTAGATCCTAAATGTGTGGATGATCTTAAGGGGGCAAAATTCCTCAGTTTATCGATAGATCGCGTGGCTGGCTTGTATCTAGAGAACATTCATCAACAAACTGTACTTTCAGATGTTTTTAGGTCAAGCACAATGGCCTTACAGAATTTTTCATTATTGCTTACTTTTCTTTGTGGTTACTTGCATAACAACCCACCCATACTCAATACCTGCTTTAGGCTTACTTTGAATTCTAGAGCTATCGCTTAGCTCAACCAACAGTATCCTTCTCCAGTCATTAAAGTCTGTGAAATCGAGGGGAAAACCTATCTTACTTTGGGGGCTGAAAGAGTAAAAAAGATAGAGAATTTGTTACAGGCTGTTCATTATAATCAAGGCCCTCTAAAGGAAGAAGACACGTTGGGCTATCGAGAATTAGCTCGCAATCGCTCTAAAGCCGTTAGTAGCGATTTCTCCAGTGGACGGCGCAAAGCGTACACTTTAGCAGGGTATCTGGCTAAAGAGGCAGTATGGAAGAGCTCAGTCTTAGCAAACGCTCAACATTTATTCAAAGAGCGTTTTAACATCCATCCTATAGATGAGTATATACAGCCGCCGCTTGAATTCAGCAGTGTGGATTCATTTGACGAAGCAGTGAGATGCCTTGGGGAGATCCTTACAAGTTACTATACTTCTCAAAGGTATGTTGGAGACATGCTAAAGGATTTAGAGACAGACGATTCCTTTTTTATGTCTAAAGAGGCTCGTGATAATTATAGGGCCCGAAAAAGCGTTCTGGAGTGGGCTAAACACAATCTTAAGGTAGCATATGATTACTACGGAGGATTGAGAAGTAAGTTTATGTATACACGCAAGCAGCTGATATCCCAAATCGAAAATGTTGGGGAGAGAAACGATATGTGTATCCATGACCCGTTGTATAGATTTATAACTCAAGAGCTGCGCGTGCCTGATGTTGGCGAGCATCGTCGTATTAACAATTTCAAGTTTAAGTTTGAAAATAACTTTTTAATACCACTTATCAATGATGTCTTAATTCCCGGAGTAAAATATGTTCTATTACCTCTAGCAATCGGAACAGTATTTATATTTACAGGGGGTACGTGCGGCCTGGTAATGTATGGAATCCTTATTAAAGCAGGAATGACAGTAACAGCTTCCACTATAGCAGCCGCAATTGGGGCGCCCGTTCTAGTTAGTGGTACAGCATTGCTTGCTTATTATGGGTGACTATATTAGAGACCATCTGATGAGGATTGTCATTGTGTGCTTTATTTAGGTTGTGGCTAAACAAAGCATATCTGGGAAAGAGAAATAAGGGGGAAATTGCCCCCTTTTCAAATTCCCAAAAAAATTGGTCAGAAAACAACCTCATATACCAAATACGCAAATACGCATGGTAATGGCACACATCAACTTGATTGCCTTTCAGCTGTTCAAGAAATGATCATTACAGAAAATGATCGCTATATTTGACAAACTGCAACTACAATCTTATACAAAAAATAGAATGACTGTTAGGTATAGTCTGAATATATATGGAGATTATTAGAATGCTTAGTATTACAAAGAAATTCACAATAACCATTGGCCTGCTGACCTTATGCTCTGGCCACATTAGCGCCAGTGACTCGCCTAGCCAGAATGACGTAATGGATGCTATTTATCAAGTAGCCGGTGCACAAACTCCGCCAAAAACAGTCAGATTTATTGAGGGCATCACGGCACCTTTCGAAGAATACGATCTTCCCGAAGAAATTAATGAACATATCTTAGGTTTTTTGAAAGATTCAAAAGACATTTCGTCCATTAGTTTAGTAAACAAATGGTCATGCAATTGGGCTGATGAAAAACCTTATCTTAAAGTGTCAGCAAAAATCAAAGCCTGTATGTTCTCGGAACTGCTGAGACATAAGACTAAACTTAGGTCGTTGAACATGCTCGAATGCTTCGATCTTCCGATTGAAGCTATCAGTAAGGCGTTGACGTTATGTCCAGATCTCGAATCCGTCAGCCTTAAAAGCAATGTCCTCATTGATACTAATCTTGAGATGATTGCAAGCAGTTGCCCTGGTTTATCAAAACTAATTCTTAGGGATTGCCAGGAAATAAGCAAATCGGGCATAGAAGCAGTTTTAGAAAAATGTCAAAATCTTAGTTTTCTTTATCTAAGAGGGTGCATACGAGTTGAAATTGAAAGATTAGAGGTAGCCATATTTAAACATACAAAATTGACGTCCCTTAATGTTGAAGGGATAAGTTTGTCTTATGATGCAATTGGAGAAAGGATTCCCAATCTTCATTCACTTTATTTAAGCAGCCAATTTATTACGGTTGCACACCTTGCTCCGGTAATACACAAAATGTTGAATCTGAGATTACTCTCCCTAAATGGGTGCGTTAGAATTGAAGATGCAGATATCTCATCAATAAGGGAATCGCATCCAACATTAAGAATTGTGTGCGACTACTAAATCACCCATTCCCTTATTCAGGTATTGGTAACCGTCAATTTAACCCCATCTTTTTTTCGTTTTCAAAATAGTCCAGACTGACCTCCGTATTATAAACTCAATCGGAGGGTGTCATGAGGTCAAGGCTGTTTGTTACAAACCTGGAGTGTCGTGAAAAGCTAAGAAAA
>JBGSQK010000086.1:0-1670 GCA_041738135.1 Alphaproteobacteria bacterium
CTCAATGAGTGGTTAAAGACCAATCCGCAAGAGCATTTTAAAAAGCCTCGTTTTGAAGGAGTAATGTCTGCTAGTGAAGTTATGGCTGTCATTATTTTCTACCAATTTTCGGGTTACAAATGTTTTCAATATTATTACAATAGACCTTATGCATGAAAAGGTGCTAAAATCGCGCGCACACACGTATGAGGCTCCGCGTATCCTTCTCGATGTCGAACTCTGAAGTTATGTAAAGCGGTGGCCACATCAATAATTTCATCTGCTTTATCTTGGATGAAATGGCGTAGCTTTTCCGCTCCTAGTCTGACACGTTTGATTCCCCCGATAGCATTTTCAATGATCACCCGAATTGGGCTGATCCATTTATTCATTTCCTTTTGAATGGCCGTCAGTGGCTTACCACGAAACGCTTTGTAGGGTTCAATGTGATGGACTTGGCCTGGAACCCGATAACCTTGGTAGCCACTATCTTTGGAAAACCACAGCTCGTTAAATTCAGCTGCACTCAAGTCGAGCTCTTCCATATCCACCATCGCTTTATCATGGACTGCTCCACGCCAGGTCGGCCCCACGTAGTGAACGAACTGATTTTCGTCACAAATGACTGTATTCTTAGCAGTATGCTCCTTCTTTTTGCCTGAGTAGTCATGTTTCTGCGCCTCATGATCCAAATTGCGTTCTATGGGCCGTTCCGTAGCATCAAGATGAAAACTGCCAACCTGATCGCTTGGCTCAGTTTGTCGCTGACGACTGCGGAAAAGACGAATAAGTTCATCCGTGTTACGGGCAGCATGAAGTCCCATATCTTTTAAAGCAGCTAGCAAAATAGGCGTCAATACTTTTCTCCAACGACTGATCTGACTTTGATTCATAGCAAATGTAGCCGCAGCCACCTCTTGCAAAGGATTAACTTTAAAGAAATAGAGAATGAAAAAGAGTTTTTCCCTAGAACTAGGCAATGTTTTAGTTGGACTATCCAATTTGCCAGACATTAAGGGCTTCGTTCTACGTTTAAGACGAAATGTGAAATGTTTGTACCACTGACGCCAGCGGGGTTCAAATGCCCGAAAAAGCAGGTCAAATTCTTCTGGTAACAAGCTTGTGAGGCTCAAAAATTGTTTCTCGTTTTGGTATATTCGCTCAATATTCATAGGCAGAATATACGAAATCTTGCGCACATGCGTATGCGTTACGTGTACGCGTGTACGTGCGCGGTCTAAAATTCCGATGCATAAGGTCTATTACGAGTATTTTTTGTTTTGGATACTCGCAAACGGTTTGGGTTTAATCATAAACCCAGAAGGCGCATCATTTTTGTAAAAATAGCCGTGTTTTCGTAGATCCCTGCAAATTCCTGGGCACCAGGCCCGTAGGCAAAAACCGGGATGAGGTCCGCCGTGTGGTAATCAGTGGTAAAAGCCGGCACGAGACTGTCCATTTTGGACCCCATATTAATGGCGTAGCCTCCCGTTTCGTGGTCAGCGGTAACGATGACCAGGGTGTTGCCATCGCGAGCTGCGAAGTCAAGAACCTTACCCACAGCGCGATCAAAATCCAGGGTTTCACTGATGATGTATTCGCTGTTGTTGGCGTGGCCGCCCCAGTCAATTTGGGAACCTTCAATCATCAAGAAGAAACCGCGCTTGCCTGATTTGCGGCTCAAGTACTCG
>JBGSQK010000001.1:0-4453 GCA_041738135.1 Alphaproteobacteria bacterium
GTCAATCTCTACACCATGCACTGTATTGTCATCACCTACACCGAGGAACAACACACCTCCGGCGGCATTGGCAAAAGCACAAATCTCCTCACTCAACTCTTTGAGTTTATTGGGAACGCGGATTTTAAACTCCGCGTTGTATCCTTCTCCGGATTGGATGAGGCTTTGGAGGGAGACGGAGGTGATGTATTTAATCCTGTTCAAGTTCCTTTAGTTTACGAGTTAAACTTTCGGAAACAACATAGTTTTCTTTTCTCTTAGCCTTATTATTCTCATTCCAATATCGCAAATTAACAAGAGGTAAGAATATGAGTAGAATAGGTGCTATAGCTATTCCTGCCCACTTAAATCTATCACTTTGCGATTCAATTTCTATCCATTCAACTGGTGAAACAATGACAATCGAAATTAGAAGTAGAGGTAAAACCCAGAATAAATTCCACCAAATAGCCCTTTGCCATTTTTTAAAGTTGATTGTCTTTGCACTTTCGATCTGATTTTCAATTTCTATTCTAAACTTCTCTTTTAGTCTTTCACCTTTCAATCTTTCATCGCCAACTTCAAAATTAATTGCTGCTTGAGTATTATCAATTGGCTTCTTCTTTTCCAGCTGTTTTACTCGCTTGTTTAAATTCTTAAGCGCATTTTGATACTGTTCAACATCTGACTCTAAAAGAGATTTTCTAGCCTCAAGTCTCTGTGTTTCTTCAGTTTTTTTATTTGCGTTTTCTGATTGTCGGATTAACTCATTGTTTGTTGAATCTAATTGATCTTGGAAAGCTTTAAATTCTCTATTAAGTTCAGATTGGATAAAATGACCTTGATTAAAATCTGCATCTTGCGATTTCTTATGATATTTCTCTAAAAAGATATCTTGAGAAATAATATTGTAGACAACCCGTTCATCATCAATGCCCTGTGCTTTTAAATAGTTAACAATTTTCAATACATCTCGAGACTTAGTCGATTCTTTATGAAAACCTTTGGATGTCACTGCTTTAATAAATGCCTTTTTGTAATCTCCTGTTTTAATTGGTAACACCCTTACCAATTTATTTAATAGGAAGGATGGCTTGAAAAACACAGGAAAGCTTCTTTCATCATTGTACGACCTCAGTTGAGATCTATCAAATCGAATTAGAAGATCGTCCAAGGTAACTGCAAAATATTTAATTGAATTTAAGGAAGTTTCATCGCCTTTAGCAATTTTTGCACGACTATCTAGCAGTAGTTCCCGCAATATAACGTCATGTCTTGCTTGTTTATCGCTTTTTTCTATGGGATGAAAAGTTATACTTTTTTCGGTACAATATTCTAATCTTGCTTCATTCTTTCTCGTTATATATGCGAAATAATCCTGAATCTTCTTATCTATATAATTTTCTCCGAGATGTTCAATTCTCTTAGAGTTCCGACCAATCTCAATGGTCTTTCGCTTCAATGTATCTTGTGATAATTCGATAGCTTCAGTAGGGTGAATTGTTGACTCACGATTATTTAAAAGATTCTCGTAGAAGGTTTTTGAAAACCCATCTATATTATCACTCTTAAGAAGAGCATTGATAGAATTATCTGTCAATTTGTCGTCCAATAACTCAAAGTCAGCTTTTTTATGTCCAAGTTCTTTATAAGTTATATCCGAATACCTAAGTTTTATTTTTACATAATCTTGATTGTCTCGGATTAATTGAACCAGAGCCTTACATGAATCATTTTCCGGATGCGAATGCAAATCCAATAAGGAATATAATACATTAGTATCCAAATATAATACCCAATCTACTATATCGTGCTTTATTGCATCTAGTGCAATTTCGGGTTCAAATCCCAAAGAAGAGAAAGAAAGCGTTTTTTGCGCTAATTCGTTAAGAAAATCTATATCCTCTGATGATGCAAAATCTGGAAATCGTTCTATGACCTTCTTGAACAATTTTTTTAATTCATCCGATTCGAGTTTCGTGATAGTTGTTCCAAGAATACTTTCATAATAACCATTTCTTCCCTCACCGCTTAAAATATGAGGGTGTAGTGTTCTTAACGCATCTTCTCCATATTCAAAAAACGAATTGTATAGGTACTCCAGAAAAGTCGCCCAAAGCAATCTTATTTGATGACCTTCAACTTTTGCTTCTAACTCCTCAGTAATGAAATTTTTAAAATTTTGAAAGCGAGCTTTTTCTTTATCTCTAATCGCGATATCCTGGCTATCAATAGCAGCCTTTTCTTCGTTCGATAACGAAAGAGTTTCTTTAGTACAGAGTACTTTATCCTCGCTAATAAGGAAGTTCACAGTCTCACTCAGTTCTGATTGGTACGGTTCAAAACCAAACTGCTCATTAATATATTCAGATAGCTCTTTTTTTTCACAAGTTCCTACCTCATATAAAGTTCTTATGACAATAGAGACGAAGGTGTCTTTCCTGGTGTCAGAAGCTGCAATAGAAAGTGCCGAGAGTATCTTGACATGTTTCTTTAAATTCTTCATACTAAAAGATTAAGTCAGGTTTTTATTACCCATTATTACCAAATTCAAAATAGATCTTTCTATTCATTATGATGTACTAAATTTCATTGCTGATTTGTTTTAACCCTAATCTCCCCCGTCAATAGCTTCTGCATTAAGCCTTTCTTTTGCTCTTTGATGGTGTCTAGTTGTTGCTGGTAAAGTTTCAGTTCTTCTTCTGCTTTTTGAAGAACGGTAGTTATAGCCTTTTGCTCGTCAATTGATGGCGGGGTAAGGACTTTTACGATCTTAAAATCTTTGAACTTGCAGTTTAATGTGTCACTAACCAGTCCTTGCGATTTTCTAAAAAACTTATGAATAACTTCATCTAGTTTAAAGAGATAGGCGAAAAATTCAGCATCCGCATTTTTCTTTGGTGTTACAATGGTGTATGCAGGGCTAACAATTCCTTCCAATGAAGATAGCGCACTCCGTCCTTGCCACATTCTCATAGTGTTATAGCCAATATCACCGGGAGATATTCTTTTGTATTTAGATTTATCCTCGTTAGAAGTGTCCTTTTTATTAGAGTCTGTGTGAGGATAAACTCCAATTTCACCAATGGAAAGTAATGGCAACTCAGAGTGATTGGTTTCTTTTTTCTCTTTAAAATAATGCTCAAGTTGATGCTCTTCCCAAATTCCCTCAAACCCCTTCAACCGCTTTTTCCCCGTTAGCAATTCCTCTGCAAGGCCTTTATTTCGGAGTTTGAGCTCTTCAATCAGGTTTTGAGTCGTGGAGATGGCTTTGTCCCAAGTGCTGAGTATTTCAGCTATTTTTTGCTGCTCTGGTAAGGTAGGTAACGGTATGTATATTCCTAAAAAGCTTGGCTTAGAAATATTCTTCATACTATTACTAGTTCCACTAGCGCGATTTTTAATCTGACCTTTGTAATGTCCCGAATTTAAAAGGTAATTTAACCATCTAACATCTGAGACTTTTGTATTAAATTCTCCTTTCCAGAGCCTATCGGGGATATAGAGATCATCTCTCGTCTCTGCAATATAAGCACAAGCTCCTACCAATTCTGGGGTGTTCATTCTACTTATTAAAAGCGTGTCTTCTCTAGGGTTTAATTTTGCTCTTGCAACTTCCTTAGGATCTGAAATAACCTTGTTTTCATTTGAGTTGAATGAGCCATCAAAAACAGAACTTGTTTTTAAAACGCCTATTTCGCCTTCCTTTTTAGGTCGGTCCCCTGAGTTTACGCTAACTCCTGAAGTCAATGAAATATTGAATGAAGCTATTTGAACCAATTGCCAATCTTTTGGCATCAACCCAATTTTAGTTACTTTATATCCCTGTCTTATATCAATAACCTCCGTCATCAGAATCCCAATTCCTTTAAGTGCTCATCCATTTGCTGTTCCACTTGAACCAGTTCTTTCTTCAATTCCCTTATGTTATTCATCGTTGCAGGAACGTCAATCTCCTCACCCTCCTCAAAAGTGTCCACGTATCGCGGAATGTTCAGGTTGTATTCGTTTTCCTCCACTTCCTTGATAGTAGCGCGGTAGGCGTATTTTTCTTCTAAAACTTCGCCTTCATCCGTCGTCAATGGGTGCGCCTTTTGAAAAGCCCTGTATGTGTCTACCACTTTATCAATATCAGAGTCACGCAAGCGGTTTTGGTTGGTGCCAGACTCATAGCCTGCGCTGGCATCTATAAAAAGAATGTCTTTGTTTTTTCCCTTGGCTCTATTGAATATTAAGATCGTAGCGGGAATTCCTGTTCCAAAGAATAGGTTGGAAGGTAATCCTATAACTGCTTCCAACAAATTTTCTTCAATCAACTGCTGCCTGATTTTCCCTTCGCTGCTTCCCCTGAACAACACTCCATGCGGGAGAATTACGCCCACTTTACCCGTATCATGATACGTAGATTCAATCATATGCGTGATAAAAGCATAATCACCTTTGCTTTTTGGGGGTATGCCTCTGTGAAATCGGG
>JBGSQK010000034.1:0-3256 GCA_041738135.1 Alphaproteobacteria bacterium
ACCACAGCAGCTTGAGGTGGTTTGATACCAACGCCCTGAACGCCGATACCGGAGGGCCAACCTCCATCTCTTCAAGAGCTTACGCTCCTGTCTATCGTTAAATCATTCGATTCTCCTTTAAACTTTTGCTCTACGGCACACGTCTAAAAACCATGTTTATTAAGGACATGACACTGTTCGTGCAGTCAATTTCAAGAGATGGAAAAATGGGATCTTACAGTCCATTTTTCGCTATCTCCGATCTATCTGGTACAATGTCAATGCGTACAATGTCAATGCGTCGACATTGTCGACGCCCTAAAACATGTCTTTTCGTAACTTCAGGCGGCTCCTGAGCAATTTTTTGTGGGTTTGATAAAAGCAATCTTTGCATTCTTTTCCTCAGTTCCAGATATGCCTGATATAGGAATTGCGGATTGTACACTGGACAAATAATCACGCCGTAAAAATCCAAGGCCCTTAGGACTAAAAGTCACATAAGCTATCCTAATTTATCATGCCCGAAGAGCTTTCCGAGCAGGCTCACATCTGGCATTTTAATTAAATTATTTATTTTGACTTGTATATGCTCACTGCATATGATCCTCGCTTGATAAAGTATAGACATTAAATTTAAGGGTAAGGATAATTTTATGATACAAACACGTTTTGCAATAACATTCGGTTTAATGCTGCTGCTGACTTTTCAGGCCCCTTGTTCTGACGATAAGGGCAAAGAGGAAGAGTTTCATGGGATGACACCTGTTCCTAATCCCCTTAAAGATGATCTGACCCAGAGGCATGCCAAAGCTGTTGATATAATTAAAAAAAACCCCTTCACGAAGGATAAGGATATCTTTGCATATATAGATACATTAAATAAGGCAGTAAGATTAGATGAAGAAGCAAGGGATCAAGTTAGGCTTCACTTTAAAGAAAATACCTACTCGGCACTTTGTTTAGACCAGTCACACAAAACAGCTTTACAGGTTTATTATGGGTTAGATGGGTTAGATGGCGTGCATCCAATTATTTTTCACCATATTCAACATGAGCAGGATCCGAGGACAATAAAGCTTGATTTGGCCAATGTTATGACCATTGATGACAATAGGCAGCTTCGAGAAGTTGAGTCCGTTGTTAGATGGGCCAGGATACCTGAGAGTCTTAAAAAATGGGCTAAGAAATGGCCGAGCATAAGCACAGGCGAATACGTTAGTATAGTCCACAAGCTCCTTGAGAAAGACAATCTTGTTTTATATCCACCTGAGTACTATGACTTAGCAACTTGGCCAAAACCAGAAGGTGATAGGCTGAATCAGTTTTATGAATATCGTTGCCAATGGACAGAAAAATCTAATTACATATACATGAACAGGGGTGGCGAATGTTTTATGACACGCATAGCCGCTGTGTGTTTTCAACCGCTTAATCAGCCCGATTTGAGTGAACTGGATAGTTACATCACAAATCCCTTGTCAACTTATTTTGGGGCAACTGTTCCTATCACTCGAAACGGAGATTTTTTTTACTTTAAAAAGTTAGAAATTACTGAATTGCTTAGGAACTTTGCAACTACTGAAATTGTAAAACACCCTGTCCCAGGAAAGAAAAACAAATTTAAAGAATCGAGAACTCTCGTTCTTAAGCCATACTCTATTGAAAACAAAGGACATCAACTCATACCTCAGGGTGAGCTTGAACAGGGATTTTATACATTTCTAGAAGAGATTGTACCGGCACCTGAAAGAGGCGTTCGTCAAATCTGGCTTAGAGAGCCTGCTTCTTCAAAGGGGAGACTGGAGATTCAACTAGATGGTGTAAAAGTGAATGGGTTATGGAAAGCACCGTTATCTAAAGCAGCTCCTGCAGTATTTCCTTGCCGAGATGACGATGGTAAATGGGTTCTAGATCTTAGCACAACTGTTTGCAGCATGGTTCCTGCGGATTATCAAGAGCTCCGGGTCTATCTTAGATCGGCTTATTTGATGGGTTTGGATTCTGCTATTTTACGGCATTTGCCTAATAAAATGCCATTAGTAGATAAAGGTTTTTTCATGGAAGACGCAACTCAATGGGGCATAGCAGAGGAAGTGGAAGTACAGCCACATCATATAAATAGTATGGTGAGATATTGGAAATCTCTTCTTGAATTGATGGATTCCTTGAAAGATCTGAGCTGGTTGAAATTTGATTTTGCTGCGGGCCTATTATTTAGAGAGGATCAAGGCGCTGAAAGCCTGACAGAGACTCAACGTTCACAATTAGTATCCAAATTAGTTGAGATAAAACAGATTCATATGCCCAAGGTTAAATTAACTACTAAAATCTATGCTCCGTTTTTCCAAACTATGAGGAATAACAGCCACACTCTAACGCACCTAGACTTTACTGGCGCTATCGGTTTAAAAGAGATAGAGATAGAATTTGTTTGGGGTGTAGAAAAGTTACCTCAACTAAAATTTCTGAGCGTAATTCAATCCGATTTCGGGAAAAAAAATAGCAGAGCTGCCCGTTGGCTTACAAATGAATTGAAAGACCAAGCAAATCTGAAAGAGTTAAAAATATCTGTGCCCTATTCTACTTGGGCTTCAACCCCAAAAACTTTAATGTATCCGGTAGAGCTTTTGAATGAGGCCTGGTTTGGAAAAGATAAATCTTTAACAAGATTGTGTGTTATCTGCTTTCCTATGACTATATATTGCGCAGCTATTTCCAGTGTATGCGGTCTTAAGCAAGACATATCGTCTTGTTTATTTGATCAGCCAGCTTTTAGTGATCAATTCGGCGAGGAGTTTGCACAGGTTTACCAAAATTTGATCCGCGTCCCTAATGTAGAGAGATTGACCCTGGATATTGGTGGCTATCAACAAAATCTTTATAACATGATAAGTGGGCAATTCATAAGTGATCATAATAAATTGCATAAAGAAGCCCCTCCAGTTCAAATTGAATTCATGAACTAACCAAAGAAAGAGAATTTATAGCCTCATAACTGTATATGAGCGATGAAAATGAGTGGCGCACCTAAGGTGTTTTTTTGTAAAATAACCTGCGTCACTCATCAACCGCATTTAATGTCCCACAAACTTGAGAAAAAGGGATTGCCTCATAACGAGAGCAATCCCCTGATAAAGGTAAGCGTCAATTTAACCCCATCTTTTTTTAGCTTTTAAAATAGTCCAGACTGTCCTCCGTATTTTCAACTCATTCGGAGGATGTTATGAGGCCAAGACTGTTTGTTACAAACCTGGTGTGTCGTGAAAAGCTGAGAAAA
>JBGSQK010000057.1:0-108250 GCA_041738135.1 Alphaproteobacteria bacterium
CCCCACAGGGCCCACAATCAGCTCAGACCAGCTCAGCTACCAAGGGGCAGCTGATCTGACCTGAATGTGGACTTATGGACAACACTGCCTTGTGCGACATTTCATGCATCCTTCAGTGTCACATGTATGTGAACTAGTACATTATGATCTCAGAAGTGACGAGGGAGTTTGAGATTATCCTTTCCATTAATCAACACCATGTTGTAATCTATGAGAATAGTATAGCAATGAGGGGAGTTATCATGTCCATATTCAACGATCATCCTGAAAAAGCAGAAGAAAAAATTAACCCCTGTCCCGGCGTTCAACGTCTGTTGACGGCTCGTTTGACGGATCTGGGTGGGTTTGGTGTTCGTCGGCTTTTGCCTTCGCCGCACCAGCATATGATTGGTCCTTGGATCTTTTTTGATCATTTTGGACCCACCGCAATGCCGCCGCACAAGGGTGTGGATATTCGGCCTCATCCCCACTTAAATATGGCAACTGTTACCTATATTATTGAAGGCGGAATGCTGCATCAAGATAGCACGGGAGCTGTGCAAACCATATTGCCAGGTGCTGTTAATGTAATGTTTGCAGGTAAAGGTATCGTTCATTCTGAACGAACCCCAACAAATTTGCGCGAAACCGGTCACACCATACAAGGGCTGCAGCTGTGGCTAGCTTTGCCTGAAGAAATCGAAGAAGATGATCCCGCTTTTTATCACTATGGCGCAGAGGAAGTGCCCACATTTTCACAAGGAAATGTGAAGGGGCGGGTGCTCATGGGGCAAGCTTATGGTATAGAGTCTCCCGTGAAAACGTTCTCCCAGACCCTATATGTGGAAGCAACGCTACCCAAAGGCGAGGTTCTCAAAACACCTTCAGGTGTCAGTGAGGCAGGCATCTATGTGGTATCTGGAGCGGTTTCCAGTGGAGATACGATCATCACAGAAGGTATGATGGCTGTTTCAAATCATACGGAAGGTATCGTGCTGACAGCACTTGAAGATGCACAAATAGCTATCATTGGTGGCGAGCCCCTCGGCCTTCGATATATCTGGTGGAATTTTGTGTCCTCAGACATGAATCGGATTAACCAAGGCGCCATCGATTGGGAAGAAGGCAAGTTTCCTATCATTCCCACGGATCATGATGACTATATCCCGCTGCCGGAGCATAAGGTTTAAAATGACGATCCAGGCTGTGCTAGAAACTCTATTTCCTCAGGTGTGTTGATGCGGCCAAGTATGGCGTTTCTATGGGGGAACCGGCCAAAGCGGGCGATGATATCCATGTGTTTGCGAGCATAATCTAAACCTTGGGGCTCGCCCAATGCTTCAAATAGACGGACGCATTCTCTTTGGTCATCAAGATTTTCGCTGTGCATGTAGGGTAGATACAAAAATTTGGCTTGAAACAATGATAGTTCTTTGTCAAAACCCTTGCTGACGGCTAACTTGGCAATTTCTAAGGCTTTGCCATCCGTTGCAAATGACTGTGGCTTTCCTCGGAACATATTGCGTGGAAATTGATCTAGGATGATGACCAGCGCAAGACAATCCTCGGCTTTCTGCAGCATTGCATCTAATCGGCCCGCTTTGGCATCCTCATAAGCATCGCCAAAAAAGTCACGAATCTGTTGGTCAATCTCTGGTGTGCTTTGAAACCAAAAAGCCCTCGGTGTTCCGTACTCAGGCTCTTGCGGGTCGCCAAACCAAAATGATAGAACTTTTGTAGTGATCATTATATTTTTTCCCCTATGGATCAGCATTACACGAAAGATATGCTTGTTCGCAATGAATATTTTGATATACCTGCAAATGTTCAAAAAATTTGCTTTTATGGGGCTTGTGCTGTAATTATAGTCATATGGTTAATTGATTAATGAATTTATTAAGGTTAAATAAGATGAAAAATTTGATAATATTGATGAGTTTGGTAATAGGTACCAATTGTTTCGCTTCACAAACAGACGATAAGGAAAACGTTGAAAATGGTGCCGTAAGGCCTGTGCCAGCAAATGTTTTTGCAGATTTGCCTCCAAGTTTCGATTTTTTAAATCCTGAACATAAGTATAGGTTGCAGCTGGCCCATGCCAAGCTATTGAAGGCTTGCAAGACGGGAAGCAAACTTAAGTTTGTGCAAGGCACGTTAGATTACTGTCCATATCTGGTTGGTAAGTTTAATAAAAATGAGAAATCATTACTTTATCTGGTCATCAAAAATGCTAAACGTGGTTGTGGTATCGATGTGGTTTTTAATAATTTGGACGACAGGTTGCAGATGCAAAATTCTATTCTGCGATCTGTGAAAAAAATTGGCGGGAAGATAGGCGATCTGGCAAACCTCAATTCTTTGCTTTCCATAGCTTGTTTTTATGGGCACAGGGATATGGCTGCTATGCTTCTTGATGAAGGTGCTGATGTGAATCACGTGGATGTTCAGGGGTTTCATACTATGCATAATGCCACACTAAATTATGGGCATTCCACAGAGATGATAAAGCTTTTGTTAGAGAAGGGTGCGCGCTTAAATCCTGTTAGCCGTCACCAAAAAACTCCCATGAATTTGATTGTAGCACGAAATGATGCGCATTATGATCGAGAAGATACGCTTGCTTTTCTTCAAAAATTAGGGGCAAAATACGCTAGTCAACTCATGGATGAAGCTAACGCAGAATGAATATAGATCCACGTCTTGAAGAAGCGTCTTCTTTTGTAACGGACTTAGACTTATGTCAAGTCAGGTTAATGAATAACGCGAAATTCCCGTGGGTTATGTTAATTCCTAAAAAAGCAGATGTGTCTGAAATTATTGATTTATCCGAAGACGACCAACTGCAACTCATGCGAGAAATAGCGCAAACCAGTCATATATTTAAAGCTCTGTTCAATCCCGATAAGCTCAATGTGGCCGCTTTGGGTATCGTGGTTCCTCAGCTTCATGTGCATGTGGTTGCTCGCTATAAAACCGATGCTTTATGGCCGGGCTTCGTTTGGGTTAACGGTGTCAGCGAAGCATATAGTCCTGAATTGTTGAGTTCTAGAATATCTGAAATTTCAGCCGCATATGAGGTTTACAAGAGTACTTCAGCCTGTTAATCTGCGGAAAATAGCAGGGGTGACAGACGAAGATGAAAATCATATCGGGCAATAGTAATAGACCATTAACCGAATCTGTGGCTGAATACCTGCATTTCCCCCTCACTGAAGCCACCATAAGGCGCTTTACAGATAACGAAGTATTCGTGGAAATTCTTGAAAGCGTTCGGGGTGAAGACATTTTTGTTATACAACCCACATCCTTTCCGGCTAACGATAATCTGATGGAACTGTTGGTTATAATCGACGCTTTAAAGCGCGGATCGGCTAATTCCATATCGGTGGTGATTCCCTATTATGGTTACGGCAGACAAGATCGCAAAACGGGCCCCAGGACTCCTATTACGGCTAAGCTAGTGGCCAATCTCATTACCGTGGCGGGTGCTAATCGGATCCTTACGGTTGACCTACATGCTACGCAGATACAAGGCTTTTTTGATATACCCGTGGACAACCTTTATGTGGCACCTATTTTTGCCCGTGATATCCTGGAGAAATTTGGTAAAGGCACTGTAACCATCGTGAGTCCAGATGTGGGTGGTGTTGCTAGGGCGCGATCTGTAGCCAAGCGCATTGAAGGTGATCTGGCCATTATCGATAAACGACGCGAGCAAGCAGGGGTTTCAGAGGTCATGAATGTGATCGGTGATGTAAATGGTCGGGTATGTATACTTCTGGACGATATCGTGGATTCAGGGGGCACCTTAAGCAATGCTGCTGCGGCTTTGTTGGATAATGGTGCTGCGGAGGTCTATGCTTACGTGACACACGGTGTCTTATCGGGTCGTGGCCCAGAGATAATAGGGTCTTCACTGATTAAAGAATTAGTTATTACGGATACGATCCAAGCCACAGAAGATATCCGGAGTCTGAAGAAAATAAGGATACTCCCGGTAGGCCCATTGCTCGGTGAAGCCATACACAGAATCGGCCTAAATCAATCGGTTTCGAGCCTTTTTCAATAAGTTTGAAAAAAATGAGTGGAAAAAAAACTAAAAACAGTGCAAATATATCAGTCATGTGTGGATATTTATGCGCAACCGTGCTATAGGTCTGCGTAGATACGAAACAATAGTTATTAAAGGATATGGAGTTTTAAATGGCTAACATAGGCAGTATTGAGGCGCAAGTTCGTACTCTAGTTGGAACTGGCGGGGCACGTGCCGTTCGCCGCGAGGGACGTTTACCAGGCGTAGTTTACGGTGGTGGACAAGATCCCGTTTTGATTTCAATCGATCCTCGTATGATCGAAAAAGAGGCGCGTTCCAGTGCATTCTTTACTAAGTTGTACGAACTGAACATTGGTGGCAAGAAGGAACGCGTTCTGCCAAGAGATTTGCAACTTCACGTGGTTAAGGATCATCCCATCCACATCGACTTTATGCGTGTGGTGAAGGGCGATCGTATTCATGTTTCGATTCCTATTATGTTCATCAACGAAGACAAGTCGCCTGGCATTAAGCGTGGCGGTATGTTGAACATCGTTGTTCATGAACTTGATCTGGCTTGTTCTGCAGATAGCATTCCTGAAAAAATCGTATTCGATTTGGCAGGTCGTGATTTGCACCAATCAATTCACTTAAGCGATCTAGATTTGCCGAAAGATGCGGTTGCTTTGCATATGGATCCTGAGGGAACCATAGCAACAATTATCGCTCCTTCTGCGGTACGTTCTGCAGGTGGTGATGATACAGATGAGGAAGCAGCAGCTGAAGCTGAATCGACTGAGTCCTAACATTAATGACATCAAGATAAGGTTTATGGGCATGCTGTTATTCGTCGGGTTAGGAAATCCGGGAGCACAGTATGCCGATAACCGCCACAATGTTGGTTTTAAGATTGTTGAAGCGATTCAACAGACATATAAACTCCCCGAATTCACATCCAAGTTTCAAGGTCTCGTTTCAACCGGTCAAATTGGCACGGAAAAAGTTATTTTGCTCAAACCTCTTACCTATATGAATTTGTCAGGTCAATCGGTGGGCGAGTGCATGCGGTTTTACAAAATATCCATTGATCAAGTGTATGTGTTTTACGACGAAATTGATTTGGTGTTGGGTAAGGTAAAAGTCAAGCAAGGTGGTGGTGCTGCTGGTCACAATGGCATTAAGAGTCTGGATGCGCATTTGGGTAAAGATTACTGGCGCGTTCGTTTCGGCGTTAGTCGTCCTTTACACAGCCAACAGGTGAGTTCGTATGTTTTGCAGGATTTTACGTCCAACGAAAAACCAGAAGTGCAGGATTTAATCCACATTCTGGTGGATGAAGTTTCGAAATTGGCCGCGGGCGACAAGGAGGGCTTTATGTCTGAGATCGCACGACGGAAGCAGGGTATGATGAAGTGAGTATGAGAAGGCTTGCTGCCTTTTCTGTAAGAATGCATCACTTCCTTTAAGTTAATAGGTGATCCCTACACCCGTCATTGCGAGCCCTTCTTAGGGCGTGGCAATCCACTTTGGAGTAGTCGTATTACAAGGGTTTGCGGCGGCTTTTAAGTAGATTGCCACGCCCTAAGAAGGGCTCGCAATGACGGATGCAGGGGCAAAACAATCGGAGAAAGTAAGTCATGGGTTTTAACTGCGGTATAGTAGGTCTGCCAAATGTGGGTAAATCAACGTTGTTCAATGCGTTAACAGCAACGGCTGCGGCCGAGGCTGCTAATTACCCGTTTTGCACCATCGAGCCCAATGTGGGTAAAGTGGGTGTGCCCGATGACAGGCTTTATAAGCTTGCGGCCGTGGCTCATTCAGCCAAAATCATACCGACCCAACTGGGTTTTGTGGACATTGCAGGTCTGGTGCGTGGCGCTAGCAAAGGCGAGGGGCTTGGCAACCAATTTCTTGGCAATATCCGCGAGGTGGATGCCATTGTTCATGTGCTCCGCTGCTTTGAGAATGACGATATTACCCATGTGGACGGTACCGTTGATCCAATTCGTGATATTGAAACCATCAACACAGAACTAATGCTGTCTGATCTGGAAAGCTTACTCAAACGCAAAGACGCCCTCGAGAAAAAAGCCAAAGGCAGCAAAGATGTAGAGCTGTTGCTCACCTTAAAGATGGTGGACAAAGCTCTTCCCTTGCTGAAAGAAGGCAAGCCTGCCCGTTTTGTGGAGCTGGCGGAGGGTGAGGACTCAGCCTTTAGACAGTTGCAGTTACTAACCTCAAAGCCCGTACTTTATGTCTGCAACGTAGCTGAAGACGAAGCCGCAACCGGTAATGATTGGACCCGTAAGGTTGAAGCCTACGCGGAACAAGAAGGCAGCAAAGTGGCCATCATCTCCGCAGCCATCGAGTCAGAAGTAGCCATGCTGGAGTCTGAAGAAGAAAAGACTGAATATCTAGACTCCCTAGGTCTTAAAGAAACAGGTCTAGCACAAGTGATCCGCAAAGGCTATGAGCTGCTGGGGCTGATCACATTCTTTACCATCGGCCCCAAAGAAGCCCGTGCCTGGACTTTGCGCAAAAACTCAACGGCGCCGGAGGCAGCTGGTGTCATCCACACAGATTTTCAACGAGGTTTTATCTGCGCCGAAACCATCGCCTATGACGATTACATCACCAACAACGGCGAGCAAGGCGCCAAAACCGCCGGCAAATGGCGCCAAGAGGGCAGGGACTATGTGCCACATGACGGTGATGTGTTTCATTTTAGGTTTAATGTGTGATCGAGGATTTGTTTCAAGTTTGTACAAATGGTCATTCATTCCAGAAACCTATCAGCGCAAGCGATATTGACGATCTACTGCGGATGATTCCTATGTTTGAGGTATGGGGCAACATGCAAATTACGACGTCCTTAACACATCTAAATTTGGTTAGATTAGAGGCTTTCTTCCAGAGAATGAACCTGATCAAAAGCTGATTATACATAATACAACATTAAGTTTGACTTATTGCAAAATATTCGATATAGAGAGGTTTTATTAAAGAAATATTATTTGTGCCAAGCACAAGAATTGTAGCCATAAAGGAGCTGATGTATATGAATCGTTTTATTTTAACTATGTTTTTATCTTTGTCCGTATTATTCGCCGATAGTTGCCTGGCATCAGAGCAACCAGGTGTTCAAATTACCTGCGATGCTCCTGAAATCTCAGCTGCTCTTGAAAATATAGAGGATATCCAAAAGCGCGAACTTATTTGGAACTATGCGTTAAAGATATGCGGCAACCAGATGCAGAACAGCTCTGCACATATAGCAGTAATTAATACTCTCTCATCTCTTGATGACGAATCCTTGGAAAAAACAGCCAACGATATTCTGCAACTAACAGAACATCCCGATTTACGTGACCGACCAGATTGCCCGGATATATTTCGAAAAATACTAGTCAAATTTGAATCTGGACCAAGCGTTGTGTGTCATGACGAACTCAACAGAAGATTAAATGCTGCACCAATTGTCATAGAATATATCAAAAAAAATAATCTGGATCTTGCAGGCCTATCAAGTGTTGTTAATAGCGTTTCCATGCCAGCCATAGCTAGGAAAGAACATGCGGTTGAATTATTGTTATATACCTGTGAGGCCATCGCTAAAGACAGAAAGTGGTCTGCTGCTGAACATGCCTGCATAATTTTAGCATTGACTAGTCAATCCGAAGAAGAATTAAAGGCACTCCCCCACGCAATCAACCAAATCTTGGAAGGATACGACTCAGGTTATCGGAATAATAATCATTTAATTTGCGATATCATTCGCTATGCGCCGATTGAAAGAATAACCGAGATTTTGACTAAGACTGTTGCTTTCGCTCAACAAAATAATATTCCACCTGTATCAGTTTCAGGACTATTCAAGGGCTTTTCTAAATTAACCCCTGAGAATGAAGAAGAAACCCTTAGGCTAGCGACCGTCTTTATGAGAGAAGCCCAATGCGATTATACCAAATACAATTTTTCATACTATTTTGATAACTTCATCAGCGGCGCCCTAGATACAGGAGCTTTGAATGGTATTAGTGAAACCAAGATACAAGCCGTCATTGAATATGTTAAACAATGCGGCTTTGAACTAGGTGAAGCTAGCAGCCTTATTAGGTCTGTGGCTAGGATTCCTGATGCCAATGTAGACGGTTTACTTAAAGCAGCACGTCTAATTTGTATGAAACAAAATTGGCAAATCTATGATCACGCCAATTTTATCGGATCATGCGCAAGCCTCCCTATAGATCGTGCAGAGATGGTTTTCGATGCAATTTGCAGTATTGTTGGCGGAGACAGCATGCGACCCCATGAATATGGTGAGATGTGCGGCACATTAGGACTCGTTCCCTACGAACAATTAGAGCATACTTTGACTTCACTCAAGACCCTTGTGCTTGAGCAAAAGCTAAGTACGAGGGTAGTCAGAGGGATTCTTTCCGCATCTTGGAGCGATCCAAAAGAGCGCATACCCTACGCCACCAAATTTGCGAGATCTATGATTGATAAGGGTCTTATAGAAGAATACGACCTTACTACCCTAATGGGATACATGATTGAGATATCAACTGATCGATTGGCAATATTATGTGATGCGCTTCCTGAATACTGTGTCAGTGACGAGTTGCATGGCAATGATATACATGGGTTTATCTATCCTTTACAAGAAGTACCTGCGGCACGGATGACCCTTGCCTTTAAAAAAGCAGCTTTACTCGCCGCTGGTAAAAACTGGGAACCCGCGCACCATGTCAAAATGATAGAGGCATTAGGCGAAGTACATCCTGATCATATGGATACAATATTAGATGCATATGCCTCCATAGTTGAAGGCAAAAACTGGGATGGAAAAGCTCACGCTAAGATAATCAGTGCATTAGCCAACGTTCCCGTGGAACAGATAGCATATTTGTTAAAAACACTCGCCCTTATCACTAAAGATAAAGAATGGACCGGAAAGGACCATGCGACGTTACTCATTACTTTAGCACTTGCACCCTCGAATCATATGACTGAGGCATTAGATAAGCTTGAGAATGTGACGCAAGTCTATGACTGCGACGCAAAAGTTCAAACGTTCATCATCCAAACACTTTGCAATACGAATCCCGAAGAGTGGGATCATATGCTAAACATACTCAAGCCTATCATTAGCTACAAAGATGCAGAGAATCCCCTAGATTTACGTGGCATATCCTATCTAATAAAACTATTTCCTGAATCGGAAAGCGTTAGATTTATAGAGAGTTGCATAAACGCGTTTGAAGAAAATCCAGAACCCTTCTACGATGAAAACGAAGATGATGATGCCTTCGACCCCATTATAACGAATTTTATTGCATCTATTGACTCGCGAGATAATGATGACAAGCAACAACTCCTTGATTATTGGAAGGATATGATGGTTGGTGAAAATCCTTTACTGGCAAGAATAGTATGTGGGTTTATCGAGGACCAAGGTCTGGCAATGGGTTTTGTAGAAGAAGACGAAATCGTCCAAATGGCTATGCGGGTGATGACGGTTTTAGAAGACGGTGACGAACGTGGCGCCCACGTTATTTATGAAAAGCTCAAAGCCAAAAGAACAGTTCCAATAGAGTGGGGAAAGCTAAAGGTTATACAGGGCTGTATTGACGGTCTGAACGTGCGTCTGAATCCTGTAAAGATTGCTAATCTTGGAGCGTCCATGAAATTGGAGTTATCTTCCGTTCCTAAGCTTAATGCCAAAAATTTCATAGACCTGCTGAACCAACTTCAGATAAGATTAAAGTCCAATGAGGATCTCTTGAGAGATGCATCTCACATCATGGATCAGACCAAGTCCGAACATGGCGGAGAAGCTCCGGATGACTTCTCTGAGGACGAGGATGAAGAGCCTTTACCCCAGATGCAAGAAGTTGAGTCGCAAAGCGATGAAGACGTATCAACTGATGAACAGCAAGAAGCCTTGCCGAAAAATTCTAGGCTTCTATTGAAGCTCATCGAAAACGCCTGCAATCTAAGTTCTCATTTCTGTCATCTGATGAATGCAGCTCCGAAAAGCCTGGAGGGCTCTCGAATGAAGTGTGTGATAAGCCACTTCATGAGCTTGCCAGATGAGAATAACAAGTGGATTCGCATCTGCCAATTCTTATCAGGTGTCAGAGCTTGTGCAGGAGGTATGAACACGGCTATCCAAGATTATTACATGTGCCTTACGCCCGTTTACAAGCTTAGGTCTCTGTCCGGATTTTTGGAATATGACTTCCACGAGATGCCGGCGATTACCGCGTTGCTGAATGCGATGCAATCGGTGGTCTCTATGCAATTTTCGCCTGAAAGCATGTTCATGAAAGAGGTCTGCGGGGTATTTCCAGGTCAAAACCTAGATCAAGCGGCCCACCAAATCATCTGGGTCAAAGGTCTGATCGGCGATCGCGTTGGCCTCACCGAGGGGCCTCGTTTTGACATCAATGCTGGAACTATTAATCAGCTGATACTCACCAAATCCCAACAGGAAATTATTGAGTTATATTACAACCGACTTGAGTTGAAACATATTATTCCTCTTATGAAAACAGCTTTTGACCGTCTGATGGTAGATGACAAATCAATCTACAATGCTTTGATGGTCATGTGTGATAAGGTGAAAACTCCAGAAGGTAAAGAAGACTTTCAGTCCTGGATTGTTACACGATATGACGATGAAAACGACATTATAGGTGAAACAGTCATCACCGAGCGTGGCATGGTACAAGTCATGACCAAAGTCGGTATGTTAGACCCTATTCTGGATCCATTGGGCTGGGGAAATTAATGTGCCGGGCTTCTGGGTATACCAGGAGCCCACGAGTTATGCTTGGCTTGACAGAATATTCATCGATCTTTTGACTATTGCGTATGCCGGTAAAATTGTCCATGAAACTTAAGAGCTTAAATCTGTACTTGAGCTGTATGAGGAGATCTCTTTTTTGATGGCCACCTTGAAAAATGATCAGTCCAAAGCTAATCCTGATCCAGAAGAGCCTTCCGCTATGCGCTCCGGAGTGGACAAAGCTAGTGTGCTAACTGCCACAAAAGGACAAGTTTTTGATAAATCACTGATGCGCAAAATTACAAAGACTTCTGTTGATGGTAGAACTGTAGAGTAGCGGGGACATAATCTTACTGTTCGGCGGGGGTATTGCTCAGCTGGCCGCCCCTTTGCCATCCCTATAAAACTGCCCATGGAAGCTATATGGTATCAAATGCGGTGCATAGGCACGGGCTAGTTCTTGCATGTTTTTTGCGTCGATGATGATGACGAATGATTTATCTTTATTGGCGTCTAAACCGATGGACAGTAGTACGCCGTCATCTTCGCTTTTTGCGTCTGTTTTTTCGATGAATAAAGCTTCACCCATAAAGCAGTGATCTTCTGACCAGGATTTTACATCGCCGTTTTTCATGTCGAATTTTACTAAGCTGTAGAGCGGCATACCTTGCCTTTCACCGACGCCGTAGAGGTATCTATATTCGTTGGCATTGTACTTTTTGTAATTGAGTTGGGGGAATTCAAATGGTTGGTCCGAGATACGTTCTTGTGACGCTCTTCCAGACATTAAATCCACAGTAATTCTAGTGAGTAAGCCTGAATTAAACCAGTCGACCGGATTTTTTTTCATATTCACTTGCTGCAAAAAGCTGGAATCTTTGAATGTGGGCAGGTCTATTATCAGCTTGCCTTTGACCTCGTATGAACTGATCTGGTGGAACATGAAAAACGAATCAGTTTCTACCACCTTGACGATCTTACCATCATCTTTGCTGACGATAGTAATCTTTGTGCCTTGCGAGCCGTCCCATTTAAATTTATCGAAATAAAGGGCGGGTGAAAACCGCATTTTTAGAGCCGAGGTTCTGACCGGAGGCTCAATCAAAATCAGATAGTTTTCTGACATGGCGAAGCTGTGTAAGTAAGCAGGATTGCTTTCAGGAATTTTGGCCTCAGGTACACGAACTTCGGTTCCGTGTTTGATTTTGTAGAACGAGTAATAAGTCTCGCGGCCATAGTTGATGAGCACGTTGTATAGCTCGCCCCGCTTAAAATCCATCTGCGGATGAGCTGTGGTTGCTTGACCGTGCGCTTTGTCTCTAAAATTGAGGGGGCCTAATACTTCCAACGTATCCGGATCGAAAGTGACATAAGTCGCTGCCTCTGTGAGGGCCACGTGCTTATCTTTAATCTTAGTCACATTGATCATATTATTGTCGCCGGGCTCTTGAGAGCCAAAAATTATGTCCGAAAGTATATGAAACGGATTAAAGCCAGAGCCACCACTGTTTCTTGAAACCCTTTTTTCATTTATGACCACTTCGTTGTAGAAATTGCTGTGGAGAAATTTGTTCGTATAGGTCACCTGTTTGCACGAAATCTTGAAGCTTTTAAGCATGGCAACGCCTAAAAACCAATGGGTGATGTCTTGGTGGGCCAAATGAAACTTGGCGGGTCCGTTGAATATGAGGTTACCTGAGAGCCACTCAGGTATTTTTCCAGTTATCTCAATTGGTGTCTGTGAATATTCACCATTTACGTCCAGCATGCCCTTGTGAAATGATTGTTCTAGAGGTGTCATTTTAGGCCTATAATATATGCGCTCACGTTTATGATTTTATCAGACAATTGTATTGAGTGCAATTGCCATGCTATAATAAAATTGAGTAATTAATCTAAGGTATGGAAATGAAAACTTATCAATCTGATGTAATTATTGCTGGTGGTGGTATAGCTGGACTTGTAACGGCTTACGAGCTGCTTAAAAAAGGTAAAAACGTTATAATATTTGATAAGGATGTTGAAGATAATCTGGGCGGCTTGGCTAAGGAAGCGGCGGGTGGCATTCATATGATTGACACACCTGAGCAACGCTCTGTTGGCATTAAGGATAGTCCAGAGTTGGCATTTCAGGATTGGTTGAATATAGCTAAATTTGACGAAGATGATGAATGGCCTCGTAAATGGGCGCAATTTTATTGCAATAACTCGCTTGAGTATATCTACGATTATTTCAAGGAAATCCAGGCGGGGTTTATACCTGCGCCAACCTGGGCTGAAAGGGGGCTGTATAGATCGGGAAACTCACTACCTCGCTTTCATGTTACCTGGGGCACGGGATTTGAATTAGTGAATAAGACGGTTGCTGCCATAAACAAACTTCCTCAGCGTTCTAATCTTCAAATTTATTTTGAGCATGAGGTAAATGATATTCTGCAAGGTGATGGTAAAGCCTTAATGACTGGTAAGAATATGCTGACAGATGAAGCATTCCAAGCCACTGGAGAGCAAGTAATTATTGCCTCGGGCGGCATTGGAGGAGGTGATCTTAGTTATCTCAAAGAACATTGGCCAGGCAAAGGACGAAAAGCTCCCGATAATATGCTGAATGGTGCCCATAAGTTTGGTGATGGTTTACTCCATCGTAAAATTGAAGAACGGGGCGGGGTGCTCACCCATTTAGAAAATAATTGGCCTTATGCTCTTGGCGTGCATCATCCAGAAAAACGTAAGCCGTTTGATGGCATTTCCACCATGCCAGGTATATCGTCTCTATGGTTTAACGCCTTAGGTGAGCGTATAGGTCCTTTGCCGCTTATGGTAGGAGCAGATAATATCTGGCTCGTGGATAGGATATTAGAGCAGCCCGGACAGTACACCTGGGTTATCATGAATTGGAAGATAGCAACCAAGGAATTTATCGTATCCTTAAGTCGGTACTTCACTGCTATACGAAATATGGATATTGAGTTGCTCAAGTATAATGCTCAAAATGGTGATGAATACCGCATTAATCTGTTACTGAAAGATTCGCCCGAAGATGTATTTTTGGCTGATAATATAGACGATTTGATCGAGAAAATGCAGGAACGCAGTTTGTATGGTTTCAAGATCAATGGCGATAAACTTAAGGAAGAGATAAAAGCCTACGATGACCAAATTGATCGTGGGCCATTCTTTTATAACGACGAGCAATTGGCGCGAAAAGCAAACAATATGAAATATCAGCCCCTTGGTCTTGTTACTATCGCAGATTTCAAGAAAATATTGGATCCAGAGGCAGGCCCATTATTGGCTGTGCGTGGATTTGTGATTTCTAGAAAATCCTTAGGCGGCATCCAAACTGATATGGAATGTCGGGTATTAAAGAAAGATGGAAAACCGTTTGGTAATATCTACGCAGTGGGTGAGGCAGCCGGGTATGGTGGTGGCGGAATTCACGGCAAAGGCGCACCCGAAGGTGCTTTCTTAGGTGGTTGCATACTGACTGCTAGGGTGTGTGGTCGCTCCGTTCAATAACGACGCGGACCGAACTTAGTGAGCAGAAGTGCCTTTGCTAGGTCCGCCAGAGCCATGGCTTCAAGATAAATCGTTTCTAAGTCTTCTTTGCTCGCCTGATGGAGTTCAACTTCGATCTCGTCCATTTCTTCATAGGATGAATTGTAAGTATACATAGATGACGCAATTTTTGGTTCAGGTCTATGGCCGAGTTTAGGCAGTTTTGACATAGGTTGTTCTGCATATCCCTCTATTTTTTCGAACATCATGCTGAAAGTGCAATTGTGGACTACAACATCTTTGCCAAGCTCAAGAACGGGCGAGGGGATGCTAACAAAAGAATTGTTTCTGATATCCAGCAATCTCAAGGATGACATTTGAGCCATTTGTTCCGGGATTGAATGCAGTTTATTCTCGTAAAGATTGAGTACCTTTAATGCGCTAAGTCTATACACTGTATCTGGTATATTTGTTAATTCGTTAAACAACAAATATAAGCCCTGGAGATTTACTAAATTTAGAATAGGTTCGGGAAAGGTTGTAAAATGGTTTTCGGACAAATCCAGATAATCCAGCTTATGAAGTTGTCCGAAAGTGCTGGGCAAAGATGAAATTTGATTACTTGCAGCAAAAAGCTGTTTTAAATTATGCAAGCGTGCGAAAGAAGCCGGTAACTTAGCGATATTATTGCCTGCAATATCTAAGACAACCAAATTGTGTAAAAACCCTAAATTACGCGGCAGTATACGGATTTTGTTTAGAGCAAAAGATAGTTCTTCAAGCTGAGTTAACCTGCAGAGACGTTCGGGCACCGCGCGCTCATTGCCATCGTCGTTCATCAGGTTTTGTTCACAATTCAATTCCCGCAGATTTGTGAGGTTGCACACGAATGTAGGAAGCCCATTTAATTTATTTGCTTTAAGATTCAGATGCCGCAGCTTCGAAAGTCTACCCAATGATTTAGGAATGGTTTGTGTTGAGGATAAAACTTTTTTACCAGTAGGTTTGCCTACACTTGGTTTCGGCATTTTCTCCAACATTTCAGGAACAGTTCCTAGCTTGAGTCCATCTAAGCGAAGAGCTGTGAGCTCTATTAATGCCAAAGTGGTAGCGGATCGATCGGCTGGGTTGCGGTCTAAATAACGGAGATGAGCGCAAATAGAATCATCAGATTCTAAAGTATTTGCTATCCGGCTTGCATTTGCGTTAGCTACGGTAGCTATAAAGCCGGCTATATATATAGTAAATTTATTCAAATCAAACTCCTTATGAGTCTAAACTATCTAAACACACAAATAAAAATTTGTTAAGCATAATATTTAAAGCACTGATTTGTCAACAATTTAATGTAATACTGTAAATCTATTTCGCGGGGGCGAAAATAGGTTCTTTTCTGTATGAAGCGATGATTTGTTGACCAAATAAGGTTAACCAGAGGAGGGCAAGGAGGCTAAGGCTGCCGATGATTGCAAAATAGGTCACCCAATCGGTTCGATCTGCGAGCCAGCCGGCTCCGATGGAAAGGCCAATGCGTGAGAATGAGCAGAATGAGGAGAGGATAGCGAAGTGCGTGGCCGTGTTGGGTTGCTTACATAAGGTGGAAAGATAGGCGATGAGAGCCGTGGCACTCATCCCGCAAGCAAAGTTCTCTACGCCCATGGTTAATATGAGAAAGTCCACATTGTGGCCCAGGTGGGCCTGAATCATGAACATGACGCTCGAACAAGCCAATAGCATGGTGCTCAAAGCTAAATTAAATATGGGTGGTTTGTGAATTTGCATCATTCCTGCGAACAAACCGCCCATGATCATGGCGCAGATGCCAAAAGTTTTGGCGATGTTTGCGATCTCCAGATTGGTAAATCCGGTTTCGATTAAAAAAGGGATGCTGATCATATTCAGCACTGTATCGCCTATTTTAAAGAGGAATATGAATACCAGGATGGGGAAGAAATCAGCCCGTTTGCCAAATTCTATAAATGAAGGAATTATTTCTTCCCGGACCTTGTGGCTAAAGCTTGGGAAAATGGGTTCTTTAATCGGGTGATGCGGTTCAGGTAACATCAAGGTTGCTATCATGCCCACACCCACACACAGTGACATCACCACATAGACAATGGTCCAGTTGTCAACCATGTGGGCAAGATACAATGCGCCCCCACCTGAAACCCACATTCCCAAACGGAATCCCAAAACGCTAGCGCTGGCTCCAGGTCCTAATTGGTCCCGTGGTAGGGATTCAATACGATAGGCCTCAATGCCATTGTCTTGACAAGAGGCGCAGAACGAAACGCCAAATGTGGCAAGGCCCGTTAAATAAATATTCTCTTGGGGGTTGGTGAGTCCTAGTAAAATAAGGGCAATGACTAACGCAATCTGACTAGTAAATATCCACCCCCGCCGTTGGCCTAAAAATCTTGAAAAGAAGGGGATTGAAATATGATCTGTCAGCGGCGCCCACAGGAACTTAAACATATAAGGAATAGTCGCCAACGCAAAATAACCAATAACAGTATTGGAAACATCAGCCGTCTTCAGCCATGCATGTAGGGTGCCAAGCGTTAATAAAAACGGTAAGCCGCTCGAAAAGCCCAGAAACAAAATACCCAACACCCGAGGCTGTCGGTACAATGCAGCGTAAGTTAACCATCGTTGCATAAGACGAGTACCATTAAATAATTAGTATCCAGTCAGTATACCATCTTCTTGGAAAGAGTAAAAATATAAATGAGGGTCGGAAATGAAGGCGTCTGGATCCATAAAAATCTGTGATGACTATTAAAGATTCCTAATCGTTGTTATCATGTCAGTTCATTCATTTGTCCATATACAGCCTACGGCATGCGCTGTGAATAGTCCTGCTGCCCTTCATATTGACAAAAGATGCTGGTATGCTAAGGTTTTCAATAATAAAAATAATAGGGGAAAATCAATGAATGTAATTTGCAAAGGCTTATCAAGAACTTATATTTATATTATTTTATTTTCTGTAATCTTGTTTTCTTGCGAAATAAAGGCTTCGTCGTCGTATGTAATCTTTCCTTACGAAGGGTACAGAAATGCTGCCAATATGGATTTAGTGGAAAATTTTAGCGCTACTCTCATGGGTAGCTTTGTTAATTTCAATAATAAATACAATGGTACTCAAGTAGGCTCTGTTCTTAGATCATCCAAGGGAAACAAGAATTACGTTACGCCTATGGGCGATATTCAATGGCGTGCTATGCCAAAATTAGTATTGGGATTATACGTGTATGATCCTATGTTAGGTTTAATACAATATAAAAGCGGAAATCAGGCGGGTACAAAAAGCATTTTGAATGCCAAGTCCTATAGCCCAAAAATAAGCTACCAAGTTCTTGATAATTTGACCTTGGGGGCAGGAATTGATTTTATGCATTTGAGTAAAGCCATTCTTGCTATTCCAGGAATCGCGGGTGGTACTCTTGTGGCGAAAGGTGATTCTTTTAAAACTTCATTTAATGTGGGGGCTTTGTTTAAGGCACAGCCAACTACTTTGATTAGCGCTAGCTTTCATAAAGGCGTTAATTTTAAGCCAAAGGGAAACATAAGTCTAAATGGGCAAACAAACAAAGGTTATTTAAACACACCATTAATTCCCGATATTTATAGTGCTAATTTGACTCAAATCCTAACCCCTGAATGGTTGGTAAGCGTAACGGCAAGATTCTTAAATTGGAAGCCTTTCAAGACCGTTACAATTTATAATGCGCCAGTTGTGGGGAATTTAGTGTTGCCCCAGAAGTATCATTCTGCAGGTTATGGGCAATTATTAACACGCTATCAATTTTCTGAACAATAGGCTGGCATTCTTGCAGGAGCTTATTTTACCAATCCCATGCCGTTGCAATACCGCCCCGTAGGTTTGCCGGCTGCTGCAGCCTGGGAGGGCGTTGTTGCTGGACAATTCATGCCCACAAAAAATACTGTTATAACATTGACCTATATCCATGGAGCGAGCAATGCAAAAATTGCAAATAACTTCGCTCGAGGAACGAGTAAAATTCGCGTAAACGTTTTTGAATTAACTCTAACATACAAATATTAATTGTAATGTTGGCTCTTCATTACAACGAGCGGGTTAATCTGTATTAACCCGCTTGTTTTTCTTTTTCACTCAAGCTTGTTAAATTGCTTTTATTGGGTCTTTTGGTAATGCATATTTGGGTATACAAGTATGAGTAGCATGCGAACCATTTTCAGCTGCCTCGCACTTGCCATGCCTATTAAAATGTGAATTCTTGACTGGACGAATTGCCTTACATATGTTCAAATGTGCTATTAAAATTTCCGAGGTAGGTATTACGTGATTGCGTCAAGTTATGTGAGCTTGTTGAAAAAGAAAGGCTTCCCCTTCTATTTGATTGCGGAGTTCCTTGGAGTTGTCAACGATAATATCCTGCGTATGGTCTTGGGGTTAATGGCTTTGCATGTGGGTTTGGTGCCTGGTTCCCAGGATGCTGTTTCCGCTATGGGCGTTTCCATGGTGGGCGCTGTTTTTATCATACCTTATCTTTTGTTTTCTGGCATAGCCGGTAACATTGCCGATCATTTTAACAAGCGAAACGTTTTGATCATTACCAAAAGCCTGGAAGTTTTTACCATGTTTTTGGCCTTGTTTGTGCTGCCCTTAGAAAATTTCTGGATGAATTTAGTCATTTTATTCTTACTTGCGACCCAAGCCACATTTTTCAGTCCTGCTAAATACGGGTTTCTGCCTGAGATCTTTTCTGAGCAAGAGCTCAGCCGAGCCAATGGTATAGTCGAGATGTCCACTTACACAGGTATCGTCCTCGGTCTCTTTTTCGGGGGGCTTCTGTTCAGTCATTTTGCCCATGAACAACACATTCTGGCTTACATCATGTTTTTTATCAGTATCGTGGGCACTGCTGCAATTTTTGCGGCGCCGCACACCACTTACCCGGGTGTAAAGCAAAGGCTATCCTACAATCCTTGGGCATCTATTATCACGGGATCTAAGAAAATTTATGCCAACACCATGTTGTCTTTAACTGTGGGCGGCATTGCCTGGTTCTGGTTTTTAGGGTCTCTACTGAACTCCCTCATACTTTTGCTGGGTGAAGAAGTCATGGGGCTGGATAGCTATTGGATCGGGGTGCTGCTCATACAATTGGGTGCGGGTATTGCTTGTGGAAGTTTGCTTGCTGGACGTCTATCTGGTGATCATGTGGAAGTGGGTTTGGTTCCATTGGGTGCCTTAGGTATAGGCCTCGGTTCCATATTACTGTACTTCCTAGCCCCTAATTTTATTGGCACGGTGGTTGCTCTTCTCATTATTGGTCTCTCAGGTGGCTTGTTTATTGTGCCCCTTAATGCAAACTTGCAACATATTGCGGGTATTCAAGAAAAGGGCAGGCTCATTGCCACCACAAACGTATATAGTATGGGCTCGGTTTTACTGGCCTCCTGTGTGCTTCCATTGTTGCATGATATCTTAGGTTTACGTTCGGATGCTATTATCTTACTTATTGGTTTAATCACCGTGAGTGGTACAGCTATTGCAGCACAATCCTTGCCCATGATTCTGTTGCGTTGTGGTTTATGGGTGATTACCCATAGTTTGTATAGAATTAGCGTTCGAGGTGCTCAAAACTTGCCAACCAAGGGTGCGGCTTTGTTAGTTTGTAACCATGTATCTTATGTGGACGGGTTCCTTGTGGGCGGTGCCATGAAGAGACATGTGCAGTTTATGTTGCTGGATTTAATCTATCATATTAAATTCCTGGAGCCTTTCTTCAAGCTCATGAAGGTTATTCCGGTTTACCGCGGCAGAAATGTGCGTAAAACCTTCGAAATGGCCAGGGCTGGTCTGGAAAAGGGTGAACTGGTTTGTATTTTCGCTGAAGGCGGCATAACCCGTAATGGCCACATACTTTCATTCCGCAAAGGTCTTGAAAAGATCACGGAAGGTCTCAGCGTCCCCATTATCCCCGTGAACTTGGACAACGCCTGGGGTAGTATATTCAGTTATGATAACGGCAAGTTTTTCTTCAAGCGTCCGAAGGTGTTTCCATATCCCGTAACGGTTACTTTTGGTAAGCCCTTACCCTCCAACACGCCCAAGGAAGTGGTGCGTCAGGTGATTAAAGAACTGGAAGTGGAATCCTTTGCCATGCGCAAAACTGTAAACGATGTGCTTCCTCATCGTTTTATTAAATCCGCAAAATCCGTTTTTTGGCGCTTTTGTATGGCCGACTCAACTGGTACGGAGCTCAGCTATGGTAAAGTGCTGCTCAGCTCAGTTATTC
Source organism: Alphaproteobacteria bacterium (assembly GCA_041738135.1). Taxonomy (GTDB): domain Bacteria; phylum Pseudomonadota; class Alphaproteobacteria; order JAGOMX01; family JAGOMX01; genus JAGOMX01. Next base: position 20,594 of record JBGSQK010000057.1, read on the forward strand.
TAGCCCGAAAAATCAAAGCTTTGTCCGCAGAACAAGAAATGGTGGGCATTCTCATGCCATCAACCGTAGGTGGAGCGTTAGCCAATATTGCAGTCAGCATGACCGGCAAAGTGCCTGTAAATCTCAACTTTACTATAGGTGAGGAGGCTTATGAATCAGCCATTGAGCAATGCAAAATTCATAAGATTATTACTTCTTCGCAATTTATTGAGAAGATAGGTAAAACCAAGTCTGACCACATGATTTTCTTGGAAGACCTAAGGGCATCAATCACTTTGAAAGACAAAGTGTTAGGTATGCTTACCCTTTTGTTGCCTTCTAAAATGATTCTGGAAATGATTGGCGATAAGTTGATGACGCCAAAATCTGTGGCTACGGTCCTTTTTTCTTCAGGCAGCACCGGCATGCCAAAAGGTGTGATGCTATCCCATAAAAACATCCTTTCTAATATTGAAGGTATAGCTCAAATCATCCCCAGCAATAACACGGACCGCTTCATGGGCGTGCTACCTTTCTTCCATTCTTTTGGCTATACAGTACTGCTTTGGTTTGCTCTGATTAAGAAAATGTCAGTGGTTTACCACCCCAATCCTTTGGAAGCAAAAACCATCGGCAAGCTGGTAATGAAGTACCAAGCCTCCTTCATGGTTGCCACTTCCACGTTCTACCAAAACTATATCCGCAATTGTGATGCAGAAGATTTTAAGTCACTGAAGTATGTGGTGGCCGGCGCAGAAAAACTACGCCCTAGTGTTGCCGAGGCTTTTCGTGAGAAATTTGGTCTGGAAATATACGAAGGCTATGGCTGCACAGAGCTTTCCCCTGTAGTGTCAGTCAACGTCCCAGACGTAGTTTCCAGCGATGGTTGGTGTCAGGTGGGGACTAAGCCGGAGACCATCGGCACTTCTATTCCAGGCGTGGCTACCAAAATTGTGGATCCTGAGACCATGGAAGAAAAACCGCTGGGCGAGACAGGCATGCTGCTGGTTAAGGGCGGCGGCAATATGATAGGTTACTTAAATCAACCCGAACTCACGCGTGACGCTTTCTATGATTCCTGGTATTTCACAGGCGACATCGCCAAGATGGACGACGGCGGTTTCATAACCATCGTCGATCGCCTCTCCAGATTCAGCAAAATTGCCGGCGAGATGGTTCCTCACATAGCCATCGAGGACAAAGTAAACGAACTCATCGGCGGCGCCCACTCAACTGTCGTCTCCATAGAATCTTCCCGCAAAGGCGAAACTTTAGTGGTGCTTTACGTGCACGAAACTTTGGGCGAAAAACAGTTGTGGGAGCTGCTCAAACTCAGTGGTCTCCCTAAACTATGGCTCCCACGTGCTGATGCTATCATACGAGTCCCTGAGATTCCCGTACTGGCCAATGGCAAGGTAAATCTTCGTGTCGCCAAAGAAATTGCTGAAGCTAAATTTGCTGCATGAAGCAGGGAGGCGCCATGAATATGTCCAATTCCCTGCAAATATTTTTTGTCCATTCCCTCACCCCCCACTTCACGAAATTCTTGCAAAACGGATTGTTTTTGTTGTATAACAGTATAAGGGAATAGTTCCCTGAAATGGGGTTGCCGGTTAGTTGAGTCCCTTGTGGAGAAACGAATCGGTGGTCTTTTAGGTTAAACTCTAGGGGTTTTTGACGTGCTCATATTGAGGCGTTTAGGGCTCGCTAACAAAAGAGGTATAAAATGAGTAAAGTAATAGGTATCGACCTAGGTACAACGAACTCCTGCGTTGCCATTATGGAAGGCAGGGATCCAAAGGTTCTAGAAAATGCTGAAGGCAATAGAACCACTCCGTCTATGATTGCATTTACTGCAAGCGGAGAGCGTTTAGTGGGGCAAGCTGCTAAGCGTCAGGGTGTTACAAACCCAGAAAATACACTTTTTGCTATTAAGCGTCTGATCGGACGTCGATTCGACGATCCTCTCACAAAGAAGGACCAGGGTCTGGTTCCATACAAAATCATCGAGGGTGCCAATGGCGACGCGTGGGTTGAATCCCGTGGCGAAAAGTACAGTCCAAGCCAAATCAGTGCATTTATCTTGCAAAAGATGAAAGAAACCGCCGAAAAGTATTTGGGCGAAAAAGTTGATCAAGCTGTTATTACGGTTCCTGCGTATTTTAATGACGCACAACGTCAAGCCACTAAAGATGCCGGTAAAATTGCTGGCCTAGATGTGCTGCGTATTATCAACGAGCCTACTGCCGCAGCTTTGGCTTACGGCCTTGATAAGAAGCAATCAGGCATTATCGCCGTTTACGACTTAGGTGGTGGTACGTTCGACATCTCAGTTTTGGAAATTGGTGATGGCGTGTTTGAAGTGAAGTCCACGAACGGTGATACGTTCTTGGGTGGTGAAGACTTTGACATGAACATCATTGACTATCTGGCTGATGAGTTCAAAAAAGAGCAGGGCATCGACCTGCGATCAGACAAACTGGCATTGCAACGTCTTAAGGAAGCTGCTGAAAAAGCTAAGATCGAGCTTTCAAGCGCTATTGAGACGGAAATTAACTTGCCGTTTATCACAGCCGATGCGTCGGGTCCAAAGCATCTGACGGTTAAGCTATCTCGCTCCAAGCTGGAAGCTTTGGTGGAGAAGCTGATCGAAAAAACGATCGAGCCATGCAAGAAAGCATTGAAAGATGCAGGCGTGTCAGCCGGTGAAATCAATGAAGTGATCCTGGTGGGTGGTATGACCCGCATGCCAAAGATCATTGAGACTGTGAAGAACTTCTTCGGACGTGATCCGCATCGTGGCGTAAATCCTGACGAAGTTGTGGCCATGGGCGCAGCTATCCAAGGTGGTGTGCTACAAGGCGACGTGAAGGATGTGTTGCTTCTGGATGTGACTCCTTTGTCTTTGGGTATTGAAACATTGGGCGGTGTGTTCACTCGTTTGATCGAGCGCAACACCACAATCCCCACCAAGAAAAGCCAGGTGTTCTCAACCGCTGATGATAATCAGACGGCTGTGACTATTAAGGTGTTCCAAGGTGAACGCGAAATGGCTGCCGACAACAAGATCTTGGGTCAGTTTGACTTGGTTGGATTACCACCTGCGCCTAAAGGTATGCCGCAAATTGAAGTGGCGTTTGATATTGACGCCAACGGTATCGTATCTGTATCTGCTAAGGATAAGGCCACCAATAAGGAGCAACAAATCCGCATCCAAGCATCTGGTGGTTTAACCGACGATGATATCGCCAATATGGTCAAAGATGCCGAGGTGAATGCGGAAGCTGACAAAAAGCGTAAAGCTCTTGTGGAAGCCAAAAACCATGGTGAAAGCTTGGTGCATGCCACACAAAAGTCCTTAACTGAGTTTGGCGACAAGATCAGTGCAGAAGAAAAAACCGCCATTGAATCCGCCATTGAGGATCTCAAGAACGCTCTTGAAGGCGAAGATGTGGAAGACATCAAGGCTAAAACTGAAAGCATGACACAAGCGTCCATGAAGTTGGGCGAAGCCATGTATAAATCCAGTCAGGAAGAGGCTGCTGCTGCGGCCGAAGCTCCTGCACAGGAAGCCAAAGAAGAAGTGGTTGACGCCGAATACGAAGAAATTGACGGCGATGAAAAGAAGGACAAAGCTTAAGACCAGTCTTAATAGACCTCGAGCAGAACAATCTGCTCGAGGCTCCTTTTGAAAAAGTAGATTATTATGGCAAAACGCGATTTTTACGATGTGCTCGGAGTTTCCAAATCCGCTTCCGCTGATGAGATGAAAAAGGCTTATCGCAAGCTGGCTATGAAATTTCACCCGGACAAAAATCCCGGTGACAAAGAATCCGAGAAAAAATTTAAAGAACTCAATGAGGCCTACGAAGTTCTGCGTGACGATAATAAGCGTGCAGCATATGATCGCATGGGTCATGCTGCCTTTGAACAAGGTATGGGCGGCGGCGGTCATCGTGGTCACCCTGGCGGCTTTGAATTCAACTTTGGTGGCGGCGGTTTTTCCGACATATTCGAAGAAATATTCGGTGACTTTTCTGGCGGCCAAGGCAGAAGTTCTCGTGGTGCAAACCAACGAGGCAACGACTTGCAATACAACATGTCCGTAACCCTGGAAGAAGCCTTTGTAGGTGTTAAAAAGGATATCACAGTCACTATGGGAGCCGCATGTGGAACTTGTAAAGGTTCTGGCGCTGAAAAAGATTCCAAACCTGTCACATGTACGACTTGTAATGGTCGCGGTAAAGTGCGTGCGCAGCAAGGATTCTTCACAGTTGAGCGTGCCTGCACAACTTGTCAAGGCATAGGGCAGATAATCGAAAACCCCTGCAAAACCTGTCATGGCCAGGGCCGAGTCAACGAAAGGCGTACGCTGAGCATTTCGGTTCCCGCGGGAGTTGAAACAGGTACGCGCATAAGGTTGTCCGGAGAAGGCGAAGCCGGTATTCGTGGCGCTCCATCTGGCGATCTTTACGTGCATGTGGAGGTTAAGCCTCACGCCATTTTTGAGCGCGAAGACGCGAATATTCATTGTCGCGTACCCATCAATATGATCACGGCGGCATTGGGTGGCAGCATAGATGTGCCCACCATTGATGGCGCTAAAGCAAGGGTCACAATCCCCGAAGGCACGCAATCGGGTAAAATCTTCCGATTGGGCGGCAAGGGTATGAGCATTCTCAGGCGTTCCAATCGTGGCGATATGTTTGTACACGCCTTTGTGGAAACGCCTTCCCATTTGTCCAAGCGCCAAAAGGAACTTCTCAAAGAGTTCAGCGAAAGCGATAAGAACGGTAAAACCAGCCCAGAATCTCAAGGATTCTTCTCCAAGGTGAAGGAATTCTGGGACAATTTAGGAGATTGACTCGTTGCGTACCTCAAGTCAATTGCAGGATACTTCAGGCCCGACAGTAATTGCGGGTCTGGCCGAAATTGCTGATAATTATGACGGCTACATCGTTGATTTATGGGGTGTCGTTCATAATGGAGAACATCTTTTTGATGCCGTCCTTCCTTGTTTACGGGAACTCAAAGATCAGGGTAAAACGGTTGTTTTCTTATCCAACGCACCCAGATCATCGGGTGTTATTGTGGACCAACTTTCGGCATTTGGTCTTCCAAGAGATCTGTATGCGGACGTTATTACCTCGGGTGATGCAACCTTGGAATATTTACGTCGGCATGATGCTCGGACTTACCATCACATAGGTTGTCCTGAAAAAGATGGCAGCTTGCTCATTGGAATCGGCATGAACCCAGCCTCTCATATATCACAAGCAGATATTATTATTGCCAGCAACTTTGATAATAATAGACCAACCCTGGATGAATATGCGGATGATTTAGAGGCGGCTCTTTCGCGAAGTATACCGATGATTTGTGCGAATCCCGATCTAATGGTCTATAGGGGTGAGGTAAAAGTCTTATGTGCAGCTACCCTGGCGCAAGAATATGAAAAGAGAGGAGGTACGGTTCTGTATTTTGGTAAACCGCATTCTCCTGTCTACAATTATTTGCTCCATAAGTACCAGGCTGAAAACTGGTTAGCCATAGGTGATGCGCTTGCTACAGACATTGAAGGCGCTAATAAGGCAGGCCTAGACTCGCTCTTAGTACTTTCAGGTATACATCAAAATGATGAACGTTCACATGATGGCCACGAGGCCAAACCCAAGTATGTGGCTGATAAATTCACTTGGCTGTAAACCACTTGTTAAAGAATTACCTCTAAACTAAAACTAGCCCAAATAGGATTTTATGGGTTATGCTGTCTTACTAATAAAGAGGATTTAATGAGACTCAGCCTCAGGGGGCAAATTCTAATTTACACACTCGTAGCCACTTTGTTGGCCGTGGCGACTCTTGCTATGTTTACATTGCAACGCGAACGGGGGCGCGAAATGGATGAGTCTCGTTTAGAATCCGTGAGTAAAACTGAAACTTTTGCCGATGTTATTGTGAATGAGGGGTATCTAAGTCACCCCGAAAAACTTCAAATTATCATCAAATCGGTTCTTTCTAATAAGAGGTTTCTATCCATATCCATCTATGATTCTTTGGGAAAGATTATTGTCCAAGGGGCAGAGACCCTATCAACACCGCCACTTTCCTTAGCAGAATTGAAGCAAGCAAAGGATTCTACAGCCAAATTTAACAACGATCAAATCCATATTCTAACCCCTATGAAAACAAGTTCTGGGGAAATATTAGGTTATGTTTCCGTATCTTACACCTTAAAAAAATTAAATGAACAATTGAGTTTATTGTTTTATGACATGGTGTACGCTCTTTTGGTTTGTTTGATTTTTGCCTTGTTTGCCAGCTATATATTTTCTTCCCGTATGATCAAACCTTTACGTGAACTTATGGATAAGGCTAATCGCATTATTCAAGGCGAAAGCGTGCCGTTGACTCTGGAAAGGCAAGACGAAATAGGTAGCTTGGCATTGTCATTGAACACGATGCTTAGGTATATTAGTAACCGTGATGAAAAATTAAGGTTACTGGCAGCTTCCTTGGAAGCAAAAGTCGAGCTGCGCACTCGGGAATTAGAGGCGGCAGTTAAGCGAGCCGAGGCGGCAACGGAAGCTAAGGCCACGTTTTTGGCTTCCATGACTCATGAGCTGCGCACCCCCATGAACGGTGTTATCGGTACAGCAAGTCTCATGGCAGATTCGGATTTAAAACCAGCTCAAAAAGAACAGCTAGCTATCATCAGAAATTGTGGACACCATTTATTGACTGTTATCAATGACATCCTAGACTTCTCAAAAATTGAGGCTTCTAAAATGGAGCTGGAATTTGCGCCACTGGATTTGAAACGCATTATTTCTGAGACATTGGATATCGTCAAACCTATGACCGATGCTAAAGATCTGGTGATCGAATCAAAGATAGATAAAGAAGTTCCCTCATATATTGAAGGGGACGCGGTCCGCTTGCGGCAAGTATTTGTCAACCTCATCAGCAATTCCATTAAATTTACAGAACTAGGTGGTATTTATATTGAAGCACATGTGAAACAAAAAACTGCAAAAAAGACGACAATAGAGTTTTCTGTCAGAGACACTGGCATTGGTATAGCTCAAGACGTACAAAAAAAATTGTTCAATGCCTTTACCCAAGCGGATTCATCCACCACACGTAAGTATGGTGGTACTGGGCTCGGTTTGGTGATCAGTAAAAAGTTGATTGAACTCATGGGTGGAAAAATATGCGTAAAAAGCAAAGTAGGGCAGGGTTCCAAATTTACCTTCACCATTGCGGTCAAACCTGTTGATGTTATCCCCGTGGAAATGAACAAAGAGTCCCTTTCTAAGCATTTGGCAAGAGAAAAGCCTATGCAGATTCTTCTTGTAGAAGACAATTTGGTGAACCAAATGGTGGCCAAGGGCTTTTTACAAAAATTGGGGTACACGCCTGATATGGCAAACAACGGCCAAGAGGCATTACAAGCGCTTAAGGAAAAAGAGTATAACCTCATCTTCATGGATATGATGATGCCGTTTATGGATGGGTTAGAGGCAACCCGAATCATATGCTCACTCATGCCAGCCCATCAAAGACCATGGATCGTCGCCATGACCGCCAATGCTTTGGAAGAACACAAGCAACAGTGCCTAGCGGCCGGGATGAATGACTTTTTAACGAAACCCTTTACCTTAGACAATCTTGAAACGGCTATTTTAGCTGCGCCATGCGTTCTTAATCCTAAAGTAGTCAAGCAATGTGTTGGGGAAGTTAAAGTTGCGAAAAATAAAGATCAGATTAAAACCGTTACCCCAGAATATCAGGCTATCAACAAAGAAAAAATCTTCGAGAACTTCAAGGATGATGAGGATCTTGTACCCTTTGCCATTGAGGCTTTTATGAAAGATTACCCCTTGCGCCTGAAAGAGATGGCGCATAGTATAAAAAATGACAACGCTGAACAACTGGCAATGTCCGCTCATACCTTAAGGGGCGCCGTTAGTAACTTTTATGCCACTTCCGCTGTGGATTGCGCCTACATTCTTGAGAAAAATGCCAAGGATAACAACCTATCAACAGCAGACCTTGAGTTCAAAAACCTAAAGGCTGAAATGAAAAAAGTTCATCAGGATCTTCAAGCATTGCTTGCTGAGATATCTTAAAGGCGAATTATTCTTCCCCCACAACCACATTCACCTCACCGTCATGGAATAAGACCTTGAGTTCTTGCTGCGCTGACGTTTGTTGCTTGCTGATGATGGCCACCCCATTTGCGTCTTTAACCATGCTAAAGCCTCTTTTAAGGGTTGAATGGAATGAATAGCTATTGAGCAACAGGCTGCACGTTTGGAGTCCTTGTTTTTGCCTTTCCACGTAAACCTTAATGGCTTGGGATGAACGCCCTGTAAGGCTTTCAAGGAGCAATCTATTTTGTTCCAGGGTCTCTTTGGGGTGCTTCAGTCGAGCATATACTTGTGCAACTAAGGTGCTTCGTTGTTGCAGATAGAAGCCTAAAGTTTGATGTAGTCTATCTTGCCAATCATCTAGCCTTTGGTTGAGTTCGCCTAAGCGCATGTTCAGGTTGGGTAGACCCCGTTGCAAGGATATCAGCAGTGCTTTCTTTTCAGCAAAGAAGCGACTGGTGGTATTGAGTAAACGCGAACGTCTATCTTCGATCATGGCGAGCAGATCGATGCGAACTGGCACAGCCATTTCAGCAGCTGCCGTTGGAGTGGGCGCACGTCTGTCAGCCGCATAATCGATGAGTGTGGTATCGGTTTCATGGCCTACGGCTGAAATCAGAGGAATTTGACTGGCCACAACGGCTCGGATGACTACTTCTTCGTTGAATGCCCACAGGTCTTCCAAACTACCGCCACCACGTGCCACAATAATCAGATCTGGCTTGTCTGCTAGCTCGTTAAAACCTTTAATGGCTGCAGCCACTTGCTCTGCTGCGCCTTGGCCTTGAACCAGTACAGGCCAAACGATGACACGAGTGGGAAAACGGTCTTTGATGCGGTGCAGGATATCTCTAATAACAGCACCTGTTTCAGACGTTACAACCCCAATACATTGGGGTAGATATGGTATGGGTTTTTTGCGATCAGAGGAAAAAAGCCCTTCCGCGGCTAACATTCTTTTGCGTTCTTCCAGAATCTGCAGCAAAGCACCTTGGCCTGCCAGTTCCATGGATTCCACAATGATTTGGTATTTGGAGCGGCCCGCATAGGTAGTGATTTTGCCTCTGCAGATCACATCCATGCCGTCCGCAGGTCTAATGGTGAGCTTGGAAACAACACCTTTCCAGCAGATGCCATCTAAAACAGCCGTTTCGTCCTTTAATGCAAAATATGCATGACCAGAAGTATGTACCTTAAGGCCTGATATTTCGCCTCTTACCAAGACGTTACCATACTTGACCTCAAGGGTCTGCTTCAGTAGAGCGGACAGTTGCGAAACTGTCAGTTCTTCATTAATCTCTGGTTTAGCGAAAAGGTTACTAGACTCGGTCATATCTCATAGGGTATGTATTATACTGTTTATAACGCCTTCACATGATTGGCATCAACTAGCGATAAGGTAAACCCTTTACGATGAATTATGAAGCATTTTTTGCAAGTGCCTTAGAAAGATTAAAAACAGAGGGTCATTATCGGGTGTTTGCCCAAATCCAAAGAATAGTGGGAGAATTCCCCTATGCCATGTGTCATGGGGTTGGTGAGGCTAAAAAAGTCGTGGTTTGGTGCAGTAATGATTATTTAGGTTTGGGACAGAATGAAGATGTGCTGCAATCCATGCAATCCGCTCTGGCCTGCCAAGGAGCAGGAGCAGGGGGTACGCGCAACATTTCAGGCACGAGCCAATTGCATCGTGAGCTGGAAATTGAACTGGCGGACCTGCATGATAAGGAATCCTCCTTAATCTTCACTTCGGGCTATGTGGCCAATGATACCAGCCTTGCAACCTTGGCCAAAAATATACCAGATTGTGTGGTGTTTTCAGACGCACAGAACCATGCCTCCATGATTGAGGGTATTCGTCACAGTGGCGCGAAAAAACACATATTTGAGCATAACAGTGCTAAACACCTGGCAAAGCTTTTAAGCCAATACCCTAAAGAGCAAGCCAAGCTGGTGGCCTTTGAGTCGGTTTATTCCATGGAAGGCGATATTGCCCCCATCGGTGAGCTTTGTGCGGTGGCTGAGGAATATGGCGCTCTTACATACCTGGACGAAGTCCATGGTGTAGGCCTTTATGGGCATAAGGGCGGCGGCATAGCCCAGCAGCAAGGTGTTTCCGATCGCGTGGACATTATCCAGGGGACATTTGGTAAAGCCATCGGTCTTATTGGAGGATATATTGCCGCGTCCCATTCCATTGTCGACTTTGTGCGCAGCTTTGCACCCGGATTTATCTTTACCACAGCTCTACCTCCGGCTATAGTGGCGGGAGTTATTACGAGTTTGAAATGTTTAAAGAATAGTCAATCGATGCGCGATGAGCATCAGAGGATGGTTACCATGTTAAAGCAGAAATTGCGGGAAGCGAAGTTACCGTTTTATCCGTCCGCAAGTCATATTGTTCCCGTGATTATAGGTGATGCTGGCGCTTGCCGATTCGCGTCTGAGATGCTGATGGACAAGCATGGCATTTATGTACAGCCAATCAATTATCCGACAGTTGCCAAAGGGACTGAAAGATTAAGACTTGCTCCTACTCCTTTCCATACGGAAGAGATGATTGATCAATTGGTTATCGGCTTGTCCGACGTGTTCGATCAACTCGATCTAAAGCTGGCTGCATAGCATGGATGATTTTGTAACCTTTGACCTTCCAGAAGGTATATCTGGACGTATTGATAAAGTCATCGCCGATGAGTGCGCAGACCTGAGCCGGTCGCGACTTAAGGGTTTGATCTTAGAAGGATTCGTCGTTGTGGACGGCCAGGTTGTCACGGATGTTTCTGCCAAAGTGAAGGGCGGGGAGACAGTTGAAATAACCATTCCACCCTTAGGGGAGGGTGATCCCAAGCCTGAAAACATACCATTGGAAATCATCTATGAAGATGAGGACCTGTTGGTCATTAATAAGCAAGCAGGGCTTGTGGTGCACCCAGCGCCGGGCAACTGGCAAGGTACGTTGGTGAATGCATTGCTTTACCATTGTGGTGAGACATTGTCAGGTATTGGCGGCGTTAAGAGGCCTGGTATTGTTCATCGTCTGGACAAGGAAACCAGTGGCTTGATGGTTGTTGCTAAAACTGACAGAGCCCATCAGGGCCTGACGGCACAATTCGCAGATCGAAGTCTATCCCGAAAATATCTGTCATTGGTTTGGGGAATGCCAAAGACCATGGCTGGTTTGATTGAGACCAATATGGGCCGCTCCAAGACCAACCGCAAGAAAATGGCTGTGCAACGTGAAGGCGGAAAAGAAGCCATCACCATCTATCAAGTAAACGAAATCTTCGGTCTGAGCGCCGCTTTGGTAGAATGCCAGCTGCAAACAGGCCGTACTCACCAAATCCGTGTGCATATGTCACATCTTGGGCATCCCGTCATTGGCGATATTATCTATGGCAAGCGTCCTCGTCATATCAGTCAAGCCTTCGATAACGAAGTGCTAAGATTGCTGCCACCAGAACGCCATATGCTCCACGCCTATCATATTCATTTCATACACCCGGTCTCCGGCGAAGAGATGGAATTCGAAGTGGATTTGCCTAAAGATATGGTTAAGGTGCAAGCATTTTTGAAGGAAAAGTTGAAGATAAATTAGTGTAGTGAGTTCCTAGCTTCTCAGCTGCAACAATCAAAACAGCCGTCTATTTCGAAGCATAATCTTCAAAACAGCCGTCTGTTTTCATTCAGCCGTTAAAGCTAAGCTAATCTAGCTAGGCATATAACCCCGCATAGCCAATTAATAAAATAAATCATCTAAAATTGAAGCCAATAGCCACGAATTTTTAATGACTTGCCAGTTATACTAAACTTATAGAGCTGATAAGTTTGTGGTGTTTATGGCAGATCTACTAGAAGCAGAACAGATAGAAGAATTGGAAGAAGCCGAGGTTCATGCGGCGGGAATTTCTTCTACTCAAGAGGATGGCTTGGATTTATATCTGAGGCAAATCCGTAAATATCCCATGTTAACAACAGAAGAAGAATATGACTGCATTACACGTTGGCAGGAGTCCCGTGATTCTCGGGCATTGCAGAAAGTAGTCAATTCTCATTTGCGATTGGCGGCCAAAATAGCGTCAGGTTATATGGGCTATGGCTTGCCGTTTGATGACCTGTTATCTGAAGGGTCAGTGGGTATTTTAAAAGCGGTGGATAAATTTGACGTCAGTATGGGTTTTCGGTTTTCCACCTATGCCACCTGGTGGATACAGGCGGCTATAAAAGAATATGTGCTGCGCATGTGGTCCATGGTGAGATTAGGCACCAATGCTACACAAAAGAAGTTATTTTTCCAACTGCGCCGCATCAAAAGAGATTTGCGCGCCGTTGAAGCCAATGAGATTCCGGATGATTATATCGATCAAATATCCAAAGAGCTGAAAGTGCCCCGCAAGGACGTGATGGATATGAACCTGCGTATGGCCGGCCCAGATTTTTCCTTGAACGTGGCCATGGCCGACGAAGATGGCAGTGAATGGCAAGACACCCTCGAAGATGAAGCTGATGACCAAGAAACCAAGCTGGTGGACAGAGACACTCAATCCAAACGATCCGCTCTGTTGGCTCATGCCCTGGAATCCTTGGACGAAAGAGAGTATGCTATTTTCAGCCGACGTCAGCTATCAGAAAATCCCCCAACTTTGAATGTCATGGCCGAAGAAATGGGACTTTCCCGAGAACGCATAAGGCAATTAGAAGAACGCGCCTTAAACAAAGTCAAAAAAGCGGTAAGATCAAAGGCCGTGGAACAGCGCATTTCTATGTTTTGAGTAATTTGTTGCAGCGATATGATTTTGCACTAGTCCCGCGTAAATCGAGAATTCTCGATTCTTAAGGGACATATCTGATTTCTTCATCAGAAGTTAGCCTACGTTGGGCTCTCATGAACGTAATTCCCACAGATAAATATTGTCCCTTAAGGCTACCTATGGTAACCATAAGAGAGCGATTTTTATGAGAGGCACATACCCCATGTCACAGGCTACTTTACTGGCTTTTCCCGAGGATGTTAAAAGCGAACCTTATCAGGTTTTGGCGCGGAAGTATCGGCCGCAGAATTTTACGGATTTGCACGGCCAGGATGTGCTTGTTAAGATTCTGACCAACGGCTTGAAGTCGGGGAAACTGCCTCAGGCATTTATCTTTACCGGCATCCGGGGTGTGGGTAAAACCACCACGGCACGGCTGTTAGCGCGGGCATTGAATTGCACGGGCCGCGATTTAGCGGACACCGTTGATCCGTGCGGCAAGTGCGAGAACTGTGTGGCTATCGCTCAAGACCGTCACATTGATGTGATCGAGATGGACGCTGCCAGCCGCACCGGTATTGACGATATTCGCGAAGTGATCGAAGCGGCCAAATACAAGGCCGTTCAGGGTAAATATAAAGTCTATATCATCGACGAAATTCACATGCTGTCAAAAAGCGCCTTCAATGCGCTGCTCAAGACATTGGAAGAGCCGCCTGCGCATGTGAAATTCATCTTCGCCACCACAGAAATTCACAAAGTCCCCAAAACGGTTTTGTCCCGCTGCATGCGCTTTGACTTGGCTCGTTTGAACATCAAGACCTTAAAAACCTTGTTTGCTGAGATTGCCCAAAAGGAAGATTTCCGCATTGATGATCGCGCGTTGACGCTGATTGCCAGGGCCGCCGACGGCTCGGCCCGTGACGGTATTTCCATGCTGGATCAAGCCCGCACCATGGCTCTGGATGAAATTACCGCAGAAGTGGTACAGCAAATGCTGGGTCTTTCGGAAGCCGGCAAGATCTTTGATTTGCTGCATGCCTCTATCAAGGGCGATGCCAAGCAAGCCATGCAAAAGGTGGATGAGCTGTACGCCATTGGCGCCGATCCCAGCACATTGCTGAACGAGCTGCTCAACCTGGTGCACACGCTTTCGTGCCTGAAAGTGGATGCCAGCCTGCTAGATGATTTGGGGCTCACCGAGGCTGACGCTGTGTCGTGCAAAACCTTGGCCGAGCAACTCACTGTTCCGACCCTCACCCGTGTTTGGCAGATTCTAATGAAGGGCGCCGAAGAGCTGCAAATGGCGCCGCTGCCCTTGCAGGCCTTGCAGATGGTTATCTTGCGTTTGGTTTATGCTAGCACGCTGCCATCGTTGGAAGACATTGCCAAGGCCGGCATGGATGGTGGAGCAGTTGCGCCTATACCGCAGGCCCCTGTGGCCGCCGTGGAAGCGCCTATGCAACCTGTTGCATTGCAAGGCCCCATCGAGAACTTCGAGGCTTTTGTAGATTTGGTGGGCAAAAACAAAGAGCCATTGATCTATGCTTACCTGAAGGCGGATGTGAATTTAGTTTCCTTTGAGCAAGGTCTTATCGAGCTCAAACTCAATGAGCGTGTACCGAAGGACCTGCCATTAAAGCTGTCCCAGTTGATGAAGCAATGGACGGGCGAAAGTTGGTCCATTGTAGGGAATAGCTCTGATGAATCTCAGCCAACCTTAATGCAGCAAGATCAAACCAAACAACAGCAGGAAATTGAAGAGATTAAGAATGATCCCATGATCGCAAAAGCACTGGAGATGTTCCCAGGAGCCGTGATAGAGTCCATAGAATGAACGACTCATCTAGCACGTCATCCACGTGTAAAAGCCTGCGCTCCGGTGCTCGACTTTCACTCGTAGCTAACGTACTATCTGAATCGTAAAAAAGAGAAAGGTGTTACTAATATGAATTTCAAGAATATGATGAAGCAAGCGCAACAAATGCAAGCCAAGATGCTTGAAGCGCAAGAAAAACTTGCTGAAATCACCGTCGAAGGTGTTTCAGGTGGTGGTATGGTAAAGGTTGTGGTGAACGGCCGCACAGAAGCACAATCTATTAAGATTGACCCAAGCATCGTCGATAAAAACGACGTGGAAATGCTGGAAGACTTGATCGTTGCCGCTTTTAATGATGCCAAAAACAAGGCCGAAGCTAAGATGCAAGAAGCCATGTCCCAGGCTACCAGCGGCATCCCGCTGGTCGACTTGAAGCTACCGTTTTAAGGAAAATGAATGTTCAGTAGCGACCTGCAGAACCTGATCGACCGTTTGGCCAAATTGCCAGGCTTGGGACCTCGTTCTGGGCGGCGAGTTGCTCTGCATTTGCTCAAAAATCGCGATGACAAACTGAGGCCGTTGGTGGATGCTATGCAAACTGCCGCAGCGCAGCTGACTGATTGTGCCACTTGCGGTAATTTAGATACGCAAACCCCCTGTACCATTTGCCTGAATCCCAAGCGAGACTCGAAAGTTTTGTGTGTGGTTGAGGGCGTGGCAGATCTTTGGGCGGTGGAGCGTTCCGGCTCATACAAGGGGCATTATCACATTTTGGGCGGCACTCTATCTGCTCTTGAGGGAGTTCGCCCAGAAGATCTACGGATCGACGGTCTGGTAACCCGCGCTCAACAAGGTTCAGTGGAAGAGGTCATCTTGGCCCTCAACGCAACTGTTGATGGCCAAACCACTGCTCACTACATTATGGACAAGTTAGAGCATTTGGGTGTTGATGTAACCGCTCTGGCCCAAGGTGTGCCTTTGGGGGGTGAACTAGATTACCTGGATGACGGTACGCTACTCACAGCCATGAATTCCCGTCGTCGGATGGGTTCTTAAATCAAGCCGTTTTCACTCGCCTCAAAGCATAGAGTCTGTCCCAAGCATAGTTTGCCAGCTCTAGCAAGACAACGGCCAAGCAAGCCGTAAATAATACGTCGCTCAGCCAATGGGCGCCACTTACCAGGCGAGGGACACACAGGAAGAAAGAAAGTCCCAGTATCCAGACTCTTTGAGGCGAAGGTATTAGTTTCCAAGATAGTAGGCCCCAATAGATAATGAAAAGCGCATGGCCGCCGGGAAAGCTACTGCGGGAAGAGTCTTTGATTTTGTGGTTTTGCAACAACTCTGAGAGCTTAAGCGTTTCATCTGGAAAAACAAGGGAAGGAGAGGCACGTCTGATGCCAAGCCAAACTTCAAAAATGGTATTTTTGACAGCATAAACTAATTCAAAGCAGCCCCAAAAAAATAGCAGCTTCAGGCCCAGTTCAAGTCGTTGATCTGCAGGCGATCTGAGCCAAAAAATCAGATGAATACTCACGGCAAAAGCAAGCCCTATCTTGTTTTCCCATGGATGATTAAGCATGCCCCAAAACACTTGCCAAGGGTATCCCCAGACAAGTGAGTGGTTCAGGATTTTAAACGTATTATCGTCGAGCCAACTCAAAGGGGCATGTGTAAAAGGTATGGCCCATAAAGTTAGTAGTCCGACTAAAACAAGTGTGCCGATACGTAAAGCTGGTGACATTGATGTTTCCGTAATGTTAAAACAGTATTTAATAAGCTATTATGATTTAATATATCCAATATGGCAAGATAGATGATGAAAAACTGTCAAATTGAAGACTTTTTGTTGTGAAATATGCATCATTCCATTGCTGGATAATCCGTATAGCCTTTTGCATCAGGTGTATAAAATGTATTCGGATCAGGTGTATTCAGGGTTGTATTGAGCTGATATCTCTTGGGCAGGTCAGGGTTCGCAAGAAAAGGTCTGCCAAATGCCACTGCATCTGCTTCACCAGCTGCCAGGACGGTTTCGCCTAAAGATTTGTCAAATCCTTCGTTGGCCACATAAATGCCGCCAAAGGCAGCTTTTAGCTCAGGTCCCAGTCTGTCAGTGGGGGCAGGCGTAACGCCATAGGAGGCCATCAATCCTTTGCTAGCATCCACATACTCCCGTGCAGAAATAAATGCAATCTGACGTTTTCCCAATTCTTTTGCCACATAAGTAAATGTGGCGCGAAGATTTGAGTCAGGTGCAATTTGCGCGTCGCCGCGAGGAGCTATGTGCATGGAAACGCGATCCTTGCCCCAGACTGAAATGGCTGCATCTGTTGCCTCGAGCATCAGTCTGGCTCTGTTTTCGATGGAGCCGCCGTATTCATCTTCTCGTTTGTTGCAACTATCTTGCAGGAACTGATCCAGTAGATAACCGTTCCCGCCGTGCAGATTTACACCATCAAATCCGGCTTTCAGAGCATTTTCGGCGCTCATGCGATAGGTTTCTATTACGCCAGGAATTTCGGAAAGTTCTAGCGAGCGAGGGACAGGGTAAGGCTCGCTTTTGTCGAATAAACGCACATGACCAGCAGCAGGTAGATTGCTAGAAGACACAGGCTGTGCACCATTTAAATAGAATTGATGGGAAATGCGTCCCACGTGCCATAGTTGCAGGAATATGTGTCCGCCAGCTCTATGCACTGAATCGGTGACCCTCTTCCAGCCCTCAACTTGTTCTTCGGACCAAATACCAGGTGTGTTCGGATAACCCACACCCATGGGTGTTATAGATGTGGCTTCCGTAAGAATAAGGCCAGCAGACGCGCGCTGGGTGTAGTATTCAACCATCAAATCATTGGGAACGCGACCCGCTCCAACAGCCCGACATCGGGTTAAAGGTGCCATAAATACGCGGTTGGGTAAATCTAAGTCGCCGATTTTAATAGAGGAAAAAAGGTTAATCATTGTGAACTCCATAAAAAGTTACATACATCTTGAATTGTAGCATATAAATATTGGTGAAACCATTGGAATGTAAGTGGATGCGCCTTAGTTAGAGAGGTTTCTCTTCCATAGTGCTAATAGTCTTTCCCAGTGACGTTCCGCAGCTTGTCTGTTATAGAACTGACGTTCAGGAAAGACAAAGCCATGTGCTGCGTTTTCATATGTTTCCACTTCTGCATTCAAGCGTGTAAATAATCGCGTAAGGTGCCAACAATTTCTAGAGGAACAAAAGGATCGTGCTCAGCAATGGCAAAATACAGCTCGGCTTGAGCTTTATGAGCCATGAGGATTATATGGAGTTTCTCATTTAGTATCAATGGAGCTTTATCCAGTTGAAGACTAAGGATCGATTTGCATTTGTCAAACAAAGCGAAGCGGGCGATAATTGTTGTTTTATCCGACCGAGCTCTCCAGTTCGGCAGAATTGTTTTTCCCTTAGCGACAGCCAAGCGTTTCTCGTTGGTACTCCACTCTTATATCGGACAACTAGCTTGGGTGACACAATTTAAATAACCCTTGACGATTAAACCTCAAAGCACTATATGAAAATTAGTGCCTAACAAGCTTTCTTTGCTTATTATTTGAATAGGATTATTAAACATGAAGAAATTTTTGCCAGTCGCTTTGACCTTAGTTGGTATGCTTGCCTTCAGCAACAGCGATACGATTGCGTCTAATCCTTATGAAAATAGCAACAACCTAACTTTGGAAGAAGATAAGCGCCCGAGTATGTTAACTCAAGCACAACAGGTCGAAACTGGATTAGAGACTTCCGCATTTAATGTTGAGTCTTACACCCCTTTAGGAACCATGGGTGGTTCAATTCAATACCTAACAAGTTCTCTAAATCCAACTATACCAACTTACACACGTGTCTATCGTCGCCTTGGAGGCAGTGATGTTTTACGACGACTCATTACAGAGATAGGCGATTTTAAAGCAGCCGATGGTTGGATCGAAATAGGAAATTCATATAGATTTGGTGGCTGCCCCTACGAGACATTGCATCATATGTATTTCGGCAAGCCTTTAAGGGAACCAAACCCTAATGAATTTCAAGACACAGAAGGCGTTTCAAACTTTTCTACTGCAGAGTTCCTAACAAATATGAAGCGAAGGCGATATGAGGAGGAAAAGACTTTCCGCGATGGCGTTTTTATGAATAGGGTTGGTGGCGGATGCTTTCAAGTATTAAAGAAGCTTGAAGGAAGCGATACGGTTTTGAGTTGCTATAAATATGCATTGCGCACATATGGCGAACGTTTGGAGCAATTAGCACAAAAACCCATGAGCGAGATCATTCATGCTCTTTTTTTCAATATAGACGACTTGGTGAGACAGTTTTTCGAGCCAATCACGGGGGAGCCTCAAGACGGTGACTTGATCATTTATGAGAATGTTGAAGGCTATCACTATTCTGGCCAAACACTTATTGGTTCCACTCATGCGGGCATTTACAGACACACCTCATCGGGTGGCGTCGTTGAATCTAAATGGGGCTGGCTTAGAAATCCTTATGTATTTTTACATGATGTTTTCTTTGCCTCGCACTCAGAAGGAAATAGAGCCAAATTTTATCGTTTGAAAAAAGTGACGGAATGAGTGTGCTTTCCTAAATTGTATGCCAAGTGTTAGGAAGCCAGGTACCCCTTAGATTCCTAAACTACTAAACAGCTCACCCCATCACTCTTTCCCCACAGCTTCAGCACTTACCTGACCCGCTGCTTCCTGTCTTGGCAGTATGACGTGTTCTCTTAGGTAAATGCCTGTGTATTCCCTCAACTGTTCCGCTGATAGGATAAAGAGCTCACCGTCTACTTCTATGCTAAGGCTTCCAGCTGCCGTTGCTTTCCACCCTTGCTCTAGATACGAACACCATTGGGAGAGATGCTGGATGTGCATGGCGGCTGAATTGAGACGCGTGTGTAGGTCTATGATGTAGGCCGCTTGGCTCAGGCGGATTTGTTCGAGTTCCACTAAACCTTCGGGTTGAATGAAGTCTGTAGGTGGCTTTTCTTCCTCTTGTTTTTTTTCCGCCAGAAACCTTTCAGCGGCTGTTAATTGTTCTGCTAGTTCCTTTTGCTTTTGCGCGAGCTCAGCTTCCAGTTTTTCTCTTGCCGCCTGTTCTTGTTGGAGTAGCTTTCGCATATTATTTTGTGGCTTAGGCTTGGCCTTTAGCTTTTGAATCTCTTTCTTTTGAGCGTCTATGAATTGCTGCAGGCGAGTTACAGTCTCTTCGAGCAAATTTATTTTGGTTACTTGTGCATCACTTTTCGTGTTTGCATTCAATGTGATTTCCGATAGAGAGAGCTTTTGATTGTTTAAAGCTTCTCTGCTAAGTCGTAGTTTTTCCTGAAGCTCTGATATTTTCTTAAGCTGGGCATCCCATAGAATCTGCTGACCTTTTAGATCGCTTTCTAGGGATTGTAGTTTTACCTGAAGCTCAATTATGACACGGCCTTGCTTTTCAGCGCTGACTTTAAGTGTTTGATTTTCTTCTTCTAATGCGCTCGTATTTGATTGTTCATGCTTTTTATTGGTTTTGGCAACTAATTGCTCCAGTTGGTACTTTTCGTCGAGCAACCTTTGGGTCGTTACTTCTTGTGCTGCTTTTGCTGCTTCTGCCTGCTGACATCTTTCATCTAGTTGTGCAATTGTTTGAGCGGCTGAATCCAACTCAGTCCTTAAAGTCGTATTCTCCCTCGTAAGAACAACTTGTCTAAGCTGTGCTTTTGTCTTCTCTTTATTTGCGCTCGGTACTACCACAGGTTTAGGCAGCTTTTTAACCGGTTGGGTAAATCGTTCCAGTGGGATTGAGTATGCATGTTCATAAAGCCTTGCGCGTGGCTCCGCAAGAAAGTACAAGGGGTCATCGCTTTTTCTGCGGCCCCAATTTCTTCCGCAGCCTTTAAAACATCGGAAGAGCTGCTCACAATACATATAAAAAGTGGTAGGGGGTATATTGCTGTCGCAGTGTAAAAAAGCGTGAGCAGGTTCTATGTCAGTGCTGGTTGATTCTAGCTTTTTCGATGTGGGAAAAAGGCGCTCCCATAGAGTGGAAATGGTTTTGCTGTTATAAAAGCCACTTCGATAGGCAATTATAGTGTTTTGAGGCTCCAGCGTGCAATATTCAGCGCCGACCCATGTGGAATCAGGTGCATCTGCCAATGCGAACAATAATATGTCGTGGATTAATATTGCCTTATGGGTCATGGCTAAATAGGCTTTAAGTTGCTCAATGGTTAGTTGGCTCAGTTGTTCATTCAAACATTCATCCAGGTTCTGGTAAGTGCAGGTTTTGGATATGAGTATATTGTTCTGGCTTATGAATCTAAGCTGGAAGATGTTTTTTAAATCTTTTTGTTCGGGTATGAATTGGGCAATCTTTTCTGCCAATCCTGAAAACAGCTCCCATTTTAGGTCTAAACTGGTTCTTACGGTTTTTTTTACAGCCACCATAAGCTGCTGTTTATCTTTAAGTTTATAGGATTCCTCGATGGAACCTTTGAGCTGTGTGCTTTTAAATTTATTGGAGGGTATAGATGCATCATCAGTGGCAAAGGATGGGTTCAGGCCAATTATGAGAAAAAATGATATGGCAAAAATGTGTTTCATGCAGACTCCAGTACTATGCATAAGCTCAATATTCAAGAGCATTTATAGCAGGAATGTATATACATGTTAAGCGCTACTGTTTGGTTTTAAGCCAGAGCGGGCAGTGTTGGTCTATTAAAGCTATCTTAACCAAATCTCGCTATCTTAGTATTAGATGCGAGTGAGGTATTTCCCATGTCTATACGTAAGCTTATCTGTACGTTATTTTTGGTGTCGTTGTGCGGTTGCGGTGACGAGCGGCCTGATATTTTGGTGATGGATTTTGGCTCGCCTGCGACGCCTAAAATTATTGAGCGGCTCCAAGAACTGAAGGCTTCTTATGTGGTCAAGGCAGAGCCTTTGACGTTGAAACAAATTAAAGAAATTAACCCGCGAGGGGTGATCACTTCCGGTAGTCCGGCTTCGGTGTTGGATCCAGACAGTCCCCGGCCGGTGCCGGAGCTTTATGATTTGGGCATACCTGTACTGGGGCTTTGTTATGGATTGCAACTGATGGCGCAACAGTTGGGCGGGCAAGTGGTGCACTGCGAAAAACCGGAGGAGGGCGTTATATTGCCTGTGACCATGACAGGTACATGCGACGTGATACCTGAGCACATGAATAAGGTTGACGTTTGGTACTACCACGAGGATTGCGTTGTATCTATGCCTGAGGATTTTGAAATCGTGGGTCGTTCGGAGAATACGCAACTGGCAGTGGCTTGTAATCCTAAGAAAAAATTATATGGCGTGCAATTCCATCCTGAACGCTTCGATAAAACTCCACAAGCAGCTGAAATTATTGATCAATTTGTGAGAAATGTGGTGCTGGGTCAGGATTTAGTGCCCAAGGGTAAGGGTATTGATCATATGGATCGCGAGTTTCTGGAAACCCAAGCCATGATTGAGAAATTAGATGTGAGCACGGAAGTGCTGGACCTGTCAGGGCGCGGGCTAAAAAAATTGCCTATGAATATTGGGCGACTGATAAATTTGAAGAAACTGGTTTTGAATAAGAATCCTCTGACGGAACTGCCTGTGGAAATTGGAAAACTGACCAATCTGACGTCTTTATCCATTTATGATAGTCAGTTGAAAGCATTACCATCTGAGATCGGAAAACTAGCGAATCTGACCTATCTCGCTGTTTATGGAAGTCAGATTAAAACGGTTCCTGCTGAAATTGGTAATTTGGTGAATTTACGAATTCTGGCTCTAGATAATAATCAAATCAAAAGCCTTCCACCAGAGATAGGAAAATTGGTCAAGTTAGACGTTTTGTTTCTAAATTTCAATAAACTGGAAGAGCTGCCGTCCGAAATGGGCAACCTGACCAGCTTAACGGAGCTGAAGCTGCCTCATAATAAGCTTAAAGCTTTGCCTGCCGATCTGACGAAGCTGGCGAATCTGGTATTGCTGGATGCCAGCAAAAATCAGCTCACATCATTACCCACAACCATGGGATCACTGACTAATTTGAGGATCCTAGATGTGAGCCAAAATGACTTGAAGACATTACCTGATTCCATGAGGGAGCTGAAAAATCTCAAATCAGTAAATTTGAAGGGTAATCCAGATTTGGTAGATACTGCAGTGAGTCTCAAGCAAATAGAAGCCGTTAAGGCCGTGGCGCAGAAGGTAGCTATTTAGGATCCATCTCCAAATCCACAAAACTGAGCATAAAATAAAACCCCCAGCTACGAAGAACTGGGGGTTTGTTGCAATTGCGGTTTAATTAAACCTTTTTGAAGGGCGCGTAGACCACACCTTTTTCGATTTTATCCAACATAAAACGATTTCCTGTGAAACAGTTTCCTGACTGGATGTTTGTATAAGTAGAGCCTGGGTAGCCACCCCATGGGCCGTTGATTACAAAGGTTGTAATTGACCCTATATTTATCGCTACAGTGCCATATCGTAACTCATGTATAGCTTTTTTCAGCGTTCCACTAGTTTCCAGTTCTTTTTCAGACTTTGGATCTACTATGATGGCTGATGAAAGGGTTCCCCAAAGCTTCTCATTGGCGAATTTCACAGCGTTCATCAAATACTCATCTTTTGTAGCTCCTTCCACCATAGTTTGTGATGTGAAGGTCGACCAAAATTCACGGCTGAAGGCGATTTCATCGCTGGACGATTCAAGTCCGCTTACAAACATCCATGGTTGCTTATCTTCTTTCAGCTCACCAAATAACAGGGCGCCTGGATAGCAGGACATGGCATCAGAAAATGTCTGATTGGTTCCGGGGTAATAGTTCACTCCTTGAGGTGTTTTGCTCATCTTCTCTGCTAACTTGTTGATGAGTTTTTCATTGCCATCCCAGCCCTTAGGGAGAATAAGTACCCTCATGGCCAAGCATGCGTAACCCATCAAGGGCATTAACATGTAAAGTAGATTACCTGCTTGTTGGTCGAAATCTTCTTCTTCCCAATCACCTGGTACAACAATAACTGGGCTTACATTGCCCAGTTCTGCTGAAACGGGTTTGGGGTTATGACGTATGCCAACTTCTTTGTTTTTTCTTCCTTCTTCGCCTGGTCCGAAAACAATAGCCTCAAAAGTCTTATCTGAGCCAGTCATGTGTATGTTATCAACCAAGGGGTGTGTGGTTAGGTACTGACCTTCTTTAGCGCCGCCCACTACAATCCTTAGGAACCCAGCTGTTACAAAGGGTTCAAAAATCTTTTCAAGAAGCCCTCCCAGATATTCAAGTACAGGATTCGATTTGTATACGACCACTTCCTTTTCAACAAACAATTTGTGTAATATGTCAGAAGGGGACAATGAAGCTGCATTGCCTGCACCCAAAATCAAGGATACGGCACCTTTAAAAGATTTATCTTTGTAACGAACAGCTTGATACGAGGCAAGATCTTCCACGCGTGTTCCCTTTAGAAGATGAATTTCACCCCTGAGTCCAGGCATCCTCAACTCTTCTTCCTTATCGCGAGGGTAGGATTCAACTACCACATGATCACCATCTTGTTGAGCTTTTACCCAGGGCTTGCTTCCCCCGTGAGCTTCGATTTCTTTCATGAGTTCGAGATATCCCATAATACTGCCCATACAAATCCTAGGCCACAAAGATGAATCCTGGCCACCCCAATGTCCTTCAGGAACATGTCTGGCCAGTAGGTCTAGTTCGATCCATTCTTGCTCGTATTTTGCCACATTGGCCAAAGTAGCTTGTAGCAGCTCAACCTTTTTAGCGATTGGAAATGTCTCCACCCATTCCAGTTGATGGTCTTTTAGATCACGGAGATAGTCATCAATAGTTTCCTTCGGTGTGTCAGGCAGTTTGCCTGTTTCCAAAGATGCAATTTTAGACCCTCGTTGAATGTCAACTCTTACACCGTTTGCCATCGTCTTGTTCCCCTTTACCCGCGAATAGCCGCAAACATCAGTCTTGCGAAGTCTGTCAACTTGTGGCTGATGGAATATTGTACAAAAGCCTTGGCCATTTTTGTATTAGTCGTCTTTTTAATAAACATTGGTGGCTCTGGGCTCTGGTAGAATGGAGTGAAAACCACCGACTTTTCTACTTTTTCCAGCATGTAAGGATTGTTTACAAAGCCATTGCCCGATTGAATGTTGTTGTACGTGGCGCCAGGATAGCCTCCCCATGGATTCCCACCTAAGGAAATACCCATGCCAGGGCTAGTATTAACAGCAACAGTGCCGTAATGGAGCTCATCAATTGCCTTCTTGAGTGTGCCATTATCTTCCAGTTCTTTCTGAGAAACAGGATCCACGATAATGGCAGCAGACAGCGTTCCCCACAGTTTTTCGTTAGCGAATTTTACCGCATTGAGGAGATACTCCTCTTTGGTGGCACCATCCACATAGGCCTGTGTAGTAAAAGCGGCCCAAAACTCCCGGTTAAAAGCCATCTCATCTTTATTTGCATCCAGATCTTTCACCAGCATCCATGGTTGGTGATCTTCATCCAGTTTGCCAAAAACAGATGCGCCAGGATAACAAGTCATCGCATCGGAAAAAGTTTGCTCGGTACCGGGATAATAGTTAACAGCAGGTGGTATGTCAGCCATGAGCTCTTGGAGCTTGGTAACAAGTTTTTCTGAGCCTGGCCAGTTCTTGGGCAGAACAAGTACGCGCATAGTTGTGCATGTATATCCATTAAACATAGCGAGCATGGAAAACAGATTTTTTGCTTGATAATCGAAGTGTTTTTCTTCCCAGTCACCTGGAACGACGATTACAGGAGTGACGTTGCCAAGCTCACCGGTAACAGGTTTTGGGTTAACGCGATGGTCTTTTTCTTTGTTCTTGCGACCTTCTTCGCCCCCGCCATACACGATGGCTTCGAAAGTTTTATCCGAACCAGTCATATGGATATCATCTACTAATGGGTGCATAACCAGGTGATGCCCCTCTTTGGCGCCACCTTGAACAATCTTCACGAAGCCCTCTTTAATAAAGGGCTTAAATATTTTCTCCATTAAGGGTCCCATGTATTCAAGCACAGGATGGGACTTAATGATGGCGACTTTATTTTCAACAAATAGCTTGTGATAAAGATCACCCACGGTCAAACTTGATACATTACCAGCCCCTAAGATGAGGGAGGTGCCCCCCTTAAAGTCTTTGTCTTTGTATGCCAGAGCCTGAAGTTTATCAAAATCTTCAATTCTTGTGCCCTTTGCCAAGTGCACTTCACTGCGTGTGCCGGACATTAGTATTTTGTCCAGAGCTCCCCTGGGAAAGGTTTCTACAACCACACGGTCACCGTCCTGACGAATAGGAACAAAGGGTTTATCAGGGCCATCTTTTTCTATATGTTTCAGCACATCTATATATAAATGAGTTGCTTGGGCAGCTATGGCAGGTCCAGCCAAGTAAGTCTGACTGGTTCCCCAATGACCTTCTGGGATATGTCTGGCTTTAAGGTCGGCCAGGGCCCACTCCTCGGAATATTTATCCAGATTCACCAGGACCTTTTCCAGTAGTTCTATTTTTTTGGCGATAGGATAGGTCTGCGCCCAAATGAGTTGGTGCTCTTTTAGATCTTTTAGATATTTATTAATGGTTTCGATGGGAGTATCGGGTAGCTTACCGCTTTCCAAAACTTGAGTCTTGGATCCCCTTACGATCTCACTTTTCTTAATAGCTCTAGCCATGATAAACCCCTCTGGAAATGATGTTAACCCTATCTATAACCATATCATGCTGTTTATTAACAACTGGTTAATATTAGTTCAAATTCGAATAATAAAATGCATTTTTTACGACATTTTTGAATTATTTTTCATTTTGAGTGTGTTAAAGTGGTCTGTACTGGAAAATGAGGATGTTTTTCTTTGAAAATGATTTGTTATGACTCTATTGATTCTACTATGGATGAAGCTAAGCGTCTGTTGCACAAGGATTTTGAGGGCAATCTGGAAAGCGTTATTCTTGCCAAAGTACAAACAGGTGGCAGGGGGCGTCATGGACGCATCTGGGTGTCTCGCCCGGGCAATTTGTTTATGTCTTATGTGGCATCCAGTGTTGAACCCTCGCTTCTCTCTCAATTTGCTTTATTGTGGGGGATTGTATTGCAGCAGGTTATCTCCCAATGCACTCAAAGTGTTGTCCAATGTAAGTGGCCCAACGATGTGCTGGTGGATGGCAAGAAGATAGCTGGCGTATTAGTTGAACGCTATGAGGGGGCCCTCATTGTCGGCGTGGGTGTTAACCTAGAATACTATCCTGAAAAGGTTTTGTTTCACGCTACTTGTCTAAAAGAACACGTTGCTGAACTGCCTACACCAGTGGAATTGGCTCATATAATTGCAGATGAGTATAAGGCCAGTCGCATCCTCTGGGAGCAAAATGGCTTTGATCAGGTGCGAGTTAAGTGGTTGAAAAACGCCTGGAAACTGCATGAAGAGATAAATATTCGCCAAGAGGACAGATCTGTGGTAGGAATATTTGAGACCATTGATGCAATCGGAGCACTTATACTTAAAAGTGCAGACGGTTTGGAACACAAGCTCTATGTGGGCGATTTGATAGAAGAGGTTACGGATGTTACTCGCAATTGATGCTGGCAACACGAATGTGGAATTTGCAGTGTTCGAAAAGAAGCACCTTGTGGCCCAATGGCGAGCAGGATCTTCTATGAAACGCACACCCGATGAATGGGCGTCTTGGTTGATCAGTTTGATGCAACTGGCGAAGGTAGATCACACCAAGGTTAGGCAGAGTATAATCTCCTGCGTGGTTCCCAACTTGCTTATGGATTTGACAGGTCTTTGTAGTCAACACTTCGGCCATGAGCCTATCGTTATGGGACAAGGTAAGTTGGAGCTTGGTTTAGGCTCGGACGTGGTTGATCCTGATGATGTGGGATCTGATTTAATGACCGCATGCGTGGCTGCGAAGCAATTATTCGGGGCGCCCGCACTGATATTGGATATGGGAACAGCTACGACGCTTTCCTTGCTTGATCAAAATGGCAACTTTGCTGGTGTAGCAATTGCCCCTGGTTTGAATCTCTCATTAGAAGCCCTCACAGGTGGAGCAGCGCGTTTGCCGCAAGTGAGTTGGGCAAGAACAGAAAAAGTGATTGGCACCACAACTTTATCAGCTATTCAAGGTGGCGTATATTGGGGGTATATGGGGTTGATCGAAAATCTCATTGTGCGTGCAAAAGAACAATTCCTGGATATGCATCCAGAAGCAGAAATTAAAGTCATCGCCACCGGCGGGCTTGCCCGATATGTGGTTGAGGACACAAAATTAATCGACCATTATGATCCAGACTTGGGTCTGAAAGGTCTGCAAATTATCGCAGAATTAAATAAGTAAAATAGGTGAATATATGAAGAACTTTGGTAAGGAACTTTACTTTATCCCGCTGGGTGGATCCGGCGAGATTGGTATGAATTTAAACTTGTACGGATATGACGATCAATTCCTGATTGTCGACTTTGGTATAACCTTTGGTGATGACTTAGGCATTGATGTGATCATGCCGGATATCAGCTATCTGGAGGAAAATAAGGACAAGATCGTTGGTATGGTATTGACCCATGCCCATGAGGATCACATTGGAGCCATTCCATACATCTGGAACCGTTTGCGTTGCCCAATGTACGCAACACCTTTTACCGCTGCTATTATTCGTGGCAAGCTGAAGGATGCTGGATTCATTAAAGAAGCTGAGTTGGTTGAAGTGCCCATTGGCGGTGCTATGAAGCTGGGCGATTTTGATATTGAGTTCGTAACACTAACCCACTCCATACCTGAACCCAGTGCCATATGTATTAAGACGCCGCTGGGAACCATCGTTCACACGGGCGACTGGAAGATGGATACGGATCCTTTGGTGGGAGCGTCGACCGATATTGACCGCTTGCGCCAAATTGGCGATTCGGGTGTCTTGGCCTTGACCTGTGACTCTACTAACGTCTTTGTGGAAGGGCGCACAGAGTCTGAACTGGCCGTACGTGATTCCATGATCAAATTGGTGGGAGAGCAGGAAAACCGTGTAGCTGTTGCATTGTTTGCCAGCAATGTGGCGCGTCTTGAGACTTGTGCTATGGCAGCGGCGGCTCATAACCGTATTCCGGTGCTTGTGGGTAGGTCATTGTACCGTATGTATGAGGCAGCACGTGAGACAGGATATTTGGCCAATGTGCCAGAATTTATCACACCTGAAAAAGCGGCTGGTCTGCCTCGGGATCAGGTTTTGTACCTGTGTACGGGATCGCAAGGTGAGCCACGGGCGGCTCTATCGCGCTTGGCTGATAAGTCACACCCCTTATTGAAACTTGATCGTGGCGACACGGTCATATTCTCTGCACGTAAGATTCCCGGCAACGAATTGTTGGTTGGTCTGATGCAAAACCGGTTGCAGAGCCAGGGCGTTGAAGTGATCTCCGATGGCGAAGAATTTACGCACGTGTCAGGACATCCTGCCCGTGACGAGCTTTGCGATATGTACAGCTTAATCCGCCCACAGATTTTGTTGCCGGTGCATGGTGAGCAATTACACATGCACGAGCAAGCAAAGTTGGCGTTAAGCCATGGTGTGCCGCAGGCGGTGGTGCCTTATAACGGGTGTGTGATTCGCATTGCGCCAGGCAATCCACAAATTGTCAGCGATGTGCATAGTGGGCGCTGGGCCTATGATGGTAGCCGTGTTGTTCCTTTATACAGTGAACACATTAAAGAGCGCGGTCGCATCATGCGTGATGGCGCTGTATTTGTGACCATTACACCGGATTTGATTAACCAAGAGCCCATGATGACGTTTATTGGTTTGGCTGCCGATGAAGGCGAGGCGGATCTATTGCGTAAACTAGCTTTGCGTGAATTTGCTGGTATGATTGAGAAGTCCACTGCCGAGCTCTGGGACAATGACCAGGAAATGACCGATCTGGTGCGTGTGGCAGTGAGGCGAGCGGCAAAAGCGGTTTGTGGTCGTAAGCCATATGTGCTAACCCATATCTTGCGCCCAGGGTTCTAAATGAGCATCTTTACCGGTATCATGGTCTACGTGATTCTTTGGTGGTTGCTGTTCTTTATGGTATTGCCATGGGGGATTCAACCTATTGAACAACCTGAAGCCGGTTGGCAACGAGGTGCACCTTACAAGCCAAAGCTATGGATGAAAGCGCTGGTGACCACAGGTCTTGCAACGGTTGCGTTTTGTTTGTTATACCTATATGTCCCGGCTGATTTAATGCAGTGGGAAGTGTTTAAAGAAAAATGAGGGAAATCATGAGAAAGTTTGTGACCATCACATTAATGTGCTTCGCTTCCATAAATCTTGTGCATGCAGAAGAAAAGAAATCATCTAGCTCAGAAAACGCATCCTTTCATGGCTCAAAAACTTTAAAAGATAAAAACTATAATGAGCTCACCATTAATGGTCCGGCCGACCTGGAAAAGGTAACAGCCAATTCGTTGAAAGTGAATGGACCTTTAAAATCCCTTAATATCAAAGTCAAAAAAATGAACATCAAGGGACCCACCATATTAACCAATGCGCAAGTGAATACGGCCGAAGCCCATGGTCCAACGGAGGTAGCCGGATCAACCATCGCGGATACGATCAGCGTTTATGGCCCCATGTTGACGTTTACCAGTAAATTTTTAGGACCAGTAAAGGTCCTGGGACCTATTGATGCTCTGAGTGTCGCCTTCGAAAAATCTCTCACCATTGGTGGGCACGACAGTAAGTTCGAAAAATGCGTAACGAAAAAAATCATCGTTAGCAAACCCACAGGCTTACACGCCATGAAGCAAGTAGTGCACGTCAAAGGCGGATCTATCGAAGAAGTAGAATTTGAAGGCGGCAACGGCGTGGTGGAAGCTGACAAAGAAGCCAAGGTAGGTCGCGTAGTAGGCGGCGCTTTGAATAAGCCGAAGTAAAAAGCTTTCCTTTAACCAGTGCCTTTGTATACGTGAAAAACAATTCAAGCTGATCGTTTTTACCAATCGCAATGAAGTCCCAAAAACCCAAACTCTATTGAGTTCTGAGGCAAAAGCTGTTGCAACTAGTTTTGGGGTGCTTTCGAAATAAGAAAAACCATGAAAGCTAGCTACAGATTATGTTTTATTTGCTTTGGAGTCCCACAACTACCTGTATTAGGCATAAAGGAGGCCTATTACTTTAACTTCTTTGTCCAGCAAGTCTTGCATTTTAAAACCAGGAAGCGCAAATGTGAGCCACATAGGATGATGTTTAATGAATATTTCACTATTTGCACGTTATAATACCCATATAGTGAACGTAAGTATGTACCGAAGGAGAAGCATCATGAGCCGCGTTAAGGATAAGATTGTTGTTGTCACTGGGGCTGGTTCAGGTATAGGTGAGGCTGCTTGCCTATTGCTAGCTAGTGAAGGTGCCTTAGTGGCCGTTACGGGCAGGGACCAGAAAAAATGTCAACTCGTAGTTGATCAAATTACAAAAAAAGGTGGCGTTGCCAAATTCTGGCGTATGGATACTACTGACGAAAGTGAAGTTGATCAGACTATGCGATCTATTCACAAGACATTTGGCCATATAGATGGATTGGTGAACAATGCCGGTATATCGGGTGCAAATCCCAAAACTCACAAAGTCACAACTCAGGAGTGGGATAATGTGATGAATGTGAATATGCGTGGCGTATTTTTCTGTACACGTTC
The DNA here is from genome assembly GCA_041738135.1 of Alphaproteobacteria bacterium. GTDB lineage: Bacteria > Pseudomonadota > Alphaproteobacteria > JAGOMX01 > JAGOMX01 > JAGOMX01. The sequence continues at coordinate 52,037 of JBGSQK010000057.1, forward strand.
CGTGTTGCCGCTAATGAAGGAGGACGGTGGCGGCAGTATAGTCAACGTCTCTTCCATATTAGGTATAGTCGGAAACTCTGCTATGCCATCTGCTTATATTGCCTCAAAAGGAGGTGTCCGGCTATTGACCAAAGCTGATGCCCTAGCTTATGCAGAAAACAATATTCGTGTAAATTCTATCCATCCGGGATTTGTATGGACCCCCATATTTCAGGCAGCCGTTGATAGAGGTCTAAAAAGAGAGGATCTCACTCCCGGAGTTCCGATGAGTAGAGTGGCTGAACCTATAGAAATCGCTTATGGCATTTTATTTCTCATATCTGATGAATCCTCCTACATGACCGGCAGCGAATTAGTTATTGATGGCGGCGTAACGGCGAAGTAAATGAATTATATTTGAAAGGCATTACCATAGGCTTTAAACGTGCATATCACTCGTTTAATCTTTTTGGAGCAGTAATTATGCTGGATTATAAGTGCTTCCAAAAGAGTGCCCTACGTATATACCCTTATCAAACCGACACAAAAAAAATGATAATAGAGTTTTTCGCCCCAATTTCATGCGATATTGGATCTGGTTGCGGTAGAGGGTCACGTCTCCAACATTATCTTATATAATTATATTGACAAAACTAGTATTAAGCCTTACTTGTATATTAGAATTTGATGATTTCATTTTTTTATTGTTTAAAAGGACTTGTTATGAACAAATATATTATTCAATTTATTACGGTTGCCTCCTTATTGTCGCCATGCGCAGCCAGTGACGCTGTTGTTCTTGTTGGCCCCCAGACACGATCTTTTACAAGTTGTCTTGCAAATTTCACTAAGGAAAGAATATCTGGATTGTACTACACGACGTCCGTTGCAGGATACGACTCGTACGACTATAACATGCACGAATATCTAAAATCAAAATTGGTAGACGGCTGGAACCTTGGAGAGTTCAGTAGCACTCAGAAAAATATTCCTGCTCAGGGCGAGGCCGGGTTTAAACCCTATGACGATATAGTTAAAAAGGGTTTTAAAGTCTATGAAAACTATCTGGATTTAAATCCTGGTCAAACTGTTGAGGACCTTGAAGTTCTTGAGCATAAGACCACATATCAATATCTCTATAAAGAAACTCAAGGAAATGTCAGCATCATATTGTTAGATAAGGCAAGTTCTATTGATTGCGCTTTAAAAGGTCGGAAAACAGAATATAGCTATGAACAGCTGATGGATGGGAATGTGACAAACCAATTGTCTGATAGCATTCATGGCATAGCTATTAAAATCATCGATATAAGATATTCGGATCTCGATGACGATACAAAAGCGAGCCAGATAAAGGAGCTTAACGCCCAGAAGGAAATACTTGAGGCAAAAAGGAGTGGCATATTTAGCGACCTCAAAAAGCACATGTCTCTTAAAATGTTTTCTTCTTGGTTTGAAATTTCTGAGAATCGCTTAGAATCTTTTTATGATGAAACCGGACTGTTGGGATTAAGCGAGAGGTTTCAGAATACCCACTTGGATATTCATTTTCTTTTGAGAAGCGAAGCAGGAGTGTCGGAAAATCTGTGTAATAGAGTAGCTGGACTTTTGTCCGGTGGTAATATTTCTGTTATTGGGCACTACTGTGGTGTCACAATGAACATTAATCCAGACAATCAGTCATTGAAGGTTAAAGTAGTTGATCCCACATTTAATGTGGAAAGACCTTATGTGAAAGCTCTGTTTGGCTTGAAGGAACCTTTAGAACAGAAATGCCTGAGATTGTTTACCAAATTCTCAGAATCTTTGAATCTGAGGCTGAATCATGGGTACTATTTCCGTGGAGACCAGGTTGTTAACATGAGCGATTGTGGTCGTTTTTCGATGATCTATTTGTTGTCCGAAATCAATGGAAAAGAGGCAAGCAGCCTCACCAATTATGATATTTACCAAGGCCTCCAGACCCTTGAAGAGGATGGCTATGAGCTTATACACCAAACCAAAACTGATATCAATCAAGTGCCACAAGTTCAGTCTTGGTTTTCTAAGTATATCACTGGCCCTCTGATTCGTACCCCATGCAATTTCATATTAAAGAGGTTCTTTTCTTAACGATGTGAAAGGGACTACGCAGTTCCGGAACCATAGATTTCTAGGCGGGGTGTGCAATCTTCTACCAGTTTGGTTTAATCAGTGTACTAGCTAGCTCAGAAATAATATCACCCGCTTTAGGATGCTCTGTCTGAAGCAAGTAGGCGTGAAGGGACGATAGAATTGTATTTCCTTCTTGTGGTACGAATGCCCAACCCTTAACTGTATCGTTTGTATATAACAAGTTATTGCTTATTATTATAACTTGCGAATATATTCTCCCCATAAAACCATAGCGGCGACCTTGATCAAAAATAATATTTGAGTCAAACTTTGACGTTGTAGAAACATACTCGTTATACTTGACAAGATTGATGGACGCAGGCAGGGACCGTAATCTAATATTAAATCTAACCCCATGCATCAGCTGACTTGGTGTAGTCACATCAGATGAAGTGATCATTGGCTCAAGCCCCATAGAATTGTAAAGGCATAATGCATCGACCGCGTGATGGGTCCCCATTTGGGAATGGAGATGTCTAGAGACAACATTGGCGGTTACAAGACGCTCATGATTGCCTATGTCTTCACAACGTCTAACCACAACAAAGTCGGCGTCCACCAATTGATTAAGATCGGGCCCAGCAAAGACGTTTAGCAAGGCTGCAATTGAATGCGTATTACATGACACAATCTGAACATATTTCTCATTCTTGTTAATGTTTGCGTTAATCCCTGTCATGAACGGCACACCAAAACCTTTTTCACTTCCTTGAGCCGAGCAACCCTTTAAATTATGGAGAGTGCTGTACCACTCCTTATTTTTCAACCCATGGCCATTGGCTGTGCAATCAAATATATAATCAATTGAATCTATGACATTCTGCATAGGGGTGTATGCATGGATTCCTTCTTTGGTACAAATTTCAATGCCCATATTTTGTAACATATCCAAATCACCCTTGTTCCATTCCTGTATATGGTTTTTGAGTGCGTAAATATGCGATATGCCCAATTTGTCCTTAAACCGGTGAAGAACACCGAGCATCGTGGTGCCAATATTCCCTATGCCGTTTACAAGTATTTTCATGTTTTTACTCCTCACTTAACAAATAAATTCTTAACCTTCTCTTTTCCGAACATAGGCACGGCGAGCGACCACAGTATAATTTTTGCATCCAAACAAAACCCTTTGTTTTGAGCATAGTATTTGTCACAGCACATGGTAATCTTGGGATGGCATTTTTGAGTTAACTGCGAAATACCACTGATTCCAGGTAAAACGTCCCAACGAAGATCATAACGAGCGCTCTGCCATTGCAAACGCTCAATGTCAAACAACGTTAAAGGGCGGGGGCCGACTACTGTCATCTCATTTTTCACCATATTAAGGAGTTGCGGCAATTCATCAAGACCCGTGGACCTCAATATTCTGCCTAACTGGGTAATTCGTCCCTCATCCATAGTACGAAATTTATATAATACGAATGGACGCCGTTTGAGGCCAATGCGCTCTTGCTTAAATATTATGGGTCTTCCCATCACTAACAAAATCAGCACGGATATCATTAATAAAATGGGAGATAGCACAAGAAGCAGAGTTAAATAAATGGGGATTTTATAAGTCACGTGCTCGATAAATCCTATAAACAACATCAACATAACATTAATATCACATAATTCGCCTGACGAAAATTAATTTAAGATCTTTTACGTAAAAGTGATGCTTTTGCAGTCATGTGCTATATGAATTACATTCTCGAAGGAAAGTTGGTTGTCCGCCATAGACAATAGGCAGTAAAAAAATCTACTTTAAGTGCTTATGGCGATAAACATTGGCAATTAATTCAAAAAATGGTAATACATTCTTATGGTTTCATTTATTTCAGTTCGGGGTGCTCGCGAGCATAACCTTGACAACATTAACGTAGACATTCCCAAGAACAAACTTGTGGTGATCACGGGCCTTAGTGGTTCGGGTAAATCTTCCCTTGCATTCGATACGATTTATGCGGAAGGTCAGCGCCGGTATGTGGAGAGTTTGTCTTCCTATGCGCGCCAGTTTCTTGAGCTAATGCAAAAGCCTGACGTGGACTCCATTGAGGGTTTGTCGCCAGCTATTTCCATTGAGCAAAAAACCACCTCTAAAAACCCGCGTTCAACGGTCGGAACAGTGACCGAGATATACGACTATTTACGATTGCTGTTTGCACGCATTGGTGTGCCTTATTCGCCGGCCACGGGGTTGCCTATCACCAGCCAAACCATCTCACAGATGGTGGATAAGCTCAAGGAGCTGCCTGAAGGTACGAGGCTCTATATTCTGGCTCCCATTATCAGGGGCCGCAAAGGCGAGTACAAGCGTGAAATCATGGATTTGCAACGCAAAGGTTTTCAGCGTTTACGCATTGATGGCCAGCTCTATGACATAGAAGAAACGCCGCCGCTCAACAAGAAAACCAAGCACGATATTGAAGTGTTGGTGGATCGTGTGGTCATTCAAGCTGACATGGGTAACCGTCTAGCCGATTCACTGGAAACTGCCGTGGGCCTTGCGGATGGGTTGGTGTTTGTGGATCATGCGGATAGTGGCGAACGACATACGTTCTCAACCAAGTTTGCCTGTCCCGTGTCCGGTTTTACCATTGATGAAATTGAGCCACGTTTGTTTTCTTTCAACAGCCCCTTTGGAGCTTGCTCCACCTGTGATGGCCTTGGAGTCAGAGTCACCTTTGATCCCACGTTGATCATTCCCGACGAAAACTTAAACATTGTCGATGGCATGGTGGCACCTTGGAAGACTGCTTTTGCCTTCTATTATCAGCAAGTGCTTTCCTCAGTGGTTCGTCATTATGGCGAAGACCCTAGCAAACCCTTTAAAGACCTAAGTGCCAAGGTGCAAGACGCTATTCTTCACGGTTCGGGCGCTGACCTAATACCCATGAAGTTGCAAGACGAGTCTCGTCAATATTCCAGTAACAAACCTTTTGAAGGGGTAATCCCCAATCTGGAGCGCCGCTGGAAAGGCAATGACAATAACAAGCAGATGGAAGAGCTCGGTCGCTTTCAAACCATTCAAGCCTGTCCCTCATGTCAGGGGCAACGTTTAAAGCCTGAGGCGCTTGCCATCAAAATCGATGGTATGCATATCAGTCAAGTCACAGAACTTGCCATCGATAAGGCACTGGAATGGATGAAGAATCTCTCATCCAAGTTGTCGCAAAAAGAACAAGACATTGCTCATCGTGTACTTAAAGAGCTCAACGAGAGGCTACAGTTCTTATACAACGTAGGACTGGGTTACCTTACTTTGTCACGATCATCAGGCAGTCTTTCCGGTGGCGAAAGTCAGCGTATTCGCTTGGCTTCGCAAATAGGATCGGGTCTGACCGGTGTACTGTACGTATTGGACGAACCCTCCATCGGTTTGCATCAACGGGACAACGATCGTTTGCTGGAAACCTTGAATCGCCTGCGGGATTTGGATAACACGGTTATTGTGGTGGAGCACGACGAAGATGCCATCCGCTGTGCCGATCATGTGATCGATATGGGACCCGGAGCCGGTATCCATGGTGGCAAGATCATTGCCCAAGGCACGCTCCAAGATATTCTTGATGAATCTGAAAGTTTGACGGGCCAGTATCTTTCTGGAAAGCGTTCTATTGAAGTGCCCAAAACGCGGCGCCAAGGCCATGAAGGCAAGTGCATCAAAGTGGTTGGCGCGCGGGTGAACAATTTGAAAAACCTCAGCGTTGAATTTCCGCTGGGTAAATTTATCTGTGTAACAGGTGTATCAGGTGGTGGTAAATCATCGCTGGTTGTGGAGACTCTATACAAAGCACTGGCTCACACCATGAACGATGCCCGCGACAGGGGAGGGGATCACGATGGTATTGAAGGTGTAGAGCATATTGATAAAATCATCGACATTGATCAATCCCCTATTGGCAGAACGCCTCGTTCGAATCCAGCTACTTACACGGGCTGTTTTACACCAATTCGTGACTGGTTTGCGGCCTTGCCTGAGTCAAAAGTCAGAGGATACACCGCAGGGCGTTTTTCTTTCAACGTCAAAGGCGGTCGATGTGAAGCTTGTGAAGGCGACGGCGTGATCAAGATCGAAATGCACTTCTTACCGGATGTATACGTCCAATGTGACCAGTGCCATGGCAAGCGCTATAACCGCGAAACCCTTGAGGTCCAATTTAAAGGCAAATCCATCGCTGACATACTTGATATGACCGTGGAAGAAGCCTTGGTGTTTTTCGACGCCATGCCGTCGGTGCGCGATAAGCTCAAAACCCTATCTCAGGTAGGACTCGGTTATATCCATGTGGGCCAACGTGCCACCACACTTTCAGGCGGCGAAGCTCAACGGGTAAAGCTATCCAAAGAGCTCTCCAAACGCGCCACCGGCAAAACATTCTATATCCTAGACGAACCTACAACGGGTTTGCATTTCGAAGACGTGCGCAAACTATTAAAAGTCCTGCAAGCGTTGGTAGATCAAGGCAACACCGTGGTGGTTATAGAACATAACCTAGACGTCATCAAAACCGCCGACTGGGTCATAGACCTAGGCCCAGAAGGCGGCAACGGCGGCGGGCAAATCGTCGCCATGGGTACGCCAGAAGATGTTGCTGCCGTGAAAAAAAGCTATACAGGGCATTACTTGAAGAAAATGTTGTAGGGCTATTTTATTATTATTAGCCGAATATTGAGATATTTTATACATTGTTATTTTGTAAATACAAATTTAATGTTAAAGTATTCTATAAACTTTGTAAGGATGCATCTATGACCTTACCGGATAACTTTAAAACAAAATACGGTCCTTGGGCGTTGGTAACTGGTGCGTCTGAAGGAATCGGTCGCGAATTTGCTCTGGAGCTTGCCAAGTTAGGACTAAATCTTGTGCTTGTCGCGAGACGACAAGCCTTACTTGAAGAATTAGCCTCCAAACTCATACAACAGCATTCAATCGAAGTATTGATTCTGCCTTGTGATCTTTCCGAAAACAATCAAATACAAAATCTATTGAAGAAAACGCTTGGGCTTGAAATAGGTCTTTTTGTAGCGTCTGCAGGCTTTGGAACATCCGGAAGTTTTGTTGAAGCAGATATTTCACAAGAACTTATAATGATAGATGTGAACTGTCGGGCTGTCATTGAGATGAGTCATCATTTTGGCAAGCGCTTCAAAGAACAAGGCAGAGGTGGGATCATACTGATGAGCTCGCTTCTGGCTTTTCAAGGTGTTCCAAGAGCATCAAACTATGCTGCAACGAAAGCCTTTATTCAAACATTTGCAGAAGGATTCAGGCTCGAGATGAAGCCCTTAGGAGTGGATGTCATAGCGTCTGCACCTGGCCCCATTATCAGTGGTTTTGGTGCTCAAGCAAATATGAAAATGTCCATGGGTCAAAAGCCAAGCGCAGTGGCAAAAACTACTTTAATGGCTCTAGGAAAACAAACAACCATAAGGCCAGGTTTTTTATCTAAGTTTTTAGAAATGTCTTTATTCTTTCTCCCCCGTGCGGGCAGAGTTAGAATTCTTGCCATAGTAATGAAAGGAATGACTAACGATCAGGCCTAGTACCGTTACAATCATAATTCTGCCACGCTTCAGTGCCTTACCCGAAGACCGAACGGCAAGAGGGGTAGAATAATCTTACAAACTATTGACCTATCAGAGGCGCCAGATTTCTACGAAACACGTTCAGATTATCACCACCTGGAATGGCAAAGCGGATGAATCTGAACTGGTTAGCAAATTCTGCCTCATTCAGCACTTGTACATAAAGATTCGATACGACCTCAGGATTATTGCGGAAAGCGCCACAACCAAAGGCGCCTAGTACGATGGCGTCGCAACCATTCTGTTTAGCCACCCTTAATTGCAGCCTGATCTTATTGAGTGTGCCCGTTTCAAATTCACGTGCTGAAACACAATCAGCATGCTTACCGCCTCGTTTTTGGTTGTAAGCAGCTTGAGTTAATACTTGTACTGAAGTCGGATGATCCAGCAACTTAAAATTATGGTGGTGGCTTTCACGAAATATTTTCACATTTGGCGTGTAGATGAGTTCTTCATGATGAATCCTATACTGTCCTTTATTCCTCAAATTGTCCAGTACTGGATACAAGGTGGTGCGGCGACATAAGTCTTCCTCTTGAGCATTTGCTCCGTTTACGTAACCGCCCCCTGGTGAATGGCGGTTAGCAAAGTTCAGCATGGCAACCTTTAAGCAACCAGCATTTATAAGATCTTGCGCGCCATGAATGGTGTCTTGGTCTTGAACTTGAATGACTGTATGTTCTGTGCCGGGTATTAAACTAGGCACATTACGAAGCGCGTATTTCCAAGAATCAGCACAAGAAGAACTCAGCTGCAAGTCGACCGGGCTAACCATCTGACCGTTAGAGGTTCTATAACCTCTATTGAAAATTGCTTTGTTCTGCTTACTAATTATCCGGTAGGCCGATTTCATTTTTTCATGGCCAGCTTCACCTCGCTTGGCTATAGAAAAATTAGGCCTTTTCTTTTCGTTGACGAGTTCTTTAATCTTGGCCGCGTGCCTGCCCAGAATAGTTCTGTTAGTTACAAGATCGTCAACGCAAACAAAAAATTGTTCCTTGGTTATGAGGCCATTCAGATATAAGTTAAGCACCCCGTTAATCGCTTTGCCTTGTTCTTTCCTCAAGCCGCCTTTTTTGCCATGATTCGTTCTGGTGGTTTTATCGCAAGCATTTATAATGGTCTGCCTCGCCGGATAAAGCTTATCCTCATCCACAGGTGGTTTGCTGGAGATAGCGGGTACTGAAAAAGCAATGGCTAGTGCTGCAGATAAAAATATTCTATTCATAATCGTATTTTCCTAAGACTCTAAAATGTTTGATCATTTACCCATAATTCAACTAGGATTCTAAGATGTTACATGCTTTAGTCAAGGGGAAAAGTGGCGATTTTATAAATCTAAGACCTGCGATTTTATATATGTTGTTAAATTCTTAAATTCTTTCCTCTTTTATTAATTTCTTGATTTTATATGGACGTAATGCTCACTAAAGTAACGTCTTTTTTGATTCTGAGGGGTGTGTGATGTTAAGAAGTATATGTAATTCTGCTGCTCTATTATTGCTTGTCAACACAGCTAGTGCGAGTTTGTATGAAGAAGAGGGAATGGGCTCTCAAGAAGGTGCCCGTTCAATAGAATCCGATTCATACTTTTCTCCGGATTTAGTCAAGATTTCCCAATTGATAGCTGCTCTACCACTGGTTGATTATGATTCCATGGTCTATTTTTCATACGATCATGAGGCTTGGACGCCAAAGGATGTACCTTCTCATATTGCTGCAAAAATGCATGCATGGTATCGGACAGCTCAAGAGTCAAAAGATTTACAAGAAAAATATGCTTTACTGGTTTCAGCAGGATGTCTTGGGCATCGAATTGCTGCCTTAGAGGCTGGAAAACTGTTGGCTACACATGATCTTGCGTATATTGATCAGGTGTCCCAGTTAGAGCCAGAGGTTAAAGATTGGAAGCTGTCGCGTCTAAATCAAAACCTGACAACCAGTAAGACTTCTAATTCTTTCTTTAATGAATTGCAAGTGCTGGCTGCTCAGACGCCTTGTCATCCCGATGTAAGCTATCGTGAGCATAAAAAATATCGTTCCCAATTAAAGGCTCTACTCAAGAAGTATGAGGGGTCATTCGAGGATAAGGATTTGGTTTTGATCAGGTGTTGGATTGAAGACATGCTCCACCAAACTAGTCTAGACCTAGACAAAATTCACAAAAATTCTCAGGTAAGTGCCTGCTTGAAAACCATATTGCAACCTTCACCGCTGGCTAAGTTATTAAACATAACCACGATGCCCAGACAGTCGAGTGAGAGATTAGCTTTGGTTCAGAATCTGAGCTCTCAGTGTCTGAATTATCATGTGATTAATGAGTTGGGGTATAGTCTTTCATCTGCACAAAGCGCTGATCGAGTGTCTATTCTGACGCAAATTCGACAGAACAGTCTGGTGGCCACATTGCTGGGTGATTCGCAAGCTGTTTATGATTATCTGGAAGCATCGAGGCTGTTAGATATGAACGACCATATGGGCGTTTTCTTAATGCAGTATGCACACTTGCATCAATAGCCCCGACGCTTGCCGGGGCTAAAAGAATCAAGCCTCAGCTTTGAAGAGGAGTTTGTAGATTTCATTTACCTTGCTGATAGCATCCGGGAACTTTGACAGTGGGCCATCATTGCAAATTTTTAATAATTGATCAAGGATGCATGAAAATTCACTTCTCGTTTTATCATTCTTAAAATTTCCGTTGGCGGCACCCCAACAAAATGTTTTAAATGCTTGAAGTGTTAATATTAATAAATCATTGGTTCTTTCATAACTTTTGGCTGTTGGATCTTTAGCAAGAGCACTGGTTTCTTGCGAAATAATGGTTATAAGTTCTTTTCCCACCGTTTTGACCGTTTCAGCATTAGTTGCTCCTGTGGTAAAGAAACTATCCAAATTCCGAACCATCTGAGTGTGATTTTCCGCAAATGTAGGTGCGTTTTTTTCCACTAAGACCCTACTTGGAGCGGGCCGATTATGCGTATTGTTATAATAGGTTTGTTCGGAAGCAACTCTAAATCTTTCGCTGGGTCTCAGTTCTTGAGCTGCATAGGGCTCTTTGTAAGAAGCGTTTGCGGCTTCCAGGCTGAGAACGCTTATGGTTAGAGTCATGGTTAATGGATTAAATTTCATATTCTTAACATTCCTTTCACTTAAATATTTAGGATGTATAAACCGACGAAGCACTGATTGTCAAACATGAAAATTGAGCTGCTATTTTCTCTTGAGGGAGTAAAATCGGCAGATATTTTTCAGTCGTTCTGCGCGGGCCTGATAGCGAGTTCGTACCCAACCTTCTGGCTGTATATGAATATCACCCAAAGGTCCGTCGAAGAGCTTTTGTTTAGCTAGTTTATCTTCGATCCATTCCGCATAACTATCATCATCCGTTGCAATTAACAGCTCACCGCCGGGCTTAATGATGCGGCCTAGTGTGGTTAAAAATGAATCAGACAACAACCTTCTTTTGAAGTGACGCTGTTTGGGCCAGGGATCTGGGAATAAGACGAAAACGCGACTCAGGCAATGATCGGGTAGCTTGTTGATCAGTAGTCTGGTGTCTTCTGGAAACACCTGTAAATTGTGCGCTGGATTATCGTTCTGTAGTTGAAGCAATGCTGCAATGCCATTTATAAAAGCTTCGCAGCCGATGAGAAGTACGTCTGGGTTAATAATGGCTTGTCCATGAAGATGTTCTCCGCCACCAAAACCAATTTCAAGCCATATGGGTTTTGCAGGCAGCTCTAGCTGGCCTTCCTCGGGCAAATGCACCAAGAGGGTAGGTAGCAACTCATCCATGAGTTGTTGGGGTGTATCGCGCAAACGACGGCCACGTCTACGGCCGTATAGTTTCATTAATTCAGACATTTAACTCTTCTACACTCTTCTAGTTAATAAGGCAAATCCTACCACAGCCACCATCATTAACATAAAGATAAGATGGCCATATTGAGCAAAAATAGTGGGTTCAAGTAATGCAGGTGGAAGATGTACGTCCAGCACACCTCTTACAAGAAGACCTTTGCGAGCGATTTCTTGGCCAAATGAATCAAAAACGGCTGAGATGCCTGAATTGACGGCTCTGACCATGGGCAAGCCTTCTTCTATGCTACGCATGCGGGACAGTTGTAAATGTTGATAGGGACCGGAGCTATTGCCATACCACGTATCATTGGTAATGTTCAATAGCCACTCTGGCCGTGGTCCGGGTGCGACGACTTCACCTGAAAATATGCCTTCAAAGCAGATTAGCGGACTAAAAGAGGGAATAGAATCCAATGAAACTGTTGCAGGGCCAGGTCCCCTCGAGAAATCATTATCGCCCGAGGTAATTTTGGTGATAGAGCTGGGTATGATAGAACGAAGGGGTAGGTATTCGCCAAATTGAACAAGGTGGTGTTTGTCATAGGTGGCGACCACACTAGCATCACTACCGACCATAATCAGGCTGTTATATATTTTCATCTTCTCGTCAGGTACTCTTTCCCGACGCAAAGAACCAGAAAGCAGATAACCATTTTCCGGCAGCATGCGTGCCACCACTTCTCTTGCCACTTGGTCTTCACCTAAAAGCAGGGGTAGGGCCGATTCTGGCCAGATAATGATATTCGGCTTCAGTTCACCCGGTTCGCTTGACAGTTGTATGAGGTCACGGAATTGCTCCTGAGCACGGGCCGGCTGCCAATTCAAATCTTGTGGGATGTAGGGTTGGACGAGCCTTACAACGGGCGGGTTTTCCTTGTAATGTACAGGCGTGCTGGTGGGCCTAATGATACCCCAGCCACTGGCTAGTATGAAGAGACATAACATACTAGTGATATAAGCAATACGTCCAGGTTTAAACTGATTCTTGCGCAGTAAAGTGGGAAGGCTGACCAGCAGTGCAGTCACCAATGTGAGGCCATATATGCCGTAAATGGATAGAGTTTGCAACATGGGTTCAAACCCTGTCCAGATGGAGCCTAAGGGATTCCAAGGGAGCGCCATCGGGCCAGTGCCCCAAGCCAGTTCACCAGTGGTCCATAAGGCCGCAAAGAAGAAGCAACGAGATATGCCCCGGCTGTTGGTGAGCTTAAGCAAGACGCTCATAATACCTACATACACACCCAGTCCTGTAGGGATGCCGAACAGAGAAAAGGGAATGAGCCACCAAAAAATGCTTAAGTCCACGCCCAAGGCAAATGTGATCCAATATAGGCCAACGGTGAAATAGCCTAAAGCAAACCAGAAGCCTAAGGAAAAATGCCTTTTCCATGACTGATCTTGGTTGCTTTCCAGCATATAGAGCCACGCAGGAAAGGCTATGAAAGGAGCTACAATAAAGTTAATCGGAGGAAACGCCAAAGCGCCCAACATACCCAAAGCAGCCGCTAATGCATATTGCTTGGCGGGTCTTAAATTACCAATCTTACTCATCTTTTATTGGTTCGCTTTCCTTGCGATTTTTAAAATGGACACGTACGCGAATAATGCGGCGAGGATCGGCTTCAAGGATTTCAAACTCGATGCCTGAAGGATGTGCGATAATTTCTTTACGTGTGGGAACACGGCCTATGAGCGAGGTTATTAATCCGCCTAAGGTATCGTTTTCCTCTTCTTCACGTTCTTCATCCGTTAAAAAGGGGCCGAATTCTTTTTCGAAATCTTCAAGTTCCATGCGGGCGTTAGCTATGAGCGAGCCGTCGGACAACTTGGTTGTTTGTGTACTTTTGTCAGCAGTTTCTTCATCATCGGTTTCGCCAATCAGCTCTTGCACCACATCCCAAAGAGTGACTAAACCATCCACGCCACCATACTCATCGACCACAATAGCCATTTGCACACGTGTGGCACGCATTTGCAGCAACAGGTCCATGAGCTGCATGGATTCTGGGACGAATAGCACTTCTTTGATGAGAGGTTCAATTTCAACTTTATCAAAATCAGGTGCAAATCTAAGGAGATCTTGGATATTTAGATAGCCCAAAACGTCATCTAGTGTTTCGCCATAGATGGGGAACTTGGAAAAGCCTGACTTTTCATAGAGGTCTAGAATGGATAAATAGTTGTCAGCGACCGAAGCGCTGACCATATCGGCCCGAGGTATCGCCACATCATCTACGGTGAGCTCTTGCATGCTCAGCACGTTGGATAGCAGCTTTTTTTCGTGCTCAGTAAGCTCCGATTGTTCTTCGGACTCTTCATCTATGAGCTCTTCAATGGTTTCCCGGATGGAGCCCTCTTTGTCCGACGACGGTTTTCGAAGGATCTTGAGTATATCTTTAAAACGACGTATCAACACGACACCTTTTCTTTATGTTCATATGGATTTGCCACCCCTAGGGCTAGCAATATAGTAATTTCTAGGGCTTCCATTTTTTCTGCCTCATCATCCTCTAGATGATCATGTCCCAGCAAATGGAGCACGCCATGGACGAGCATGTGCTTGAAGTGGTCTTCAAAGGATTTCTCTTGTTCTACCGCTTCACGTTCCAACGTGCTGAGAGATATAAGGATATCTCCCATATTGTCAATGTTATCCACAAAATGCATGCTTTTGTCAGCTGGAAAAGACAGAACATTGGTTGGCTTATCTTTGCCGCGGAATTGTAAATTGTACTTTTGCAAGAATTCGTCATCAGCCAAAACAACACTGGCTGCCCTGGGTTGATCTATTTGACCTAAAGTGATGAGAGTTTCGCTGACGACCATTTGAATCATGGATTCGTAATCGGGCAAGACTTCAGTCCAGCGGCCGGTTTCTAGCACTATAGTAAGATCTAGGTTTGCGGACATTTTAACTTTAAAACACCCTGAATGTAAGCGACGAATTACTTGGCATCATGTTTTCCGTATGCAACCACTATCTTTGTTACAAGAGGATGCCTCACAACGTCTTTTTCATCAAGATAAATTGTTGAGATGCCGTCAACGTTTTGTAAAATGTCTAGGGCATCCGCCAACCCAGATTTCTGGCCGTTTTTTAGGTCTACTTGAGTCATGTCGCCTGTGATCACCATATATGAGCCTTCGCCTAAACGCGTCAAAAACATTTTCATCTGCATGGTGGTGGTATTTTGAGCTTCATCTAAAATCACGTAAGAATGGGCTAAGGTGCGACCGCGCATGAAAGCCAAAGGCGCCACTTCAATTTCGCCGCTATCCATGCGTTTTTCCACCTGGTCGCTGGGCATCATGTCATGCAAAGCATCATAAAGGGGGCGCAAATAGGGGTCTACCTTTTCCCTGATGTCGCCAGGAAGAAAGCCCAGTTGTTCTCCAGCCTCCACGGCGGGTCTTGAAAGGATAATGCGATCCACCTTACCCTGCAGGAGCAAAGAAACACCCACCGCAACGGCCAGGTATGTTTTACCCGTTCCCGCAGGGCCAACCCCAAAAACCAGGTCATGGGTAAGCAATGATTCAATATATCTCTTTTGCCCCTTCGAACGGGGCGTCACAACGCGCTTGCGTGTGGCTATTTGAAGTTCATCGCCCTCTTTGCGAGCAGGGATCTGACTTGCAGTTGATTCCGTTGTTGTGGCCATTCTCATCTCAGCATCTACCTCCGCATTGGTTACAGATAGTCCCTTAAGCAGTCTTTGGTATAAATTTTTTAAAGCCGCTTGCGCAACAGCAACACCCTCAGGTGTGCCCGAAACCACCACTTGGTTTCCTCGTGCCACAACGCTGACGCCCAGTTCTTTTTCGATTTTTAATAGATGTTGATCATGATCACCAAAAAGTGATGACAAAAGACTGTTATCTTCAAATTCAAGGTAGGTGATCGCTTCGTGTTCAGACGGTGTCAAATGTGACCTCACCAAGAAGCTCTAGGAGTGTGTTCATAACTTCATTATACGAAATATGTGGGGCAATGAGAAGGGTTATTTACCGTTGTGTGATTTTTATCAATGTATAAGGCTGCTAACGTTCGCATATTGAGCGTCGTGTTTTGTGAACCTTCTTCGCATGGAAATAGTAATGTATTCTCAGCAGCAACAATGGTAAACCCCATATGGTTCACAAATAAAATTGAAACCTTTCGCTGCTTCCAATGCATTATGCTGTGCAAATGGCACTTTTAAGTACGTGTCCCACTGCTTGAAACATACATAAAGTCCAATTTATCCGGTTCTTGCAAACATTGGCATAGATATTTTCCAATAAAGTGAGGACACCCTTATGATAAATATCCCTAGAATGCACACGATCTCAGCCATGATCCGGTGTTCAGGAAAATATTCTAATGCAATAACAAATGAAGTGCATCCTAGCATTACTGGTACGGCATACAATTCGGGACGCATTAAAAGCGTTGTTCTCCCCGCTAAGACGTCTCTGAGTAGGCCCCCTCCGATTGCAGTTAGGACACCTAGTATGACTGGTGCTGCTGGCAAGCCAAAACCCAGGTCCCAAACTTTTTCAGCGGCAAGGACGCCAAATGTAGCTGCGCCTAGTCCATCCAAGTAGAGCATAATCCTATACATTTTTGGAGCAGCAAAAAATTTCCGACCATATAAGGCCAGAAATGAGGAAAAAATTGCAAACCAGATATAATCAAGTTGTATGGACCAGAAGACGGGGACGCCTAGTGTGATGTCACGCATTGTGCCGCCGCCAACAGCAGTGATTAAGCCAAACACCATGGCGCCAAACACATCAATATCGTTTTCTTCTCTTATATCTAGCACGGCTGTTACAGCAAATGCGACAGTGCCAATCATAGAAATTATGTAGTTTAAGCTTTCGTAAGTCATGTGTGAATCTAGCTAGTTCGTTTTAAAAGATTGATCTGAAAGGAATCTGACTTGCTTCCATTCTGGCGATCTTACTCTTTATTGGCATCACTGCGCAAGCAGCTTTAATAGTTCACCAACCACCCTTAGCGCATATAAATTTTTATGCTCATTAGAAAATCATTGTCTTGCAACAGGAAGTTAGGGTAATGTAATCGAGATGTATATAGATCGCATAAGCAATTGCACATCATTTAAAAGGGGCTGCTTTGGATTTTAAGTCAAATGTCACAACAGATTTTTTTACGCTCCGAATGTCCCGTCGGGGCTAATTTTCATATTGCGCGTTGTTAACGCGACTTCCTAATTTTCTTTAAAAAATTGACTTTAAAATATGGAGTGAAGCTATGCATTTCTTTGTAGGCTTTTTGCCAATCTTGCTTTTTGTTCTGTTGTATGTTGGCAGCGGAGTATATTTTACGATCTTGGGGGTAGAGAAGGCATTTTATCAACTTTCACCGGTGGCGGCCATTCTTCCTGCCATTATCTTGGGGTGGTTACTGCATAGCGGAGCGGTTGAGGAGAGGTTAAAGATTTTTCTTGATGGGGTACGTCATAGGGATATCATCACTATGTGTATCATTTTTCTGTTAGCTGGGGCTTTCAGTTCTGTTACGGGCAGCATTGGAAGTGTTGATGCAGCGGTTAATATGACGTTAGCTCTTGTGCCTAAAGAGTATATTCTCATAGGTCTGTTTTTAGCGTCAGCCTTTATCGGTACCGCTATTGGCACGTCTGTTGGCACCATAGCGACTCTGGCACCTATAGTTGCTGGGCTGAGTCTGCAAGGTGCATGTCCTGCGGCGTTGGGTGCCGCAACTGTTGTAGGTGGCGCGATGTTTGGAGACAATTTGTCCATTATTTCAGACACAACCATAGCCGCAGTTATGTCACAAGAAGCTGATATGAAGGCCAAGCTGAAGTTGAATGCAGTCGTTGCGCTGTTTGCTTCAAGTATCACTATACTTATTTTATTTTTTAACATGGAGGTCCCACTTCAAGCTGTAGTGAATGATTATTCACTCGTTCTGGTTTCGCCCTATATCTTTCTATTAGTATTGGCTATTTCAGGCGTCAATGTGTTCGTCACCCTGGTACTGAGCTTAGTTTTTGCAGGGGTGGTCGGGTGCTTTTGGTCTGAATACGATCCTTTTCTATATAGTCAGGATATTGCTAAAGGCTTTTCCCATGTGCATGAGGTTGTGCTCCTGGCTTTGATGGTAGGTGGTCTTGCAGGTTTGGCCGGTAATTCAACAAAACAATTAGCCAGTGTTCTTGCTGGTTGGATTAGTAAGAAAGGCAATCAAAAATTAGCTCAATTGGTTATAGCCAAAATGGTGTCCATATTGGATATCTTGCTTGCAAATAATACCATCGCTATCATTGTTTGTGGAGAAATGGCACGTGATATCTCTAAGAAGTGCCATATCAAGCCGCATTACAGTGCCGCTTGGCTTGATATTTTCTCCTGTGTCTTCCAAGGTATATTGCCCTACGGTGCACAAGTTCTGTTAGTCAGCGTTATTGTGGGTGTGTCGCCTTTGAGTGTGGTGCCTCATGTATACTATTGTTATATACTGGGTGTCATTTCTGTGGTGTATATCTTGGTCAAGAATCCTGCAAAATATTCCAATTAGGCATAAAAACTCCCACCAGTAATCTGGTGGGAGTGGTTTTACCTAAAATTATTTTGCCTATGTTGCCTACTTTATTTCCGCCAAAAGCTAGGGCGAAACAAAACCAGTACCGTGATCAGTTCTAGCCGCCCCAGGATCATCGCAAACATCAGAATCCATTTAGCTGATAAGGGCAAGTGCGCATAATTCCCCATAGGGCCCACCAAGTGCCCAAAACCTGGGCCTGTGTTCGTAAGGCAGCCTGCGGTGGCTGAGATGCTGGTGAGGAAATCCAGGCCGGTGGCCGCCACCGCTAAAGAGAGCAGTCCGAACGAGAGGAAAAACAGGGTTAAGAATGTAACCACCGATAGAATAATAGGCATGGCAATTTCTTGGCCGTCGTAGGTGGGGATTCTGACCACGTGGGTTTTGTATTGTTTGTACATCTGTACTTTTGTGAGGGCATAGACGATTTTCAGGCGAAAGATCTTGAAGCCACCGGCGGTGGAGCCAGTGCAGCCACCGATAAACATGGCGCCTAAGAAAAGGACGATGACGTATGACTCCCAATGGTCGTAGTCCGCGGATACATAGCCGCTGGTGGTCATGATGCTGATATAGTTGAAAAAGGTCTGTCTGGTGGTTTGGAGGAAGGGTAGTGAACTGGTCCACCACCGGAAAAGAGCCAGTGTAGTGGGGACGGCCAAGACGAAGAGTAGCAGATATGTCCTGAATTGACTGTCTCGCCAGAGGGCGCCATAGTCGCCATATAGAACTCGCACTTGTAAAATAAGAGGGGCTGCGCCCAAAACCATGAAAACCATCAAAATCAGTTCGATGAGGCTGCTATTAAAGTGAGCAATGGAGCGATCGTAGTTGGTGAGGCCACCGGTAGAAACGGACGTGAAAGCATGGCAAATAGCATCAAAGGAGCTCATGCCCGCAAATAACAAAAGCATGGCGCAGATTCCTGTAAGGCCAGAGTAGGTCCAGAAAATAGCTTTGGTGATTTGGGAGACGCGGGGAAGAACCTTTTCGGATCTGTCGGAAAACTCACTGCGGAACAGCTGCATTCCGCCGATTCGCAGCAGTGGTAAAACAGTCATAGCCATCACGATGATACCTATGCCGCCCATCCACTGTAGCAATGCTCGCCATAGCAACAAGCCTTTTGGTGCATAATCCAAACCGACGATAACCGTGGCGCCTGTGGTGGTCAGTGCTGAGATAGCTTCAAAAAGCGAGTCCGCGTAAGATGGTGTTACTGTACTGAAGACAAATGGTAGACTGGCAAATAACGATAGCGCTAGCCATGCGCCTGTGGTCAGTATGAAAGTCTCCCTCAAGGAGAGCTCCACTTCACCACTGGGTCGATTGGCAAATACGAAAAGGGCTCCAAACAGAAGAGTAAGAGCTGCGGATTCCGCAAATAACACCCAAGCAGGATCATTGGTCGCCCAATCCAATATGGCAGGCGCAATCATTAATACGCCAAGCGCAAGAAGAAGTAAGCCTATTACATAGAGTATGGGTTGGAAGTTCATGGATGGTTTCTAGTTGTCATTGAGTCATTGTACTGTTGTTCTAAATTGGATGCAATGGGGTCGCAATTTAGTCAACAAAAAGGCCCATCACAATGAAGTGAGGGGCCTTTTGGTTTGGTTGTGCTTATAGAGCAGCTACTAATTTACCTACGGGCCATAAAACTCTTTTGCCCATAAATACTAGCATAGGTCCCATGAACTTGATGCGATAGCCGATTTCGACAAATTTTTCGACAAATTTATTGGTAGACAAGCCTTGCTTGCGGCGTTCTTCCAATGCTTGGGTAACCTTCAGCTCAACAGCTGTGGCCACTGTCATGTAATCAGTAGGAAAAGATCCACCAATTTCTTTTGCAGTCTCGCCCAATTGAGCAAGCACTTGCTTGGAGCCATCTTTCGCTTCTTCCTTAGCTACCACAGCTGATCTAATGCTGTGAGTGATAGCTTCATCGGGTACAGCGTTATCAACTTCTGTTGAATGAACGTTGCTTGAGCTGGCCAAAAGCAAGGATAGGGATATGACTGCTGGTAAAATAAACTTATTCATCTTAGTGCTCCTTTACACAATAAAGTAAAAACAAAGCTGTATATCAACAACCTCTATAATATATGTGGTAGCGCTGTTCTGATTTGTCAAGTGCCAGAAGAAAAATAATTTCTGAATAACAGTAGTCGTATTTATCATTAATAATAAATTTGCAAAGTTATATGCCAATTTGGCAATGGTAATTAATTAGTGGAACTTAGTCTCAGAAAAAAATCATAATATAAACTAATAAAATTAAAATAATGCTAATAAATAGTTAAGAAAAAAATATAAATACTAGATGTTGTAAGGTGGGTATTTGTTTAATAAATTAAATATTACTGTAGTCAAATTATGCAGAATTAAATCTAAAGCAAACGCAAGGAGCGAATAGTTATGAAGAAGACATCAATTATCTTGGCGACCTTACTTATATCTGGACATTCATATGCATCAGATCAAATAGATGATTATGACTTTTATCCCGGTGCGTCCACTAGGCCTGTTACCAACCAGGATTTAATTATTGATGATTTTAATCAACGTACTGCATCAACTGACGAGACAGTGCTCGTCTCAGATGACGAAGGGGAAATAAATCTTACGCAGGCGGATTTAACAAGCATTGCCGAAACAGTGGCTCTTATTGAGAACTATATGAATCTTGCTTCTGTAACGCTAACCGATCTCAAAACAAAACTGACAAGGGTTATGAATGCCTTTGAACCAGACGATGAAGTTTCGGTTGTTGAAGAAGTATCACCTGTGTCTGATGAAGAACCGGCTCAGATAGCTGACGAAGTGGTGCCGGTGACAAATCAAGAAGTGGCCTCAATCCAAGATGATGATGTGGAATTTTTTGATGATTGGGATTCGGATGCAGACGCAGCAGCAGCAGCAGACAATTTACTTGATGTGGTTGTAGATCAAGTAACACCTGCAGCTGAAGAATTTGTAAACGACAATGAAGATGAATCCGACCAGACTTCTGAGCCTGCAATATCAGCCCAAGCGGATGCTTCTTTTGTCATGGATGATGTAGGATTTTGGGATGATTCTACTGAGGAAGTAGCCATAAGTACACCAGATGCTCCAGCAGTAACACGAATCATAATTTCCGATAATCGAGTTCAAAGGGAATACTATTACGATTCTGATGATTCATCCGCTTCGGATCAGGGTTACATAACGTACTAATAAAAGTCACTCATCACCCTCAGAGATACTAACTGTGTGCTTTGAGGGTGCTCGCAGCAAAACAATTTAAATGACAGTTGCCTTTTCGATCAGCCTCACCTAAGCTCCCCATAATATCAACCATAGGGGATACGCATCATGCGAAATTTATTACTTGTCGCACTTTCTATATTGTTAAGTGGTCAACTGAAGGCTACATGTGGGGATGAGGAAGTGATAGGGCATGTAACATATAAACTCTATAATGGCTTTTATCTAGAGCGCAATACTGATCGTATAGTATACTCGTCTCGTAAGAGCTTCCATCTGGAGGACTTTAGTTTTATGACCAAAGGGGAATATGTAAGTGGTCAGAATCTACGTTTTACCATTCAATCAAGCAAAGACGGTGCCATTGCCAGAACGGATCTAGAGCTATCCTTTGGCATGAGTGTTCCAGAATTTAGAGAGGCTGTGAATACGATCTGTAGCAATACGATTATACAGGTCTCTAACAATGATAAAAATGAATGGACAAGCTTTAACCTTCTATCAGTAGCTAAGTTTCTTGAATGGCTTAACTGGGGTGGAAACAAGGAAAATTAAGCATTTTAAACCTTAATCAACTCCAACCATTCATCCTCTGTCAGCATTTTGATGCCCAGTTCCTGTGCTTTTTTTGCTTTGCTGCCTGGGTTTTCGCCCACCACTACATAGTTGGTTTTGCTGGAGACGGCGGACGAAGCTTTGGCGCCTAGGCTTTCAGCGGTTGCTTTGGCTTCTTCGCGGGAGAATTTGGTGAGGCTGCCCGTGAACACGATGGACATGCCAGCGATGGGTGACCCAGAGTGGCTTGGGACTTTTACGTCTTCGATGTTTAGCTCTTGGGCCAATTCGTTTAATACGGTTTGGTTATGAGGTTCTAAGAAGAATGCACACAAGTCCTCGGCTGTTGTAGGGCCGATGCCATCGATAGTTAGTAATTCGTCACGCGCCGGATTATCAGAACTTGCAGACGCATTTTCCATTTGCGAACGCCAGTTACTAAAACTGCCATAGTTGCGAGCTAATAGTTTTGCTGTGGCTTGACCAATTTGGGGAATACCTAAAGAATAGATCACACGATCCAGGCTGATGCGGCGTTTTTCTTCGATGGATTTGAATAAGTTTTCTGCAGATTTGGCGCCCCAGCCATCCCATGTTTGGATAGGTTGCATGGACTGGTTGTTTTTCCTTTCTAAACGAAAAATATCCGCCGGCGTCTTAATCCAACCTTTTTCAAAGAACTCTTCCATTTGCTTTTGGCCGAAGCCGTCGATGTCAAATCCATAGCGGGAGATAAAATGATATAAACGCAAAACTAGTTGTGCTGGGCATATGAGACCGCCGGTACATTTGCGCGCGGCTTCGCCTTCGATGCGAACCGCATGGCTTTGGCATATGGGGCAGGTGGTCGGGAAAACAAATGGCTTGGAGTCTGTGGGCCGTTTGTCCTTAACGTATCCCAAAATCTGCGGAATCACATCACCGGCGCGTTGGATGATGACCATGTCGCCTTCGCGAATGTCTTTGCGCTGGATTTCATCTTCGTTATGCAGGGTGGCTCGTGAAACCACTACACCTCCCACTGTAATGGGTGTTAAGTGTGCCACCGGCGTCAATGTGCCCGTACGGCCTGCTTGAATATCAATTTTTTCTAGTCTGGTTTCGCCCTGTTGCGCTGGAAACTTATGAGCAATGGCCCAACGGGGTGAGCGAGAAACCTGCCCCAACCGCGATTGATAGTCCAGTCGGTTTACTTTATAAACCACCCCATCAATGTCATAACCCAAATCAGGTCTGGCGGCATAGAGGTCTTCGTGCAGCTTAAATATCATCGCTTCAGTTTGACAGAGAGTGTGCCAGTCGCTGACTTTAAAGCCCCAATTGATTAACTGCTGCAAAAGGTGAAGGTGGGTATCAATCTTTAAGTCATTAGGAATCTGTCCCACGCCATAGGCGAAAAAGTGTAAGGGGCGGGATTTGGTAATCATGGCGTCCAGCTGCCTCACCGATCCTGCGGCTGCATTGCGAGGATTAGCGAACAGCTGTAGTCCTTCCTTTTCCCTATTTTCATTAAGAGCTGCAAAATCCTTGTGAGTCATGTAAACTTCGCCACGGATTTCCAAGTGTGCAGTGAAGGGGGCTGATTTGAGCTCAACAGGTATATCGCTGATGGTCAGCAGGTTTTGTGTAATATCCTCACCGACCATACCATCACCGCGCGTTGCCCCACGGATGAAGCGGCCGTTTTCATAAGTCAAAGAAGCTGACAATCCATCAATCTTAGGTTCTGCCACCACTTCCAGTTGGGTATCCTGGGGTAGGCCCAAGTAACGAGCAGCGCGCTTAAGAAAATCTTCCACATCCTCGTTGGTAAAGGCATTGTCCAGTGACAAAAGCGGAATGTCGTGGCTAATCTTACCAAACTTGGATTTGGGCGAAATGCCAACCCGCTTAGAAGGGCTATCCGACAAGACCAGGTCGGGAAATCTCTTCTCAATGGAATTATTGCGTTTGCGAAGCTCGTCATATTCCTCATCGCTGAGGGTGGGCATGTCCTTAAGGTAATAGAGTTCGTCATGCAGTAAAATTTCATCGCGTAAGCGAACAAGCTCCTGATGAGCTTGTTCCGGCGTCAATGATTCGATTGGGATGCTAATGTTGTACATTAGCTGACAGCCCTACTTGTGTCATTCCCGCGTAGGCGGGAATCCAGCACAAAATGTGTCTCGTAGAGACTCAGTATAGAAAATATTGCAGCAGCTTCGCCGCACTTTTGCGCTGGATCCCCGCCTGCGCGGGGATGACATGTGTAGGCTTGGGTATTTGATTGTGACACTTCAAATGTATAGTTAATCTTTTTCATTTTTCTTACTCATCCCACCTGCATGAGGCGATCGGCTGCGGCGCGGGCTTCTTGGGTGATGTCTTCACCGGCAAGCATGCGGGCGATTTCCTCACGGCGTTGTTCAGGCGTAAGCTGAACCACATTGGTAGCTGTATCCAGCTCGTTGCTAGCCTTTTCCACACGCCAATGGTGATGTGCAAGAGATGCCACCTGGGGCGAGTGAGTGATAACCAAAGCCTGTAAACTCTCGCCCAGTCTTGCCAAGCGTTCACCGATAGCGCGGGCTGTGGCGCCGCCAATACCGCTGTCGATTTCATCGAAAATAATAGTGGGTATGGTGCTTGTTTTGGATAGGATTACTTTCAAAGCCAACATGAAACGCGACCTTTCGCCTCCTGACGCGATGGTTTTTAAATCACCAAACTCGGTGCCTTTGTTAGTGGCCACCATGAACTTAACTTGATCAAAACCCGAAGGGCCCCAAAGCGATTCGGGATGACGGTTGATCTCGGTCTTGAACTGAGCTTGGGTGAGTTTCAGGGGGATGAACTCGTGAATGATGGCTTTATCCAGCTCAGCAGCAGCTTTTAATCTCACGTCCGAAAGACTAGAACATACCTGCAAATACTGCTCACGAGCCTGCTGCGTCTTTGCTTCCAGTTCCTTAAGCTTAATTTCCGAATTATCGATGAGTTGTAAGTCCTGCTCAATTTTATCCAGAATAGCGGGTAACTCGTCCGCAATGCAGTTATGCTTGCGGGTTAAGGACCGAATTTTACTGAGCCGTCTTTCTATGGTATCCAACTGGCTGGGGCCATCGGAGCAAGCTTCCAGCAAGGATTCCAGCAGCGCCGATGCCTCTTGGGTCTCCGAATGACAGGTTTCTAATGATTGAGCGACTTGCGCAAAACTAGATTGATCGATGCTTACAGCTTTTTCCAGTAAACGTAAAGCCTTATTGATGAGCACCTTAGCGCCCCGTTCGCCTTCCAGCAGAGCTTGAATCTCTTCAGTCATATGGGCTATTTTAGCGGAATTGGATATTTGGCCACGTTTGACTTGGAGCTCATCTTCCTCACCTATTTTAGGCTGATGAGCGCTTAATTCTTCCAATGTATGTCGCAAAAAGGCTTCGTTGAGATGTTTGTCGTTGGCTGTTTTTTGTGCCACTGCATACTCTTCAGCAGCCTGTTGCCATACATTATATGCGTCAGACACTGGAGTGAGCAGATTTTCCGTGTGAGCAAAGGCATCAAGAAAGTCCCGATGATAGCGGGGTTCAAGCAGTCTGTCGAACTGGCCATGGATTTCGATGAGTTGCTCACCAACAAGATGCAGTAAACCAATGCTAACCGGTTGGTCGTTGATGAACGCCCGACTGCGGCCTTCCGCTGTGAGGATGCGTCTTAAGAGCAATTGCTCAGACGCATCAATGCCATGCTCCTGGAGTAGTTCCATACAAGGATGCGAGGAGGGAATTTCAAAGCTTGCGGTAACGCTTGCTTGCTGCTGACTTTTACGAACGAGACGGCTATCGCCACGCTCACCCATGGCAAGGCCCAGGGCGTCCAGAAGGATGGACTTACCCGCACCGGTTTCGCCAGTCAGGACCCCAAGTCCGCCTTCAAAGGACAGATCCAAGTGCCGGATCAGCACAACGTTCTGTATGGTGAGGGCCCTTAACATGTTGGCGATTTACTCTTGGGGTTTGATGCCGATAATTTTATCTACAAGCGACATGTAGGAAGCATCTTTTTCGCGCATGTCCACACCTTTTATCAGATAGTAAGTATCAGCATACCATGGGCTGTTAGCAAAATTATGACCCAATACAGCGGCTGTTTCTACAGCTTCACGCTCAAGGCCCATGGCCATGTAGCATTCCACCAAACGGTGTAGCGCTTCAGGAACGTGGGATGTGGTCTTGAAATAATCAACCACTGTTCTAAAGCGATTGGCAGCCGCGGCATGACCATCTTTTTTAAGATAATAGCGTCCCACTACCATTTCCTTGCCTGCCAGGTGATCCATGGTCAGCTCAAACTTCATTTTGGCGTCACGGGCGTAATCGCTTTGAGGATAGCGCGTGTAGACTTCCTCTAAGGACTTTGCTGCTTGCTCTGCCATTTTCTGATCACGCTGTACGTTGAAGATTTGCTCGTAGTAGCACAATGCTCGCATATAATGAGCGTAAGGCGCATCATCATGACCAGGGTGCAATTGAATGAATGTTTCGATAGAGGCCATAGCCTTAGGGTATTTTTGCGCCTTATAATAGGCAAAGCCCTTCATTAGCTGAGCTTTGGTCGCCCATTGGGAATAAGGGTGCTGGCGATCAACTTCGTCAAATATCTCGGCAGCTTTGTCGAAATCTTCCTCATCCAACTTTTGCTTGGCAACCGTATATAAATGTTCGTCAGACTTGTCCGCAACTAGATCTGCGTGGCTTCCGCAGCCCGCCAGTTTCGTAGCAATCATCAGCATAAATAGGGACTTGTATAGTTTCATAGCTCACAACACTCTTACTTGATTCTCAGATTAAACCCTACTGTACTCATATCTGAATCGTGTTGCAACGATTTAACTGCAAAATTGAGTTTTCTCTGATCGGTTCATTGTGAGCTTGTGAAAGTCCCCTTAGCTACATTCCGCAACTATCCCATTAATTGCGTTCTGTACGTCTGTACGGCGCTTTTCAAGGAGCGGTAGTAACTTATTTATGGCATCCTCTGCTTCAGGAGAAAGGTCCGTTTTATAGTTCCCCAATAGATAACTTTTAATGGCTGGTACAAGGAATGTAGCCAATGGCTTTTGTAGGTCGGATTTCTTTAGATATAAAACTGCCATCCCTTTGTCGGGGTTGATTTTTAAGGTGTCTCCATCTTCGACCAGTTCAGGTGCTAGTCCGGAGCTTCCAGAAAAAGCTTGATCAAGAATTGCCAGAAGAGCGGATCCGGTGTTTGTTTTTGGTGCCAAGAACAAAGAGTTGTTTTCATTGTCCACCTCTGGTGACCAATTTGCACTGTCGGCTTTAAGGATAGCATTTACAGCGTTAAAGTCAGCTTGATTTGCAGGCACATAGGTTCCCGCCATTATATCGTTCAATCTGGAGTGTGCTTGCGTCAGGCAAGTTTTTTTTGTCTTTTGATCAGCAGAACATTTTTCATCTGTCTTTAAACACTCTTCACTGCCTTGCATTTTTTCCGCCAGAAACTGACTCAATTTATTGTCAGGGGCCTGTGCATAAGCGGCTGTTGAACTTAAGGCTATAACGTAAAAGAGTATATGCATTTTCTTTGTCATGGTTTTATTCCTTTTTCTTCCCCTAATGGTTGCAGATGACGCGCATCCTATTCTTGATTAGATTATGTCATAAATAGGTTAACCAATAGTTTACGTGGGTGCTAACGAAGGTTACGAAAAGTAGATGGCATTTTTTAGAAAATTTATTTTTTGGCAATGAATTAACGTGTACAATGGAGCTTATGTATGATCAAAACAACCAGATTGAAGTGCCAATGACCAATCGTTTATTAATGGACGAGGTTTTGAAGCTCGTCCTCAATCGCGGAAAAAAAGAACAGGCGCCAAAGCTTGAAAAATTCCTGAAGGTATTTTTCAACCGACAAGAACATGCGGATCTAAAAGTTCTCACACCAAAGGTTGTAGCTGACTTGGCATGGGAAGCATGGGAGTTGTTTGGTCAACGTTTACCGGATGAAAGTAAAGTTCAAATTTACGAATTAAAATTGCCGGCCTCATCTGGTGGAAATCGTGTAATCATCAACGCACTCAATGATAACATGCCATTTTTGGTCGACTCTATCGTTGGTTTTTTAAATCGTTTTAACTTACGTGCTCGAGTTTTTCTCAGGCCTATGTATCGAGTGCACAGGGATGAGGAAGGCTATCTTGACAAGATTTTAGAAGCAACCACATCCGAAGAAGGTATGAAGCAAGAATCAATTATTCATTGCGAGATTACTGATCCTTGCACTCCTGAACTGCTTAAGATTCTACGGGAAGAAATTCCTGCCATATTTCGTGATGTGCGCTTGGCCGTGGTGGCTTGGCAAGATATGCGAAATGAAATTCAAGATGCAATCAAATATATGGTTCCTATACCTAAAATTTTGCTCCCAGAACAAGTGGAAGAATCAAAAGAATTTTTGGCATGGCTGGCGGAAGATCATTTCACCTTTTTGGGCTACAGAGAGTATAACCTTGACGAAGTAAATGGCGTTTATGTCCCCAAAGCCATTCCTGAATCGGCCTTAGGCCTTGTATCTGACCCTGTGAATTATGATCTAGGTCTTTTCTATAAGGGCGAGTCCTTGACCGCTGAGACTATGAAATTTATATTTCAAAACAATCCTCTAGTTGTTTCGAAGACCCAGCGCTTGTCGACCATCCATCGCGCAGTTCCCCTTGATTCCATTACATTGAAGGTGCTGGATAAAAAAGGCAAGCTTATAGGATTAAAACAATTCTTGGGACTGTTTACATCGATTGCCTACAGCAGTAGTACACGCGATATACCTATGCTATGGCGGAAGGTATTGAAAATTGTGGAAAAAGCAGGCTTTTCTCCGCAATGGCATGATGGTAAGGCACTGATTCACATCCTGGACAGCCTTCCTCGTGACGAATTATTCCAGGCTTCTGTAGATGAACTGCTGGCCATTGGAAAAAAAGTGCTATCTATTCAAGAACAACCCCGCATCGCCTTGTTCATTCGTAAGGATCATTTTGATCGTTATTTATCCTGTCTGGTATATGTGCCAAGGGATAGGTTCGAATATTCTTTGAACGAAAGAATTGGCCAAATTCTACAAGATAGTTTGAAATGTCCTGTGAATTTAGTCAGTGCACAATACGGAAATCTGGCGTTTGCTCGCATACACTACATGGTTAAGAATGCTGAAAAACGCAACATTGAATTTAATGTGGCTGAAATTGAAAAGAAGCTTGTAAAGGCTACTTATTCTTGGAAGGACAGCTTGCAGCTGGAGCTCATTAAGAAACTGGGCGAATGGGAAGGCACCAAGTTTTTCCAGAAATACGCCAATACCTTCAATAAGGGGTACCAAGAACGATTCACCCCTAATGAAGCTGTTCTGGATATTCAGTATATTGAAGAAGCCTACAAATCGGGAGATTTGGGTGTTCGTATTTATAGGCCCGCAGGTGATGCCACCAGTAGCTTGAAAATTAAGCTCTATAATATTGGCTCAGCCATGGCGCTTTCCGATGTGATTCCCACATTGGAAGATATGGACTTGCGCGTATTAAGCGAGAATCCGTTCTCCGTTTCACCAGAACGGGCGGCTGTTCCCATATGGATCCATGATTTTGAAACCAAAAGTCTTGGTGATTGTACCATCGATATTCCGGCCATTGAGGACAAATTCCTCGAGTTGTTTCACCGCGTCCATATTGGGCAGGCAGAACGGGATGGTTTTAATCGCTTGGTTATCAGAGCAGGGTTGAACTGGCAAGAATGCGTTGTCATGCGGGCCTATTGCAAGTATTTAAGGCAGCTTCACGTACAATTTAGTCAAGAGTACATGGAACAGACGCTTGTGCGCAATCCTGTCATCACGAGGCTCATTCGTGATCTATTTGTAACTAAATTTAATATAGGTAACGGCAGCAGAGATACCAAGAAAATTCTCAACATTCTTGAAAAAATCACTCGTGCGTTAGAACAAGTGGAGAACATTGATGAAGATCGTATCTTAAGACGCTATACCAATTTGGTAAACGCAACGATTCGTACCAATTACAATCAAAAATCCGCAAAAGGGGATTGCAAACCCTATCTCAGTTTTAAATTTGATTCTGCTGTCATTGAAGAAATGCCTGCACCTCGTCCTAAATTCGAAATTTTTGTGTATGCTCCTCGTTTCGAGGCAGTGCATTTAAGGGGTGGCAAGATTGCCCGTGGTGGCATTCGCTGGTCCGACCGGAAAGAAGACTTTCGTACGGAAATCTTAGGACTTCTCAAGGCGCAGATGGTTAAGAATGCGGTGATTGTGCCGCAAGGTGCCAAGGGTGGATTTATTTTAAAGTCCCCGCTGGAAAACATGAGCCGTGACGAATTTCTGGCAGAAGGTATCGACTGTTATAAGCAGATGATGCGGGCTCTCTTGGAGTTAACCGATAATCTGGTCAAAGGCGCGACCATTCAACCAGAAAATACCATTTGTTGGGACGAATCAGATCCATATTTGGTTGTTGCTGCCGACAAGGGAACGGCTACGTTCTCAGATATTGCCAATCAGATTGCTGAAGAAAAGAAATTCTGGCTCGGTGACGCTTTTGCGTCGGGCGGATCTCAAGGGTATGACCATAAGCAGATGGGAATCACAGCCCGTGGTGCATGGGAATCTGTTAAGCGCCATTTCTGGGAGCTGGGCGTTGATGTTCATGCAACGGAGATAAATGTCATTGGCGTAGGTGATATGGCAGGCGATGTGTTCGGCAATGGCATGCTCATGTCCAATAAAATTAGGCTGATCGCGGCCTTTAACCATCGACACATATTTATTGATCCCACACCCAATGCAGCTAAGTCCTTCAAAGAGCGTCAAAGATTATTCGATAACCGGCTAGGTTGGGATGGTTATGATCCTAAAATGTTGTCCGCTGGTGGCTGTATTCTTGAACGCAAAACTAAGAGCATTAAATTAAACCCACAAGTTAAAAAACTCTTTGGTCTTACCGTCAATACCATCAGTCCTTCAGAACTGATTAAAGTTATTTTGCTCTATCAGGCGGATTTATTGTGGCTCGGTGGTATCGGTACATTTATTAAGTCGCGCTATGAGAATCATTCAGACGCTGGTGACCGCACCAATGATGATATCAGGATTAATGCATCTGACTTAAAATGTAAGGTTGTCGCAGAAGGCGCCAATCTGGGAGCCACCCAAAAAGGACGCATCGAGTTTGCTCATGCGGGTGGAGCAATTAACACGGATGCCATCGATAACTCCGCAGGTGTTGATTGTTCCGACCACGAGGTGAATATCAAAATCTTGCTGCGGGACGTGGTTGCGCATGGGTCGCTGACAGCAGAAGAGCGTAATAAATTGCTTGTGGCTATGACCGATGATGTTTCACGTCTGGTCTTGAAAACCAACTATGACCAAAACCTGGCCTTAAGCTTAACGCGGGGGCAGGGGACAAAGGTGTTTGATGCACATGTACATCTGATGCGAGCACTAGAAAAAGCGGGTCGCTTGGATCGCATGCTGGAGTCGCTTCCTGATGACGCAACAATTGCGGAGTATCAGGCTAATCAAACCATGTTTTCAAGGCCTGAACTTTCCGTATTAATGCCTTACGCCAAGAACGTTTTGTATTCCATGATGATTGAGACGGACTTACCCGATGAATCCAAATTATTGCCGTATCTAACATCATATTTCCCTTCTCTAATCCAGAAGAGCTATAAACCATACTTGTTGAGACATCCGTTGAAGCGAGAAATTATTGGAACACTTCTAGTGAATACGGTGGTGAATCGTATGGGAGCTAGCTTTGTGCATGACCTGCATGAAAAAATGGGCCGTAGTTTCGAAGATATCTTCAGGGCCTATTTTACTGCGCTTGAAATCTATGGCCTGGACGACATTTGGCTTGAAATTGACCAACTAAGCAATAAAACTGAAGCCAAGAACAAGGTCTTAGCTTATATAAGAGTGCTGGGTCTCATCAGGCGAGTGACTGTTTGGTTGCTGAGAAATACCAGTGGCCACATCAATATCGCGGACGTGGTTAAACTCTATAAGTCATCGGTAGATGAACTCTATGACAAGCTAGATGCTTATGTGGTGCCCGAAATAAAAACACGCATGGAAAAAGATTACGATGAATACGAGAAACTGGGTCTGCCATCAGCATTATCAAAACGACTCTCCCGTTTAGAGGTGGTCGCGTCTTCCCCTGACATTGTGCAAATTGCCAATGAAAGCAAAGCACCCATCAATGAAGTGGCTGGACTCTATTTTGCCGTGGGCGCTCGTTTTGGTTTTACCAAGCTGAGGAATATGGCTAATGCGCTGGTTTCCAACAATAACTGGCATAGAATGGCCGTCAATGCCGTGATTGAAGATCTCTACGGCTATCAAGGTATGTTAACCAAAGAGATTCACGATTACATGGCAATGAATTTGGAAAAGTCCATCTTAAAGGGATCAGAGGCTGTTGAATACTGGATCGCAGATCATGGCCAACATGTTCAAGTGCTCGACCAGCTTTTAAGCGATGTGGGCTCATCGGGTATGCCAGATCTGGCCTTGCTCACAGTTCTGCAACGTGAGTTGCGCCTGATGTGTGAGTAATCCATAAAACAGCAGATACTCCCGTCCATATATGTCGGGTATCGCTTTATTAAGCCTTTTTCTTAGGAAATAACTTTCGAATTATAATATTATTTGTTCCTGATTTTAAAGTTTCGACATGTTGATTAGATACGCCTCTGGCTTTATTTTCCATTTTTTGATTGTAGACTCGAGTCTTATTTGCCGCTTCTAGTTCTGAAAGGGAGCTTGCGCAAGCATTAGCTATCAAAGGGTTTTCTTCGGAGTTTATGCCATTATCTTTGCAAAACTCTTTAGCCTTAAGATAAGTGTTTTGCATAGCAATTATTGAATTGTTCAGGGTTTGCCTAATAGGTGTACCTTGAATTCCTTTAGGCCAATTAGCCAGATTGTTTTGCGCTTCATCGTTTGCTTTGGTTAGTTCAAGGAATTGTTTACATTTAGCCATTCGTTGGTTGTGATATTTCTTTTCGGCGCCTTCTGCCGGACCTATTTCTTCACAGCTCAATAATTTGCCTTCGATGTCAAAATTCATTATAAATTTTACTTCAATCTGTTGCTGGGCTAATTCAAAAGCACCTGCTGCTTGTTCTGTTTGAACTTGGCAAAACTCGTCGGTTTCACTGGATTCTTCCTTGCAAGCATCAGCGGCTGTATTGTAAGTGGCGAGCGTAGCTTCAACCAGAACCTTCTTGTCCGCAGGTGTCATTGCCATCAATTTATCAAGCTTGTCCTTAAGTTTTTTCAAAATATCTCGGTTCGGTTGTTTTTTTGGTGATGTGCTAGCGGTCTTTCCTAAGGTAGGTTGTGCAGCAATAAATATTTGGTTTAAAGTATCTATCTTGGCCTTGCATAACAGCGCATTCTTATTATTGCAGGCAGACACGGCATCATCGAACGCTTTCTTTGCCTGAGCAGCCATATATTTCTTATCGGCAGGAACGGTTCTGTTGAGTTCATCAACTTTTGGTCCAAGCACCAGGGCTAAATACTCCTGAAACTCTTTTATTAGATCTTCATTCGACTTTTGCGTGGTTGCTAGGGTAGAGCAACTGCTGATTAATAGGCAGACCAACGACATTGCTATAAAGCGCGCCATTTCTAGTGCTCCAATAATTTGAGTTCATCTTTATTTTAGTTTTGATAGATTAAGATTTTGTAAATAGCGCGCAATAAAAAAGCTACCCCAGTTTCCTGGGGTAGCTCGAGATTATGATTCGGCTGTATATTTTACGCTGCCATTAACACTTCTTTTCCTTGGTCATAATCAAAACCAAGTGCATCGGCTACAGCCTTGTAAGTAACTTTGCCCTTACAAACGTTCAGGCCATTCATCAAATGAGGGTCATCAAGCAGAGCTTTCTTATATCCCTTATTGGCCAAAGCAACGATATAAGGCAATGTAGCATTATTCAGAGCAAATGCAGATGTGCGAGGCACTGCGCCTGGCATGTTTGTTACGCAATAATGTACAACACCATCAACCACGTATGTGGGGTTGGCGTGTGTTGTAGGGCGAGATGTTTCAAAACAACCACCTTGGTCGATAGCTACATCCACAAGGACTGAACCCGGGCGCATTCTCTTAACCATATCGTGTGTTACCAGCTGAGGCGCAGCTGCACCTGGCAAAAGAACCGCGCCAATGACCAGATCAGCAGATTCCACATATTGCTCAATGGTATGTTTGTTAGGCGCGATTGTCTTAATGCGTGAACCGAATTGTTCATCCAATTGATGCAAGCGATGCAAAGAACGATCAATGATCACTACTTCAGACTCAAGACCTACAGCCATTCTAGCTGCATTTGTACCCACTACGCCGCCACCAATAATTGTGATGCGACCGGGTGCTACACCTGGAACGCCACCTAGAAGGATTCCAGCGCCGCCAGCTTCTTTTTCAAGAGCATGCGCGCCTACTTGCACAGACATACGGCCAGCCACTTCACTCATAGGAGCAAGCAGAGGCAGACGACCGAAGTTATCTGTTACTGTTTCATAAGCAATAGCGATTGATTTTGACTTGATGAGCGCTTGCGCCTGCTCGGGATCGGGAGCCAAGTGCAAGAAGGTGAACAGGATCTGTCCTTCATGGAGCATAGCACATTCGTGCGGCTGCGGCTCCTTCACCTTGACGATCATGTCGGTTGCATCAAATACAGCTTGAGCCGTATCTAATATAGTCGCTCCAACGGCTTCGTATTGTTCGTCGTCAAATCCGCTGCCCATACCGGCGCCTGATTCAACAAATACTTCGTGACCGAAGTGGGTCAGCTCGAACACAGACGCCGGTACCATACCCACGCGAAATTCGTTATTCTTTATCTCTCTTGGAACACCAATTCTCATTATCATACCTCTTTAATTTAATATATTGGGCTAATCTTGATAGATTTTTACCATTTTGTCTATCATTTCAAGCGCTTGCGCGTGTGGACGTTGAAAACAATTGCGTCCGATGATAGAACCGTTACCGCCGCCATCACGTATGGCCTGCGCATCTTCATACACGGCTTTGAGATCTTTTGCAACTCCGCCGGAGAAAACCACCATGCGGCGACCATTGAAGCAGCATTGCACTACGTGTTTAACACGAGCAGCAAGCGTCGATACATCCACGTTGTTTTTCACATAAACAGCTTTAGATTCATCGTCTTCCAGATAATCTGTGGGTAGTTTGACCTTGATTATGTGAGCACCTAAAAGAGCCGCCATATGGGCGCCGTAGGAAATCACATTGATCGATGTTTCGCCATCTTTGGAGATATTGCCGCGAGCATAAGACCAAATGATCACAGCTAGTCCGCATGCCTTTGCTTGTTCAGATAGCTCGCGCGTTTCTTCAAACATTTGTAGAGAATCTTCTGATCCCGGGTAAATAGTAAATCCAATGGCACTGCACCCTAAGCGCAAAGCATCTTCCACCGAACCGGTGATGGCTTGGTCTTTAGCATGGATTAAACTGTTAGAGCTGTTGATTTTGAGTATAAGAGGGACCTGGCCTGCAAATGTATCTGCACCCGCTTCCAGCATACCCAAGGGCGCTGCAAAAGCATTCACGCCCCCATCCACTGCTAATTGGAAATGGTAATGTGGGTCATAAGCTGCCGGGTTCATGGCAAAGCTGCGCCCAGGGCCATGCTCAAATCCCTGGTCAACGGGCAGGATGAGCATGTTACCCGTGTTGGCCAACCGACCATGCATTAACATGCGTGCTAGATTGGCTTTTGTTCCCGGGCAATCGCTTTCATAATTGGAGAGTATCTTTTTAACAGACGCGCTGATGGTCATAGAAATACCTTTGTGTGAATTCGTTTCTCATGGTCGGAGCGAGAGGATTCGAACCTCCGACCCCCACACCCCCAGCGTGGTGCGCTACCAGGCTGCGCTACGCTCCGACTTATGATGTTCGGAGCATAATTGTTCGCAAAGAATGATGCAACAACAAATGGTTTGAAAATGCGAAAAATTTACGTGAGCTTTACTTCACCCACTAAAACGATCGGTGGAATATCGGCATATTCGGCCAAATCAGAAGGCCTGCCAGACATGGCACGTAAGTATTTCATTAAGTCCTCTTGTGATTCAAATAGGACTTGCGTCATAGCAAAATAAGCAGGCGACGTGCCAGGAGCTCCTCCTGATAGGCCTTGAATAACGCTTCTTCCTTTAATTAATGCATTAACTTCTGGTGGTATATAGTCACTTACACTGGGTACATGGACATTTAAATAATAGTCCATATCAAACTTTTTCCCTTCACCATAAGGATACATAAATGTAATCGCGATCATAACTGTTTCTCCTATACTATGACTTCAGCAACATGAGCCATTGGTGTAACATGTGTATAGTTGGGTATATCACTAGCTACATCCCCGGCAAGAGCCATGGTTTCCATGAAATCTGTAATGTTTTCAAAATAAATATGAGCTATGAAAAAGAACGCTGGAGGCGTGTTTGGAACCAATCCGGCTAAGCCTTGCTCAACCATAAACCCTTTAACCTTGTTACCAAGAACTTCCGTTGTTTTCGTTAAGTGCTTGTTGAGATAGTAATCCATATCAAATTTTTTGCCCTCGGCATAAGGGTAAGCAATTGTAAAGCTGATCATTTGACGCGCCTTTCTTATCTGCTAATGTACACTGTCATTAGAGCATAAATTGATAAACAAACTTTTAAATATGGGTAAAATCTTATATAAAACAACTAATTATTGGGCCGTGAAATTTTCATTATGATTCAGTAAATCAAAGCTGCTAGGATGCATCATCCAACCAACATGAAAGGAATATGTAATGTCCATAGTAGAAGGTAGCAAAGCTCCCGAATTCAGCCTCCCCGATGATCAAAATAATACGTTGAGTATGGCCGATTTTGCAGGTAAAAAATTGGTTTTATATTTCTATCCCAAGGACGACACCCCCGGATGCACCACAGAATCCTGTGATTTCAGAGATAACTTACAAAATCTGAACAAACTCAACGTGGCCGTATTGGGTGTTTCTAAAGATTCCGTGGCGTCGCACAAAAAATTTAAGGCCAAGTATGATCTTAATTTCCCCTTGCTCTCAGATGAAAAAGAAGAACTATGCAATGCCTATGATGTCATGAAAGAAAAAAGTATGTACGGCAAAAAATATTTCGGTATTGAGCGATCCACATTCTTGATAGATGAAACAGGCGTCGTGCGCAAGGTTTGGCGAGGTGTTTCTGTGACTGGTCATATGGATGAGGTGATGGCGGCTTTAAAAGAGCTTATGTAATAATTCAGATGTATCTGGTGAATGTGCTCGTAGGTTAAATCATTAATTTCGCCACCCTCCCGTGCCTCTCCGGCCTTGAGCCGGAGTTCAGCACAACAACGTGCTGCGAAGCGGCTCTGAATAGATAATAATGAGTCGCTAACGCTCCGCTTATTGCGCTGGACCCCGGCTCAAGGCCGGGGAGGCACGGGAGGACTGTGTCTCCAAGTTACTTTTCGGAATTCATATTATTTGTGGGTTGCTAGATGAGTTATTAGAAAAAAAACTGGCGTCCCCAACGGGATTCGAACCCGTGTCTTCACCTTGAAAGGGTGGTGTCCTAGGCCGGGCTAGACGATGGGGACGCGTTACAGGAATAATCTTTATACGCAACCAACACAAAAATCAAGCATAATAAGTTCCTTTATATATTTTTTCCAACTTGGTTACCTTTCGCTAACTTTCTATTAGCCATCTTCCTATTGAATCAATGTTAGGCCCACAACGTGAAATCACAGGGCAAACAGTTCGATTCGGTAGTAAAGGGAGTAGGAAAGCCATGAAGAAACTTTTCGTCATCGCAGCATTGATGAGCGCAACACCTGGGCAATGCGTTAACTTTGAAAGTGAGTTAGATCAGGTTGTCACAGAAGCCAGATTACACAAAGGCTTTGATAAAATAGAAGAAACTCTTAACTTCATGCAATTCATGATAACCACAGCCAATGAAAAGACCCAAAATGCGGAATGGTTTCATGGCAGTTTGCAAGATTTTGCCTGTGATATAGCCAGGGATTATACGGAAAGCTACGGTATCCGCTTCGAAAATCTACCATTAAAGTTTGCATTGGCTGAGATTATTGGGGAGCAAGATAGTACGGTTATGTCGGTTTTAGGGAAGCTCAACCGCAAGGTTTTCAATCCCTATATCATTAATGACGAACGAACAAAAGGCTTCATATACGGACAGGCTTCCCACTTTTCCATGAAGCGTGCAGTGGATGATAAAAACAAATATTTAATTAATTTGGTGCTTACATCAAAGAATAATCTCTCAGAAGCTGTTTACCAAGGTGTTATAGACTTAAAAAAACCTGGCGCATATCTGGATTTAGTGGGTCCAGAGGGCAGGCGTTTATCCCTCAATTTGGCAGAATCACGTGAAAAACCGCTTACTCGTATGGAATTTCATCGCGCCTTCAAATCATTGGTCAATCTTAATTCCAAGACCAATAAGGCAGTGTTTGAGAGCCGCTTGCGTAAAAACTTAGACGATATAAGAGAAATTCGTGTGGATCCCCGAATTCCAAGTGGTGTATACAGCTTTAAATATATAGCAGGTAAAAGTAGCATCATGCGCGATGAAACCACAGGTAAGCCCATTAAAGATAGTGAGACCGATGAATATTCATATATTACCTCACCACACATAGCCTCCGTAAGCAGTATCAATGAGGAGTGGCGAACAATCGTAGACAAAGACGATTGCCCAGAAGTTTTGTCCATACGGCCTGGTTTTAAGGTGTTCTTGGAAAGCGGCTTTGACCCCATATACCATATCCCCAGTATCTGGTTTGAAGTACGTAAGAGTGCGGATCCATCACCTCTTTCCGTTTGGGGCTATGTGGATTGGGATAAGGTGGAGAGTCGCGGCACTTTGGATTACGGGCGCAAGGACATACAAACTCTACTTCTTGCTATGGGCTGTTCTGCCCCGCAAGACGCCTTCTTTATGGCCAAACAGTTGGTGCCTGCTATGCTTAAAAGGCTAGATGCTCTTCAGGAAAGTTTCACCAAGCCTGTGAAGTCGAAATCATCTTCACCAAGGTCCAATGATGAAGACGCATCCCTTTCCCGCCTTGCCTACAGTCCATGCGATGCCCTTATACCTTCCCCCCGTTCATGGGATGAAACGGCCCACTTCAGCAGTCGAGACTATCTGAATTCACCTCGCCTAAACTCTGATATGGGGCACAATCCATTAAACCAAACGCAAGATCTACCCACATTGCACAGGAAGGTGGCTGCGGTGCTTTTGGAAGA
This sequence comes from Alphaproteobacteria bacterium, assembly GCA_041738135.1. Classification (GTDB taxonomy): domain Bacteria; phylum Pseudomonadota; class Alphaproteobacteria; order JAGOMX01; family JAGOMX01; genus JAGOMX01. The sequence goes on from JBGSQK010000057.1 coordinate 91,391, forward strand.
AAATGATTTGCAGTAAACTTATTTAACAGGCTTATAAAGCAAAACGCACGCTTTAGAAGGTTTACCAATAGCCGGTTGTTGGTTTTCATCCAGCATTCTTCCTTCATCATCCATATAAAATGCATGGATGGTCTTAAAGCCTACTTGCGCAAAGATATAGGATAGTCCTTTTACGGTAAACTGATTCTTCACGTTGTGATAATAATCATCTAGGTCAATAACTTCACCAGTAGAAGTATAGGTGCCATCATATATAATACCCGGGCGCAATCCGCATGCTTCATCATAGGGTAGGGGAGGGCCTGTTAAATCTAAGCCCTTCGAGCCTTTCTTTTTAGAATAGATTCCAAGGCCAGGACATAGGGTTTTGCCTTCCCTGATTTGATAATAAGACCAGGCAAGGGCATTGAAAAAAGGCGTGTCGGCTTGAACCATAAATGCACCATCAAATTCAATGTTGTCGTATATTCTTTTGGTAAAAATCCGCATGTCCTTCTCTGTAAAGAAATGAAGCACATCGCGACAATAGCCATGCAGGTGCTTTGTCTTTGTCCATTCTGGTTCTGTTTCAGAAACGAGACTGCACGGAAAGGCGCGATAGTAATTTTTATGGTCTTTGGCTTCATAACCGATAACTTTTTTGGTATTCGTATAAATAGTTTTGTTAGCCATTGCGACGGTTTCTCTGAAATCCACTGCATCCACTTTGCCACCAGCAAGCACCGCTAAAGTGGCCATAGAACCAAGACCGCAGCCGCAATCTATAACACGAATGCGATGGTCAGACGTAGCTGCTTTGCCTGCTATAAAGCTTAAACAGATGTAATCAAACTTGCTGCCTGGCATAAATGTATATCCAAAATCCTCGTTGGCCGTCCGAGGGGGCGTTCTTGTCTTTGATTCCTTCCTCAAATCTGCTAGAACCTCCAACGCAAGGGCTTTTTTGCTTTGCAAGGCAGGATCAAGCCATTGATCTATGGTTGAACCTAAATCGCTAGAGTATGAAGGGCTCGCTGTAACCATAAAAATGATTGCAAGAACTGTTGAAAATTTTCGTATGTGTGACAATTTTGGACTTACCATTTTAAACCTATTCTTTAATAACTAGATAAACTATTGATATGTATTACATAAGTGGAACAATATAGTCAAGTAATTTGATTTTCTTACAACAACCCCTCCGTCTTGAAAGAATAATGCCTGTTCTTAGCGATGATGATATGGTCATGAAGCAAGATGCCAAGCTGAGTAGATACATTTCTGATATGCCGCGTCATTTCGATATCTTCAGTGGAAGGTGTTGGATCACCGCTGGGGTGGTTGTGGACGATGATGATAGCCGAGGCACTTAAATCCAGAGCGCGTTTGACCACTTCCCTGGGGAAGATGGGTGTGTGGTTAATAGTGCCTGTTTGTTGAACCTCGTCAGCAATAAGGCAGTTCTTTGTATCCAGAAAAAGCAAGCGCAGCTGTTCTTGCTTCAGGTATCCCATACTAAGATGACAATATTCAAGCACTTGGTTCCACGAGCTTAAAATGGGCTTTTGCATAATCTGTTCGCGCAAAGACCTTGTCATGGTTGCTTGCACAGCTTTGAGAATAGCGATAGCTGTCTCACCCACACCGTTGATCTTTAACAGTGCCACATGTTCAGCGTTTAGCACGCCTGTCAGGCTGCCAAATTCCTGCAACAGCTCCTTGGCCAAAGGCTTCATATCCGCCCGAGGATTGGCGCCAAATAACAACAACTCCAGTAATTCGTAATCGCTCAGAGATGTCTCGCCTGCACGTAAAAACCGATCCCGTAAGCGCTGTCTGTGGCCTGTATTTGTCATGGTTAGCTTTAAGTATTATAGTGGAGCGGGTGAGGGGAATCGAACCCCCGTCTTCAGCTTGGGAAGCTATTGCTCTACCATTGAGCTACACCCGCTTTTGTGTGAGTCATCTTAGGGAAAAGAAGTTGTACTAGCAATAGAATAATTAATAGTCCCGTCATCCAGAGCGCAGCTCCGCGTAGCGGAGTAAGCGTGGGATCCAGCAAATGAGTGTCGCTTAGCGACTGCCGTATAGATATATGGAGCCGCTTACGCGGCACTCATTCGCTGGATCCTTCGCTTCCTCGGCTTTGCCGAGGCGTGCTCTGGATGACGGGAATATCGAATATATAGATGCCCTTACAATTGATGCAACACAAGTGCATATTCTTCTTGCGTTCGTTAATAAATCTGGTTATCTTACCGCTAATTACGTTTGGGGCGTCGCCAAGTGGTAAGGCACCGGTTTTTGGTACCGGCATTCGTAGGTTCGAATCCTTCCGCCCCAGCCATCTTTCGTTTAGAAGCACAATCAGATGTTTCTCTGGAGTTCATATGAGTAATCTACCCTTTAAAGACTTTGTTATCCCCATTCATCGTGAGGGCTGGTATTTTGCATTGGCAGCCGCTGTCCTTACATTTCTTTTAACCCTTTTCAACCCTAATTTAGGTTGGTTTGGCGCTGTAATCACGGCATGGGTCGTCTATTTTTTCCGTGATCCAGAACGTGTAACTCCTGTGCGTGAAGGGTTGGTGATTAGTCCTGCGGACGGTATGGTTTTGGCCATTGGTCCGGCAACACCTCCACAAGAATTGTTGTTGGGTGAAGGGCAGTGGACTAAGATAAGCATCTTTTTAAATATCTTCGATGTGCACATCAACCGCATACCTATCGACGGTGAAATCATAACATCACACTATCGTCCCGGATTATTCCTGAATGCGAGCCTGGATAAGGCCAGCGAAGACAATGAGCGTCAGGCTTTGTCCATTAAGACTAAGGGTGGCGTTATTATAGGCTTTGTGCAGATAGCTGGCTTAATCGCTAGACGTATTCGTTGTGATGTAAAAGAAGGCGACCACGTGAAGGCAGGTGCACGCTTTGGCCTGATTCGCTTTGGAAGCCGCGCGGATATTTATCTGCCTGAAAAAGTAGCCCCCATGGTTATCGTTGGTCAACGTATGATAGCCGGTGAGACGGTGCTGGCCGACCTCAAAAGCAAAGAGTCAGACCGTGTTGGGGAAATGAGATAAGTATGCCTACGAAAAAAGCCATACTGAAAAACGGTAAACCTTTAAAGGTTTCCAGGCAGCGTTTAAAGGCGCTGCCTTTTAGCCGTTTGTTGCCCAATATTACCACATTGATGGCCCTCTGTACGGGGCTCAGTGCCGTACGTTTTGCCATGGCGGATAAGTATGAGCTGGCCTTTGTGGCCATATTGATCGCGGCCATCCTGGATGCCATGGACGGCCGTATCGCACGTATGCTCGGTGTGTCCTCACATTTTGGCGCGGAGCTGGATTCCCTGTCAGATTTCGTAAGCTTCGGCGTGGCGCCAGCGTTGGTGTTGTATGTGGCCAGTCTACATGCATGGCAAGGCTTTGGCTGGGCGATCGCTCTGTTTTTCGTGATTTGCCAGGCATTGCGTTTGGCGCGCTTTAACACGTCCTTGTTGGATAAAGATGAACAGCCTGATTGGAAGGGTCGTTACTTCATGGGGGTTCCTGCACCTGCAGGTGCATTGCTTGCTTTATGGCCGTTAGCATTTAGTTTTGCCATGGAAGAAACCTATTCCTTTATGCCCTATATGTATGCGGTGAGTCTTATCGGAACTGGTGCCTTAATGGTTTCCAAGCTACCCACCTATTCCACAAAAGGCAGACACATCCCCCAGCATATGGTTCTGCCCTTAATGTTGGGAGCAGGGCTCTTTATCACTGCCCTTATCAATGCATTTTGGTTCGCCCTTTCATTTGCGGGAGTGGCATATATTTCCTCCATATATTTCAGCTATCGTTCCTATCAACGCCGCCAAAAGAGTGAAGTGGAAGTGATGTTAGAGGAATAAATGAAAAGCATAGTGAAGTTGTTGTTGTTATTAATAGTAGGGGTAGTATTAGCGCTCAACGCCGTAGCCGCCAAACCGGAGAATTGCACGGCCAAACGTGACCATACCAAAATTGCTGACTTCGGAAAATCGGCCATGCCCATAGCTGCATTAACCATTTCCTTGGCCAAAAAAGATTGGCTGGGCGCGGCTCTGTCACAAGCATTAGCCCATGGTCTTTATCCACTTAACGACAAACTAGAAGGCAAAATCGGCAAGAAACGCCCCTGCGGCTGTAGTGGCGCATTTCCTTCCGGACATATGATCATGTATGCCTCCAGCTCTTCTTATCTACAGTACCGCTATGGCTGGGAATACGGTCTGCCGGCTTACGTAGCAACCATCGTTTTTGCCGCTGATAGAGTAAATAACAAAGCCCATAGTTGGGGCGATATGATAGGCACCTTCGCCATAGTGAATATCTTCACCTACTTGGTAACACCAAAGTACGTAGAAGAGCGCATAATCCTGGGCGGTAGAGTAGGGGGCTTGTCCGATATGCAAACATATCTGGAGTATGCAGAAAAAAAATCACCCACCTATATCCCCAGCATACAAGTAAGTGGAAAGAATTTTTTGGCTGGCGTATCGGTTAAGCTTTAGTGTTTGCTGTTACGGACGATTAAGCCTATTCCGTACCTCCCCGGCTCAAGGCTAACCTATGCACACATTTTGCAGCAAAATAGGTAATCACTCGCCAAATTTAGCGTAAGCCCTCAGAACCGTCATCCAGAGCGCGGCTCAGTGTAGCTGAGTTAGCGAAGGATCCAGGCACAAGAGGGCCGCGAAGCGGCTTCCGTATTTACAAAATGTTATGAACAATAATTGTTGAAGGAAATTTATGTAATAACTTTCACTTTCTTTGTTGTAACTCTTAATTAATACGGAAGCCGCTTCGCGGCACTTGTGCGCCTGGATCCTTCGCTAATTCAGCTTCGCTGAGCCGCGCTCTGGATGACGGCGCTCGGAACTAGCTAAATTTCAAAAAATGTTTGCATAGATTAGCCGGCTTAAGGCCGGGTAGGTTGAAGTATGAGCTATTCCAGGTATTTGTATAAAACGAACATGGAGGCCGGGACCGGAATCGAACCGACGTACAAGGATTTGCAGTCCTCTGCATAACCACTCTGCCACCCGGCCAAGTTCATGATTTATCTTATTTACGTAAGGGACTCAGGTCAATGGTTAATTTTCAGATAGGGCTGAATTTTAAGGAATGCAGCTCAAGTTGCAAAAAAATATGAATAAAACGAATTCCACCTATTTGTCAGCCCGCCTTCGTTTTATATATACATATGACCCGATAAGAACAACAATGCCCACAATTATAAATGCAAAGTATTTTTGATACTCATGCAGATTGTTGATGTAATAACTGATATCATCAGCGAAGAAATAACCAATCATATACCCGGCTGAGCAGCTCAGAACCGACCAGATGATGGCTGCAATACAATTTAAGATCAAAAAGCGTTTAACTTGCACACCGGCCGCGCCAATGATTAGTGGGCTGGCTGTGCGTATGCCATAAATGAAGCGGAAGCTAAGGATAAACAACGTATTGTGTTTATGAAGGTGGTAAAATACTCTAGTAGAAGCCTTTTTAAGGCTCTCACGATTTTCAATCATGCGAGGGCCGTATTTACGTCCGACGAAAAACAATATCTGGTCGGCGCCGAAAGAACCTAAAAACGCCAAGACCATCAAAGTAGTCAAGGATATCTGATCATAAACGTAAGCAAGAGCACTGCACGTCAGAATGACGGACTCGCCTTCAACAAAGGATCCGATAAAGACAATTAAGTATATAGCAGCCGGGCCGTATGCTTGTAACCACTCTTCCACGGATTTATAACTCCCCACATATAATCACTTTAAATTAACACAATGAGAGCAAAAAATCCATGAAAAGCTTTATGTTGCTGAGGTTGGGGGCTGCAGTGGTGAAGCATTGAATCAGCCCCGTTTCTTCCCTGCCTAGAACCCACTGCCTGTAAACTAAGGTATCGCAAACCAAGTTCCCGTCATTGCGAGCCCCTCTTGGGGCGTGGCAATCTACTTTTTCAACTACAGCAAACTTATGTATAACGACAGACCAAAGTGGATTGCCACGCCCCAAGAGGGGCTCGCAATGACGGGAATTGGGGCGTCTCCTGTATTTTTCCTATTAAATTTTACTCCTGCGCCGCTTCCTCGTTTACAGGGGCACTCTTTGTATCCCGCTTTGCACAAGCGGATTTATACTCATGCAAAGTCTTATCGAAATTGGAAATTTCTCTGCTCAGTTGTCTGCACATATCTTCCGCGGCTTTTTTCTGGCTGGGGATATAACTCAGGCTCACGGCTGAAGAATACCGAGATTGCAAGGAACGAATCTGTGTCAGTGCTCGAGCTTTGTGGGACTTATCCAAATCGTTCGAGCTATAAACCTCATTAAAGCGAGAATCCAGGTCCGATTTTAAATGGTCTAATGCCAACGGCGCGGCCATGGCCCCAGAGGCACATAGGCCAGTTAGAACTGCAGTATAGGCTAATGTTTTTAACATGACGGTCTCCTTGGCGCGCATTTTTAAAACATTATAACCATCGGCAATGGAAAGTCTAGGGTCTAATTGAAGTTATAAGTAACAAACCACCGTCATTGCCAGCCCCTCTTGGGGCGTGGTAATCACCTCTTTCTGCAGCAAGTCGACATAAACGACGAGGTTGCAGTGGATTGCCACGCCCCAAGAAGGGCTCGCAAGGGACGGATAACTATTTTACAGCTCTCTGAGCAGCTTTTTCACATGATTGAGAGAATTCACATTTTTCCAGATCTGCTCAATCTTACCTTTTTCATCAATGAGAAAGCTACTGCGCTCCAGCTCAAACAATTTGATTCCCAAAAGGGGCTTTTTATTCAAGACGCCGTATGCGGCGCATACCTCTTCCTTTTCATCTGAAACCAAATCAAAATTCAGATCGTGCCGTTCTTTGAAATCCTCATGGCTCTCGACGGAGTCGCGAGATGCCTATAATGGATATTTTTCTGTCATCGAATTCTTCCTTGGCATCTCTGAAAGCACATGCTTCAATAGTGCACCCGGGCGTACGATCATGAGGGTAGAAAAAGAGCAGAACTTTCTTTCCCAAGAAGTCGGACAAAGCAAGCGTGCCTCCTCCATCCTTAGGAAGGGTAAAGTCTGGGGCTGTATCACCAATAGAAATGCTCATGACCGTAAATCCTGTCCTGCCAATAAGCTTATTATACAGTAAAAACCGTCACATACAAAGTAAAAATAAACTAATTGCAGCTAATCTTTCTTTTGTTCTTCGTGTTCAATAATAATGGTTCGCTCTGTTTGATGGATAGTAGTTTCACCAGCTCCTCCACCATTTCTTGGAGGTCCCATGTATTTGGAAATCCATGCATAGGCGATGGAGGCCAAAAGTCCAATGGCAAGGAACGGCCAAATGATCAAGAATATGGAAAAGATCAGGGCCAGGATGAAGAGGAAAAAACTCACTGCAGCTACCAAAAATAAAACTCTTAACAATGTTTCCATTTTAATTCCCCCGTTCAATCAATGCGTTTTCAATGGGTTGGTGGAGTTCGGCCAATTCAATCAGTTCTTTTTGATTTTTTCTATTTTGCAGCCATTCCATCATATGTTTTACGGAATATTTCGTACCCTTGAATGCCAATATACCAGTTTGACCTGTCAGTTGCACGGTTTTAATTATGGTCTTGCCCGTATAATACACCAAGTCTGGAGATTTAAAGCCTACATAAAAGACAATCATGGTTGTAACGGGCAAGCATGTGGTGAGGCTAAAAACATAAATCAAATTGCACACAGCGATGTTGGATCCATAGTACATGGCAGCCGTGTAAGCTGCATTTGAAAAGACTTGGTTAGCAATCTGCGCGTAGTAATAAATGGCGGCACTGCCTGCAACAACACGAATTGAGTAGTTGCCTACTTTATAGAGCCCGCTGCCCACTAAAAGTGCTGTGCTCTTAATAAGACCAGGTGTTGCCGGTTTTTGCAGCTCAATGGTCGAGTCCGCTTGCTGGTCAACGTAATTATTGTCAATGGCAGGGGTCTCATTCAGTTTGGTTGTATTGACCAGTTCAATGGGCTGACGGTTTTGCCCTTCATAATCATCAACAATAACGGTGGATTCTAAGGGTTCCGCTGAAAGAGTTAAGCCAATGAGAGGGTTAGATGAAACACATGGAGTGCAGAGTGCCAACAATAAGAGAGCGGTCGTATAGGAAATGCGCATCTGGTATCTCACAAATCTATCCATTACTATCATTATATAGCAAATGACTTATGGGTACAATGCGGGAGCTGAAAAGCAAAAAACCCAACCTCGAAAGGCTGGGTTTTTGTAATAATAAATGTATTAAAAACAACCCTTACGCAACTTGCTTTAAGCGGCGGCGAGATGTGCCGAGGCCAATGTTCTTTGCTAGCTGGCTGCGTTGACGTGCATAAGCAGGTGCAACCATTGGGTAATCAGCTGGCAAGTTCCAGCGCTCGCGGTATTGCTCAGGGCTCATATTGTAAGCTGACTTAAGGTGACGCTTGAGCATCTTTAGCTTTTTTCCATCTTCAAGACAAACGATATAGTCGTCTGAAATTGATTTCTTCACTGAAATAGCTGGCTCTGGACGAGAAGCTGACATAGAACTTCTACCTGCTGCTAGGTCTGAAAGAGTGCCGTAAACGGTTCCTATAATATTTGTAAGATCAGCTGCTTCAATTTGGTTGTTTGAAACATAAGATGCCACAATTTCTGTAGTCAAGTTTAACAGCTCAGATGTAGCAATTTGAGCGTTGGGGGTCGTAATATGCATAGTCATTTCATTCACCTTTTCTAAATATACCAAGAAAATATATTGTTTCTTATCTGCTGATTTGCACATGTACATCAAAAATGTTCAACAATTTTTCCGAGGACAAGATGTTGATTTCTTATGCCACTAATGCAACTACCAGCTTCTGGTCGCCATATTTTCTAATTTTTCATCCGAACATACAATATTTTGAATATTTGGAATCACCAAAACTGATGCATTAATACCTTCTTTTCTAAGAAGAAAGCAAGAAGAAAATTCATCTATTTTTTATTTTTTTTATTAATCTGGATTAACACTGCAATTATAACAGTAAACCTTAGTAATTATCAGGCTTTCGAATTTTGTCCAACAATAGCTTCTTTTAGATAAAATGGTTGTATAGTTGCGGCGGAAATTGCTTCTGGCAAGAGGCTATATAAACACATGCGCTGACAGATATCATCTGGTGTTCTGTCCTCTATATGATAGGTAAGCTTGAGCCTATCAAGAACGGGTGTGATTTTCCTTGCGGCTGTGCCAGTCAATGTGAGGGGAGTGTTGTCCAAGTATGTGGCTATTTCTTCGGGATCTATAGCAATGGCTTCTTTTAGAGGTAAATGCTCTGGGGAAAATAGTTGGCAATAGATATCTTGTTTTTGAGAGTCCAGTACAACTAAAATGTTTCTAGGTGTTGATATGCATGACGCATACGCTGTAAAAGAATCTATTCCGATGACGGGCTTGCTAAGGGCTGCCCCTAATCCTTGCGCAGCTGCCATGCTGACTCTGAGGCCAGTAAAGGAGCCTGGGCCAGTGATAGTGGCGATTAGGTCTACATCTTTGAATTCCAGGTTTGCCTCATGAAGTGTCTTGATCATAAGAGGTAAAAGTATTTGAGTGTGCCCACCAGGAATATTGTTGCTGCCATGCGCTAGCAGGGTGCCGTTTTTGCTCACCGCAACGGAACACCATTGTTGGGAAGTATCAAATGCTAAAGTTGTTGTCATGGGTCTGCGCTTCTTATATATATCAAGTGTATTTACCAATCAGGGGAAACTAGCATGTCTTTAGTAAAAATAACAGCTTCTGATGAGCTGTTGATTCATTTGGCTTATGGCACAGAAGATAACGTTACGGGAAAAGTGATTTATCAAAACCCAGAGTGTTATCTTCACCCAGAAGCCTACGCGTGTTTAGAACGTGCCATGCGCTTGGTTAAGCCATTAGGTTTACGATTGAAAATCTTGGATGCTTTCCGTCCCACAGAAGCTCAGCAAGTACTTTGGGATAGTTTTCCCAATGAAATGTATGTGGCCAATCCTGCAAAAGGCTCGAACCATTCCCGTGGTGTAGCGGTGGACTTGACCCTGGTCGATGATCAAGGTAATGAGCTAGATATGGGGACGCCTTTTGATGATTTCACAAAGCAGTCTCATCATCAGAATCAGGATGTGCCCATTGAAGCTCAGAAAAACCGATTGCTGCTGTTAGGTGTCATGTCGGCAGCAGGCTGGGATTTTTACCAAGGTGAATGGTGGCATTATCAACTATTTGATCCCAAACGATTTCCTTTAATAAGCGATAATTCCTTGGAAGTAGGGCTGATGCGAGCGGCATAATTTCTAGATATGCAAAAAAAACATATGACCTATGCAATAATTCTTGTTGTCAGTTGGAAATAAAATATATACATATATGTTTAGTTGAACGGCGAATCGCCTGAAAACAAAGATTTCGGGCCTCGTGCCCGATTAGGGTCCTTACGGACCCGAAGGGTCATTTCTAATGATCCTACGTCTCCCAGACGTGAAGCCTCCCTGTTAAACTGAGCCGGGCTTTTGCCCGGCTTTTTTTTGTCTGTAATATGCCATAACTTACAAACATACCTATTCCTTAATAAGGTCTGAGGCAATCATCTGCGACTAAGTCTTGTTATGCGGATTGCTCCATGATAAATTCTTTTTATATTAATAAGATAACTCATTTCACCCGTGTAGAGATAGTCGTAGAGGAAAAACAATGAAGATCTTGAGTCCCATATTCACTATGGTAATCAGTGGTACCCTATTAGCAGGATGCGCAGATATTGCAGTAAAAAACCCAGATAAAAAAACGGGCCATGACCACGCAGATTTGAGGGGTCCTGCTGAAATCAAGCTTGATGAAATGACCAAAGAAGCCGGATCCGTCCGCAGTCGACAAAGCAAATCCAAGTCAAATTCCGCAAAGACTCCATCAATCGGCGGAAAACTGGATTGGTAATTGTTATGGAAAGCTAACGTGACTCAAAAACAGCCTCTCCACAGCCTTTAGCTATTTCCTCCCGCGCCATGGCGCTCAGTCTTAGGACTTCCGACCATTCTGTAGATTCAGGAAACAGGGGAGGGTAGACTGTTATATTAATAGACCTTGGTTTGAGTAAGAAGCTGCCATCGGGCAAAATTTCGCGGGCACCTTCTATGGCTACGGGACATATGGGAACACCAGTATCCACAGCCAGCTTAAAGGCGCCAGTCTTAAATTGCCTCAAGCCGGGCACATGGGTGAAAGTTCCTTCTGGAAAGATTAAAAGCGATGTGCCAGTCCGTAAAGCTTCTTCCATAAGAACCAGATCAGACAGCCCCTGCGTGATGTCTTGTCGCTCCACTGTCATGTGCCCAAGTTTATTCCACAACCACTTAAATGGTTTAAAGGAAACAAGTTCTTTCTTACCCACCGCAGCAGATCCCGCAGGCAGCACAGCTGCCATAATTAACGCATCGATATAACTGGAATGGTTGGCCACATAAACCGTTGGAAGTTTCTTAGTTAAATACTGCTTGTCCGTAATTTTGATAGCCATTCCTGAAAGTGCAAAAAATAACCGCAACCAAAACTTGGCTAAGTGTTGGGCAATTTTCTGCGGTGTCAGAGCGATGGAAATGAGCCCCAAAACCACAATGGGTATGGCTAGTAATGCTGCGTAAATGGTAAAAACCAGATGTCCCACCTTGGACAAGATTTTCTTCATTCGTTCCAAATAGCTTCGGGTGGTAATTTTACCCATCTGCATCCACACAGGAACTGTTTTATGTTGCAGCCTATTGCTCACGTATTCTGCCTTACACGCAGACCGTTGCAATTTACCACTGGAGGTTTTCGGTATTGTACCTGGTCTTGCCAAAACCACTTCATCAGGCGGCAGGCCCAGTTCAATGACCAGTTTGGATGTGACCTCAGCCACGATGTGGTCTCGAGCTTCCTTGTCTTTTTCCATAGTCTCGGCCACGATAATCAGACGCTCTGTGCCTTTAGATTTATCTTCTACGCCAAAGGCAATAACCCTACCGCTGCGTATGCCAGGAACTTTGCCCGTAATGTCTTCGATATCATCGGGATAGATATTTTTCCCGGCCTTAATGATCACGTCTTTAGTTCGGCCCGTTATAAACACATCACCTTCAGCAATGTATGCAAAATCGCCAGAATCAATCCACCCGTCATGCTTAATAGCCGCAGTGGCCGTTGGGTTGTTATAATACCCTTCCATGCACGAGGGGCCTTTGAAAAGCAGCCTGCCTACTGTTCTTTCAGGTAAGTCGACGCCGTCTTTATCGACGATTTTAATTTGATGGCCAGGAATCGCACTCCCACATCCAACGAACTCGGATGCATGTTTATCTTCTGGATCAGCTGTTACCGCAATTTTATTGTTTTCCAGCTCGTCTCTTTTGATCACATCGATGCGCGGTTGTTGGCGGCTGATGGGGGGAAATGCTAGGGCCACAGTAGACTCTGCCAAACCATACACAGGATACATGGCGCTGGGCTTAAAGCCATAAGGTTCAAACCTTTCTATGAACCGTCGTAATGTTTCCGGGTGTATGGCTTCAGCACCATTTAATACCAAGCGTAAGGAGCTCAAATCCAATCCTTGAATGTCCTTGTCTTTGATTCTTCGAATGCAAAGCTCGTAAGCAAAGTTAGGTGCTGCCGTTAGGGTTCCCTTATGAGTGTGAATAGCCCAAAGCCACGTTTCGGGCCGGCTTATAAAGGTGAGTGGCGACATGATTGAAAGCGGCACAGAATAATACAAACTTCCAAACCAACAACCAATCAATCCCATGTCATGATAGAGTGGTAACCAGCTGACAATTCGATCCTGCGGTGTCACATTAATGACTTCGGCTGCCGCATTCAAGTTCGCCAGTATGTTTGCATGCGTCAGCAATACACCCTTAGGATTGCCTGTGCTGCCCGACGTATATTGGATGAAAGCTGGATCCGTGGGCAAGATAACAGGAGGTGTAAATGGCTCGTGAGAAGCGCTGAGCTTAGCAACAGTTATCACCTCGTGCATAGATGGGATGAGTCCTTGAATCAAATAACTGAGAGTCTGTGCCTGTGGAAACGTAATCAAAAACCTGGCGCCCGCATTACGGAGCAAATTGGCTTCACGCAGCACATACTCCTCAAGCCTGCTTGGGCGCATGGGCGGATAAATGGGAACCGGAATGCCGCCTGATAAAAGAATGCCCATGAAAGACACGAAAAAATCCTCAGAGGTGGGCAACATAATGGCCACCGTTTCGTCAGGCTTAAGTCCCCGAGCAATGAGACCCCCAGCCAAAGCCATCGCCTTGTCATAAAGCATCTGATAGGTAATGGTTGATTCCGAACCATCCTCCTGCATCAAGTATATATGCACCTTGTTAGGCGTATGCTTCACTTGCGTCAAAAGGCTATCAACTAAAGTGCGACCTTTAGGCAAGGAAGGTGATATGTCGCCCATCTCAGATTCAGGAAGCCGCATTTTGGCCAAATCTTCGTATGGCACACAGCTGGATACAAATTTGATAAGATCGTTCAGATTCTGCGCCTCACCAAACACAGATGTGGAGAGCTTACAAGAAACCGCCTCCTCAACACGATGAATAAACTCGATGCGACCCAAACTATCTATGCCAAGGTCAGCCTCAAAATCCGCAGTTAAACTCACCCGCTTTAAAGCACGCTCAGCACCCATTTCTTCGAGAAATTCTCGAAGTAAATCTAACAGTTGCTTTTCCACATGCTCAGGTACTTGTGCCATATATTTTTCAACTCAGACTGACATAATTTATTCTATCATGTTTATTTTTTAGTTGGTAATTAAAGAAATGATTATCAGAGATCATTTCAAAACCCTATTTCACCTCTCCCCTTGTGGGAGAGGTCCGGAGCGCAGCGGAGGGGTGAGGGGGTACATAATGCAGTATTTACCTGCTTCAGCATACCCCTCACCCGGCCTTTGGCCGACCTCTCCCACAAGGGGAGCGGTGAGTCTAGGCCGCGAAATTGGGCGTTTTGAAATGGTCACTATCAGTCAATCTCCATCCCCTCGCGTCTCAAATTATATAGAGCCCTTTCCTTTAAATGAAGATAAGGCTCTACAAAATTCACAATCTTTGAGATAAATCCAGGCTTCAGGGTTATAGTTACTTTTTCTATTTTTCCATTGAACCTGAAAGGGGTCATATAGTCTTTTTCTTCCAAGGATGAGCCCATGTGACCATTAACTGTAAACAGTTCGTCAATAATGAAGATCGTTTTTTCGATTCGTTTATTCGCTACCTCTATATCATCAACCTTGAGGATTCCCTGACCGCCAACCCCTAAACCGCCTCCATCAGATACAAAATCAAAAGTTATCACATGTTTACCTGGTTTGAGCTCGTCTTCTTCGCCTTCCCAACGTGTTTTGTCGAAGCCGTTGTAATTATAGAGGAATACTGGCCTTCCCTTCAGTACGTATAAACCATAACCACCCATGTCTCCGCCCATGGTAACAATGATGCCTTCAGCACCCTTTTCAGGCACATCTATTTCGGCTTTTATGCTATAGGACTTATTCGTTAAATTTGGCGCTAGAATAGGTGGTATACCCTTGACTTCACCTTTATAAACAAACTCCGTTTGTTTCAAATCCGAGCCAGGACGGTTTTCTGGAAAAACCCTTGTAATGCTGTCATTCAAAGGAAAGACATGATATTTATTGGCCTCCTCCACAAAGATCTTTTTCATTGCCTCAAGTTTCCCTGGATGTTTTGCAGCCAAATCATCAAACTGCGTCCAGTCTTTGGAAAGATCGTAAAGCTCCCATTTGTAATCATTGAATGGATCCTTGACTTGAGGTCCAATAGGATCCCATGGCAGCCTCTTAGGCGTTGTGCTGATCATCCATCCATCATGGTAGAGCCCTCTATTACCGAACATTTCAAAATACTGGGTCTTATGTTGGGAGGCAGCTTTTGCATTTTCTTTTTTGAATGTATAGGCCAAGCTTACACCTTCAATGGGTCGTTGTTTTACCCCATTGACCATGTCAGGCACCTGAATCCCCGTAACCTCGAATAGGGTAGGGGTTATATCAACCACATGATGAAACTGATTCCTAATGCCCCCTGGATCCTTAATACCATTGGGCCAAGAAATAACCATACCTTGACGTGTAGCACCAAAGTGCGATGCCGCTTGCTTCAACCATTTGAATGGCGTATCAAATGTCCAAGACCAACCTACTGATATATTGGGCCCCGTAGTGTGGTCTCCCCAATTGTCTAGGAGTTTAAGTTGCTCTTCCACAGAAAAGTCAATTCCGTTAAACCAAGCTATTTGATTGGGCGTCCCATCAATTCCGCCTTCAGCGCTAGCGCCATTGTCGCCGCTGATAAAGATAATTAAAGTGTTGTCCAGCTTGCCAATACTTTCAATTGAGTCAATTACTCGACCAATTTCATGATCCGTATAGGCCAGAAATGCAGCGTAAACTTCTGCCTGACGGGCGTATAATTTCTTCTTTTCTGGACTCAAGGATTCCCATCTGGGGATCAGTTTCTCAGGCCAAGGCGTTAGTTGAGCATCCTGCGGAATAACGCCCAATTTCTTCTGATTTGCAAATATAACCTCCCGTTCCTTGTCCCAGCCATGATCGAATTTTCCCTTGAATTTTTCAATCCATTCAGGCGTTGGGTGATGAGGTGCGTGTGTCGCACCAGGTACGTAGTACAAGAAAAAAGGTTTTTCTGGCGCAACCGCATTCAGGCTGCTCATCCAATTAATCGCTTCATCTGCCATAGCCGTAATAAGATTCCATTCAGGTTTATCAAAGTAGGGTGCAATCTGTTCAGTGTTTTTAAATAAAATCGGTTTCCATTGGCTTGTCTCTCCACCCATGAATCCGTAGAAGTACTCAAACCCTAGGCCATTGGGCCATCTGTCAAAAGGACCTGCTGCGCTGGTTTCAAAAATGGGAGTCAAATGACTTTTACCCATAAGGGCCGTGCTATAACCATTTTGCTTCAAAACCTCGGCAATGGTGACTGTGTCTCTGCCTAAGTTGCCATTGTAACCAGGATAGCCAGTAGCTACTTCCTGAACCATACCGAACCCCACAGAGTGGTGATTACGTCCTGTCAGCAATGCAGCACGGGTCGGCGAACAAAGTGCTGTAGAATGAAACTGAGTATACCGTAATCCAGCAGCCGCTAACTTATCAAGAGTCGGCGTAGGAATCGTTCCACCAAAAGTAGATGGCGCACCAAAACCCACATCATCCGTCATGATAAGAAGTATGTTAGGAGCCCCCTTCGGCGGAACAATTCGCGCAGGCCACCAAGCTTTGGATTCAGCAGCATTTTGCTTAATAATTCCTCCAAATTTCTGTGGCGCAGGAGGTAGTGTTTTCGAGTCAATAGTAGTAGTAGATTCCGGAGATCCAGGCGTGCCAGTGGTTTCCACTGCTTTTAATGGCGATGGAGACCACAAGAAAGCTATGAGCAATACTTTTGAAATTATTCTTCTTTTGAAATCCATGGGCTGCGATCCAGTTAATCGTCCTAGATCATATATACAGCTTATGGATTAAAAAATAATTAAGGCGGCAGTTATTTCTATAGTACACCTATGCGAACGGTTACATTGTCTGAAAGATAGGTTCATTAACTACTCCATCGTAACCGTCAATTTAACCCCATCTTTTTTTCGTTTTCAAAATAGTCCAGACTGACCTCCGTATTATAAACTCAATCGGAGGGTGTCATGAGGTCAAGGCTGTTTGTTACAAACCTGGAGTGTCGTGAAAAGCTAAGAA
>JBGSQK010000058.1:0-90933 GCA_041738135.1 Alphaproteobacteria bacterium
ATCCCTTACTTGCTCACCGCGCCGCTCATTTCCAGACTTGCTTGGGTTACGCGGGGGCCCAAACGCCGGATGCCTTTCGTTTTTGTGTACACGAGGGGAAGAGTTCCATCTCTTACCCTTATGAGTAATATAGTAATAACAGTTCGATTTGTCAAGAAAAAAATTACTTATGGGCAAGAATAGTTTAATTTAATGGCAAAAATGTTGATTTAATACGTGTAATATTAATAATAACAATATGGATAAGGGATTTTGGGAGACCATTTCAAAACCCTTTACAATCTCTCCTTGTGGGAGAGGTCCGAAGCGAAGCGTAGGGGTGAGGGGTCTTACAAGCCGCTTCAGGACTGCGGCATGACCCCCTCACCCGGCCTGCGGCGGACCTCTCCCACAAGGGGAGAGGTGAGAAGGGTTTTGAAACGGTCTCAGAATGAATAAAAAAAGAGCGCTGGATTTGCGCTCTTTCATAAGTCGGGGACGTTACTTATTGGTTTGTGTCGGTTGCTAGCATTTTAAGGCAGTTTTTCATAAACCTCTGAGTTTTGTCATCTGTATCCTCAAATACAAGCCCGGCACTCAGGTTTGCAGCAATTTTTTCCAATGATGCCATTAAGGCATCTGAAGGTCCCGTAATCTGAAGATAATCATGAAGATTCTCAAATGCTTGAGCAAATTCATTTGCCTGGGAGGGTGCTATTTCAGTTAAATCCTCATAACTTTGCATGGTGGCTTCTAATTTCACCAATTGCTCTCTTAAGCTACTCACTGCCTCAGGCAGAACTTCCTCCATTAGGGCTGATGCTGACGCCATAGAAGCCTGATGCTGGGCTTCATGCTCCGCTATTTCCGCTTGCCGCAGTTGAATTTGGAGCTCAATTTCCCGCATCTCAGCCTCATGAAGCTTCTTGATGTCTTGCACCTCAGATTCATAACGAATTTTTGCTGCATAATTGTGGGCTTGGATACGAGCCTCTTCCGCTTGAATTTCTGCTTGAATAAGGGCCTGCTGTTCTTCATAGCGTGCTGCCAGGTCATTGAAGCGGTCATTTGCTTCCTGTGCAGTTTGTTCCAACTCCGCTTGAACTCGGTCGTGCTCTTGCTGCATCTGCTCCATCGCAGCAGCATGATCAGGAAACGGCAACTTAGCCTGCAAGTCTTGCTCTTGTGCATTCACCCATTCCGTATATTTCTGGTCTTCAGAAGTGCTCACGAACTCCTTGAACACGTCACGGAAATGATTAATCCGATCCACAATGCCGTTACGAACTGTATCAATGTAGGCTGTGGCATCTTCAACTGGATCCACATTCAAACCCGACCAAGCAAGCAATCCGCGAGCATCTTCAATATTTTTCAAACGATGATACATGGTCGTGGTAGATACTGTTTCCTCATGACCATTCATGAATTTGAACTTCACATCAATGAACCTATATTTAGGTGCCGCATCCGCATTTTCCAGAGGAGGCATGTAAACCACTTCAGCTGATTTGATTTTGCCATAAGTTGCTTCGATATCTCCAGTCTGCTTAACTTGCTCGATGATTTCCTCGTTTGAGAAAGGACTGATTCCATCAGTAGTGCTGGTATTGAATGGATTAAACGGTACTTCCCATGAGCTTTCCTCGTCGTTGAGTTTCTCAAGAGCATTGTCCACAAACGTGTCGATCACTTCTATAAAGCTGCCTTTGCCGAACAAGCTTTCATCAAAACCGGTGGCTTCTCTCATAACCCAAAAGAAACCGCCCATGACTTTCTTGAATGCTTCCAAGCCGTGCTTTGGCAGCACATCAGAAACCAGCTTGCCATAGAACCATTCAAACGTCTCTTCGATTTTTAAGAATCGATCGATGGCTACGTTTGTATAACTCCGTGCAATGGTTTCAGCATCAATTTCGGATTCAGACATATGTGCGTCGTAGTAAAGCTTGTCAACTTTTTCTATGATGTGTTTCTTAAGAAATTTCACCCTTTGATCCAGCTCCGCATGAACAAAATCATGGGCTGACATGGCTGCAGGTGATAAATTGTCTACGCCATGGGCACCCACCTCAGAAGTAGTTGAAAAGGCAAAGGGATAAATGCGTTTGATGGCCATGTAGGTTAAAAATGGCACGCCCAACTTGTCTTCTCCTAACATAGGGTAGTGGATGTTTGGGTGCACTCGTTCACGTACCAATTGCTCCACCAAATCGATTATGTTGTCTGAGATGTATTGCGTATAAAAGAGCACCTCGTTTTCTTGACCCTTGTTATCAAATTCCTCTGTTTCGATAAAGGCTTTAACAGGTGTTTTCCATGCGTCGTTTTCAAACAGACCCAGTAGGTACTCTGGATTGGTTGCATGGGTGAATACGGTTTTTTCCTCTTCGGTAGGCTTGCTCACTGAGGCAATTAATCGGGCATAAAAGTCCAGAAAAACGGGAATGGTTAAAACCGGCTTGCCCGTCGTGCGACGTGGACGTGTTAAATACTCAATATCGGCGTTCAAATCTTCTATTGTGTCGCTCGTAGTAAGAGTATTCATGTATGCTTGAAATTGCCTCAATAAAGGCATCAAACTATCAAAGTGGGTCGTCATAAGATTAGCTTCTGACTTGTTTTTGATAGCGAAATATTCACGGATGAATCCATCTACCACTTTCATATCCAATTGGCTAAAATGGCTGAATGTCTCTTTATCTGTCTTCTCGCAAGATTGCAATAAATCACACAAAGTGAGTGTGGCATCGTTGCGCACAAACTTTTGTGGTGCTACAGCTTCATTCAAATAATCTGGGTTTGTCGACGCATAGGCAACACTTACGCTCATGGCGATCATTGATGCAGAGGTAGCAATTTTCAGTAATTTCATATTCATGTTCACAATCCTAATATAGTGTTAATACAACATTCTATTGTAGATATAGGTAGCCATGTGCAATTATTCAAGTGATTTATTGCATGCTGTTTCTGTGTATACGGCTTGTAAGTCCCCTCACCCCTCCGCTTCGCTCCGGACCTCTCCCACAAGGGGAGAGGTTAAGTGGGGCAAGCGAACCCTCAGATTGCATTTTTTCCTTTCCATCCTATTGCTTAAATCGATTAAAATTACTATTGTCTTTTCAAACAAACACTTGAGGAGAAATTATGTCCGCATCTAAATTGCTTAAATGTTCTGTGTTAGCCATATCAGCAGCTTTGGTCGATCCATGTTTATCATCGGATGATGATCAAAAGTTTAACAAGAATAGACAAGCATCTAAAAAAGATCAGGGCTGGCAAGTTGTGACGTCTCGTGGCGGTCGTCCAAAGCAAAAACCGCAGACGCCACAAGTTTCGCCTCCTCTTCGACAAAAAAAAGTTCAACCTTTTTTTGTCCCAGCCCCCAGAACCAAGGAAGAAATAGAAAAGCAAGCTAAGCTTGACGCTAAATGGAATAGGACACGTACATACCTGTTGGGTGAGATGGAGGCTCTGAATATACCTAACGCCAATGCAGTTGTTGTTCCTTTGCTCAATAGGCTGCGTCAAGAAACCAGCATGAAGATGATTCAACAACATTTTAAGGACTATATGTTCTTCATGTCGTATTTGCCTAAGATGAAAGAAGGCGCCCATGTGAGAGCATTTAGGAATATCTATACGAACAACTCTGGGTCTCTACTTTTGATGAATACTTTATTGGGTTCCTTATCTGAAGAGAAACGACGTGAGTTTGCACCCCTTTTGCATGAGGAAGCGCTGTCGGATAAGTTCCTGCAGTTAGAAAAAAATGGTTTTTCGCTATTTGAGAAATTTGACGCGGCCGATAAGTTTACAGTGCTACAATTAGTAATGAAGAGGGAAACATTAAAACTCCTGAGAAATAGGACTTTTTCCCAGGCTTTTAACGAACTCATGGAAATGTTAAAATATGACAATCAAAAGGCCCGCACAAAAGAGGATGCATCGGCGCATCTCAAATTACTCAAAGCCTTAGCCACAAGAGTAGATATAGATGCTTTAAAGATAAATGAGTGCAAAAACCGTGGCCTTGCATGGGCTTTTCTTTTGGCTTCTGAGGACGTTAAGATCTCAGAGAGGGGATTTGCAGATCAATTTAATTCAGTTTATGACACTTATTGGAGACACTCATACGCGGGGAATGAGGAGAAGGAGCTTGGTCTGCTCAAGAATGATGTTCCTCTGTTTTTCCAAGTATTAAAGATGTTATTGGCTGAAGGGCCAGACAGAGGAGAGAACCCTGGTCAGTACAATGAATTTGCGTCTACAGTGTTTAATAAAGCCTGTGAACCAAGACTTGAACTGTTACAATGCATGCATGCCCACCGAAATCTGTGGTATAAAAAGCCGATCGCCAGCCAGTATACTCTTGGTGGCGAGACCTTCTTTAGAGCCTCAGCTCAAACTCAGAAACCCTTAACTGCACAAAAATTGTTCCTACTTTTAAAAAATCTTGCGGTAGATTTGGAGTTAGACCGTTCTCACTGGGAGGACGCTATCACAGATATTGCAAAGCTTTCTGAAAAGACAGAGGATCTGGTAGAGCGTTTAGAGAGACGTTTAAACTCATTAAAGACATTTCCTTCAGGCATAAAAAAGCAAATGGCTTTTGACTTTTGGAAAATGTATGTAGCAGAGCAATTACTCGTAGGCAGAGACGCCGAAGATGAGCGACAAAATATGTTTAGCTATCGACAGGCAAGTCGCTTTACGTATACGTTAGAGTTAATTGAATTTCTAAGAAGTGTTCCTGAAAATCAGATAATAAAGATCTTCCAGATCATGCAAGGACTGCTCGCCAAGGTTTCTGTGGATGGATCGGGACATAAAGACTGTCTTAAAAGCATGCGTAGTGTTTTAAGAGATTTTCCAAATGATCGTATAAGCAACCTTATAGAAAACTTTGAAAAATTTTGCACTGCAAATGCTGTAACTGTGACGTCGTTTCGTGAGTATGTAACATATTCACCGTTCTTATTGAACGATGAATGGCTGTCTTCATTACTTAAGAGTCCACTAAGATACCAGGCATCGGTCATGACAATTCTACTGGAGTGGTACGAGAGGTTGGATGCAGTCATGCAAGAAGAGGTTCATGGCTTTTGGAAGGGTGAGTTGGTAAAAGCTGACCCGAATGTTAAATTGGCCCGTATGATTTTGGAGCATGCGCGTGACTTGCCATCTACTCTGCGTGACCTGTTGACGGCTGCTGCTTTTAGTAAAAGGCAGGAGTATATGAGAAAAATGAATTCTGATGAGCTTAGAGTGGCTCACCCTGCGGCTAAATGGGTCACAGAGAACCAAAGAGAGCTCGGTATTATCGATCCCGATAATGACGAAGTGTATCAGCTCGCAGGCGTTGTTCTCGCAAAAGCTGCTTTTGGCAAAAGGCAAGAGTTTATGACTAAAATGAATTCTGATGAGCGCCAGGTAGCTCGCACTGCGGCTAAAGAAGTAGTTCGGGATCCAAGAGAGTTCGGTATTGTTGATCCAGATAATGATGAGGTGTATCAGTACGCAATTGTTATTCTCGCGAGAACTGAGAACAGCAGAAACCTACTTAATCCATATAATGTCTTAAAGCATCATCAACGTATGGCCGAAGAGGTGGTTAGCCACGAAATGATTCGTACGCCCTCGGTAAAGCCTATTATTAACGGGGACAGCTACTATGTCCGGGGTGATGTATTCAATTTTATGAGGGTCAACCAGGCCACTTACGCACAGCTTCCTAAGCATTCGAAGACTTACATTCGAGATATGAAGGCGCAAGTTTTGGCCAAGGAACCTGATCTGAGAGGAGCCATGCTTGGAGCGACTGAAGGTGGATTTCTTGAGCACCTACTCGCCACCAAAGGCGCCCCAAAAGAAGTGGTACCAGCAGTTAATGCGAAACTGATCGCCATTGTGGCTTATCTGCAGAGTTTGCCTAATGAAGTAATTGTCGCGGGGAACCTAACACAGCAGGAACAGGAGTTTGCTAGTTTTATGAGCCATGCCCAGGCATGTGAGACGAACAAAACCGAAGTGATTCACAAGTTTTATGTTTCTCTTCCCGAGGAGGCCCGCCTTAAAAAATTGAAGTCCGCTGAGGATTCTTCTGAAGATCACTTGAGGCAAATATTTGAAAAGCCATTGTGGGATTTGGCTGAAGAGTTGTTTTCTTGCGAAAAACCATTTCTTAGAACGCTGTGTGGGCTACGCAAAGGGGAAGTTTTTCCAAATGCCTCACATATCGAGATGTTTGTGAAAAATTTGCTGTTAATGGATGTACCCTTTTATACCCGGCATATGCATGACCCCTATACCAGAAATTGCGTTCCTGAGAGTCTTCTTACTTACAGAAGAACAGGTGTGTTGGAGCTGTTGTTCTCTAAGTTTATAAAAGTTGAGGATTTGGCTGGAGCAGCTGAGGTTGCCATAAATCGACAGATGATAGTGCCAAAGAGCCCCACAATTGTCCGAGTTCAGGAGTTTTTTGAACAGAAAGGTAGAGTGGCGGAATTGGAATTCGATGATGAAACTCAAATCACGACGATTCCTAATCATAAGGTCTATGAGCTGTTGCATCTGTTGAATATTCTTCAGGTGGAGGAGAAGTAGGGTTGGTTTATAAACTCACAGTGAAGTGCTATCCTGTATAGCACTCATTGGCTTGTCGTCATCCAGAGCGCGCCTCGGCGAAGCCGAGGAAGCGTGGGATCCAGCACATAAGTGCCGCGCAAGCGGCTCCATATAGCTTGTACGGCAGTCGCTGCGCGACACTCATAAGCTGGATCCCACGCTTACTCCGCTATGCAGAGCTGCGCTCTGGATGACGGGAATACGTAATAGTATAGCCAAATAAAAATCCCCGGCTCTGATAAGAGCCGGGGATTTAAAGCTTTATTTAAAACGGGACTGGATTAGTAGCCGCGTTTGAAATTGATGTTTTGTTCTGTTTTTGGCCTGTTCATCATAGGCTGTACGTCTTGATAGCCGGATTGATCAGGTACAACGCGTGAGCGTCCGTCTTGACCTACCACTACGACTACGCGTGTGCCTGGTGACATAGGATTGTCTAGACCTTGCACTACTGTCATCATGCTGCCATTGGTTAGCTTAACAGAATATTCCATACCGTCTTGCGCCTTCAGAGCTTTTTCTGCAAAAGCACCTGCTACACCGCCAAGAACAGCGCCACCGACTGTGGCTGCAACGTTACCACTACCGCGACCAACTTGGTTACCTGCAAGACCACCACCAACGGCGCCCAATGCAATGCCTGTCTGGTTTTCGCCAAGGTATTCACCCTCTTCTACGTGCACTTTACGTGCGCTGGCGATTACGCCTTGGTAGGAAAAGGATGCTTCGCCAACGGCGCTGGCCTTGTATGTATCGCCGGAAATGTTACGTGCGCAACCACTCAAAGCCATTACGGCTAGACATGGGGAGATTACTTTAATTAAAGTCGTATTCATCTTGATCACCTTTCAGAGTTCAGTTCTGTGTAGATTTAACATTGCCAATGCAAGTCGTCAATTTATTTAAAGGCATAGGGGCTATGATTTAAATGCATAGCGGGTATTCAATAGACTATTTCAAAACTTCACCTCTCCCCTCGTGGGAGAGGTCCTCCGAAGGCCGGAAGCGGCTTGTAAGTCCCCTCACCCCTACGCTTCGCTCCGGACCTCTCCCACAAGGGGAGAGGTGAATTTGGTTTTTACCAATAAATAGATGCCTGGGATCACGAACAGCGTTAACAAGGTTCCAACCGTCAGGCCGCCCACTAGCACAATGCCTATGGCACGGCGTGTTTCAGCGCCTGCTCCTGATGAAATAATCAGGGGGATGGCGCCAAATACCATGGCTCCGGTTGTCATCAGGATTGGTCGCAGCCTTAGGAGTGCTGCCTCTGACACGGCGTCCTTAACGGATGATCCTTGGAGGCGTCTCTGGTTGGCAAATTCCACAATTAAGATACCGTGTTTGGATATGAGACCGATAAGTGTGATGAGTCCAACTTGTGTGTATATGTCGAGCGTTCCGCCCGTAAGCCATATAAGTCCCAAGGCGCCAAAACCTGCCAGTGGCACTGTGAACATGATAATCAGTGGATCCACAAAGCTTTCAAACTGGATGGCCATGATGCAGAAGATGAACAGCAAGGCGATCAAAATAAGCATGAGCATCATGGAGGATGATTCTTTCAGCTTTTGAGCGGCGCCGGTGAATTGGTATCTCAGGTCACTGGGGAGAACTTCTGCGATTTTGGCTTCAATTTCTGCAACGCCATCTTCCATACTGATATTTGGTGCACGCGTTATGTTGAGCTGGGCAGCGCGCAACTGATTATAGTGTTTCAGTTCTTTGGGCATCACATCTGGCACGAACCTCATAAAATCCGAATAGGGAACAATTTCGCCATGGGTATTGATGGCAAAAACCTCTTCCAGATAGAATGGTTTTTCGCTGCCCTTCAAGGACAATTTGTAGCGGACACCGTCTTTTTTGAACTCAAGACCCAGGTTTTCGTCCATCATGATGGCCATGTCTAAGGAAGCCTGCTGCGGCGTGATACCATTGAGAACCAGTTTGCGACGATCTATTTTTCCTTGGAAACCGGGTGAATTTAGTTTCAGGTCATGGCGGCTGTCTAGAAAATGGACTTTGTCGTCATTAAAAATCTTATTGAGTTTTTCCACATGCTGGTTCAAATCCTTATAGCTACCTATGGTTTGTATAACGACGGAAAGACCAGCGTCACGGGCAGATACTTGCTCCACGCCAGGAATACCCGTGTCCCAGCTCCATGGATGAGCCTGAATGGTTGGTACATCTGCAATCTTGGCTCGTAGCTCATCCACTACTTCACTGGCTGAACGACTACGCTCAGACCATGGCTTTAGGGCAGATACCACTACCCCACCCCATCCGCCTGCAAATGTCAAAAAGGTGGGCGCTTCTGGAATGCCAGACATAATCTTTTCCACGCGCTGAATATACTGATCAAATTCAGCTTGGGATGCGCCTCCCAGCGGCGGCATAAAAATGCCAACTACGCCACGGTCTTCAACGGGTGTCAACGATTGTGGAACCATGCTAAACAAGGTGACACAAGCAAACATGACGACCGCAAGACTGGAGATCAATAGCTTGGGCCAGGCAAATACATTGCCTAACAATCTTTGATAGGTTCGCTCAATTTTACTAAGCCAAACGTCAATGGCTGGCAGGTAATGTTTTTCGTGGGGTTTGAGCAATAGAGAACACATCAGGGGTGAAAATGTGAGAGCCACAAGGCCAGAAATTATGACAGCGCCCGCCAGGGTTAGGGCGAACTCAAAGAAAACCTGACCGATGGCATCTTGAATAAATGCGATTGGCGCGTAAACGCTTGCCAGGGTTAAGGTCATGGCAATAATAGCAAAACCGATCTCACGAGACCCTTTCAGAGCAGCTTCTTTTGGCTTCATGCCATTTTCAATGTGCCGGTGGATGTTTTCAAGAACAACGATGGCATCGTCTACCACCAGACCCACAGCCAGCACCATGGCAAGCAGAGTAATGGTGTTGATGGATAGACCAAACACACTCATGATACCCATCACGCCAATCAGTGAAAGAGGAATGGCCACCACAGGGATGAGGATCGATCTGAAGTTGCGTAAGAAGAGGAATACGATGATCATCACTAATATAATGGCTTCCGCTATGGACATCTTTATGGCGGACAAGGAACCGCGGATGAATTTGGTTTTATCAAAGTTCACATCCAAGGTCACATGGGCTGGCAGGACTTTTCTAAAATCCGGCAATTGTGCATAGATGGCATTGGAAATATCCAACGGGTTACCATCACTGGACTTTATGATACCCAGTAAAACACCGGGCTTACCATTGACGCGAACTATTTTATCCTTAGAAAACGTGAGCTTGATATCGGCAATGTCTTTCAGCAGGACGATAGTCGAGCCATGATGGGCCACGGGTATCTTCTCAAAGTCTTGGGCTGTGGTTGCTGTCAGATCTATGGTTATAGGGATGGCATCTTGATAGCGACCACCTGGAAGTGAAGCATTGTACTCACTTAAGAATCTGTGGACTTGTGCCGCATCAATTTTATGCTGCATCATTTTGGCATTATCTAGCCTGATTTCCATCTCATAGGGTTGCCCCATCACATCCACTTTTGAAACGCCGGAAATGGTTTTAAGGGGATTTTTGAGATATATTTCGGCGATGTGGGTGAGCTCCGCAAAACTGGCCTGATCACTGATTAAGGCCAGATACATGAATGGTTCAGCGTCGCTTTCTTGTTGTTGCACCACTGGCTCTAAAATATCCTTCGGCAAATCGCCACGTGACATGGCTAAAGCATCGCGAATGCCAGACTGAGCTTTTGCCATATCGGTTCCAGCTTTAAACTTGAGTTGGATGGAAGCGGAGGAATAGCGTGAGGTGGAACTAATTTCTTCCACACCTTCAATACCGCCCATGGCGTCTTCCAATGGTGTAGCCACTTCACTTTCTATAACTTCCGAGCTGGCATTAGGATAGACAACGTTGATACTAAACACCGGCGAAGAAACTTTCGGGTACTCCCGCAAGTTCAAACTGGAAAACGCCAGTAAGCCGCTGACTAAAACCAGCAGGTTAACCACCGTGGCCAGCACCGGCCTGTTAATGAAAAAATCGGTAAAGGACATGGATTACTCTTTTGGTTTTTCTGCTGGGGGAAGTTCTTTCACAGCGCGAGTGGGCCAAATGTTTTCTTGGCCCTTGAGGATTACCTTGTCGCCCTCTTTCAAACCTTCTGTGACTTCCAAACGCTGCTTGCCTTCAAGTCCAATTTCTATGGACTGAAGATTGGCTTTGTCCTCAACAATGGTATAGACGAATGAATTTCCATCCTTAAGGAATACGGCTCCGCGGGGCAAGGTGATTATACCGTCTTTTGTTTCTACATCCACTTCGACCGAAATAATCTGTCCGGAAGAAACTTTCCAGTTACCGGGTACCTCTGCACGAGCTATGCCCATGTGGCTTGTGGGATCCAAGGCCTTTTGCACCGACCGAATTTTGGATTCGTTCCCTTTGTAACGGATTGTCTCGCCGGGATTAACCTCTGTAACAAGGGACTCGGGCACATCGATATTCAGTACAAATCCAGATGCGTCATAACAAGAAACTATCACATCGCCTTCGCTTAAGGTTTGTCCTGGTCTGAATTTGAAGACACCACAGACCCCATCAAAAGGTGCGATGAATTTGGTTTTATTGATTCTGTCTTGAACTTGCTCCAGCTCGATTTTTGAGCGCAGTAGCACTTCATGGGCGCGGTCCAAACTGGCTTGACTTTGGGCGTTGGATTTTTGCAATTGATTCAGACGATTGAACTGATCTTGAGCCAGCTTCACCTTAGTTTGGGCATGAGCGTACTCATGAGCAAGTTCTTCGTTTTCCAGTTCGGCCAGCAAGGTGCCTTTTTTAACGGCTTTGCCCTCCTCTACGTAAATGGTTTTCATGCGCCCTTTTACGTGACTAATAAAAGTGGTTTCCTGCTTGGAGGTCACATGGGCAAGCAACTTTACGCTTTTGGAAAGCGTACCTTTGGCAACGGTTTCCACTTCCACAACAAATGGCTGCTCCGGCGGCATGCCGGCTTGCGGCCAGAAATAGTAAGAAAGCGCTGCGACGATGAGCAAAAGGCTCACTATAAAGATGGGGCGTTTTTTTATATAGGACACGATGGACTGCATTTTGAATCTTAGTTTGGTTTAAAATCAATGCAGAATAGCTGAAACCTTTGGCAGAAACTAGGGGGAAAATGGGGGTCTTATTTTTTTTCTGCCACCGTGCAGATGTAGTCATTGGTGAGAGATTGGGACAAATTATAATCTTCACTGGCAACATTTCCGTGCGTTATCTGCAAACTGGTCTGCAGCACCTGACTCAATCCTTTGCCCTGTACTTTTGATATGGCTTCTTTGGCTGTCCATAGTTTGTAAAAACCCAGCGGCCCTTGTTCTCTGACAAAATCGATTTCTGGTTCTGAGAAATAGTGCTCGGCAAGTTTTAAATACTTTCTGGTAATGGACAGGTCTTCAAGATCAATGCACGCTGGTTTCTCGCTT
Source organism: Alphaproteobacteria bacterium (assembly GCA_041738135.1). GTDB lineage: Bacteria > Pseudomonadota > Alphaproteobacteria > JAGOMX01 > JAGOMX01 > JAGOMX01. Next base: position 12,102 of record JBGSQK010000058.1, read on the forward strand.
GAACTTATGAGGCATGCTATCCATGTGCCCGAATGGGATATGCTTATGTGAAGAGACAGACTGCTCATTGTCTTTGGAAAATAAAGAAAAGGTTCGCCCGAAGCATGATGTTTGATCGTGATTTGTTTAACCACATCATCTGTCACAAGTTGATTCTCAACCAACACCCCCCGCACTATTGCAAGAGCTGCAGCCCTGCGCGTTGCTTGAGAGGGCCTCTTGTTGGCCAGATCTGAACTATCGAAATCATCCACATACATATGCAGAAGATTCGTTAGTTTCATTTCTTTTGTGTTCAATATTGATAAGTACATGTGAAACTTATACACATAAATAAGTTGACAAACTACTAAATTCTAATCTAAGTTACGGAGAATTTTTGAAATAGTAACTATATGAAGAAGGGTACTCTAATGAAAAATATTTTAAAAGCTGCAAGCATGGTCATCATTGTTGGTTTAGTGGGTTGTAAGGGTAGAGCTCCTATCCAAAACGTTGAACATCAACAAATGCCACAACCCGCACACTCTATGTCAAATCGCCAAATCGGTGAGACCATTAGTCAAACTCTTTCAAAAAGAGGCATTTATTGCTCTCCAGTGTCGGATAACAGGTTGATGTGCTCTATGGATACTCACGGACACCAGGCTCAGTTTTCTATCGACTATAATCAAAACGAGTTTTCGATCAATCACGTGAGTACTGGCAACATGAAAGAAGCAGAAGGGCGAGTCCACCCTAAGTATAACAAGTGGATCCTCAATGTTAAAAAAGACATTATGAAAGCCTTGTCGGCCAGATAAACTATGAATGTACTAAATTGTTGTTGGTTAATAGGAAATACGTCGGGCTCTTGGCCTGAAAATACAGGGGATGGAGACGATCTTCCAGCGCTTATGCGCAGAAGATTGTCACCCTTGGGCAGGCAGGCTTTGCAAACTGTATTCAAAAGCTATTCACATATAGGTCGTGAGAATATCTCTTGGGTTGTGGCTTGCAGAGATGGTGATGCTTTCCGCAGGATTGATTTACTATCGAGTCTTGCAAAAGACGAGATGTTATCACCCACTGATTTTAGTATGTCAGTGCACAATGCAATTATTGGTATGTTTTCTATTTTTACGGGAAACAAACACAACCATACGGCTCTGGCTGGTGGTGAGAGTACTTTTGAGAGTGGGTTGCTTGAGGCCATAGCATTACAAATGGACAAAGCTGGATCTGTTGGTTATGTGTATTACGATTATTTGGACTCAGATAACCAAGATACAACGCACCAGGTTAAATGTGTGGCCATGGTTTTAGGTAATGGTAATGACGAGTTGACGATTCGTTTTAGTAACAATAGTGACGTTGGCACAATTGAATCGTTCGATATTAATAATTTGTTGGAATATTTAAAAGATGATGAACAAACCTTTAGAGTACCAGTTGCAGGCGGAGAAATCCTCTTCGAGCGCCCTTTATAGTAAGCTGAATTTCATTTGGCGATTGTTTGCGACCGCATTGGGGTTTTCTCTGTTTGGTTTCGGCGGCGTTTTCATGTGTTTGACTATTTTTCCTGTGATTATCTTTCTGAGTAAGGATAAGGTGCAAAGATCCCGACGGGTTAGATCCGTTATTCGTTACACTTTCAAAATCTTTTTATTTATTCTTGAATTTCTAGGTATTTTGAAGATTCGAACTAAAGGGCTTGAGACCTTACAACAGATGCAAGGTAAACTTGTTATTTGTAATCATCCCAGCCTTCTGGACGTGGTCATCATCATGTCTCGCCTTAAAAACATCCAATGTGTTGTTAACAATAAGTTATGGCGAAATCTAGTGGTAGGTGTCGTAGTTCGAGCTGCGGGCTATATTCGCAATGACATTGACCCTGAGTTGTTTTTGGAGCAGTGCAAGGAAATGTTAGCTCGGGGGGAAAATATTATCATCTTCCCAGAGGGAACCAGATCTGTGCCGGGTCAGCCGCTAAAAATGCAAAGAGGATTTGCCAATTTGGCCTTGTGTGCCAACGCTGACATTCAAGCGCTTAGTTTAAAGTGTCACCCGGTTATGCTTATTAAAGGTGCCAAATGGTATGACATTCCCCCAAAACGTGCTCACTACCTACTTCAGGCTGGCCCAGAATTTAGCTGTCAGGATTATGATAGTGAGTCTCCTCGATCCATTCGGGTCAGGATTATGATGCGTGAAATTCAACAGTATTATGATGGGTGTTTAACAAAATGAGTACATTAGAAAACGAAATAAAATTATTGATTATCCATAGTCTCAATTTAGAGGATATCGGAACCGATGACATTAAGAGCGAAGATGCATTATTTGGTGAAGGGCTAGGCCTTGATTCTATCGATGCACTGGAGCTCGGCATGGCATTGCAGAAAAAATACAGTATCAAGATCGATTCTGAACCGGAAGACATCAAAGAGCACTTCTTCTCCGTAAGAACCATCGCAGCATTTATTAGTAACAAGATTTAAGAGGTTAAATATGACTAAAGCGGAAATCCTAGAAAAATTGTCCGAGTTGCTGGAAGAATTTTTTGAAATCCCCCGAGCAAAAGTGACCCTGGAAGCCAATTTGTATACGGAATTGGATCTGGATAGTATTGATGCTGTAGATCTGATTGTTAAGTTGCAGGATTTAACGCAAAAGAAGATTGCGCCCACGGACTTTAAAGAAGTTCGCACCGTTGGCGATGTGGTAGATAAAGTCTATGACCTTGTGCAGCAATAAAAAGCTTATAACTGGCTTTATATTGCTCGCAACCGTTGCCTACCCCTTTGCCATATATTTTTTGGGAGGGATTATTCCCGTCTCATACATGCTGATGGGGCTGTTGGGACTGTTGGTCATCCGTTCTGTGGTGCAATACAAAAGCCAAGTGAGGAGCAATATGTATATGACGCTTATGATCATAGCCATCATGCTTGGGCTGTTTTCATGGGATCATGTGATCGCCACCTATATGTACCCCGTTATAGTAAGCCTATCGTTTGCCTTGCTGTTGGGCTGGTCGCTGCTTTACCCCCCAAGTCTCATTGAAAGATTTGCACGGATTATGGAACCAGATTTGGATGAACACGGCGTTGCCTATACCCGGAAAGCGACCATGGTCTGGCTGGTTTTCAGTCTTGCCAATGCAAGCATTTCCTTTATGACGGTGCTGATAAATGATACCGATCTGTGGCTTTTATATAATGGCCTGATTTCATATATTTTGATTGGATTGCTTATGGGTGGTGAGTTTCTCTTCAGACAGTATTACAAATCAAAGAGGAAGACAGCATAATGGGAAATACTAAGTTTGTTCCAGTGCATGCATTATTGAGTTCTCGTGAGAAAGACTATTGGGCGACCTATTGGGGTTCGCCGGAGTTTCTCAATTATCACGAAAAAATTTCCGCTATGATTGCCGCTATTCAGGAATCACAAGCCAAGCGTGTCTTTGTCATTAGTCAGGACCGCGCCCCGTTTTTAGCTGGATTTTTTGCGGCACTTTATGCGGAGGTGCCTGTGGTACTGCCTCAATCTGACGCTCCTGAACTCATCAGGGATCTTATGCAAGATGGCGATGTTTTGCTTTCCGATCAAGATGACCTTTCAGCTATGGCGCCACAGTTTATTTCTATGAGCTTGAAAGGTTTAGCATCCAATGGGTTCGAGCCCTTAGACCCACGTAAAGCCGAGGTGATCTTTTATACCTCTGGCTCTTCAGGCAAACCCAAAGCTGTTGTGAAGAAACTCCAGCAATTGGAAGCGGAAGTTGCTGTATTGCAAGGCATATGGGGACAAGGTCCCGTGGGAACGTTTTTGTCGACGGTTTCTCACCATCATTTATATGCGTTTTTGTATTCCCTCATCTGGCCAGTGTCTAGCGGATTCAAAGTGGTTAGGCAGACATTTACCTATTGGGGAGATCTGCTAGCAAGTAGCAAGCCCGGTGATTTCATTATGTCGAGCCCAGCGCACTTGGGTCGTTTTTCGGTGTTGGAAGATTGCGAACCCAGTAAATTTGGGCATGTATTCTCATCTGGGGCACCTTTATCTTTTGAAGCAGCTCAAACGTCTCAAGCTTATTTGGGGTCTTTGCCCATAGAGGTCTACGGTAGCACCGAAACGGGAGGTGTTGCTTTCCGTCAGCAATCCCAAGAATCAACTCCTTGGAAGGCTTTTGATTGTGTTCAGTTGAGCAGCGGACCTAACAATAAATTATGCGTAAGCTCCCCTTACTTGCCTGAGAATGAATCGTTCCAAACGGAGGATACGGTCAGCTGGGTGGACCAAGAGTCCTTTCATTTAATGGGTAGAGCCGATCGTATTTTAAAAATTGAAGGCAAACGGGTTTCATTAATAGAGATTGAAAACAAGCTGGGCCAAATGGATCTGATTGAAGATGCTAGCGTTTTGCTGCTGCAGAAGAGTTTTCGTGATGAACTTGGCGCAGTGATTGTGCTGTCAGAGCTGGGTAAAGCCAAGTTAGATTCTGTGGGAAAACCTGCACTTGTAAGAGAACTACGCAATGGTTTAGGCTCTTATTTTGACGCAGTGCTCGTGCCACGCAAGTGGCGTTTTGTGGAACATATTCCCGTGAATGCTCAAGGAAAAAGGCAAGCTGCAGTTTTAGGTAAACTTTTTGAAAAAAACACTTTGGGGCCGGTGCGTAAACCTAAGGTCGCAAGTCAGCATATATCTGAGAATAAGGCTGAGTATGAATTGCAAATTCCAAGTGACCTTGCTTATCTCGAAGGACACTTTAAGGACATGCCCGTTGTCCCAGGCGTCGTGCAATTGAACTGGGCGGTGGAATTTGCAAAAGTTGCCTTTGATTTGCAAGGTGATGTGAGGCAATGCAATCAAATCAAATTTTCCAACCTGATGAAGCCCAATGATCATGTGCTATTGACCTTGGAATATAATCCTGAAAAATCCAGTGTCAATTATACCTATGCCACCTATTCTTCAGGTCGCGTCCATTTTTCTCAAGGGGATGCCGGTGGACTATAAAATTTGCGCTTTGATCCCCACTTATAATCACCATACGAAGATTGGAGAAATCGTCGAACGGCTTAATTCGCTTCAAATTCCAGTCTTCATTGTGGATGATGGTAGTGATCTCGCAACTCAAAATACTCTGGCTGTTCTTAAAGGTGTTAATCTTAAGCGGTTAGCTGAAAATGCTGGCAAAGGCGCCGCTATTAAAGCGGGATTAAACTGGGTTGCAGAGCTTGGGTATTCGCATGCGTTCCAGATTGATGCGGATGGTCAGCACTGTTTAGATAATATTCAAGAGTTTCTATCACTCTCATTAGAACAACCTCAGGCACTCATTAGTGGCAAACCGCAATATGATATGTCTATGCCCTTGGCGCGAAAAATCGGCAGATGGTTTACTCACTTTTGGGTCTGGATTGAAACTTTATCTTTCCAGATTAGCGATAGTATGTGTGGGTATCGTATATACCCCGTACAAGCATCATTTGCGATCATGAATAAAACGAACATTGGTTTGCGTATGGATTTTGATACGGAGATTATGGTGCGCCTTTATTGGGACGGAACGCTCGTGCTCATGCATCCGGTGAAAGTGTCTTACCCCGCAGGGAATTTATCCAATTTTGATGTGGTCAAAGACAATTGGCGCATTACCAAAATGCATACCAAACTTGTATTTACCATGATTTTTAATTTGCTTAAACGTGGTGAAAAAAAAATCTCTTGGGCCCATATGGCTGAACGGGGCAGCATTCTAGGAATCATGATCCTGGCCTTTTGTTATCGTTTTCTTGGTCGCAACCTATGCACGGTTATAGGTGCCCCAGTGGTGCTGTATTTTTATTTAACAGGAAGAAAGCAAAGGCTGGCGTCAAAAACGTTTTTAGGCCGCGCCCTTAGAACGCAACCAACACTTATGGATGGCTTGCGGCACTTTATGAGTTTCTTTCAAATGCTGTTGGATAAGTTTGCTGCTTGGAGCGGTCATGAGAGCTCTGCACAAATAGAATATCATAACCATGCGCAACTGAATAAGCTCATGACTTCAAAACAGGGTGGCATGATGTTGGTTAGTCACTTGGGTAACATGGAATTTAGTCGGGCTGTTGCCAGTAGTGATCATAAAAAGAAGATACATGTGCTACTACACACGAAAAATTCAAAACATTTCAGTAAGGTTATGAACTATTTTAACCCGCAAGCGAACTTGAATATTCTGGAAGTGACCGAAGTAGGCCCGGATACAATCATGTATCTGAAAGAAAGAATCGAGAACGGCGACTGGGTTATTATGGCGGCAGATCGAACACCGGTGAATGATGGATCCAGAGTGACTTATGTCCCTTTTATGAATGAGGATGCAGCATTTTCCCAAGGACCCTATATTTTAGCGTCACTACTTCAATGCCCTGTATACACTGGATTTGCTTTTCGCATAGGCTCCAAATACAAGGTTTATATTGAGTTATTTGCGGAAAAAATAGTTTTAGAACGTGGCAAAAAATTAGAATGCATCAAGGACTACACTAGAAAATTCTCCCATATTTTGGAAGGGTATTGTTTTGAATATCCATATCAATGGTATAATTTCTTTGATTTTTGGAGAAAAATCGTTTAAGTTTCATCAATTAGTTAGGTATAGATCATGAATATTATTAATATTGGCTTGGATTGCAGTTTGACAATTGCCGACGTGGATCAAATTTCACGAGATGAAGCAAAACTTGTATTATCAAAAGATATCCATTTCAGAAATAAGATCAACAAAGGTGCGGATTTCTTAGCGGACGCGTTGCGACGGGACGGCTATATATACGGCGTTACCACAGGTTATGGTGATAATTGTACGCGTCCTGTTCCTCTGGATTTAGTTGATGAGCTGCCCTTACACCTCACTCGATTTCACGGTTGTGGCATGGGTGACATACTGTCGCCGGCTCAAACTCGGGCAGTACTGGCCGTTCGACTCGCATCCTTGTGTCGTGGTGCATCAGGCGTTACTTTTGAACTTCTCGAGATGCTGCAAACGTTGCTCCACCAAGATATTTTACCAATCATCCCAAGTGAAGGATCTGTAGGTGCCAGTGGCGACCTGACTCCCTTGTCTTATGTGGCGGCAGTTATGGTTGGCGAACGAGATGTCTTGTATAAAGGTGAACGCCTCCCCACTGCGGATGTATTTAAAGAACTTGGAATTACACCTTATGTGTTAAGACCTAAAGAGGCTTTAGCTTTGATGAATGGTACAGCCATCATGACTGCTCTGGCCACAGAAGTTTATTGTCGGGCCGATTACCTGGTCAAATTGGCAACCAGAATAACGTCTATGACATCACTTGCTCTTAAAGGCAATCCTGAGCATTTTGATGAATTCATATTTTCGGCTAAACCTCATCCAGGGCAAGAGCATGTGGCTGCGCTCATTCGAGAAGATCTGGCAAAAGCGCCCTCACAAGTAGAGCGTCTGCAAGATCGTTATTCGACGCGATGTGCGCCTCATATTATCGGTGTATTAGCCGATATGCTTCCCACCTTTAAAACACTCATTGAAACGGAGATGAATTCAGCCAATGACAATCCATTGATTGATGCGGACAATGGCAGAATCTTGCACGGCGGGAACTTTTATGGCGGACACATTGCCTTTGCCATGGACGGCATGAAAATTTTGGTGGCCAACATAGCTGATTTGCTGGATCGTCAAATGGCCACATTAGTGGACCCTAAATTTAATCATGGCTTGCCTGCCAACCTTTCTGGCGTAGAAGGACCTAGAGCCGCCATCAACCATGGCTTAAAAGCCGTGCAGATTGGAGCGTCCGCTTGGACGGCCGAGGCACTTAAAGGCACCATGCCCGCAAGCGTGTTTTCACGATCCACTGAAAGTCACAATCAGGATAAGGTTAGCATGGGAACAATTGCTGCTCGCGATGCTTTGCGTGTATTGCAGTTGACTGAACAAGTAGCAGCAGCGCAATTATTGGCTGCTTCGCAAGGACTACATTTGCGTGAACGAGAAGGGCAATTGATGGCTCAACATTACGCTCAAGACCTAAAGCTGTTTTTGGACCAAATAGAGTCGACCGTGCCGTTCCTTCAGGAAGATAGGCCACTGGAATCCTGTTTACGTCACATGGTAAACCTTATCCAGCAGCGCAGCTGGCCATTATATGAGACAAATCAATGAATGAACTGATCACGGCCCGCTGCGCAAAACAAGCCCAGTTCTTCGATATAGACCCGATGAATGTGGTTTGGCATGGGAATTACACACGCTTTTTTGAAGAAGCGCGCTGTGCTCTGCTTGATATGATCGACTACAATTATCAACAAATGATTGATTCCGGTTATATGTGGCCCATTGTGGACCTGCGCGTTAAGTATGTGCGTCCTATAGTCTTGTATCAAAAATTCATTGTGGAAGCTGTACTAACTGAATATGAAAATCGTCTGAAAATCGAATACCGTATATTGGATGAGATAACCGATGAGGTTTTGACCAAAGCACACTCCATTCAAGTGGCAGTCAAAGCAAGCAACCATGAGATGCAATACGAGAGTCCGGAAATATTGATTTCTAAAGTGAGGAAGATAATAGGATGAGAACGTATATTTTAAGTCTATTTATGCTGTTTTGTACCCTGGCTGAAAGTCAGGCAAAGATAATGACGATCCCTGCTAACAATGTACTGACGGCAAAGTTCACGCAACAGAGGCACTTGAAAGGTATTCCCCACCCTCTCAAATCAGAAGGATCTATGATCTTGTATGAGGGGCATGGATTGATTTGGACGACGGCGAAGCCTTTTCCCAACACAATTTTGATAACCAAAAAGGGTCTATACCAGCTAGAAGAAAATATGAAGATTGAGATGGTTAAAGCTGGCGGGGACAGTGCTATGTTCGATGCCATGGCCAATATATTTAGCATTGCCCCTGGTAAAGAAGTGGAAGGTTTTAACCTGGAAGAACTGCCTGCTACCGACCAGAAATGGAAATTAAGACTGGTTCCTAAAAGTCAGCAAGTTTCCAATTTCATACAATCCATAACGGTTGAGGGGAAAGAGTATATCTCTCATATAACTATTTCCCGTCCCAATGGCGATCATGATGAGATTGCTTTGGCGGAACACACTTTAGAGAAGAGTGCTTCACCAGCAGTGAGGTCACAGTTTGAAAACTAATCGCCTTTATCATATGGCAGGACTTGCGTGGTTTGCGATCATTGTATCGCTTACTCTCTATTGTGCGCAAAGCTTGCTGGTTGAAGGCAAAATACAGTTTGATATATTGGCGTTACTGCCGGAAGGCAAAACTGAAAAAATGCGCATCTCCAACCAACTGATGGACGATGCTAACATTCCGGGACGTATGGTGATTTTGTTTGGCCACAAAGATAAGGACACTGCACTGCAAGCTTTGCAGTCCTTTCGAACACAAATCAAGCCTCTGTCATTGCCGATTATGGAGCAAAATCCCAGAACAATGGAAGCGCAATTTAAGGCGCTATTTACCAGCTTGTATCCCTATCGTGCCGGTTTGATAGCAAAAGACGATCTACTAAAATTATCGAATGGGAAAGAAGAAGAGTTAGCAAACCGTGCCGTTTCAAACATCATTTCACCCTTTGGTTCTTTTTCTGCTGAACAGATTAAAACCGATCCTTTCGGATTTTTCCCAAATTTTGTGACCTCATTTCGCCTAACGGATTCAATCCAAATGGATCCAGAGGGAAATATTATTATTAATTCGGGCGGTCTCACTTGGTTCGTTTTTCAGGGTCACATGACGGAAAAGGTTTTCTCATTGAAACTTCAAGAAAAAATCTCCGATGATCTTCTCCCGATTTTATCCCAGCTGAACCAGAGCACAGGCGTTCAAATCTTAAAACTTGGCGCGGCCTTTTACGCGGCGGCAGGTGCTCAACAAGCAAAAACGGAAATCTCCGAAATAGGTTTGATCTCAACTCTGGGTATTATTCTTATATTGCTTTTGATCTTCAGGGTACCACGTCCGATTTTCTTAGCCGTTACCGTCGTCACAACCGGATTGATTGGCGGCTTGGCTACGTGTCTCTTTTGGTATGGCTCTATACACATACTGGCACTGGTCTTTGGTAGCAGCCTGGTGGGTGTGGCTGTTGATTATTCTTTGCACTACTATTGCGCTAGTTTTATACGTAAAGACAATAAATCCATTAATCGTTACTCCATATTAAGCACCCTACTTCCTGCGTTGCCTCTAGGCGTTTTGACATCATCCATCGGCTATGGGCTTTTGATTGTGGCTCCTTTTCCTGGCATACAGCAAATGGCCATTTTAGCTTGTGTTGGTTTGCTGTGCACCTTTATCAGCGTTAGCTTATGGGGGCCTTATTTTATAAAAGCTGGTGAACGCAAAGTTCCGGCATTGGCGACCACAATCCAACATTACCTGGAAAAATTTGCGTCCCTCGGCAGAGTTAAACACTTGCGTCTTGCGTTATCCATCGTCGTGTTAAGCATCTTTGGCTGTGGCACTATGAAACTGACGTTTGATGACAATGTGCGTGGCTTTCAGGCTCTGAATCCAATCCTGAAGAGCGAAGAAGAACAAATTAAAACCATGATGAATTTTGACAACTCCTCCAAATTTTTGGCTATACAAGCGCCGGACATAGAAACGGTTTTGCAGACGGAGGAAGCGCTGGCAAAAGATCTGACAGGAATCAATTATCAGGCTATAGCCTCGGTGATTCCATCGCAGAAGTCACAAACTGAAACCAGGGCTATCAAATTAGCCTTTAGCCAAAAGTACTTTCCTCAGATTGCTGCCACATTGGGCATTTCAGAGGCATTTGATGCCAAAACAGCGGGCTTTGACAGTCCACTATTGGTTGCCAACGAACAATTGCTCACTAAATTACCCACTGGCTTGAAAGAGTTAATCCACAGGAGCAAAAGCGGACAGATAACGGGCCGTATTATGCTTAATGGCGAGATAGATAACGCTAAAATCGACTCCATCATCGCACATTACGAAAACGTCCAACTCATTGATCCTGTGAGCGAATATACATCACTATTTACATCTTACCGTGAAGTTATGATGCTACTAGTCGCGGGCCTGCTTATGGGCTTTGCATTGATGCTGAGTTTTAGACAAGGCATCCGAGCGGCCATACAGATAAGCACCCCAGTACTGTTTTCCATCTTGACCACCATGGGTATTATTGGGTCTTTAGGCATTGGTTTTTCCATGTTTCATGCCATGGGGCTCATATTGGTCTTGTGTATCGGCATTGATTATGCTCTCTTCCTCTTCTGGCGTGAGACCGCTGACCAGAATTCACACAATGGCGATCTTTTGCTGTTGGGCAATGCCTTGGCGGCTATTACGACGATCCTATCCTTTGGCCTCTTAAGCCTGAGTAGCACCACAGCCGTCAACAGTTTTGGCTTCACCGTATTTTTGGGTATCGTTCTTAACTTTTTAATCACCACTTTATTTTTAGGACACATCAAATGCAAAAACTGATTTTATTACTGTTTACATTATCACTGACCGGTTGCGCCACACAGCAAACAGCGCCTGAGAGAGTGACACTCGTATCCATAAGCCAAACGGCTAAGCTGAATACAATGCAAGCGTGGCCGCTTAAAAACAAGGGTTCACACCTGCAACAAGTCACTGCCACTGCCAATGGCGAGAAGCATACGTTTTCGGTGTACTTAGAAATACATGACCGTAAATTCGAAGCGGTGGCATTTAATGATGTGACTGGCCGGTTATATAGTTTCACTTGGACACCGGAATCTGTTTCTTGGGAAGCTTCACCTCTCATTCCTGCCGAAATTATGCCTGAAAATATTATCGCCGATTTCTTGATGGCCCATTTGCCTTTGGCGCAGCTGCAATCAGCTTTGATGGGTGCAAGTGTAACTGAACTAGGTGATGGTAAGCACGTGGTAAGAACCGTTAAGAATAAGGATACCATCCGCAAGATTACTTACTTACAAAAAAACGGTAACATCTGGGGACACCTGATTGTGGAGAATCCACAAATTGGATACAAGCTTGATATTAAAACGGTGAGTCAGTAATGGGTATTTTCATTTCTGATATGGGCATAGCCTGTGCGTTGGGTCAAGGTAGAGACAACGTTGCCAAGGCACTGTTTGCCCCCCACGCAACTCCCATACAAACCCAATGGCCATTGATTTCCAAGAATCATGTTCCTGTGGGCAGCTTGCCTTTTGAACTTCCCCCTTTGCCTGTTGAACTTGCATCGTTGAACTCAAGAAACAACAGACTTTTAAAGCTAGCCTTGGATGAAATTAAATCATCCGTTGAAGCTGCCATCTCTCAATATGGCGCCGCAAGAGTTGGCGTGATCATGGCGACCAGTACTTCTGGCATGTATGAGGAAGAACGTGCGTTTGCTCACAAACAGAAAACTGGCAAAGAACCGGAAGATTATGATGAGGAACAAACGGAAGCATCGAGCCCCTCCATATTTGTGTCCCGCTATTTTGGCGTCAAGGGTCCTTCTTATACGGTTTCTACAGCCTGTTCTTCCACTGGCAAAGCTATATGTTCTGCTAGAAGACTGATAAATTCAGACATCTGTGATGTGGTCATTACGGGTGGCGTAGATACTTTATGCGATCTGACTTTGAATGGTTTTGATACCTTAGAACTAATCTCCCAGAACGTTTGTAACCCTTTTAGTAAAAACCGTGATGGTATTACCATAGGTGAAGGCGCGGCTGTTTTTCTGATGTCCTCTCAAAAATCATCGGACTATGACATCGAGCTGGCAGGTTGTGGTGAATCGTCGGATGCCTACCACATCAGCTGTCCTGACCCTAAAGGCGAAGGCGCAACGGTGGCGATCCACGAGGCTCTACAAATGGCCAATTTAAAACCCAGCGATATATGCTACATCAATCTACATGGAACCGGGACAGTTTTGAATGATTCCATGGAAAGCTTCAGCATCAATAACATATTTGGCAATCAAACGCCTTGCAGCTCCACAAAAGCTTTAACGGGTCACGCTTTAGGTGCGTCAGGCGCCCTTGAAGCGGCTTTCCTTTGGATAGCCTTGTCACTTGAAGCAAACGACCGTGTCCCAGTGCCTCCACACATATGGGATGGCAAGTCAGACCCTGATCTGCCGAGCATCAAATTGTCAACCTATGGAGACAGTGTAGCTGCCATAAATGGTAGTTATGCCATGATGAGCAATTCTTTTGCCTTTGGTGGCAGTAATGTGAGCCTTATCTTTAAGAAGCAGGCAAGGTTCAGTTATCCTGTGGCTGATCTCTTACCCCATTCTGCCCCTATGGTTTTGATTGATAGATTGGTTTCATACCAGCCAGAAGGCATTCATACGCAAGTGGTCATCAATGATGATTCCGCATTTTGTGAAAATGGTAAAGTGCCATCCTATATTGCTCTGGAATATATGGCTCAAACGGTGGGCGTGTGGAATGGTGCACGAGCAAAACTGGAGAACCAAAGCCCCCAAATCGGCTTTTTACTGGGAGCACGACGACTGGATCTGGAGATCCCATTCTTTAAAGTGGGTGAGACTTTGGACATACATGGTAAGCCACTCTACGTAGATGGGGAAATGGCTTCATTTGAGTGTTGGGTCGAGATTAACAAAAAACGAGTGGTACAAACGGGCTTAAATGTTTATCAGCCCAAAGATATTAATTTATTAGGAGAGAATAGTGGTCATTCAAAATAAAACCGTTCTGGTCACCGGTGCCAGTAAAGGCATCGGTAAAGCCATCGCCATCGAATCCGCAAAAGCTGGATATGATGTGGTTGTACACTACGGCAACGATCTGGTAGGTGCTCAAGAAACTTTAGAAGCGGTAAATGCCTTTGGGGTTCAGGGTCGTCTGTTGACCTTTGACGTTAAAGACAGGCAAGCTTGCAAACAAATATTGCTTGCAGACATTGAAGCACACGGCAGCTACTACGGCGTGGTTTTGAATGCAGGCATAGCTCGCGACAATGCTTTTCCTGCCATGGAAGATGAGGATTGGGATCAAGTGATTCACACCAATTTGGATGGCTTTTACAATGTATTGAAACCTCTGGTTATGCCTATGGTGCAAAGCCGGAAAGCAGGTAGAATTGTTACATTGTCTTCAGTCTCGGGCATGATGGGTAACCGTGGTCAGGTTAATTATAGTGCTGCTAAGGGCGGCATCATTGCGGCTTCCAAGTCATTGGCCGTTGAACTGGCTAAGCGTAACATCACAGTCAATTGTGTGGCACCTGGTGCCATTGAAACACAGATGACCAGCGATTTGCCCTTGGATGAGGTTAAAAACGTTATCCCCTTACGCCGGCTAGGAAAACCGGAAGAAGTGGCAGCGACGGTTGTTTTTCTACTCTCAGACGGCGCGGCCTACATCACAAGACAGGTGATTTCTGTCAATGGAGGCTTAATCTAATGCGTAGAGTAGTTGTTACAGGTATGAGTGGTGTTACGGCACTGGGCCATAATTGGCCGGAGATCCAAGAGAATATGCGTAAAGGTGTCACCGGCACGCGTCATATGCATGAGTGGGCAGATATTCAAGGCATGAACACTGAACTGGGTGCACCCATACAGAAGCTGGACTTGGATGGTCGTTGGCCACGCAAGAAAACCCGCAGCATGGGACCAGTGGCTCTCTATGCGATTTATGCGACAGAACAAGCCTTGTTGGATGCAGGTTTGTCAGAACATCCCGTCTTGGAGTCAGGCCGTACAGGTGTGGCTTATGGATCTAGCTTTGGCAGTCCGGAACCCATGACAGAATTTGCTGAATTACTGTTTCACCGCAGTTTAAAGAAGTTAACGGCCACCAGCTATATTCGCATGATGAGCCACACCGCTGCCGTTAATATTGGTCTGTTCTGGGGTTTGAAGGGACGTATTATTCCTACTTCTACCGCTTGTACATCAGGCAGCATGGCCATTGGTTATGGGGCTGAGGCAATCCGTTACGGACTTCAAGATGTGGTTATCGCTGGCGGAGCTGAAGAAATCTGCCCATCTATGGCGTCGATTTTTGATACGCTTTATGCCACTAGCACTCGTAATGATTCTCCATCCATTACACCACGTCCCTTTGATGTGGATAGGGATGGATTGGTCATCGGCGAAGGTGCTGCGACACTTATTTTAGAAGAATATGAGCATGCGGTCGCCCGTGGCGCAACTATATATGCAGAAGTAGTGGGATTTGGAACGAATACGGATGGTAATCACGTTACACAACCTACAGCACAGACCATGGAAGTTGCTATGCGCATGGCATTAAAAGATGCAGGGCTAGAATCTTCTGAGATTGGTTTTGTGAATGGCCATGGAACGGCAACCGAATTTGGCGACATTGCTGAATCGGAAGCAACCTATGCTGTGTTTGGTGACAAAACACCTATCCACTCCTTAAAAAGCTATTTCGGCCATACACTTGGTGCTTGTGGATCCATGGAAGCTTGGCTGGGCATTGAAATGATGCGCGAAGGCTGGTTTGCACCGACAGCTAACTTGCATTCTGTCGACCCGCGTTGTGCGCCGCTTGACTATGTGATGAATGAAGGTCGGGAACTTGAGATCGAGTATTTTATGAACAATAACTTCGCCTTTGGCGGCATAAATACCAGTCTAATTTTTAAAAAGACTATTTAAGCGATTGATAGCTGCCCACATAATCGTTTAAAGGGGCTGGTTTGCACTGCTTTTGTGATTCGTATGGCTCCACAGAGTATTCTGGAAACAGACCCTGTATGACGCTCTCGTAATGAAAACCTAACATCAGACCGGTAAATATGAGAACCAATGTAATGACGGATGTTTTAGCCTTCGCGGTTAATTCTGTCATTGGATTCTCCCTTGGTGTGTATTAACAGAATGCCAAGGGAATATTAATGGAGAGTTAATAGGTCTCGACTGCAGAATAATAATTTATAAGCAATTGAAACGTTGAACAATTTCTTAATGCTGTTAACATGGGGATTCTTCAAATTATGGGAACCTGTATCGTGTCTGAAAAAGTATTAGTAACCTCCTTGAGCAAGCGCGGCGAGGGGATGGCAATTGCCTCCTGCGGCGTTATAACGGTGCCTTTCACTCTGCCTGGTGAAACAGCTGAAATTGAACTGATCCCCACTAAGGATAAAAACTGGGGACAATTAATTGGGATTACGGATGCTAGCTCTTCCCGAGTTGAATCACAATGCCAGCATTATGGGGTTTGTGGTGGCTGTTCTTTGCAGCACTTGGATACGTCTACTTACACTGCCTTCAAGAAAAGCCAAGTGACCAATACACTTTCTGCTTATGGTTTAGATCCGCAAGTGGTGACGGATCCCATTGTTATTGGCCCTCACCAACGTAGACGAGTCGACTTTCTCGCACGTAAATTCCCCGATGGCCTCACCATGGGATATTATCAGGTGAATGCTCGAAGGCGCATTAATTTGAAAAGCTGCGCCATCGTTAATCCTAAAATTGATGCTTTATTGGAGCCCCTGGAAAAGCTCCTGGATCAAGTTCTGGAAATGAAGGAACTGGTCCACATCTTCATCTTAAGTGCGGAGAATGGTATTGACCTGCTGTTGGCTGGATTTAAGCGCACTTTGAATGAAACAGAAAAATCCATCCTCATTGAGTTCGCAGAAACAAACAAGCTAGCTCGCCTTTCCTATAAAATCAAACGCCAGTCATATGAACTTTATTTGAGTGAAACGCCTTATGTGAGCTTTGCTGGTTATAAAATGGCTGTGGATCCTAACGTCTTCCTACAAGCAAGTTCCAAGGCCGACGAAGTTTTAGCCCATTTGGTTGTGGAAGCATTGCCTGAGGATGCAAAGTATGTACTGGATTTGTTCTGCGGGCGAGGAACGCTGTCTCTACCCATCATGGCCAGCGGTCGTCAAGTATCTGGGCTTGAGGGTGATAAGCATGCCATTAAGGCCCTCACCGAGCTGGAAGCTCCCAATCTGGGTGCCGATGTGAGGGATTTATTTGAGCATCCGTTAGTCGCTTCAGAGCTCAAGTCATTTCACGCGGTGGTGATGAATCCCCCGCGCAGTGGCGTCAAAGGTCAAATTCCTTACTTAGCACAGGCCAAAATCCCGACCGTTGTATATGTGTCATGTAATCCAGAAACCTTTGCTAAAGACATGGCTGAATTGTGTTCTCTGGGATACGTTTTGGAAAAAGTAACACCTGTGGATCAATTCATGTGGTCTCATCATGTGGAAGTGGTGGGTATAGCTAGGCTTGCAAATCACTGATTTTATTAGATAACTGAAAATCTTTTTGAAGAATAAAACGTTTACCAAAAATTAACCACTAGAGTTTTAGAATAAACTTAACTAAAATTTTAGAGAAAGCTAAGGTGAACAAATGTATAAGATTCTTTTCGCAGGTGCGGTTATATCAACTCTAATGCTGGTTCAGGCCAAATCGGAAACCGAGAAAAATGCTCAAACAGAAGCTAAACTAGCTCCAGCTCATCAAAACGAAGCTTTGGTCAAAGCCTATGACGATGCGAAGAAAAATATTTCTGAGCATAAGGATGCTTCTACTTTGGTGAAAAATATTGCTAAGGAATTACCTTTAATTCCCGAAGAAAAAAACCTCAATACATTTCCTGCGCCGCTAGCAGCTGAGGAAAATGATCCTTCTAAGATAGCTTCTTACTACAGGGCCGTTGCTGAAATTTACGAAAAAGAAGGCAAAAAAGCTCATGAGGCCATGACCCGTGCTCATCAAGCAAAGCATCATGCAAAACATCATCACCAGCTTAAGTCTCAACGAGCTTCGGATAAAGAAATCGCAAGCACCCATGATATCACCATGCACAAGACGACGGACAAGTATGGCAAACCATTTCAATCAGCTAAACACACTCCGCCCGCAGTTCACGGTGACTCGCAAGCCATGCAGGACAAACGCTACAGCCAGCTGAAAACTGATCACGATAAGCTGGAATTGAAGCAGAAGTTCTATACGGAAATCGCTGTGGCCATGGAGCCAAAAGAAGTTCCTGCTGCTGAGGTTAAAAAAGAATCTTAATCTAGATACAACCGTCCTCCAAAGGTCGTCATCCAGAGCGCGCCTCCGCTTAGCGGAGGAAGCGAAGGATCCAGCACATGTGTGTGAGCACTTGCGAGCTCCATATTAAAATAAGATCGAGTTCGCAAGTGCTCACACTCTTTCGCTGGATCCCACGCAGCAACGCTACGCTTTTGCTGCTCTGGATGACGAGCGTTTTGGTGTATGGTTATGTCTGGACAATCTATTCCTTAAAAATGCGGTCTATGAAGGCCGCATTTTCTTTTGCAAAGGTGGCTGTTATATGGCCGCTATCCTTGTAGGTAGGCACGCCATTTTTATCTAGCAACATGCATTGACCACCAGGGCAAAAAGTTTCTGTGGGATCAATCACGATGGCGCCTGCATCTTCTGCTAATTCACGAAGCCTTGCCATAGAATCGCCAACTTTATTTTCATGCTTCTGAAGGGCAAAGGACTCCACAGTGCTAGGTCGTGCAAAAAAGAGTCCCCTGTCCAATCGACTCATGGGGTCCGTATTTGGTGATGATGGAATATTCAGGATTACGTACACTTTTTTATGCTGGGCTATTAATTTGAGTATCATGGACTTAAAGTCCACTACCCTATTTGCATTTGGGTCTTTATCAGGAAAATCGTAACTAATCCATTGAGCACATAAGACAACTATTTTTACATCATCACTAAAGATGAATTCATGAGCATTCTCAAGAAAGGCCATTGATGCTTTATTCTTAGGGTATCCTGGCAATGGAAATTGAGCGGAGTGTTCCACAAAGACAGCCGTATGACTGGCTCTTAAATTGCGATCCTCAGATAATATCTTTTCAATGCGGGGCCAGTATTGCTTCATGTTACTGTCACCAAAGAATGCAATGACCGTTTCTCCATCCCCATAACTTTTGAAAGGAAATCCGCGCGCATCAAATTTGGTCAGATGCTCTGAAGGTGATAGCCAATCCTTTCTTGCTTGCTCAAATTTAGCGAGCCTCGAATCTTGGTCCAGAAGCATAGGTAAGGTTTCTATGGATTTGGTGGCGAGAATAGAAAACACTGCGCCAAAGGCCACCATAACTATGCAAAGCGGGTACACCCAAGATTTCATGGCTTTGCGTATGGGTTTTTCCATGAGAAATGTGGTCAAAGCGGCCAGGATGAATGAACTAACCAATATACCTAAACGCATACTGAGGCTAGGTTCTTGGTTCAAGATGTGAGCAAATGAAATCATGGGCCAGTGCCACAGATATAACGAGTAACTGATGAGCCCTACCCAGACCACAGGCTTCCACGAAAGGGCATAGCTATTGATCCAAGACGAGAGACCAACAATAAGCAGGCACGTGCCTAAAACGGGGAAAGCCGCACGCCAGCCTGGGAAAGGATCATTTTGAGAAAAACATACGCATGCATATATGATCAGTCCTAAACCCAAGGTCGAAGCAATGTTTGCTAATGGCCTAGAAACGTTCTGTAAGTTAGCCTGTGAATTTGAATGATAATTGTACGCCAGCAGCCCTCCCGCCAATAATTCCCATGCTCGGGTAGGTAGCGCATAAAAAACAAACTTAGAATGATCCGCTAAAAATATTAAATTAGAGGCAATGGATAAAATGAAAAGGAACGTTAGTGAGAATACCAGCTTTCGATTTTTCAACTTATACATGCCCCATAAGAATAGAGGATAGAGGATGTAAAACTGCTCCTCGATACTTAAAGACCAGAGATGCAACAGGGGCTTAAGATGAGCTTCCACATCAAAATACCCCGCGGAGCGGTAAAAATACCAATTGGTTTGAAACAGGGTGGTGTATTTGGCGGATTTGACGAGGGAATAGAATTCAGCGGGGAGTAAAGCCAACCAGCCAAAAATGACAGTTACAAGGACAACCAGTAAGAGGGTAGGAAATATGCGCCGAATGCGGCGGGCGTAAAAGGAGGAGAAACTGAATGAATCTTTACTCAACTGATTCCAGATAATGGAGGAAATCAAATAACCGGAAATAACAAAAAATATGTCGACACCGATAAATCCACCTGAAAGCAGGGCTGGAAACAAGTGAAAGATGACCACTGAAAGAACCGCTATAGCCCTCATGCCATCGATGTCGGGTCTATGCTCCAAATGGTGGAGAGGCGTCGTTACAACCTTGAGATTTGTTTCTGCTGGAATTCCAGACTGTTTACTCGGTTGTTGGGTAACTTTCTGTTCTGCTAGCAAACGACGCGGCATCTGTTGATCCTAAATTAATAACCCTAGTATTATAAGAAATGTATAGTTTAGTATAAGTTTTTCGTCAATAAAATATGGCATGGATCAAAAGCTAATTCATTAAAATGCTCTCTTAATAACACCATAGATTTGAGAGAGCAGAAATAAACACAATGCGGCTATAACAATAAAGGGCGCCGTTGGTACATCTAGTTCAACGGACCCTAGTATGCCCAAAACTACTGCGACCAAACCCAGGCCCATGGATCCATAAATCATATGGGCTGGGGTTCTTGAAAATATACGTGCTGTGGCGGCGGGAATAATCATCATAGCTGTAAGCAATAAGGCCCCTACCACCCTTACACTTAAAGCGACCAGCATCGCGACCATTAGCATAAATATTATTTCGTATAATCGGATTTTGATGCCTTCGACAGCGGCCAAATCTGAATTTATAGTTATGGCCAACAGGTTTTTCCAAACTAAAATAAAGACACCTCCGATGACGAGCAAGCCTGTAAAGAGTTCCCTCAGGTCAGAATTTGATACGGTTAGGATATCGCCGAAAAGATAGCTTTCTAAATCGGCTATACCCCCACCTGCTAAAGCGAAAAAGACGAGGCCTACGGCTAGTAAGCTGTGAGCTAGTATGGCAAGCCATGTATCGATAGGTAGCCATCGTTGCTCACGCAAAAAAGCAAGGAGCACGCCCACGACTAACGCGATGAAAAATATTCCCCAAAACGGAATTAAATCAGCAATGAGTGCTAAGGCTACTCCTGCTATGGCGGAATGGGATAGAGTGTCGCCGATGAAAGCGATACGCCGCCATACCACAAAGCATCCCAAGGGCCCAAGAACGAGAGAGAGCCCTACCCCGGCTAATAATGAGTTGATTAAGAAACTAGACATCTGATTTGCCTTCCACGTGATCGTGATCATGATCATGCTCATGGTCATGCTCATGTTTATAGGGAGCAAAAATTTGGGGGCTAAACAAATTCATATATTCTGGATTGGAAATTATCTTTTCAGGGCGACCTTGACAGCAAATATGTTTATTCAAACAGACCACTTGGTCGCTGGCGGAAAAGACCATGTGCATGTCATGGGAGACAATGACCATGGCACAGCCCCATCGTTTTCGTATTTGTGCTAAAAGTTCGTACAGAGCCTTCTGGCCACTAATGTCTACGCCTTGCACAGGCTCGTCCAACACCAATAGCTCGGGTAAGGACATCAGAGCCCTCGCCAGTAATACGCGTTGGAATTCTCCGCCAGAAAGATCATGCATGGAACTGTGCCTGAGCCGAACAGCTCCTACGCTTTCCAAAACTTCACCCACGGACAGCTTTCTTGGTAGTGTGGTAAGCTTTAAAAAATACTCAACGGTGATAGGCAGGCTCATATCCACATGAAGCTTTTGCGGCATATATCCAATGGTGGTTTTTTCTTTGATGAGAGCCTCGCCGGATGTGGGTTTGATCAAACCCAGTAGAATTTTAAGTAAGGTTGATTTACCAGCACCATTGGGACCTATAATGGTAACTACACTGCCCCTTTTAATGGACAAGTTGATGTTCGATAAAATCTCGGTTTTACCAATGTAAAGATCTACGTTCGAGATTTTAACCAGGGGTTTATTCATTCATATTATCTTTTTTGTATATGGCCGATGTCTTAGCATATATTACTATACTTAGGATGATATAGAATAAAAAGTTCATGCCTAACTTCGTAAATGAAGGCTCAGGCAAAAAGTATGCAACGAAAGCCCCCTGCAATAGAATCAGCATCATGTAAGTCAAGGAGACTTGTGTATGGCTCCAGCCCAGAGCCACCAGCCGGTGGAAGAGGAATTCTTTGTGAGGCTGAAACACGTTCTTCCTTTTTTTCAGTCGCATACAAAAAGTCAGTGTCGCATCATAAATAAAAGGCAGAAAGAGCAAAGGGATAATATAGAAGCGGAATGCATCGTTGGTCACAGGCTCAACCATCAGCGTTGCTAAGGCAAATAGTGTTCCTAGAAACTGGCTGCCCACATCGCTCATGAAGATGCGGCCATAATGAAAATTGTAGCGCAAATAACCTAACAGCGCGAAGATCAAGCCATAAAACACAAAATACAGAGGATTCATAACGGGCATAAACAGCAACGTTAGGATGCTGACCATCAGCGCCCCACCGGCGGCAAGCCCATTTAGGCCATCCATGAAATTAAAAGCGTTAATAAATCCCACAATCCATAGAATGGTAATCACGATGCCAAAAGGGCCCAGCTCAATTTCATCTACTCCCGGCAAGGGAACATAGTCAATGGTCAAGCCACATAGCACCATCACCATAGCAACAGCCACTTGTGCCACCAATCTTGGCTTGTGGGACAGATGAAAAACATCATCCATAAGCCCAACTGCACCCATACCTGCAGACAAAACCAGCAGCAGAAAAGTATATGAGGAAAATAAGGGCACAAGAAATATTTCTGATACAGCTAGGAAGAAAAACAATGACAATATTATGGCAACACCACCACCCTTAGGCGTAACCACTTCATGTGAAGATCGTTCATTGGGCACATCAGCAATGCGGGCATACATCATCAATCGCGTAAGCGCAATGGACAGCAATAGAGTGATGAAAGCAGCTATAAAAATGGGTATCACCATTGTAAAGAAGTTGGCTGGGGAACCAGGATTCGAACCTAGGCTGCACGAGTCAGAGTCGCGAGTTCTACCACTAAACTATTCCCCAGTAGATCTTATAAAACACTTTGTTTATGCGCAAATTTGTTGCGAAAGTCAATAGGCATATTACAAAAATGGCTAAATGTGGTATCATGTATAAAAAAGGAGCTCAGCTCATGAAAATATTCTATAATCTATGTATAGCTTTAACATTGGTGACTGGAATGTCTGATACTCTTTACAGTAATGCACTGGCATTTGGCCATAGAGGTTGCAGGAATCTGCTTCCTGAGAACACCATGGCTGGATTTAAGCATGCCCTTGAAATGGGCGCGGATGGTGTTGAGTTAGATGTGCATTTGACAAAGGATGGCCACGTCATAGTGCATCATGACTATATCTTGCATTCGAGCTTGGTAAGAACTGCTTCTGGAAGCTGGGTGCCTAATTTCAGCGATCCCATCCACTCCCTAACGCTTGAGGAGCTCAAATCCCATCGCTTAGGAAAGATAAAGCCAAATACCTTGTATGCCTTTCTGCATCAACGGGCAAAAAGGGCTCAGAATGCAGAGGATGAAGAAATACCTACCCTTGGCGAAGTTCTTGAAATGACAAAAGAATATCCCAACACAAGAGTGCTTATTGAAATCAAGACCAACCCAACGACACCAGAACTTTCATCTGATCCTGAGTTGTTATCACAAGCTGTGGTAAAGGTAATAAATGAATCGGAAGTTAAGGATCGATGCACGATCTTAGCTTTTGATGCCCAAGTCCTCAGACACATAAAGGCGCTCGACCAAGAATTACCGATTTTTCTTAATCAAATGCCCCATAAAGATAGCAAATCCCCTTATTACGCGGGATATGATTTAAAAGACTTCAAAGGATCAGCACCAGCCATGATTGCCAAGATGGGCGCCAATGGATGGTCAGCTCTATACAAACAGCTGAACGCGGAAAACGTTAAGGAGGCACATGATCTCGGGTTAAAGGTTTATGCCTGGACTGTAAATTCTCCAAAAGAAATGAAACGGCTGTTAAATATAGGAGTGGATGGTATTATCAGCGATCGACCTGATTTATTGCTGCAAAAGCTCAGATGAAAAGAACCCCCATATAAATATCACTCATCAACCCGAAGTTCACATGTACCTTCCTTTTTTGCAATGGTTTTTACCAGTAGAAAACGCACCTAAAAGTTAAATGAAGTACAGTATAGGAACAAAACCAATGGCATTCGTTCCGGGACATCCTTTCAAACGCGGATATTGAACCCAAGAAGTTTAAAGCGTTTTAATAGTAATAGTATGCCAAAAACACCTGAATTAGATACTTTGCTGAGTATCAGGTCAACGAGCCAGCCCCAACCGAAGAAGCGGTTCAAAATAACTTCGCTCAAATATTGCTTTGGCGGCTAACGTGCCTGGCACCCTTTCGATTTTGCGGAAATACATCGGTCAATGGGCACTTTGGCTACGATTATGACAAAGTTTGAATCCAAAAGATTTCGCAATTCAGCAATTATATACTTCGTTTCTGAATGAACTGTTTTTAAAGTTAATAAAATGAAAAGATTTGTGTGTTAATAATCTTAAATGAGAAGTTTGATACTTAAGAGTCAGGGCAATGGATGAAAATGAATATCATCAATAAACGAATGTCAGATATTCTTTATGAAGGTATGGCAGGCTATAAACCCAAAGTCCCTTTGCGACTCGATAAACTCGAAGACATTGCTCGCAAATATATCCCAATAGGTCCATTTGCGTACATCTCAGGAGGAGCAGGTAGGGAAGATATTGTCAAGAAAAACCATGAGGATTTTTTAAAATGGGCTATTGTTCCAAGAATGTTAACAGACGTATCTGAATGCGATACCACCACTATACTTTTCGGCAAAAAGCATAATTATCCATTTATTCTCAGTCCGGTTGGGGCTATTGATCTTGCGAATCCAGCTGCAGAACCAGCCGTGGGAAGGGCTGCAAGTTCAGAAGGTATTGCAATGGCTTTTTCCAATCAAGCCTCAACGCCTATGGAAGACGTGGCATCCCAAATGGGGAATTCTACAAGATGGTATCAAATCTATATGACGAATTCTGACGAATTAAACCTCAGCCTAATCCGTCGAGCCGAATCTTGTGGATGCAGTGCCTTGCTCGTAACGGTCGATACAAAAACATTCGGCTGGCGAACGGCTGATTTAGATATAGCGTATTCTGCTGCCCAATCATATAGCGGTATAGCTCAGTTTACTAGCGATCCTGTTTTCCAAAGACTTTTAGACGAGTATATTTCGTCAGTTCAAAATGGACCGCAACCTAAAATTACCCCTACACTTTTATACAATTTTATACGAATGGCTTG
Source organism: Alphaproteobacteria bacterium (assembly GCA_041738135.1). Lineage (GTDB taxonomy): Bacteria > Pseudomonadota > Alphaproteobacteria > JAGOMX01 > JAGOMX01 > JAGOMX01. Next base: position 37,447 of record JBGSQK010000058.1, read on the forward strand.
GTATGCTCCGGGAAGTTTTTTCTCAAACCTAATCTCCAGGCGCCCAGTACATGGATTGACTTTGGCTCAACAGTTGATGGCCACGCCTTATTTGAAATGGGAAGATATCGCTAATTTAAAAAATCAGACCAAACTTCCAGTCATCGTTAAAGGAATTCTGGATCCAAGCGATGCTCAAAAAGCAATCGATCATGGACTTGATGGTATCATCGTTTCCAATCACGGTGGTCGTCAGCTAAGTTCATGCATAACGGCCATTGATGCTCTAGCCGCCATTGCAGAAGTTGCAAAAGGCAAAATCCCTATCCTGATGGATAGCGGCATACGCGGCGGTGCAGACGTTTTCAAAGCCATAGCTCTAGGTGCTGACGCAGTATTGATCGGCAGGCCTTACATATATGGCCTAGCTATTGCCGGCGAAGAAGGAGTTAGGGAAGTCATTCAAAACGTAAAAGCAGAATTTGAAATCACTATGTTGCTTTCCGGCTGCATATCAATGTCTGACATTACCCGAGATAAGCTTTTAAAAGTAAAATGATGGACAGATATAAGAAATTAGAAACTCTATTGAAAACATATAGGAAATAAGCCATGAATTTGACTATTAAAGGAAAAAGAGCATTGATAATGGGGGCTTCTCGTGGCTTGGGTTTTGCGGTTGCCAAGGAATTGGCTGCTGAGGGGGTGATCACCGCTATATGTTCTAGTAATAAAGAAAATATTGAGAGAGCAGCCCAGGAAATTGGGGCAGTGCCATTTCAGGCCGATCTTTCAAAACCAGATGTTGCTAAAAAACTAGTAGCCGATGTGATTGCCAAACTTGGGGGTATCGATATATTAGTGGTAAACAATGGAGGTCCAGTCGGGACAACTTTCGACACCTCTTCGGACAATTTATGGCGTGAAGCTTTTGAGGCTTTATTCATGACGACCGTAGATTCCGTTCGCGCTTGCTTGCCTGGAATGAAGAATAACGGCTGGGGACGAATTATGGTTATTACATCAGTGGCGGCTAAAGAACCTCTTGCTAACCTTATTTTATCTAACTCGCTTCGAGCAGGTATACATGGTTTAGTCAATTCCATGAGCAAAGAATTTGCCAAATTTGGGATCACGGTAAACGCTATAATGCCTGGCGTTATCATGACGGAACGTATTTCCTATGCTTTTAAAAAATTGAATGTAACAGAAGAGCAAGCCACAGCAAATATACCTGCTGGGCGGGTGGGACAACCGGAAGAGCTGGCTGCACTTGTGACATTCCTTGCATCAGAGCGTGCGAGTTATATCACTGGCCAAGCTATAGCAGTTGATGGGGGCATGTCGCACTCGATATAAGTACTGATTGAATAATTGTCAAGGCATCTGATGCTATATACCTAAATCATGCGTTATTGGGCTTAACGGTTGTTTTTGAGCAAATTTATGTGGATATGCAAAAGGGATTTTTTCCGATCTTTTTTCTCTATCCCCGATCTGCCTGTTTGAGGAATAGTTGGTTGAAGAGGATACCAGCCATGGCAACCGAGAACTATCCACTGTGTAAATGCAGGCTACCCGACGAATTGACCAAGTCTCGTGATCGAAACTCATCTCCTAGAAATGACATTTGTCCTTTAATGAAGGCAGAACAAATTTTAGAATGGGATTCACACAGAAACAACACTCACCTATTTGAGATCGGAATCACCAATTAGTTCTTGCAACAAAATTATAGTTTATAACCCAATATAGATCCTAGGGTGATTAGATAAGAACGATTTCATTGACTCAGCACTAATACATTAATTTAAACAAAACGATAGCTCCCACTGCCATTGCCCAATAGGTGATGAACATATTCGGTCCAGCTAAATGAACAGTATTGATGGACTTGATTGATAATGCTAATACCGGATCCAGCCGTTCCATTTCTTTGAGTCTTTTGTTAGGCAGCTCCAGTTTATAATATGCAATGAGAGATGCTATACAATCCCTAAGAAGGGTTGGGTCATTCTCAAGATTGAGGCTGTACAAATTTACTATATTTTCTTCAGACAGCACATAGGCTTTAAAGGCGCCGCACAGATCTGCAAGCAATTTCATCTCGTAAGATTCCACAGGAGGTTTTACGAGCGTTATCAAAAGAAGCGTTTTTGTAAATTGTACAACATGATAAGCAAAATTATCGGTGGAAACGTTATCAAGTTCGCAAGCCCTCAATTTTTCTGCATATTTAACCTTTATCTCGACTATTATGGGTTCATTGAAAAAACCTTTAAATGACCGAGCCACAGGATTCTGTTCTTTCCGAGGCAAGACCCTTCTCTCTTGCATTATAATTAGCTGTTCTCCTAGATCCAATTTAAGGTGATTTTTGATTCTTCCGACAAGCTGTTCCTCATCTACAAAAGTAGCTCCTGAAGGGGTTGTGAGGAAAAATGCGGTCAAGCAAATTGAAATGATATAACTCATGCTGTATTCTCATTGAATATGATTTCCAGCATGCCAGATAATTCAATATGGGTAAATAGAGGTTATAGGCAAACGTCCCCCTATTATGATGTTTTGAAACATATCCTCTACTTATCAGTAAAAGATACCACCATTTTTTCGTGTATTTTCAAAACTTGGTCTATGAGAGGACGTAATGTCGCATAACTTTGTTCATGCCATTCACCACCTTTTTCTGCTTTTGCAAAACAGTCATAGCGCCACATCTGGGGTGGAAAGGTATAGCAATGGACGCCATATCTTTGTACACAATTATCATCAATTATTTTGCATGTAAAACTACACAGATGTATGGGGTCGTAGGTATTGTGAATGGGTGAACATTGCATGTTTCATCAGCCTTAAACTCTATTCGTTTAGCATTTCGATCATAGATCCAAGGATCTTTGGATGTACGGGGCGGGGCTATCAAAATATGCATAGAATAGACAAATTCTGATAGTGCCATAAAATGGAGTTGCGGCATGCCCAATGCCCTCTCCCGACAAAATGTTTTTAATAGACGCCGCCAACCACTCAGTCCGCCACCCGTTGTAATAACATCCACTACGATAATCTTCTTATAGAGCTGCAGTTGCTTCATAGCCATGTAGCCCTTGTAAAAATCCATCTTGTCGGGTGTCACCATGTTGCGGATAATTTCCTTTTCAAGGGGATATAAAGATCTATCACGTTTGCTTAAGGTATCCGCATTGCCAGAATAGTTCATGTGAATAAGATTAAGATTTCGATCCTTCGGTTTCCTAAGCTGAATGCGCTCCATGGCAAGCTGGATTAAACATGGCGTGCGACCCAAAAACAAAACACAGGTCCTTTCGGGATCAGGAATGTCCATATTTTGAATTGAGTGATGTATTTGCTCGGCTGCAAGTGTTATGTCTTCCAAAACCTTCATATCAAATGCGTTATCTATCTTTCTTGAGAAGTACATTTGATAAAATGGCGAAAGTTTCCCCATGCCCTTTTTTTCTAAGGACAAATGCTGCTGTTCAAAGAGGTGGAGTGTTGCACATTCTTTATCGCCGAGTCTTACAGCTGGGGCTTCAAAAAATCCATTTTTAAGATAAGCCTCTTGATAGGCTGACATACAGCGATCGCTCGGAACCTTACTCATCTTTAATGTCTCTTCATGATTGTCGATTACAAGCAAAGCTGCAGCTTTCTCTCGGAGCTCAGGATATTTTTCAAACAAAAAGCTGTGGGTATCTGGTTTCGAGGACGATAGGCATGTACTGCTAAGGGAAGCCACCAGCATGAATGCTAATACAAATATTTTTTTGATGTTCATTTAAATTTGCTCACATACTCAAACATGCAAATATTAAAGACATTTCATATACATATATCACGTAACGGTCAACTTATTAATCTAGAGCCGATTTGATTTTAGAGCCCATCATTCATAGAAATATTGTCTAATATCCTTTTGTGCGGGCTAGCTTTCTTCCTCCACCCCGATCCCCCTACCAGAAATATGCGTCTTCGGAACTCGATGAGGTTTTTGACAGACTTTTGAAGAATGAAAAAAAGGGGAATTTTATACAGTGTTCAATTAACTTAGGTTGCATGGATGTAGTAAACAAAAGAATATTATGCAAGAGGACAATGCGTTTTAATAAAGCAAGATGCGATCATTCTTATTTATTCTGTGAATCCCATGCTGCAATAGCCCCGTTAATATTGGCAAATAATTTCACCTGATTACTTAATCCTATGAGTGGAGATAATCCAACCAATAAATTTTCTATGTCCTGTTTGGTGTAACCAGCAGCCAATAAAGCGAACACACCCGCAGACAGATCATTCCCCATACCTAGCAAACAAGAAAAATGTGAAGCCGCAAAAGTTTGTCTGTCAAATTGTGTTTTTGCGCGCCCGACGCATTCTCCATATCCCCATTCGATGTCGTCTTTGACGTAATTTGCTGGTAACTTCATGACTGAATCAAGCACTAAATCTGCAGCTTGTCCGTAGTATTCTTTCAGAATTTTAATACCTTCTTCGTATTTATCCATCTTTATCCTAGTCTATATTTTTTAATTTTGTTTAAACTTACATGACGAAATTGTGCAAAGCAAGAATCTTTTGATGAATCATTAGCAACCACAATCATGTGTATTGAAACTATTACCTGCATAACTAAAGATACCACGTGGTATTCAACATCATCATTAAAACATGCAATCCTTCAGTACGTTTAAACAGGGGAAAGAGATTATACCGAAAATAAACAGTCACTTACATTAATTATTTCAACTGGACTTCTGATTCTCATGTTTGCGTGATATGCTTTAATTAAGATGGACAGATTACAAAAGAAATTTGATAAAGCAGGTCACCATAAGGACCACATTGCTGCTATCGATTTGGGCAGCAACACTTGTCGTTTGCTAGTCGCAAGGCCGGAAGAAAATAATTACAAGGTGGTCGATTCTTTTTCTCGCGTGGTTCGTTTGGGTTCAGGCATTAAAAGTTCAGGTGTATTATCGGAAGAAGCTATCCTAAGAAGCATTGAAGCTCTTAAAGTTTGCGCCACAAAGTTGGACAAATATTCCATAAGAAAAATTAGAGCTGTGGCGACTGAGGCTTGTCGGCAGGCCAACAATCAAAATGAATTTGTAAAGCGTGTGCAACGGGAAACGGGTATCGAACTGGAAGTTATATCCGAATTTGAAGAGGCACGATTGGCCCTTAAAGGTTGTACGGGCCTTGTGAACAACAATTATAAATATGTTCTAGGCTTTGACATTGGCGGCTGCAGCACTGAAGTCATGTGGGCTATGAATGGCGAAAACGGCAATAAAAAAGTTATCGACTGGATTTCCATCCCTTATGGTGTTGTAAGCGTGGTTGATGCATGCGGCGGGGATTCTCTTGCATTTTACGATGACATCCGGCAACGGATTGCGCAAGAGCTCAGCTCTATCCGCGATCACGCTCTGATAATGCGTGAGATTGAAAACAATACCGTACAAACTATAGGCAGCTCAGGCACCACAACAACCATTGCAGCCATATATCTCAATCTAGTCCGTTACGACCGCAACAAGGTGGATGGCACATCCTTGCCTGTCAAAAGCCTTAATGACATTGCTAGTAAATTAAGAGGTATGTCCACGCGAGATCGTGCCGCTAATTCTTGCATTGGGCCAGGAAGAAGTGACGTAGTCATAGGCGGACTTGCTATTTTACAAGGAATCTGCGATACATGGCCTATAACAACTGTTACTGTGGCGGACCGCGGCGTAAGAGACGGTATATTATCTGATATGTTGACCGAATAGTATATTTGCTGTTAGATTGTCGTACAAATGCTTGAGATCTTTAATGAAAGTAGTGTTTAATGAGTAAAAGTTCGAACCCAACCGGTGGACGCCAACTGTCCGTTCGTTTAAAAACGGCTCGTGGACGCAAAACATCTTCCCAGCGCTGGTTGCAAAGACAACTCAACGATCCTTATGTGGCTAAATCCAAGGAACTTGGCTATCGCTCCCGTGCGGCCTTTAAGTTGATCGAGATGAATGAAAAGGTTAAATTTCTCAACCCTGGCAGTAGGGTAGTAGACTTGGGAGCCGCCCCTGGCGGTTGGACACAAGTTGCCATAGAGATTATTAAACCTCAGCTGACCAATGGATATGTATTAGGACTCGACTTGCAAGAGATGGAACCCCTTGCGGGCGCAACTCTTCTGCACCTGGATTTCCTACAGGAAGATGCAGAAGAGATCGTCATCAAGGAACTGGGTGGCAAGCAAGCGGATGTGGTTCTCAGCGATATGGCTGCGTTTTCTACGGGGCACGCCCCCACAGATCACCTCAAGATCATGGCACTGGCCGAAACGGCCTTTTGTTTTGCGGAAAAAGTTTTGGCACCCGGCGGCACATTTTTGGCAAAGGTGTTGCAAGGTGGGACTGAGAACACTCTGTTAAATCGCCTCAAGCAGTCCTTCAAGATTGTAAAGCACCTGAAACCACCGTCGAGCCGGAAAGACTCCTCAGAGATGTATGTCATTGCGTTGGAGTTTAAGGGTAGAGCAGCTTAAAAGTACGCTATTCACCTCCACCCATGTCATTCCCGCGAAGGCGGGGATCCAGCACAATATGTGCACCAACGGTGCTCTGTAAAGCTATATTGAATCGATTCTCGATACTTATTGCGCTGGATCCCTGCCTTCGCGGGGACGACAACTTGATTTTTCCTGCTCTGTCAAAAAACAAAAAAATTCCCCCGGGAACAAACGTCTCCGGGGGAAGCTGTACTCATCCGAAGGGTTTTTCCCTTCTTATGTGTTAACAACCTTAAATCTTTACAACAACGCCGACTTTTGCAGTTAACATGTTTGACTTCGCGCTAAACTTAACGGATCCAGCACTGCCGTTGACATCAACGGCAGCTTTTTTCTTGGTGCTACCGTAGAATTCACCACCAAGTTCAAATCGAGCTGATGCACTTGTGGTTACAGCATATTCAAGGCCCAAAGAAGGTGCAAAACCGACCAAAGTTTTATCTTTGGTATACTGCTGATTCGTATTGGTATGTTCAATCTTTGATTCAAAGCCTGAAATCGCTAGACCTGCCTTACCGTATACCATAAAACGTTCTTGAAATACTTTACCAACCACGACACTTGGAATAATGCCAAAAAGACGTTTTGACCTCAGTTTGAAATTTGCTGGTTCATTGGGATAGTTCAATCTTTCCCTAGCTGCATTGGTATTAAACACCCCGCCTAGCTCGAAGCCAAGCATCATGCAATTACTATACAGGTACCTGTAACCTGCATAAACTTCAGCTAGCAAACCACTGGTTTCTTCTGTACCTGAACGGCGATAGGTTACTCCACTTCCGTTATCAAAATGAGCCTTTAGTTTCGTGTGCATATACTCGTAACCGAGCTGAGCTCCACCATAAAAGCCGGTCTTATAAAACGGAATTGCGTCTGGACAACCACAACCTACGCAAACAGGTACTGGAGCAGGTTGCTCAACAGGCATTTGTGGCGCCCCGTTTGCATATAAATTTGTTGCTAGTAGCATAGAAGATACGGCAGTAAGAACTATTTTTTTAATTGGGCGTTGCATAAGGAGCCTCCTGTTTTTTTATATTTAAAACTTTATCAGACCATTCATGCGATCAAGAAATATTTTTCCTAACCACGGAAACATTTTTAAAAGTGTTGTCGAAAGGCAACAGGGTCAGCAATATCCATACACTGACCCTGTTTAAATAGCAGTTCATTAATGAGATTTAGCAGACTTCTCATCATTGTGGCTCTTCTTAGAGCAGTTGGAATGATCACAACCCGCATCGCATTCAGAACCTGACTTTGCTTTTGCGTTGGTAGCTGTAAGCTGAGTGTTGCTCTCTGATTTTTCGCTGGCAGCTGCATTTGCTGCGCTGTCATTAGAAGCTGACGCTTTGTTATCAGAAGAACCCACAGTTGCACAGATACCTTCACTCGCGAATAGTACGGCTACACCTAATAAAACTGTTGCTAATGTCTTTTTCATTTTTTCCTCGTTTTCGTTTATTGAAGACACAATGTCATAGTAAACATACAGTTTAATTTAATGTATAGGAGAAAAATTTAATGTTAGATTCGTTTTGTTGAACTATGTTTCATAAATGCCACATGAACTATAAATCAATGTTTTTATATTTGGCCATTTGTGTGGTAAATTCATGTGTAAACTCAGGAGATTAACAATTAACACGCCTTCGTTTTGGTATAAAAAACCTGGATTAGCAGCAACATTGCTGGCGCCCTTGGCTGCCCTTTATTCTGCGGCCGTGAACTTGCGCTTTAAACTCAAGACGCCAAAAAAATTATCCGTGCCCGTCATCTGCGTGGGGAATTTAGTTATGGGTGGAGCTGGTAAAACACCGACCACTTTGGCGCTGGCTACATATTTGAAAGACAAAGGTTACCAGCCACACATATTAAGCAGGGGCTATGGTGGGAATGTGAACTCCCCTACCCTAGTGAATCCATTGACGCACGATGCATCGCACGTGGGCGATGAACCCCTTCTCCTAGCCAAAGCAGCACCCACATGGGTATGTAAAGATCGTTTAGCCTCTGGTAAAATGGCTATAGCGGCAGGTGCGGACATACTTATCTTAGATGACGGTTTTCAAAACCCCACTTTATTTAAGGACCTGTCTTTGGTGGTGGTGGATAGCAAGCAAGGATTCGGAAATAACCATGTATTTCCCGCAGGGCCCTTACGAGAAACCATGAAACAAGGAATGCTGCGGGCGCATGCAGTGGTTTTAATAGGGAGTGACCAATTGAATCTGCCTATGCAGCACCCCACATTAAAAGCCAGTATTAAACCCATAAACGCCGATCCTAAAAAGGTTCTAGCATTCACGGGATTAGGGTTTCCTGATAAGTTTTACGAGACGCTTAAAGGTCTGGGATACAATATTATTCAAACCAAATCATTCCCTGATCACCACCCTTATGTTTTGGAGGAAATTGAGCGATTAATTCAGCATGCAAAAGGCTTAGGGGCTCGATTGATTACTACGGAAAAAGATGCTTTGCGTATTCCGCTTGAATTTCACCACCATTTGGATGTACTTAAGATTGAGCTCAAATTTGAAGATCTGGGTAAACTACAACAAATCCTAGGAAATGCAGACCTATGAAGCGAACGTTGAATTATTGGTTTAAAGTATTAATAAGGTACCCAGTGGAAGCTGTAGGTGCATATTTTATTGTGTGGATTTTTTCTATACTCCCCTTGGAAAAAGCTTCTGCCTTTGCTGGTTGGTTTGTGCGTAGTGTCGGCCCCCTATCAGATGCGCAAACCACAGGGATGAAGAATCTAGCTAAAGCATACCCGGACAACACAGTTCAACAGAACAAAGATATCATCCAAAAAGTGTGGGACAACTTTGGCCGCGATATGGGTGAGTATCCGCATTTGGCCAAGATCAATGTGTATGAGGACCCCCGATTTGAAATTGTCGGCGCTGAGCACATCGATAACTTAAGAGACGACGGTAAACCCGGCGTTATCTTCGGCGCCCACCTGGCCAACTGGGAAGTGGGCATCATGGGTATGTCACAGCGTGGTTTACGCGTAACTCAGATGTATAGAGCTACCAATAATCCATATGTGGACAAGCTGGTTCGCCGGACACAAGAAGGTATTGGCAAGGAAGTTCTGAACAAAGGTTCGCAAGATGCAAGACGTATCCTGGAGCTCCTCAATGCGGGTGGCCACTTGTTCTTGCTGATTGATCAAAAACTAAACCGGGGCATCTCGGTCCCCTTCTTTGGCCGCGAAGCGATGACCGCCCCTGCAGCTGTTCGCATGGCTATCCGTTACAACTGCCCCCTCATCCCCATGCGAGTTGAGCGTTTAGGTGGCTTTAAGTTCCGTATTACTTACTATCCTCCTCTAGAGGTGAGCAACACCGGCGATCTCACTAAGGACCAGCACGACACCCTTATACGCATGAACGGCACCTTAGAAAGCTGGGTCCGCGAAAGACCGGAACAATGGCTCTGGATCCACAAGCGCTGGCCAAAGGAAAACTACCAAACGTCTAAGGCGTAAGTTCTTCTTTGCTAGCATTGTGCCAAAAATACTAATTAATACTAGCCCATACGCCCGAGGATATTTATGAAAATAACATGGCACTTCTTTTTTGAGGAGTAAGCTTAGCCTAATTCTCCATGTTATTTTCATAAATATCCCGGGTTTCAGGGCTGGCCCTGAGATAATAATGCGCAATTTACTCACTCTTTTTATATTTATTAAATATTTTTTAAAGAACATTTTTTTAAATGACTTTACTTACCACCAAACAACCTATAAGGTTCACCCATAATTAGTAAGTCTATAAATATTAGGAAAATAATATGACCAACATGAATCTTAAATTTGCGATAACTAGCCTTGCGTCGCTGGTGATTTTAAGTGGCTGCTCACCTACAGAAAAAACATTTGGCGAGAAGTTGCAAATGCGCGGCGACAACGTTCACCTTTTAGGTGAGCATTGGACTGAAGGCGAGAAGATGGCGAAGTCTGGACACGATTTGGTTGCATCAGGCAACCAAGAGATCGACGAGAGCCAAGCCAAAGTAAACGAAGGTCGAGCCAAAATCGCCAAGGGTGAAAGCTTGATGCGTCAGGGAAATAATTTAAAAGCAGAAGCTGAAGTTTCGTACAAGGAAAAAGTTAGGCATCCCGTGGGTGACAATTAACTTTTCATAAGTTAAAAGCCGCCAGGACTTCTATCCATGGCGGCTTTTAATTATCAATTTTTAATTATGAAATCACTACCGTTCCTATATTAAGATCGATAAACAGATCGACTGTGTTGAGACCTAAGGTCTGAGTATAGTGGTTAAATGTGGCACCTGCATCAACACCAGAACCGGCAACCAAAGCGGCTGCTCCCCATCCTGTGGAAGCAAGGACAACATCCGAAGCACCACCTCTTATATAGAGGGAGTTATCCCCCGCTCCCAAGGCATCCACAGAAGTGAAATCAAAGGTCAAAGTTGCAGACGCATCCAACAAAAGATCGATTCTTTCAATATTCTGGACAACCGTACCAGCTGCAGTTGTTAGATCCAAATTGACAGGAGCAGGCGACCCCGTAGCACTTTGAAGAATCACCAGCGAATCAAAATCCATACCACCATCAAGGATATTGGCGCTCGCCGGATCAAAAAGTGCTGCATTATTTATGATCAGCACATCGTCGCCGGCGCCGCCTAGAAGATGGTTGCCCGTAACGGTCAGATCTAGATCTTGCGCCATACCAGCACCACCAGACGTTGTATTGTAAGTGGCGTCGATCAACAAAGACAATGTGTCATTTCCATCACCACCATCGAGCACGTTGTCTGTTATCTCGAATTTTGCAATGATAGCAGTTGAGCCAGATGTGAAAGCCACGTTTCCGCCTGATGTATCATTCTCCGTAGAACCAATGGCAACCGCATGGATTGTAAGTTCATCATTTCCAGAGCCACCGGTGAGATAATTGTTATGTACGATAATATCTGCAGAAATAACATCTCCGGCGAAAGCCAGACTAGCAAAAAAGTGTCCTACACCACCTTGAGCTGTGGCTGTAATGGTCATTTTGGCATCAGCGTCCCCCAGCTCTGTCATCACGTTGTCATGAACATTTACCAAGGAATCGATAGCGAGACCGCCGCCGTAGATTGGCCCACCATCATCAAAGCCTGCAATGTTAGCTGTAAAGATACCATTACCTCCAATAGCTAAGGCTTTTATGTCAAAGGTGTCTACCAAGCCATCAGCGCCATGCCCAAACATGCTGTTATTACCTACTTCCACATCGGCAGATCTAGCTTCTCCGCCGTTTACAGCATGGTTACCGTAAAGACCTGAATCTGAGTTTCCACCTTTGGCTTGCACATCGAGCAAGATAACAACGCCCGCGACAGCTCCGATCAGTTCGTTAAAGTTAACTATGGATCGAGCTGAAATAGCTCTGCTACTCGCACCATCTGCCACGTTCGCGCCTGTATTAACTATGGGTGGCGTGTATGTTGCACCGCCGGCATTACCACCAGTGGTTTTAGCTGTAATCGTCAGATGATCCGCCAAGCCAGAAGTGCTTCCTGCTTTCAGGGTATTATTATTAATATCCACCTCAGCTGAGATTGCTTCACCGCCTAGAGCATAGTTACCGAACGTTCCACTGGCAGATGCATCCGCAGATCCACCCGTCGCAGTTCCTACGATTTCAATCGTTTGCCCGCCAGCACCCTCACCTGTATCCAAAAGATTCGAAGCAATAGTCGTAAGCGAGCTGATAACAGTACCACTTGTGGCCAGGTTTCCAATTGGACCACCAGAAATACCTGTGGAAGTCGCCTCCAGTTTAATTTTATCCAACCCCATCTCACCAAGTACGGTCTCATCAGATATGTGAGCTTCGCTTACTTGTGTTAAGGTAAACGACAGATTGTCATCAAAATTCGTACCTTGAAGGATTTCGAAGGTGTCTCCCAAGGTTATCAACCCAGCACTGGGGCCTCCATTGGCTGTGTCCTGGGCAATACCAGTAATTCCTAAATCAATGGCAACACCAGCAGGGATATTCATAAACGATAAGGCATCCATGCCTAATCCGCCATTTAGTAAATACGGCCCAGCACCCAGATTCACACCAGCGTATAGGATGTCATTGCCATCACCTCCATCGAGTGTTATCCCAGCATTAGTCGCTTTTCCGCCCACGAGGATGTCACTACCGAGGCCGCCATCAAGCACATATGTTCCCGTGCTAGTATTATCGCCGCCAATCAAGATATCACCACTTTGACCACCAACCAGGTTGTATGCACTTGATGATCCGTTTTCTCCACCAATAATAATATTATGGCCTGTGGAAGAAACAGCATATAAAAATTCATCATCGAACGAATGTAATGCACCACCTAGAAGTATATTATTTGAGCTTCCACTTACAACTATACTGTCTGCTGAGCCAGATATGTCAAACAGTGTACTATAAAGATTATAATGCTCGCCCGCAAACACCACATCCGTTGGTATTGCAGATCCAGCCGTTGGCTGATTGAGATTGCTGTCCGAGGACAAAGGCACCAAATCAGTTACTGCCACATTTGTATCTGACGTTAGCACCAAGTTGTAATTTAACAACCAAGGTGTTGTAGGTAAATCAGTTAACGGCATAGCCGCTGCTCCTGCAAGCAGCGCATTAAGAATTGTAGGATCCAATGCTGGAGCCGTATCATCAAGGAAGGTACTAACCGGTAAAGTCACCAGAGGGTTGACATAGCCTACCGGCTTAACCGTAATATAAAAAGTATCGTCTTCAGTTGCACTAAATGGATCTGTTGCAATTACAGTCACTGGAATATCAACACCCACATCTCCAGCGCCCGGTGTTCCTGTGATTTCACCCGTTAGTGGATTTATGGAAAGCCAAGCTGGAGCGCCAGGCGCCAGTGAATAGGTCAATACATCTGTCGTGTCTGGATCATGAAAAGCTGCCATAACACCGAGAGGATCACCTACATTCAGTGTTTGATCCGTAATGCCAGTATCCAGAACAGGTGCATCATTCAGACCCATAACTTTAATCGACGCTGCCACCGAACCCGATTGAGCCCCAAATTCATCCTGAGCGACATAGGTAAAATTAACAATCTCAAATTCACCTTGAGCCAAATACACAAAATCCGTACCAGGTGTAAAGATCACATGGCCAAGACCATCCTGAGAAATATGAGCATTTCCACTCACTGAATAAACGGATAAAACATGACCATCATCCACATCCGTGTCATTGGCTAGCAATGCAGTAGACAGATTTGCAATACCTGTGTTCTGGTTCGTCGTGGCTACCAGTGGATCTGTATGTGCTACAGGTGCATCATTAAGGCCCGTAACGGTAACGGAGGCTGCCACAGGTGTTGAAAGAGCACCAAACTCATCTTTAGTTACATAGGTAAAATTAACAATAGCCGAGGCACCTTGGGCTAGATGAATGAAATCCGTACCGGGTGTAAAAACAACGGCGCCGGCAAGCAGGCTGATGTGCGCATCTCCAGATACCGAAGCGACGGACAAAACATGCCCATCATCCACATCCGTATCATTAGCTAACAAGGCAGGCGCTAGATTTGCAATGCCCGTATTTTGGTCCGTTGTTGCCACTAACAAATCTGCATTTGCCACAGGCGCGTCATTAACTCCTTTAACAGTTATTTTAAGGGTTGTACTAGACGTAGCTCCATGGCCATCACTAAGTGTATAGTTAAAAGTGTCTATAACTGTGGCATCCTTTGCCAAATGGCCCGCTGCCGCATGATTCAACTTATAGACATAGCTCCCATCCGCATTCAGCTTCAAACTTCCATAATCACCTAATAATGTAGAACCGGGCGCTGCCGCGGGACCACCATGATTAAACGCGCTAACGGTCAGGGTATCAAGAATTAAGGCTACTCCATTGACTTTAATTGAGGTATTATCTACATTCGTATCCTTGCCCGCGAAGCCTGGACCCGTCCCCAATATAACATTTCCAAGCAGATCCGCTGGCAAAGCACTATCAGTTATACTATTCACATCTGCATTTGCGATAGGTGCCCTATCTAGTAGCAAAAGGGTCATTTTTTCTAAACGCCCACAAACAACAATACTCTTTGATAAATTATGGTATGTATCACCAGATATCGTCGTATAGGGCTGAACAACCCATCCTAAGTCCAAGGAAACAGAATCCGTTTGCCCCAATTTAACTATCATTGTGTCTTTGGTATTTGAAATGCTATTAATTTTCCCTGTAAAGATATCAACACCTAGACCATCGATTTTTAGCGTGTTTTGTCCTGCAGTACCGCCTCCAGTTAGGTCCAACACATCAAAGCCTGTGACAATTGGCCCTGCATGCTTGACAGCTCCTCGCAGATCAACCGTCTTACTAGAGTCCAAAACCGTTAGGATATCCAGACCGCACCCACCCACATATAGAAGATCATTGGAATGATAAACGACCGTATTGGTCCCACTTCCAAATGCGAAGATGATGTCTCCACCACCACGTCCATTGATAATCACATCCAACGTCACTGTGGGAAATACAGTAATCAAATCCGCCTTGACACTGCCCGTTATCATGTGATTAAAGGGAACCAAACCGTTATTCTTAATATTTATAATCATTTAAACCCCCCCAACAATTATCCTGTACTAACCAGTAGCAACATTCTTACTGTAGAGCTAAAAATAACATTTATATTAAACTATGACACTAAATGATTAAATAATGGTTAACTTATGGCAACAATTTATGCGATTTATTCACCTTTAACAAACTACACCTTTGAATAATTAACCATCTAATTAGATAACCTCAACATCAAGGAAAGCCACGGGAAATAAATTATTTTTGCAAATACAAAAAAAGTTCAAAAAGCCTCTTGCATTCGCTTCGATTTCCAGTATTATCAGCCCCGTAAGCTTGAGATGGGCGGGCGTAGCTCAGGGGTAGAGCACAACCTTGCCAAGGTTGGGGTCGAGGGTTCAAATCCCTTCGCCCGCTCCAGATTAAGCTTAGGTCTTTTGTGTTTTTCCATACAAATTGACAAGGGAACTGTTGGCACCCCGGCCCTTCCCTGCGACCGTATAAAATAGTAACCATTAATGACACACAAACAAATGACCAACAAACATCTCACACCTGTTTTCCTCATTGTCGCCACGTCGGTAACTGTTATGGCTATTGACCTATACTTACCCGCCATGCCGACCATGTGCGAGTACTTTGGTGTGGGCAACAACCTAATTCAGCAGAGCATTTCTACCTATCAGATCGGCATCGTTTTCGCTGCCCTTTTGTATGGTCCCCTTTCTGACACCTATGGCAGAAGGAAGATGTTGTTGGTGGGCTATGGAATTTTCCTTGTGAGCTCCGTGATCCTAGTGTTTTCAGCGGACATCAATTCTCTCCTCTTCATGCGATTTATACAAGGTTGCGGAGGAGGTGTATCCGCAGCCATCGCCCCGGCCGTCATTCGAGATTGCTTTACGGAACGTGAGAGCAGTAAGGTCATCTCTCAAATGTCCATGGTTATATTACTCACTCCCGCTATAGCGCCAATCGCGGGTGGCTACCTGACCATTTTCTTCGGTTGGCACGCATGCTTTATGGTCATCGCCGTGTGCGTATTCATTGGCTTTTCGGTATTTTACAAATTCTTCCCAGAAACCCACCCACCGGAATCGCGAACAAAATTGCAATTCTCCAATTTGTTTCAAAGCTATAAAACCGTATTTTCCAATCGCAGTTTTCTGTTCTACGTGCTATTGCACAGCATTCCCAATGCAGGACTCTGGTGTTATTTAACGGTCATGCCTTTCGTTTTCATTAAATATATGGCTGTGCCCACAGAAAATTTTGGCTATTACATACTTGGACAAGTCTTGGTGGTATGCACCACCTCCTTTTTCGTTCAACGAATGGTCATGAAAAAAGAATCCAAGGAAGTCATGTCCATAGGGATTAAGATGTTATTTATAGGCTGCGTCACCATGACATTGGCGGTTATTTTCGTTCCGAACATACCAGTTGTCTCTGTGTTGTCCGCCCTGCCCTTTTTAATGGGCATACCCTTTATTTTCCCCACATCTATGTCCAAGGCCATGTCGTTTACGTCCGCCTCCCGCGGCACGGCAGCCTCCTGCGTGTCAACCACAAGAGCGATATTCTCAAGCATAGGCAGCCTCATGGCAGGCTTTATGCCTGATCAGACATTCATACCCACGATTATTTTCTTGAGCATAGTCTCTTGTCTAGTACTAGCGGCGTTTCTTCTGGCCAAGAAAATGGACATCAAAACAGTGTCTGCCTCATAATATTTCAGTCTAATCACATTATTGAATAGCAACTATGTCGAGATAGCACTAGCCTGAAGCAGATTATAAAGGTATCTGTATTATAGACATAACTTTATTTTTATTTTACGGAGGAAATCATGACAAAATATTTATTTACGGCACTACTTTCGCTGGCGTTTTCAACACAGATATATGCATCTTCTACCTCAGATGAACTGGACCAACAAATTAATAGCTTAAGGACATTTTTCAACGAGCAAAATTCTGAAACTAAAAAGCAGCTGAAGGGAATCAAGAATATCCATGTCTTCAACAAAGAACGAACTTCCTACAGCAAAGCACTTATATTTTGCAATTCAGAGCTATGCTCGAAAGAAATGCATAACTCCCAAACTGTGTTAGCAAATTTAGTCGCCCTTAAAAATGAGCATTGCCCATTTTCTTTCCATAATTCTTTCCCTAAATTTGATGAAGCCATAAATGAATTAAGTACGCAATTAAAAGCAGGTAAAGACTTTGATATCGAAACGGGAATGCATGTGTCGCACATGCTCTCTTCTATCTGGAATTATATCCGATTTATTAAAGACAAAGAGAGCCTGGCTTGCCTTTTGCCTAAATTATTTTACTACATAGACGAAAACATAACTATGCAAGGTGGCTGTTTTGAAGGATTTGCAGGCAGACTGATGATTAGCAATGTAATGTTTGCAATTGATAGGTATGATACCATTATGAAAGAAATGCACAACGCGAGACTAATCGCTTTACTAACTCCTGCTCACCCAACCGAGCACATAGAAATGAGCGAAGAAGAGCAAGTGAGACTAGCCATAGCCATGAGTCAACCGCAGCAAGCACCTGCAGCCGCTGCCCCTGTGGAGATGAGCGAGGAAGACCTACAGTTATACCTTGCCATGGCAATGAGTAACGACGAGAAATAAGAATCTCTTGTCAGCTCTAAATTGTTGATCTAGAGTTATAGAAGGTAACTAATAAATAGACTTCCATGCTGAAAATTACTTATACTTTGCTGAGTTTCACCATTTATTCAGCAACAGCATGGTCGTCTTTTGATTTGTTCCCGATGGATGTTAAAAACTTAATCCTATCACAATCAGCACTAGAACCCTTAGATCTCTATAACTTTGCCCAGACCTCAAAAGGAAATTACGCCTTATGTAAACCGGTTATTGAAAGCCACATACCCAGAAGAGTAAAAACGCTATACCCATTCGATCTGGCTTTCTATGAAAACCTTAGCCCAACTCTTAAGGAAATTCTTGTTGAAAAAAATGAGGATGAAATATTTGCCAGTCGAGGAGCATTTGCCAGAAGCAAACATAAACTATGGAGCAAACTAAAGCACAAACTATCATTAAGACATACAACACCTGAAGCCAGGTATCCTCTTTATAAAATGCTTTTGCTGCATCGTGTGACCATTCGAAATGAGCTTCTTAGCTCTTGGAAGAATATGCTATTTCATCTACCTAAAGCGATTCGTTTGGTGGCGCATGACCATCATGTGGATCACGACATAGCATTATTTGAAGCTCTGACAGTTGCCATAGAAAGAATGGGTGGTCCAAATCTCATTTTGCAAAATCACATACATCATGACACATACTATTATCAAAAAAGGAGCCGAGATGGGGTCGGATTAACCAATCAATTCCCCACTGAAAATCACAGACTGGAACAGCTGGAACAAGCAAGAGAATCCATAGAACGACTCATAAGACTAGGCAGCAATGAAGCAGTCGCTTTTAAAGATGCTGCACTGAAGAAGAATAGTTATGGCTATTAATCTTTTATTGAACGCAGCGTAATTGGCAACCCATTAACATCCAAACAAATTTCTCTCACTTGGCACGATATTCGCATACTGATGCATGTGAAAAGGAATTTGCTATGAAGAAATACATAAGCCTAATGATCATCTTCGTTTTGAGCGCGACACAGGTCAGCGCTAATGGAGGGTATCAACCATCTCATCATGGCATTCGTATTAAGGACATTGTCAATTTCGAAGGCGTGCGTGATAACCAATTAGTGGGTTATGGTTTAGTGGTGGGTCTTAATAAAACTGGCGATTCCCTTAACAATAATCCTTACACACGAGAAAGTCTTGTGAGCATGTTGGAACGTTTAGGTGTAAACGTTCGTGGTCAATTGGGTCTTTCGGGTCAGAATGTGGCGGCAGTTATGGTTACCGCTGATCTCCCTCCTTTTTCAAGACAAGGCTCTCGTTTAGATGTGGCCGTATCCTCCATCGGCTCGGCCAAAGATTTACGTGGTGGTACGTTACTGGTAACTCCTTTAATGGCTGCCGACGGTGAAGTCTATGTGGTAGCACAAGGCCCCGTAGCTACTGGCGGTTTTGCGGAATCAGGTAAATCAGGTACATCTGTGACTAAAGGTGTTCCCACCAGCGGTCGCATTGCCAATGGGGGTATTATTGAGAGAGAAATTGGCTATGAACTCAAAAGCCAGAAGGGCATGAGAGTCGCTTTGAAGAATCCCGATTTCACCACAGCCAAAAGAATAGCGGATGCTATTAACGCCTTTACAAAAGACAGAGCAGCTATACCCATCGATCCATCCACGGTGAATCTGACCATTCCAGATCGTTATCATGATTCTGTCATGACATACATGTCTGAAATAGAGCAGCTTCGCGTCAGCCCCGATCAAACAGCTCGAGTCATCATAGATGAGCAAAATGGCGTCATCGTCATGGGCGAAAACGTACGCATCAGTCCAGTTGCCGTCAGCCATGGTAACCTGACTATCAAAATCAAAGAAGCACAACAAGTATCTCAACCGAATCCATTCTCAACCACTGGTAATACGCAGGTTGTGGATAGATCCGATATTAGTGTGGACGATGGTGAGGGCAGAAAAATGGCAGTGCTTACGGGAACTGTAAGTCTGCAAGATTTGGTCAATGCACTTAATGCGTTGGGTGTCAGCCCCATGGACATGATTACCATCATGCATGCCATCAAAGCCGCCGGCGCGCTCCAAGCAGATATAGAGGTGATGTAATGATAGACGCTCTGAATTTAACTCCGAATTTGGCCTTGGCCCAATCTAAAATCCCTTCCATCAGGGGATCACAGGATGCGGCCGAAATAGAAAAAACAGCCCGTGATTTTTCTTCAGTCTTTTTTAGTGAATACGTGGGTATCATGTTAGACGAGGTTGAAGAAGCGGAAGAAGATTTCTCTAATGATATCTATCGCACCCTTCATTCTCAGATGATTGGAGAAAAACTAGTGGACTCAGATCCGGGCAGAAAGATAACAGAAATGCTCATGGCAGAGATTAACAAAATGCAAGCCAAAATACAGGAGAAAGCATAATGCTCGCACAAAAATTATTGGCCATAACCGATGAATTTATTCAATTGGTTCAGCTGGAAAAAAAGTTGCTGACTCAACGTAATTTAAAAGAAGCTGGAGCTCTGCATGGGGAAAAAGATCGACTGAATGGAGAGTATCAGTTGGCGGTTGCGCAAATGAAGGCAGATCAAGAGTACATGAGATCTTTGTCTGATGAGGCTAACGAAGTTCTATTCCTAAAAACTATGGAACTAAAAACTCTTTTAGCGGAAACAGGGGAATTGCTGGCAATCGTATCCCAAGCCAATAGTCGGATTTTATCCGCATTGGCGGAGATGTTTTCTTCCCGACCTAATCCTGTGGAAAGCTATAATCCGCTGGGCGTTGCTTCTAATAAGCCCAAGTCTCGGACAGAAGCATTAACCGTTAACACTTGCATTTAATAGGGCGATAAGATGGCATACGGAAATCTATCTACAACCATAAATGCAGCCGTAAGCGGACGGACTCTGGCGCAAAATAATGCGGCCATAATTGCGCAAAACTTGTCCAATGCTGAAACTGAGGGTTATTCGCGTCAAGAGCTGAAATTTTCCACACAAATGTTGGGTGGCATAGGGTGTGGTGTTGTTCCGAAAGATTTAATACGTATAACAGATATGTTCAAAATAGAACAAATGCGGTCGAAGACATCGGATTTAAGCCAATTGGCAACTTTGAACACTTTTTATACAAATCTGAATCAAAACCTGGGTCAACCAGGCGAAAACAATTCCTTATCAGCATCACTTAATAATCTTAAAAAGATGATTGAAAGCCTGAGCCGGCGTCCGGAAGTTGATGGTGAAAGAACGGCTGTGATAAGGGCTGCACAGAATTTAGCGCAAGATCTTGGGCGCATGTCCAATATTGCTCAAGATGCCAGAAAGATGGCGGATGCACAGATTTATGAATGTGTTCAGGATGTGAATAACCTGCTAACCAATCTTAGTTCCATAAATAAAGAAATTCAATATTCCGCATCGCAAGGTCAGTCTGTTGTGGGGTTGTTAGATCAACGCGATAGTAAGCTAAAGGAATTATCAGAACTTATGGACATCCGTGTCCAATATGCCAGCGATGGTCAGGTTAATCTGTTTTCCAATGGCGGAGGAACTCTTCTTCAGACCGAAGTACATCAACTGGATTTCAGTCAAACATCAGGAATAAATGCAACAGTCACCTATGCGAGCGGCACCATGAACGGAATTTTGATCGATGGTGATCCGGCCAAAGATATAACCACTTTTATCTCAGGCGGAAAACTGGGTGGCTACATAATGGCACGGGATGCGGACATGCCGGCATTTCAAGATTCCCTTGACGAGATGACAGCTGTACTGCGTGATCAGATGAATGCCGTACATAACCGCGGAACGGCTGCCGGTGTGCCGCAAACCTTATCTGGAACAAGAACGGGTCTAACAGTTGCGGATAATGTGGTGGGGTTAGGCACTGTTAAAGTAGCGTTGGTGGATCGAGCCACGGGTAATCTAGTCGAGCAAACAACCATTGATTTGTCTACAATCGGCACCATAGGAGGAATCATCAACCAGATGAATACCCTTGGTATGGTAGCTAATTTGGATGCCAATGGTGTTATGCAAGTACAAGCGAATAATCCTGCGTACGGTGTCGCCATAGCTTCCTCATCTCCCAATGAAGCAACCATTACCAGCGGGGCGGCAAATTATGGCTTCTCACATTATTTTGGTCTCAACGATTTTTACGTCACCGGCAATACTGTAACTGGAAAAGCCACGGGCATAGCTAGCCAATTGGCTGTAAGACAAGAACTCGTAGACGATGTGAGTCGCCTCGCGCATACGGTTCTTGATGTTACTGGAGCCATTGGCAGCCGAGTTTTAACGGCAGGTGGTAACAGTACATTGGTCTCTATGACTCAAATGTTTGGGCAAGAGGCAAATTTTGCCGCTTCGGGTAAAATATCAGGTCTAATTACTTCATTATCTGACTATTGTAACACTGTCATACAATACACAGCCGCAGAAGGTAGGTATCTCAACCAGACTCTTGAAAATGAATCGGCAATTTATGATCTGGGCATAAAAAGCCTCGAATCAATCCGCGGCGTAAACATTCAGGAAGAAATTATGAGTTTAATGCAATGGCAAAGACAAATGAAAGTTTGTACCCAATTAATGTTAACCGCCGAAGACATGATGCAAGAGCTCATGCGCATAAAGAGATAGGGAGACTAAAATGGTTGCGACGATAACCCGTTCCAGCGACAATTCTATCAGTAGTTCGGCTATGGCTGATATGGCCCGAACTTCTAAGGCCATGGAAGAAGCCTATAGAAGAGTTACAACTGGTAATAACATGTCTTCATTTAGAGATGCTGGTGAACAAACGTCTCGTATTCTTGGTTTGGAGACGAAGCTGTCGGGTCTTACAGATTATGAGCAGGGCGAAACGACCGTCGCGTCACGCATGCAAAAAATGGAAGTGGTGGTACGCCAAATTAATGAGATGGCCGTTGACTATCGTGCTAGAATTAACAAAGCTGTCAGCTATGGTGTTGTGGATACGGCCTTCCAAGATTATTGCCAGAAACAGCTGACCGCAGTTCAAAAACTATTGAATACGCAAGATGCGGAAGGTCGGTATTTATTTGGCGGAGAAGCCACAACTACACCACCTGTAGATACATCACAAATGCCCGCGCCGGGTCTTGGGTCGCCTATAGATTATAGTTATTTTAAAGGCAGCAATACCAAAACATCGGCGCTCATAGGCGAAAATCAATTGATTACATACGGCCTCACGGCTAATGAACCTGGATTTGCAAAACTTATCAATGCTTTTGTGATCGGGGCAACGACGCCTCCCAATAATGATGCTACTTCCATTGCGTACCAAAAATTGCATACAGACGCCATGAACTTGCTTGAGCAAGCCTCTAGTGATATTCCGGATACTTTACAATCTATGGGAACCACTATGAAGCTTGTGGAACAATCACAAGACAGGCAAAATAGCCTAAAGACTTATACGCAGGAATTATTGTCAGATATGACCACAGCCAATTATGTGGATTCGGTCTTTGAACTAAATAAAGCACAGCTATGTCTTCAGTTTTCAGTTATTGCACATCAAAAGATGTCTGAAAATTTGGATGATCTATTGAATGCACTCAGAAATATGTAGACGGAGGGAAAGAAAAATGAAGACACAGTCCAATACACTCAATAAAGCAGCTGAAACGATCTACCCATTAATTATTGAAAGTAGATTCGGTGATATTATTGTAAACGAAAGCGATACCTGTGATTTTCCAGAAGGCATCTATGGATTTGATGATTACAAATCATATGCCATCGCCAATTTTCCAGGGCAGACCTTGACAAAGTTTCAGATATTGCAATGCCTGGATGAGATAGGCCTTGTATTTCTTTTGACGCCCCTTCATCATCAAGGTCAACTTTTGATCCCACAATCTGACTTGATGGAAGCGACTGATCTTTTAAAATTAGATTTCGACAACTGTGACTTTTATGCCATAACAACTGTGTGTGAAAAAGACGGCGCCTTGGAATTTAGCTTGAATCTGAAGGCACCTTTAGTGGTTGAAAAAAATCAGAAAAAAGCTTGGCAATATATATTGGAACGCACTGAATATCCAATTAGGTACGTGATAAAATCTGATCTGTAACAAAAATATCACCAGTTAACTTTCCCTTAGTGAAATCATGTTAGTTTTATGTTAGAAACATGACAGATGAGGGATTTAATTATGTTTATGAAGTTAAAGTATGTTGCCGCCGTATGTGGCGTTTTCTATTTTTCTGAAGCTTTTGCCGTACAGTCAGGTAAAGCAACTGGTCTTTGGATGAGCTCTGGCGGCCTAACGGCCTGCGGCAATAAGGCACTTGAGCTATTACGGTCGGCTGAAGATGAAGGTCTAAACTCCGGCGACTTTAGATATGGTGTTGAAGCTGTTGCAAAAGCGCAACGTGGTCAATTGTCTTATGCAGAGGCTGACAGACAATTGAATGACGCTGTTATCAGATATATAGATCAAATCCGCAACGGTCGCTTTGATCCAAAATCTGCTGATCGTCACATAACCATGAGGCCTGATCCAGTTAATGCACCAGCCATAATTGCAGCGGGTGCGTCAACGGGCCGTTGCGATTGGCTGAGTTCTCAAGCTCCCCCATACGAGGGTTACCAACAATTGAAGCCCCTTCTTAAAAAATACAGGGAGCTCGCAAGACAAGGACCTTGGCCGCAACTTCCAGTAACGGGTATTAACGTGGCTCCGAACGGCAACGATGATAATTTTCCCGTATTGAGGCAGATGCTAGGAGCACTTGGTTACATGGATCCGGCCGATGTGAATGGCAGCACTGAGTATGATGCAGCGCTATACCAAGGTATGAAAAAATTTCAAGCTACCCACGGCCTGCTGGTTGATGGCCGTATAGGACCTGTCACTGTCAAAGAGCTGAACAAGTCACCTAAAGAACGTGTAGATCAAATTGTCATAACCATGGAAAGATGGCGTTGGATGCCACGCAATCCTGGCAACAGGCATATTAAGGTCAACATAGCAGGCTTTCAGCTTGAAGCCGTAGAAAATAACCGTGTAGCCCTTCGTAGTCCTATTATTGTGGGTGCAGATTATAGGGAAACACCATTGTTTACAGCAACTATGACAGAGGTAAAATTTAACCCCTCATGGCATGTACCTTATAACTTGGCCATTAAGGATAAATTACCGAAAATCCGCGAAGATCCCTCCTATTTGACAAAGAATCACTTCGTGCTGACTCGGAATGTTAATGGCAAAGAGCGAGAAATAAGCCCTCATTCAGTAAACTGGAGTAACGTCCATCCGGGTAACTTTAACTTCAGTTTGAGGCAAACCCCGGGTGAACACAATGCTTTGGGCAAGATTCGCTTCACGATCTTAAGTCCGTTTAACATATACCTTCATTCTACACCGGATAAGCACTTGTTCGATTATCCTATTCGAACTTTCAGCTCAGGTTGTATTCGCGTGCAAAAGGTGGCGGAACTTGGTGAATTCGTTTTCAACAATCAAAGTTCTTGGCCTGTTTCGCGCATAAGGAACGAAATGGAAGGGCGCCAAACGAAAGTAGTACGTTTAAGTCAAGTTATTCCCGTTCACGTGACATATTTTACCGTATGGACAGATGAAAGTGGACAGGCCCATTTCATGCCAGATGTTTATGGACAAGACGCCCAAGTGGCCAATGCCATGAGACGGTGGTTGTAATAATCCAGAGGCTCCCCAAGGGGAGCCTTTTTTCTTGTAAGGTTTAATTATCCTCTTGTATGATTGAGAGATTAGTGGATAATTGTTTTTATGAGATTCATTGGCCGATTTGTAACTGGTATATTTTTCGTTTGGTGCACGAGCATTTGCTTGTACGTTTTAATCATAAATTCCTATGACCAGACTCTCCCTTCGAAACCTGATGCCATTGTGGTTCTCACAGGTGGTAGCAATCGCATCGAAGAAGGCCTGGAGATCATGTCCAATCGCGGCTGTCAGAATTTATTTATCTCAGGCGTTAACCGCGATGTGTCCCGCCACGACATCTTGGGCCGGGTGCAAAAAAATACGAATGTAAGCAATTGCGATTTAGAACTAGGCTACACAGCACGCAACACGCACGAGAATGCTCAAGAAGTACTGGCCTGGCTCAACAAAAAGGGCTACAAAACTATGGTCCTGGTCACGGCCCATTATCATATGCCCAGAAGTTTACTGGAATTCAAAGCCATCGCGCCTGACATTAAAATTTATCCTTACGTGGCCTATCCTGATATAGGTCAGAAAACATATCAAGAAACAGCCGTGAGCAGCATCCTGTTGGTTTTAAAAGAATTCCACAAATATATTGCCGCATGGCTCAGGATATATGTGTTTCAACGGTGATTTCTTAGGCATTATACCCATTGATTGTTAAACCACTATCTTGGTCATACAAAATAGGATAAAATGAAAAAAAAGTTATAGCGGGGATCATAGTGAGAAGAATTTTGTTTATTGCGTTCTTATTGGCAGCAGGATTTGGCGCCTATTATTATTACTACTACATCATACCTTCTGAAAATGACGGATCCTTAACTTTATATGGCAATGTGGATATCCGTGATGTGAACTTAGGCTTCAGGGTATTTGGCCGTCTGGAAAAAATGAATTTCGAAGAGGGCGATCGTGTTAAAGCCGGTCAGATTTTAGCATCATTGGATAAAAAGCCTTATGCTGATAACGTCGAAGCCGCAACGGCGGATGTTGAGGACAAAACCGAAGCTTTAAAAGCGGCTGAGCAAATTTTCGATCGCAAAAAAGAACTTATTAGAACCAAAAATGCATCCCAGCAGACCTATGATGATGCTTTGGCTATTAAAAACCGCGCCACTGCCTTGCTTCATGTGGCACAGGCTTCATTGGCAGACGCTAATATCAATTTTGCAGACACAGATATCTTGGCTCCCACGGACGGCACCATTTTAACCCGAGTGCGCGAGCCAGGGTCCATCGTTAATCCAGGCGAAAGCGTATACGTGTTAGCTGTAGATGAGCCCATCTGGGTGCGCGCCTACATCTCCGAAATGGATTTGGGCAAAGTATTCCCCGGCATGAAAGCAAGAATCACGTCCGACAGTCAGCCCGATAAAACCTACGAAGGCCAAATCGGCTTCATATCTCCTGTGGCAGAGTTCACCCCCAAAACCGTTGAAACCACAGAGCTGAGAACCAAATTGGTCTATCGCTTACGCATTACTATCTTGAACAAAGACCGTTACTTGCGACAAGGCATGCCGGTGACCGTTAAGATTGAGCCGAAAGAAGCTCATGATAAACATAAATGAACTCACAAAGGTATTTGACTCAGGGGCTCCACCAGCTTTAAACAAGATTTCTGCAACCATCAAACCAGGTCAAATCACCGGAATTGTAGGGCCAGATGGTGCGGGCAAAACAACCTGGATTAGGCTCATGGCGGGATTGCTGACGCCCACCAGTGGCGAAGTACTTTTGGACGGCCTTGATTCCATGCGTGATGCCGAAAAAATCCATAAGTTGATCGGCTACATGCCGCAGAAATTTGGTCTCTATGAGGACCTGTCCGTTATTGAAAATCTTGTGTTGTTTGCTGACCTGCGCAGTCTTTATTCACCTGAACGAGAAGAGACCTTTGCTAAGTTGCTAGAATTTACTTCGCTTGCACCATTTAAAGATCGATTGGCGAAGAACTTATCGGGCGGTATGAAACAAAAGCTGGGCCTCGCTTGCTCACTGCTTAAAAGACCCACCATGCTTTTCATGGATGAACCAAGTGTGGGCGTAGATCCTATTTCTCGTCGCGAGCTCTGGAAAATGGTCCGAGACCTGGCAGATACGGGAACCACGGTGGTCTGGAGCACATCATATCTGGATGAAGCTGAAAACTGCGCAGAAGTATTTGTATTAAACCAGGGCAACTTACTTTTCTCAGGACCGCCCAAAGATCTAATCGGTCGCGTGGAAGGCCGCGTCTATCAAAGCACCAGCAGCTTGGGCAACAGGCGTCAAGTGCTTCTAGATCTTCTCAAATGCCCAAACGTGATCGACGGGACGGTGCAAGGGGACATGATCCGGCTAACCTTGGCCGAAGGTGATATTCCTAAAAGGGAGCATTTGAACCACATCACCTGGAAGCATGTACCTGCCAACTTTGAAGACGGCTTCATAGACCTCTTGGGAGGAATAACCGAACGTACGTCCATGATTGCTGAGCTATTACAGCCTATCAAATCAGAGCGCGAATCGGTGATTGTTGCAGACAATTTAACCAAGAAATTCGGAGACTTCACCGCCACCAACAAAGTATCCTTTGCCGTAAAACCAGGCGAAATCTTCGGCTTCCTAGGACCCAATGGTGCTGGTAAGTCCACCACATTCAAGATGCTATGTGGATTGCTCAAACCCACAGAAGGCGAATGCTCCGTCCAAGGGTATGACTTGCGCACATCCGCCTCATTGGCCCGTGAAAACATTGGTTATATGGCACAGAAATTCTCATTGTTTGATGATTTAAGCGTTAATAACAATCTACAATTTTTTGCCGGCGCCTATAAATTATCTGGTCGGGCTAGAGAATTAGCCGTAAGTGAGATGATCGAAACCTTTGATCTGAGAAAATATTTGAATGAGCCTTCCGGAATTCTACCTCTGGGTTATAAGCAACGTTTGGCTTTATCTTGCGCATTAATGCACAGACCTTCCATTTTATTCCTGGACGAGCCCACCTCAGGTGTGGACCCCATCACCCGACGTGAGTTTTGGATGCATATCAATGGTATGGTACAAAAAGGTGTCACCATCATGGTTACAACCCATTTCATGACGGAAGCCGAATACTGTGACCGCATCTGCCTCATTTACAATGGTACAATCATTTCCTTGGGAAGTCCGGATGAACTAAAAGCGCTCGTCCAAACGAGAGAACTACCTAATCCTACGATTGAGGAGACATTTATTACATTGATTGAAAAATATCAACAAGAACAAGGACAAGCAGCATGAGTGAACGGAAAGATACTTTCTTTCGCATGCGTGGGTTGCTTGTAAAAGAGACATATCAAATCTTTCGGGACCCCAGCAGCATGTTGGTTGCTTTTTTCTTGCCCATGTTGTTGTTGTTCTTAAACGGGTATGCCATCAATCTGGATGCCAACAACATTAAAACAGGAATTGTGATTGAATCGCAAAATGATGATTCCGAAAGGCTCTTACAATCTTTTCAAAAATCTAGTTATTACGATGTGACCACCTCAGACCATCGCAAGCCCATGGAAGAGGCTTTGGTGGCCAGTAAAATAAGAGGCATCATCGTTATTCCCAACTATTTTGACAAGGCCAATCGGGATCAAAGAATTTTATCCCCCATTCAGGTAATCACCGATGGCAGCGAACCTAATACGGCCGCTCTCTTTCAAAACTACGCTCGCGGCACATGGCAGAATTGGCTCATTCAGACGGGAAAAACCAATGGCAACGAAATTAAAATCCCTATCAACATCGAGAGCCGTGTATGGTTCAACCCCGAAAACAAAAGCCCTGATTACATAATTCCCGGATCTTTAGCCATTATAATTACCCTGGTTGGCAATCTCTTAACCGCCCTTGTGGTGGCCAGAGAATGGGAAAGGGGGACCATGGAATCCCTTATGACCACGCCCGTATCCATAACAGAACTTATCCTCGGCAAGCTCATTCCTTACTTTATCTTAGGTATGGGCACATTAATCTTATGTGTTGCTGTCTCTGTATTTATCTATAAAGTCCCCTTTCGCGGTTCCATACCGCCCATGCTGTTAGTGGGATCATTATATCTTTTTGCTGCTCTTTGCTTTGGACTATTAATTTCAACCTTGGCAAGAAATCAGTTTATTGCTGCACAAGTTAGTATTTTTACTGCTTTTTTGCCAGCTTTCATGCTCTCAGGATTTATCTTTGAGATTGCCAACATGCCAGTACCTCTTCAGCTATTGAGCTATGTGTTTACCGCTCGTTATCTAGTTTCATCTTATCAAACCATTTTTCTTGTGGGTGATGTATACGAAATTATTTTCCTGGATTGTTTGGGTATTTTAACCATTACCTCAATTCTTTTGTATTTCGTGGTGATAAATACAAGAAAGAAGTTGGACTAGCTCATGCATCAGATCCTCGCCCTTATCATCAAAGAGTTCAGAGCCATTTGGAAAGACAAGTCAGCTCGTGGCATCTTATTTGCACCACCCATATTGCAGCTTTTTATGTTTGCATTCGCTGTAACTTTGGATGTGAAAAACATTTCCCTTGGCATTTACAATCAAGATCAAGGCAAGGAAAGTCATGAACTTATTCAGCGCTTCAAGGGGTCTCCCCAGTTTTCTGATGTTTTTTCTATTGAAAAAGAAAGTGACATAAAGCATGTAATGGATACGCGAAAAGCCATTGTTGTATTAAATTTTCCTGCTGATTTTTCGCGTAAAATGCGTCAAGGGGAGCCGGCCACCATGCAGGCTATACTGGATGGTAGACGTTCTAATTCAAGTTTGATTGTATCGGGGTATGTGGGCGAGATTGCAGATGTTTTTGCCAATGAATTCAATCGGCAATTCAACCCTCGAAAAGCCATTCCGAGCATTTCTTCAATCGTTGTTCCTAGAAACTGGTTTAATGCAAATCTTGATTATCAATGGTTTACTGTAACAAGTCTTGTAGCCATCATAGGCATGATATCTGCTCTTTCATTATCATCGTTGACTATTGCGCGAGAAAGGGAAATGGGGACCTTTGAGCAAATACTGGTTACACCCTTAACGCCAACACAGATACTTATAGGCAAGCTCTGTCCACCAGTGGTCGTGGGACTAGCACAAAGTGTAGTTATGTTCGCTTTTGCCGTTACATATTTTGGCATACCCTTCACAGGATCCATATTATTACTTGTGGCTGGTATGTTCGTATTTCTCACTTCAATTATAGGGGTAGGTTTATTCATTTCTTCCTTGTGCACAACCCAACAACAGGCTGTACTAGGCACCTTCGTTTTCCTCACGCCAACTATGACCTTGTCAGGTTTTGGCGCACCCGTTGAAAATATCCCCATGTGGCTTCAGTATGTATCCGAGATTTCACCCCTCAAACATTTCCTTATCGTTATCAAGGGTATTTTCTTAAAGGATATGCCTTTTGCGGCTGTTTGGGCCAATACTTGGCCCAATATATTGATCGCTGTGTTTACGGTATCTTCATCCGTCTGGCTTTTCCGTCGTAGGATTGAATAGTTTATAATTTTCTTCCCAAAAGAGAATAGATTTTGTAGTATTACCCTCATCCGCACATGAGTTGCAATCCTTGCGATTGTTTATGGAGTGTTCCAAACATATTCCTCCATTAACTCTAAATGTGTGAGATTGTCGGACTGTGATCTGGTTGTTGCCGTACGCAACAGATACCACAGATCACAAGATCCCGTGCCCGCTGACATAAACAATCAGCGGGCTTTTTTTTGTGGCGGATCCAGTCACCACCAAATACCGCCATCCAGAGCAGCATAAGCGAAGCGTTGCTGCGTGGGATCCAGCACAAGAGTGTGAGCGCATGCGAACTCGATCGTAATTTAATACGGAGCTCGCGTGCGCTCGCGCATATACGCTGGATCCCACGCTTCCTCCGCTTCGCGGAGGTGCGCTCTGGATGACGAGGCGTTTGGTGAGTAGTTAGAAACGAGTTTCGATTCATCATTTTTTCAGATAATATCAAGAATAAACTATCAGGGATTATAACAATGAAAAATGTCCTTCGAGTTCTTACATTCATACTAATTTGTTCCGGTTTTCCTTGTGCGGCTGCTGACACAATGTCTCATGACCCAGGCTTTGACTACAAGAAACAAGATGATGCTTTTTGGAAAAAAGTATTGCAGCCTGAAGTGTATCAAATTTGTAGGCGTGCAGGCACAGAACCGCCTTATTCAGGCAAAGTGGATAAGTTCTATGAAAAAGGCACCTACTATTGTGGCTGCTGTGGAGGTGATTTTCCTCTTTATAAATCAGAAGACAAATACGATTCTAAAACGGGATGGCCAAGCTTTACTGCACCGTTTACGGTCAAAAATGTTGAGTTGGTGAAAGAGAAAAGTCTCATGAAACGATTCCAAGGAGCAAGAACAGAAGTGCTTTGTGCCCGCTGTGGTTCTCACCTCGGCCATGTTTTTGATGATGGTCCCGCGCCCACTCGCAAACGCTTTTGTATGAATTCATTGGCTTTAACTTTCACGCCTGAAGGCCAGCAACCCAAAAGAACATACGAGGTTAAGTAGAAATGGTTAGTCATCAAGAAGTGCCTGAAATCGAAAACACTCAAACGGCCATCTTCGCCGGCGGCTGTTTTTGGTGCGAAGAAGAGGTTTTTGAAAAGATCCCTGGTGTCATTTCAGTCCAATCGGGCTACACTGGTGGGCTTACGGCAAATCCCACGTATGAACAAGTTTGTGAAGGTAACACAGGTCACTTGGAATCAGTCAAAATTGTGTTCGACCCCTCCAAAATAACCTATGACGAGCTGCTGCTGCAGTTTTGGTATAACGTAGATCCGTTCGATCCGTGGGGACAATTTTGCGATAAGGGTGATTCCTATAAAGCTGCTATCTTTTACAGCAATGACGAGCAAAAGCAAAAAGCTGAGGCTTCTAAGAAGAAGCTGGAGGCTGAGTTTAACCAGACTATCTTAACGGAAATCAAGGCAGCCACACCATTCTATCCTGCGGAGGATTATCACCAACAATATTCTGAGAAGAATCCTTTACGTTACGGTCTTTATCGCCGCAGTTGCGGGCGAGATGCCAGGCTGGATGAGATCTGGGGAAGCAAGAAAAAGTAAAATGCAACCCTAAACCAAAGGTCCGTCATCCAGAGCGCACCTCCGCACTTTTGCGGAGGAAGCGAAGGATCCAGCGTATGTGTGCGAGCGCTTGCGAGCTCCATATTAAAGTAGGATTGAGTTCGCAAGCGCTCACACTCATATGCTGGATCCCACGCAGCAACGCTTCGCTTTTGCTGCTCTGGATGACGGGATGTTTGGTGAATGATTTCGAAAAAATCAAAACAGGTGGAAGGCTGAGCTTTGATGTGACCCGAACATTACTTGTTACGGCTGCTTTCTTCCGAATCTGACCGGGTTAGCAAGACATTCGCCCACACTCAACCTTCCACTGTACACATACCCCTGTACCCGCAAAAAAGCAAGGTTTTTATCCTAATTTAATCAATCTTTAATGTTTTTGATACATACTGTTAATGAGGAAACAAGGATTCTGTTTTTTTATGATCAAATCTTATGAAGAAAAGGAAGTCAGTTACAAGAACGAATCCAACCTTCATTTGGATCGAATGGTCAATGCGACCTTAGGTCAGATGACCCGCGGCGTTTCGCCCATGACTATTAGCTATGCATTTACGGACTGGTGGACGCATTTGGCCAAATCTCCAGGTAAGCAAAAAGAACTCATCGATGATGCTAGAAGCAAATATTACGATTTGATGTCATATGCCGCTCATTGTGCTATCGACCCCAAGCATGAACATTGCGTTGAGCCCAGAGAGTCGGATAAGCGTTTTGCTGCCCCTGAATGGCAAAGCTGGCCTTTTAACATCATCAGCCAGGCGTACCTCTTGCATGAGCAATGGTTGAAAGCAGCCACCTCAGGCGTGCGTGGCGTAAGTCAACATCACTTGGATATCGTCTCATTTACCACACGGCAGGTATTTGATATGTTCTCGCCCTCTAACTATCTGCTCACGAATCCTGAGCTGATAAAAACGACAGTTAGCACGGGCGGTGCAAACCTGACTAAAGGCTTTCAAAATCTCATGGAAGACATAGAACGTAACTATCGTGGTCTTCCCCCCGTAGGCGCCGAAAAGTTCGAGGTGGGCAAAGTGGTTGCCATAACACCTGGTAAGGTGGTTTTCCGAAACCACATTATGGAACTCATCCAATACTCGCCACAAACCAAAACCGTACATCCTGAGCCCATTCTAATTGTACCCGCCTGGATCATGAAGTATTACATACTGGATCTTTCTCGAGAAAACTCACTGGTTAAATACCTAGTGGAACAAGGCTATACCGTCTTTATTGTTTCATGGCGCAATCTGACACCAAAAGACCGTGATGTGCGAATGAAAGACTATCGCGAAGATGGCCTCATGGCATCCTTGGAGACCATTCGAACCATATGCAACGGCAACGAAATCCATGCAGTCGGCTATTGCTTAGGAGGTACATTGCTGGCCATGGGAGCTGCCCACATGGCACGGGACAACATCAACTACCTCAAATCCATTACCTTGCTTGCCGCTCAAGTAGATTTTGAAGAAGCTGGTGAGCTCACCCTGTTCATCGACGAAAGCCAGGTGAGTTTCCTCGAAGACATCATGTGGGAGCAAGGGGTGTTGGACAGCAAACAGTTGTCCGGTGCATTTCAAATGCTTCGTAGCAACGACCTCATTTGGTCTCATATGGTTCGCAATTATTTACTAGGCGAAAGAGAAGGCATGTTCGACCTCATGGCCTGGAACGCCGATGCCACAAGGCTACCCTATAAGATGCATTCACAGTATTTGCGGCAATTATTCTTGGATAATGATCTAGCTGAAGGCCGCTACCCCGTAGGTGACCGGCCCATAGCTTTGTCAGACATCAACAGACCTATATTCTGCGTTGCCACCACCCAAGACCATATCTCACCGTGGAAATCTGTCTACAAAATGCACCTTCTCACCAATAGTGAGCTTACGTTTTTGTTGACCAATGGCGGCCACAATGCCGGCATCATCAGCATTCAAAATCATGGAAAGCGACAATACCAACTGCGTACCAAACCTCACGACGCCCATTACACAGACCCCGACCAATGGATTGCGGAGACGCCTGTAAAAGAAGGATCCTGGTGGCCTGAATGGGTTAAGTGGCTGGACGAACATTCGAGTCCCGAGGTCGATCCACCAGTCATGGGAAAATCATTAATGGACGCACCAGGTAGCTATGTGTTGGAGAAATAATAAAAAATAGCAGCAACTATTTATTAACTATAAATAACTACAATATAATTATAAACATCAACCATTTTTGGAGAATTTAAAATGAGAAATTTAATAATTACCTGCTTAACCATCACGACTTTACTAGTGACAACACAGGCATACGCTGTAGAAGAAACCGCCACAGAAAAGAGAATAAATGACATTGCAGTGGAAAAAGCGAACAGGAACGCTCAAATAGACCTCAACGATGCCATTAAAAGAAATGACATGTTCGCAGAAATGGACGGATGGCTTGATGCTTTAAAAGCTAAAAAAAGCAAAGGTGAAGAATTGAATACGGCCGAACGAGAGTTAGGTGGCCTCCTAGAACTTGCTTTGACACCCGATTGCACCGGCGGAAAACCTACACAGGATTGCGAAAGTAAAATAAAATCTGCCTATGTCAAAGGCACAATCGTATTCTTGCCGGAAGAAAAAGCAGAATCAGTCACTGTAACCCCACCCAGCGGTGATAATAAATAAGTCTTGCTGACTGACTAGTTAGGAACAACGAGCCCCTTAAGGGGTTCGTGTTTCTTGTAGGCTTTTTCCACGCTGTTCTTTCTCACCAATGCCCATTTCTAAGGGCTCACTAAGATCCCCTGAAAAGCAACGCACTAATCACCACCCTCTCACATTTGTTTGTTTTCTGCTCCTCACCCAGTTACAATAAAAACAGAACTGAAGAGGAACGGAATTAATGGAAGATTTTACGCGCATCAACCAGTGGTATAGGGTCAACGAGAAAACGGTCGTAACCGCACTTTTGGATGAACTTGATCTGGGTGATGAGTTTTATGATGACGTTCACAAGCAAACCTTGGAATTGATCACCCGTATCCGCAGTCTTCCTCAGCAGGGATCATTTGTGGCCAATTTGATGCACCAGTTTAAACTATCCAGTCCGCAAGGGCTTACTTTGATGGCGATGGCTGAATCCCTGCTGCGCATTCCCGACACGGAAACTCAAGACAGATTGATCACGGAAAAACTAACGGAAGGCGATTGGGCATCTGCATTTGAAAACACGGATGCATCCATGGCCAAGCTTTCTAAGTTTGCGCTGCTGGCTTCGCAAACGGTTCTTTCAGAAGGAAAATCTACTGGCGTGAAGGGCTTCTTCAAAAAAGCCCTTACCAAGACGGGCGCGCCTGTCATCCGCCAATCGGTCAAACAGATGATTTCACAACTGGCCGATGAGTTTATCTTAGGCTCGAGCATAGACAAAGCCTTACAAAACGCTAAAGTCTTAGAAGAAAAAGGCTATCGCTACTCCTACGACATGCTTGGCGAAGCTGCCATGACAGCCAAAGATGCAGAACGTTATTTGCAGTCTTACAAACATGCGATCCATGCTCTGGCACGTATTTCGCAAGGCAAGGACATCCATACTAGTCCTGGCATTTCCGTTAAATTATCAGCCCTACATCCTCGTTTTGAATACGCACAAAAGCATCGCGTGATGGAAGAGCTCACACCTAAAGTCATAGAATTGGCTCAGCTCTGCAAAGAAAGCCAAATTGCCATGACCATCGATGCGGAAGAAGCCGATGTGTTGGAGCTGACCATGGATGTGATCCAGAAGGTCCTCAGCTCCTCCTCCCTGGATGGTTGGAATGGTTTCGGAATCGTTGTGCAGGCTTATCAAAAGCGCGCCTATCGGGTTATTGATTGGGTCATCGAGCTTGCTAAACATACAGGTAAGAAAATAAACATTCGCCTGGTCAAAGGCGCCTATTGGGACACGGAGATTAAAAGGGCACAAGAACGGGGACTGAGTAATTATCCTGTTTTTACTCATAAATATCACACAGACCTAAGCTATCTGGCTTGCGCAAAAAAACTGTTGGCCAGCCGAGACTATATCTATCCGCAGTTTGCGACCCACAATGCTTATACGGTTGTCAGCATACTTAATCTTGCGGGCAATAAGGACGGTTTCGAATTTCAAAAACTGCATGGTATGGGTGATGAATTGTACCAAGCATTGCTAGAAAAAGAAAACTTGCACCACCCATCATGCAGAATTTACGCGCCTGTGGGTGAATATAATGACCTACTGCCTTATCTAGTGCGCAGGCTTCTAGAAAATGGTGCAAACACCTCTTTCGTGCACCACTTAACAGATCCCAATGTATCGCCTGAGGAGTTATCAAAGAACCCCATACTGTCGGCCAAATTAAATGATGGGACACCCCATTCAAAAATCCCCCTTCCCTCACATATTTTCGGCAGTGCGCGCAAAAACTCCCATGGACTGGATCTTAGCGACGATATTCAGTTACAAGCTACCTATGAAGAGCTGGAACTCAATAGGCGCTGGCAAGCATCGCCAATTATTGGCGGGGAAAGCATTTTAACGGGCCAAGCCCATCGCATACTCAATCCATACAATCATACTGATCATGTAGGTGATGTAACACTAGCCACGCCCGAGGATGTCACAAGGGCCTATGATCTTGCGGAAAAAGCATTTGAGACTTGGACTAGGACATCCGCCCATGAAAGAGCCGTTTGCCTTGAAAAATTAGCGGAACTCATGGAAGAAAATTACCCTAAACTCATGAGTTTGTGTATTCGCGAAGGCGGCAAAACCATTCCCGATGCTATTGCAGAAGCACGGGAAGCTGTAGATTTTTGTCACTACTATGCGTTAATGGCGAGGGAAGATTTCGGTCAGCCGATGGTACTTCAAGGCCCCACTGGCGAGCATAACGAACTCTCCTTGCATGGCAGAGGTATTTTCGTTTGCATCAGCCCATGGAACTTCCCTTTAGCCATCTTTACAGGACAAGTGGCTGCCGCCCTGGTAGCAGGTAACTGCGTGATCGCTAAACCCGCGGGCCCTACCCCGCTCATCGCTGCGTTTACGATCCAGCTCATGCACGAAGCCGGCATCCCCAAAGATGTATTGCACTTTGTACCCGGCGCATCCAGTGAGATTAGCGATGCCCTCTTAAAAGATCATCGCATTGCAGGCGTGGCTATGACCGGATCCATTGAAACAGCTCAGCATATCCAACTGACTTTGGCTCAATCAAAGGGACCAATCGTACCCTTGATCGCCGAGACCGGCGGACAAAATGCCATGATCGTCGATTCATCAGCGCTACCCGAGCAAGTGGTCAATGACGTGATCACATCCGCGTTCCAAAGCGCAGGACAACGGTGCTCAGCTTTGCGCATCTTGTTTCTGCAAGACGAAATTGCCGATAGAATCATCGCCATGCTGGTGGGCGCCATGGAAGAATTGCACATGGGAAATCCCGCAAGACTGCTTACGGATGTGGGGCCCGTGATTAATGAAGACGCAAAAACCACTTTGAATGAGCATTTGGCCTATTTGGCCACAAACTCGAAAAAGCTATATCAAATGCAGCTCTCCACGGAATGTGATAACGGCACTTTCGTCACACCAGCTGCTTACGAAATACGAGATTTATCACTTCTCAACGGTGAAAAATTCGGACCCATCCTCCATGTCATTCGCTACAAAGCTGAAGACCTGGACGCCGTCATCGATCAAATCAACGCCTTAGGCTTTGGCCTCACATTGGGCATCCACTCACGCATTGATAAAACCTGTCGCCACATATACGACCGCATGCGCGTCGGCAATACCTACGTCAACCGCAGCATGATCGGCGCCGTAGTCGGCATACAACCCTTCGGCGGCGAAGGCCTCTCCGGCACAGGCCCAAAAGCTGGTAGTCCTAGATACTTGCACCGCTTTGCAACGGAAAGATCTCTCTCGATCAACACCACAGCTACAGGTGGTAATGCTTCCTTGATGACATTGGGGGATGAGTAAAGGTTTTCCCTCGCGAAATACAAATGTCATTTTCGCGAGGGAAAATGGAAAATACTTGACTTAAATCCTAGGACATCTTAGATTCCGTCAAAGAATCACTTCAGTTCACATTAACGAGGTTTATAAATAGTTTGTCTCCTTATCAAGATACCAGTGAACAAAAATTAAGGGATGAAAAGCAAAGTCCCATTAGTTTTCATTTAGCTATACCCAGTCATGATTTAAGGTTAACTAAAGACTTTTATACTAAAGCCTTTGGGGCAAAGGTAGGACGTGAGTATCCTAGCTATGTTATTTTCAACTTTTTTGGGCATCAAGTTGTTACTCATCTACTAGCAGATGAAATCCCAAAAGAAGTTAAAATGTATCCTCGCCATTACGGCATAATACTTACGGACAGGGAATCATTTGATCAAGTTTACCAATCATGTAAGGCTGCTGGGGCAGCATTTTTTGAAGACTTGTTCGAACGATACAAAAATAGGAAAGGCTGGCACCATAGCTTCTTCGTTTCAGACCCTTCCAATAATTTGATTGAAATAAAATACTATGTAAACAGCGATGATATTTTTAATTGAGGGTTTAAATGGAACTAAAAGGTAAGAAACTAGTTGTTGTTGGTGGTGCAGGACTCATTGGCTCACACACTGTTGATGAGCTTTTGAAAGAAGATATTAAAGAGCTCATCATTTATGATAGCTTTGTTCGTGGCACCCATGGAAACATTGAAACAGCTCTTAAAGATCCGCGAGTTCGTATCTTTGAGATTGGTGGAGATATCTGTCAAACTGATATTTTAAATGAAGCATTCAAAGGTGCAGACGGCGTTTTTCATTTTGCCGCCCTCTGGTTGCTACAATGCCATGAATACCCTCGATCCGCTTTCAATGTGAACGTTGAAGGGACATTTAATGTCTTGGATGCTTGTGTTACCCAAGGTGTTAACCGACTCGTCTATTCTTCCTCTGCATCTGTCTATGGAGACGCCATAAGCGAACCTATGGACGAAGATCATCCCTTTAATAACACTAATTTCTATGGTGCAACTAAAATAGCCGGCGAAGCTATGGCAAGAGCATATTATCATAGATATAAATTACCATTCGTTGGCCTTCGCTATATGAATGTTTATGGTCCTCGACAAGACTATCGAGGCGCGTATATTGCGGTCATCATGAAAATGCTGGATAACTTGGATAAAGGCATAGCCCCCACACTCTATGGGGATGGCTCACAAGCTTATGACTTTGTTTATGTCGATGATTGCGCTAAAGCTAACATATGCGCCATGAAGGCAGAGACAGTTGACCAATTCTATAATGTCGGCACAGGCATTCGTACCTCTATTAAAGAACTTGCTGAATTAATCTTAAAAATTGTTGAATCGGACCTTTCAGTGCAGTACGAACCAGCTGGACTAACGTTCGTAAAAAACCGCATAGGCTGCCCTGTTAAAGCACGAGAGCAGATTGGATTTAATGCACAAGTTACCTTGGAGGAAGGGCTAAAGAAACTCATCCAATGGCGCAAAACACATATAGATCAAGTTGATATGAGAAGATTAAAGATAGCATCATGACACAAACTGCATTGAAGATCAGAAATATACCCATAGCGGTGCCGTGCTTGTCAGAAGACGAGTGGCAGGCTGTCCGTGAACCACTTTTAACCGGTTGGATGACCCAAGGCCCAAAAGTGGCTGCTTTTGAAAAAGAATTTGCCAAACTTCATCATACTAGTCATGCCCTTGCTGTAACATCTTGCACGACGGGTCTCCACCTTGCACTAGCAGCCATGGGTATTGGCCCAGGCGATGAAGTCATTATCCCCGCTTTCACATGGGTAGCTACGGCAAATGTGGTATTGTACTGCGGTGCAACGCCTATTTTTTGTGATGTTGACACAACCACATTTAATATCAAAGTTGAAGACATTGCTTCCAAGATTACAGAGCGAACAAAAGCAATTATTCCAGTGCATTTATTTGGCCTATGTGCGGACATGGATGCAATTCGTGCTGCTATCCCATCACATGTGAAAATACTGGAGGACGCTGCTTGTGCGGCTGGCGCTTCATATAAAAATCGTCAAGCAGGTTCCTTAGGTGACATGGCAGCTTTTTCATTCCATCCGCGAAAGACTATTACCACCGGAGAGGGTGGAATGTTAACGACAAACAACAGCGAGCTGAATCGACTGTCAGACATTATGCGTAATCATGGTGCAGAAGTTTCAGAAGAAGCCCGCCACAACAGCTCAAAACCGTATATCTTGCCTGATTTCAAAATGTTGGGTTATAATTACCGCATGACAGATCTGCAAGCAGCAGTGGGTATCGTGCAACTGAGCAAATTAAATAAATTTATTTCGGAACGACAAATCTGGGCCGAATACTACACTGAACAGTTAAAAACACTGGATTGGCTAAGACCCCAAACCATACCTAGCAACATTACGCAACATGCATGGCAAGCTTACGTTTGTTTTGTAGATCCCGAAAAAGCTCCTCTACCTAGGAATGCCATTATGGATATCCTACAACAAAAAGGGATTGCCACAAGGCCAGGAACTCACGCTGTGCACATGCTCAGCCTTTATCGGGATAAGTATAACATTGACCCCAATGATTTTCCTGGAGCTAAATCCTGCGATCAGAATACCATGGCTATTCCACTGCACAATAAAATGACAAAAGAAGATTTCGATTATGTCATAGAGGCCCTGAGAGCCATTTAATCATGTGCGGTATAGCAGGCATATTCAATTTTAACCGACAACCAGTTGCTCACAGCCAGATTCAGGCGATGACTGATAGCATTTCGCATCGAGGTCCTGACGGCGAAGGTCAGTATATTGACAGCAATTTGGGCTTGGGGCATCGACGTTTAGCTATTCTTGACCTAAGTCCTGCCGGTCATCAACCCATGCAGACCCGTGACGGCCGCTATACGATCACATATAATGGTGAGGTATATAATTTTAAAGAATTGCGAACACAGCTCGAAGCCCTCGGATACCGTTTTAATTCCCAAACGGACACAGAAGTTATCCTTAACGCATATGCTGAATGGGGCGTTAAGTGCCTAAACAAATTTAACGGTATGTTTGCCTTTGCCATCTGGGATAAAAATGAGAATAAACTGTTTTTGGCCCGAGACCGTTATGGCATAAAGCCTCTATATTATTACCTTAACGAATCTGGAATCGTGTTTGCCTCTGAAATTAAAGCAATAATTGCATCTGGTAAGTGTCTAAAGAAACTTGATAAGGAAGGTCTCGTTGAGTACCTAACTTTCCAGAATTTTTTTACAGATAGAACAATTTTTCAAGACATCAAAATCCTTATGCCTGGTAACTATGCATATTTAAATTTGGATGGAAAATTTCAGATCCAACCCTATTGGGACTTTAATTTTTGCGGTTCTCTTAAGATTTCTGAACAAGATGCTATGGAAGAAACAGATCGGCTTTTTAGGCAAGCCATTCAAAGGCAACTTGTGAGCGATGTTCCCATAAATAGCTATTTAAGCGGTGGCATAGATTCGGGCGCTATTACCATGATAGCTAGCCAATTCATACCCGACATGAAAACGTTTACCATAGGCTTTGACCTCAGCTCAGCCAGTGGCTTGGAACTTTCATTTGATGAACGAGAAAAGGCTGAACATATTTCATACTTGGCAAAAACAGAACACTATGAAATGGTCTTAAAAGCCGGGGATATGGAACGATGCATGGACAAATATGTTTGGCATTTAGAGGAACCACGTGTTGGTCAAAGCTATCCCAATTATTATGCCGCAAAGCTAGCGAGTAAATTTGGTAAAGTTGTACTATCAGGAACCGGCGGTGACGAACTCTTTGGTGGCTATCCTTGGCGATATTTCAATTCGGACAAGGCCATCTCTTTTGATAGCTTTATCGATCAACACTATGTGAAGTGGCAGAGACTTATTCCTAATAGCCTATTAAAAGATCTCCTCTCCCCCATTTGGGAAGAGGTAAAACACGTATGGACTCGTGATATTTTCGAAGATGTGTTTAAATCAATCCGTAAAGATAAATTGAACCCGGATGATTGTCTCAATTATAGCCTCTATCTGGAATCTAAAACCTTCTTACACGGCCTGTTGGTAATGGAAGACAAACTAAGCATGGCCCATGGCCTTGAAACAAGGGTTCCTTTTCTTGACAACGACTTGGTTGATTTTGCTATGAAGGTTCCTGGTCATCTCAAAGTGCTCGCTGCAGAACCTCACATAGATGAAAATGATCTCGCGAGCAAACGACAGGCCCATAAGAAAGGAAAGCTTATTTTACGCAAAGCACTTTCTAAATACCTCGGAAAAGAGATTGTCGACGGCAAGAAACAGGGATTTTCATCCCCAGACGCTTCCTGGTTTAAAGGTGAGAGTATTGAGTTTGTGAAGCAAAAACTCTATTCAAGTAAATTAGTGAAGAATAAAATTTTTAATAAAGATTTTCTTATACCATATGTAAATGAACACCTAGAAGGCAAGCAGAACCACAGACTATTTATCTGGTCATTTATAAATTTAGACAATCTTTATACGGATGATCTTTTATAATGACCATGGCCTTGTTTAGTAACTTGTTGACGTACGAATTTCATTTGATTAAAATATTTAATCTACTTATTAATTTGAGAAAAATTAATCGTGACCTTAAATAAAAAGCAATCGCAGTTAGCCGAAGATCTCCAAGCCCTATATATTGCACAAAGAGAAGAAACTTACAGTAAGTACAAAAGGATAAACCCTTTCTTTGAAGATTTGTGCGACTGGAAAGAAAGAGGATTGTTTTGGTCAAAAAATAAGAATGTAACAATCTATAATTCCACGACAATCGTTGGTGAGGTAAAAATAGGCGAAGACACTTGGGTTGGACCATTTGTCCTTCTTGATGGAACAGGTGGTTTGGACATAGGCAGTAATTGTTCCATATCCACAGGCTGTCAGATACTAACACACGATACTGTAGCGTGGGCTCTTTCAGGCGGAAAACAAGGTTACTCCTATGAAAGCACTAAGATAGGAGATAGGTGCTTTATTGGTACACACGCAATAATAACTAAGGGAATAACTATAGGTAATGAATGCGTTGTTGGCGCCGGAGCTGTCGTCACTAAATCCTTTCCGGATAATTCTATAATATTAGGTAATCCCGGGAAGTTATCAGGAAAGACCATCGTAAATGATATGGATGGGTCTGTAAGCTTCGAATATTTCTAATATTTTTTTGCATGCTCAGATTTTATGAATATTTTTATGAGCACCCTTTCTAGAAAACCATCTGCAGCATCAAGAAGCTTCCTTTTGTAATTTTCATGGGGAGACAAATCAGGCTCGATCACGCCACTAAATACGCCATTCAAATGCTTTATGAAAGATTTAGAACTATAATAGTCTTGAAAGCACTTATATGATTCTTGGCGAATACGTTCCAGATTGTCACCACTTAAAACGAACTCTAACTTCTTACAAAGATCAATATAATCTCTTTTGAATTCTATAACGGGAAGGCGAATGCTACCTTTTTCATATGCGGAATTATTCCCTCCCAAAACAACGCAAGAATGTGCCAGAGCCTCAATGGCAAACCGCCCTATCCAGGTGAAAGGTTGATCTATTACTATGTCAGCAACCTTAAGCATTCTAACGACTTCTTCATTGGGAACACCTTCCAACAAAACGAAGTCAAACTGATAGCCATTTTTGCGAAGAGCATCCATAGCCTTGAGGACAACAGCAGTGCCTTTTAT
Source organism: Alphaproteobacteria bacterium (assembly GCA_041738135.1). Classification (GTDB taxonomy): domain Bacteria; phylum Pseudomonadota; class Alphaproteobacteria; order JAGOMX01; family JAGOMX01; genus JAGOMX01. The sequence continues at coordinate 81,910 of JBGSQK010000058.1, forward strand.
TTCCCTGTCACTTGGCGCGTGCACGATAACGGGCACTTTGTTTTCAACCTTCAACTTCGGCTCCAATTCAGTTATTTGCGGAATTCTGAATTGATATAAGGGCCTATCCATAAAGGTTTCTTGGTTCATAACGGTGTAAATGGGTATTCTTAGTAAAAGAGGCCATTTATGATAATACATGATCTTAAGAAATGACAAAATTGGCATCGAATAATTTATTAAGGGCAATGAACAATCAACCCCCTCAGCTTGCATTAACTTGTTCTGGATCGGCCTATACCGCACATCGTCGCCACAATGGAATACAACAACTTTCTTTTTGGCTAACTTTAATAGTAGGAAATCCAAATTGGCTGGTAGGAACGAGCGATTCCAGTAGAAAACAAATTTATCTTTCGTGTAAAGAAATTTGACCATGTAGAAAATGCTGCTAACAAATATGTATATCATTGTGTAAACTAGGCTTACCAGATTTTTAGACATGGCAGCATCTGGCATTTTTATGAAATGGTCGTAATTGTAATTCTCATAGTAAAAGCCCACTATGGCAAATGAGGTTGTATCCTCATGACCCGCTTCATGTAAGGCTTGCATCGTCGAATGAATATTGCCTGCGATTTCTTGGATGCCTACAAAATAACCTTTTCCTCTATTCCTAGCAAACAACGCCAACAGAATTAGAATTGGATAAATTATTATAGTTATAGTTAAAGTAAGAACAGTAAAGCATGCCTGACCTATTTTTATTAATGCATTCTTTTTCATTGAAACTATGGTTCTCTCATCGAAATTTTCAATACAAATATGACTATTAAGCTGGGCACTGACGTTTGTCAATTTTTAATTCATTTAGTTCCACATACCCCCTTGATTCCAGGCACCGAATCCGTAATATGGAGACGGATAATTGTTACGAATAGGAAAAGAAATGATGAATTATTTTAAAACACTGACCTTCACAACCTTTTTAATTACCACCTCCTGTATAGCCAATACCGGCCATCCTAAACTCATTGGCCAGCATGGGAAATGGTCGGCTTACGAGATGAAAGAGGATGGCAAGAAGGTTTGCTATATGCTGAGCAATCCGGTCAAGCAAGAAGGCAGCATCAAAAAGCGTGGCCAGGCTTATGCTATGATCACTCATCGGCCCGGCGCTAAAAGTTTTAACGTGGTTAGCTTTCATGCTGGTTACACTTTTGCTCCCAGCGCTGTGGTTGACATCAAGATAGGTAAAGACAGTTATCAACTATTCACAGAAAAAGACTCTGCTTGGACTAACAATGAGACAGATGGCGCCATCGTCAATTCAATCAAAAAGGGTGAAACCATCATAGTTAAAGGTAAGTCCGCCAAAGGGGTCGCGACGATGGACACTTATTCTTTAAAGGGATCAACGCAAGCGTATCAAGCCATCAACAAGGCTTGTGGGCTGTAATAGGCTATAGACGGGCACACCCTTGCCGAGGTAAGATGTGTCATACCGGAGGTAAACATGCGCTGCGTCAATTATACAACTGCTGAAGAATACAACTTAGTATCCCTTGCCAAAAATTTGGAATCTCATTCAGGTGGATTCAAGGAGATCCGCAAGTTTGATGATGCCCTTTATGCATCTTACAAAAAAGGGCATGTGTTCTTTTTCAGCTATGGCTGCTTTGTCACATGGAATCTTGAACCAACAGATGATAAAGCCATCATTGAAATCCTAAGACGCGTTGCACTAGATCACGTAGAACTGGATAATGATGAATTCGAATATGAATTCGGTAAGAAGCAAAAGGTAGCGCAGGATAACATAACTCTAGTACAGGGAGATGACGTGCTCTTTCAAATGCTCGCCGTATCCCATGGCCTTTCCCAATCCATGAAGCTGTCTTACTTTGAAGAGCGCGTGCTCAAGCGCATTAATGAAACCAAACACCTGCCCGAAGAACTGGCAACTCAAGGCCGCATTCCTATGTCCCGTCGTCAGATTTCTAGGCAAATCGGTGCGTTATTTTTGGACCGCAGCTCAGTGAACATCCATTCGGATATTTTGGACACACCTGTCTTTTTCTGGGATCACCCGGAATATGAAGAAATTTATTTTATGGCCATCAAGGATCAGGACTTGCATGCAAGAACTGCGGTTTTAAATACACGTCTTGATATCATACGCGACCTGTTTCAAGTGCTGAATGATCAAATTAACTTGCGACATTCGGTGTTTTTGGAATGGATCATAATTATCCTTATCTCCATGGAAGTAACCCTGACCATATTCTTGCATTATTTCAAGCTGGAATGGTAAATAATTAACCCTTTTTTAGCTAGTTTACTGTATTCTAACATTATAGACCCTCTACTTTCTTACGGAGGCATATGTGCGAGACTTCGAAAAACAGCTATACAACTTCAGGCTGACAACGGCGCAGATTCTCTATCACATGCCCGATCATCCCGCGCTATTGCAAACATATATCTGGCAGGATTTAGATCTACAGCCTGATTTTCCTACCCTACAGCGCTTTTTGAATTTCTGGGAAAGCAATTTGGATGGACGTCTTCATTCGGTCACCATTGCCAGTGCCAAGCTAATTCAACCTTCAGAAATTAGGCACTTTCCGCATGCATTTGGCCTGCATTGAGCGCAGCCCACACATCCTGCGCAATCTGTCTAAAGCGCAACGATATATCATGGTCAGGGTGACTTAAAACAAAAGGTTTGAATGCATCCCCGGCTTCTCGCAAGCCCAAATACAATGGAATTTCACCCAAAAAAGGTACTCCCATACTACTAGCAGCTTCACAAGCACCGCCATGATTAAAAATGGGCGTATTTTCACCACAATGGGGACAGGCAAATGAGCTCATGTTTTCAATAACGCCCAATATGGGAATTTCCATTGTTTGAAACATCTTTAGCCCTTTTCGGGCATCAATTAGGGCTAAGTCTTGAGGTGTGGAAACCACTACAGCACCTGAAAGGTTAGCACTTTGAGACAAAGTCAGCTGCGCATCGCCTGTTCCAGGGGGCATATCAATCACCATAATATCCCGCACGCCCCAATCCACTTGGCCGAGCATCTGCTTCAAGGCCTTGATCACCATAGGTCCTCGCCAGATAGCTGGTTGCTCTTTGGGCATAAGCAGCCCCATAGACATGCATGCTACATCCTGGCATATCTCAGGGGACATCTGCTTGCCATCTAATGATTCGGGCGGTTTATCCAGTCCTAACATATGGGGAATGGAGGGCCCATAGATGTCCGCGTCCAATAAAGCGACTTTCAAACCTATTTGTGATAGTGCGAAAGCCAGATTAACGGCTATAGTAGATTTACCAACCCCACCTTTTCCCGATGCCACAGCGATCACGTACTTAATACCAGGCGTCAAGTTTTCAATCATAGTTGCTGGTTTATGTTCTTGGGTTGCAAACACCTTAAGCTCTAAAGCGGAATCAATAGAGTGCAAATCCTGGCGAAGAGAAACTTGAATTTTATCTACATCAGACGGATGAATATTCAGGCTCAGCAACACTTTGTTTTCCTTCATGGAAAATCCAGTAATGAGCTCAGCGGATACCGACTTTTTAAACGTGTCAAAAATTAATTGTTGTAGAGGTGATTGACTTTGCATGGCTCAAGCAATAAAACTATCGTAAGGGTTGACGAACGTCTTATATTAATACGACGTCATCCTCAACAAAGCAAGAAAAACGAAAGGTTCCTTTATGGCTTGGGATTCTAATGACGGAAAAGGCCCTTGGGGCGGCAAAAGTGGCGGCAATAATTGGCAGAAGAAATCTTCTGGACCCAATAATGTAGAAGATTTTATCCGCAAAGCTCAAGACCGACTAAAAGGCAATATGCCCACTGGTTTACAAAACTATTTTGGCATAGGTGCAATCGCCCTTCTGGCATTCATCGTTTGGATATCTTCAGGTTTTTATATCCCCCAGGAAGGTGAGCAAGCAGCCGTTTTGAGGTTCGGCAAGTATGTACGTACTACTGGCCCAGGCCTGAGCTGGCATATGCCCTACCCTATCGAGCAAGCTATCGTCAAGCGCACATCTGAGGTCAATCAGATCAACAGCGATTCAGACAACCCCATTATTCAGGTGGCTGTGGGTAACTTACGCGAAAGCGAAGATCAGCCTTTGATGCTAACGGGTGACGAAAACATCATTGACGTGGCCTTTACCGTGCAATGGTTCATTAAAGATCTGTCGCAATTTTTGTTTAAAGCAAAAGATCCTGAAATGACTGTGAAAATTGCAGCTGAAAGCTTAATTCGCGAAATCGTTGCGCAAACAACCATGTCGGAAGCGCTCACAAAAGGTCGTGGAGCCATTAACGACAAAGCTTTGGAGATGTTGCAGAAATTATGCGATGACTATCAGCTGGGCATTCAGATTAAGGAAGTCAGCTTGCAACGAGTTGAGCCACCAAAATCTGTGGTGGATGCGTATCGTAATGTGCAGCGTGCAAAAGCTATCAAACAACAGAAGATCAATGAGGCTGAAACCTATGTGAACAGCATTATACCTATTGCAAAGGGTGAGGCCATCAAGATTATCCAAAAGGCTGAAGGTTATAAGTCTGCAAAAATTGCTAAAGCAACTGGTGAAGCTGGTCAGTTTGAGTCCGTTATGACTGAATACAAGAAAGCTCCAGGTATTACTACGACACGCATGAGACTGGAAACCATACAAAAACTTTTGCAAAATGCACCAAAAGTTTATTTCGATGGGAACGGTAAAAATATGCAAAGTGTTTTACCTCACATGGCCTTGCCCGCCCTTGAATTGAAAAAGATAGTGCCGGAAACCCAGGAAGTAAAAAAAGAAGGAACTGAGTAATGCAACATAAAACACTTATTACAGCCCTGTTTGTCTCGGTTGCACTTGTCATCGTTGCCATGGGCTCCTTATTTACGGTTGATGAAAGACAAACGGCTTTCGTACTTCAGTTTGGTGAGCTACAAAAGGTATACGAAACCCCAGGTCTTAAGGCTAAAATACCATTTATGCAGGAAGTCATTAAATATGACAAAAGGCTTCAAAATGCGAGTATTCCTGCTATGGAAGTGACAGCTGGGGACCAGAAACGTATCGTCATTGACGTTTTTGCTCGTTACCTGATTACGGATCCCGTCGTGTTTTTCAAAACAGTCCAGGATGAAAAAGGTGTAATCAACCGCTTGTCCACCATTATTACACGTAGCATGCGTCGTATAGTGGGTCAAATTGATCTAACCAAGTTGCTTTCACAGGAGCGCTCGCAAATTATGGGATTGATCCGTAAGGAAGTGAAAGATTCTGCTAAAGACTTTGGCATTGATGTTAAGGACGTCCGAATTGTGCGTGCAGACTTGCCAAAAGAAAACAGCAAGGTGATTTTCAATCGTATTGAAAGTGAACGTGAACGGGAAGCAAAATTGTTCATCTCCGAAGGCGAAATGGCTGCAAAAGAAATAACCTCAAAGGCTGAACGTGACCGCACCATTATCATCGCTGATGCGGAAAAGAAGGCACGATTGCTCGAAGGTGAAGGACAAGCTGCCGCTACAAAGATTTACGCGAATGCTGCCAACCAAGATCCTGCATTTTACGAGTTCTATCGTTCACTGCAGGCTTATGAAGAAGCTTTAGATAAGGACACGACTTATGTATTATCTAAGGACAACCCATTTTTTAAGCATTTTTAGAGCGAGGCAAGACAAATGAGAACTTTTAATAAATATCTATTATCATTAACTTTGGGGTTACTGTTGCTTGAACAGCAGGCTCTAGCAGAAAACCCTACTGACAAAGCTGCTTCGAAAAAAGAAGCTTCAGTTACACCTGCTACGAAAGATGCTTCCGCTCCAGGAAAGTTGGAAGCACTTGTACCTGTTTCACCAGCTCCGGTAAAAGCAGAAGTGCCCGCACCTGTAGCGACCACTATAGGAAAAAGTTTTGGCCCACCTAGCTTTGCTGACATTGTTGACCCTTTGCTCCCTGCGGTTGTGAACATTTCTACTTCCTCAGAAATCACAAAGGAAAAATCTCCAGAACTTCCTGATATACCTGAGAATCACCCCTACCATGATTTCTTCAAACATTTCTTTGAAGAGCATTATTCTAAGACCCCACGCAAAGCCACAGCTTTGGGCTCCGGTTTTATCATAGATGCAGAAGGTTATGTGGTTACCAACAACCACGTGATTGCAGATGCGGATGAAATAACCGTCATAATGCACGACAAAGAAAAAACTGAAATGAAGGCAAAGGTTGTAGGTCGCGATCCCCGTTCTGACCTGGCCTTGCTTAAGGTTGAAGCCAAAGGCCCATTGCCTTTCGTACAATGGGCGGATTCCACCAAAGCTCGCACTGGAGATTGGGTGCTCGCAGTCGGAAATCCTTTTGGTCTAAGCAGTTCCGTAACTGCAGGTATTATCTCGACCATCGCACGTAACATTTCAGCACAAATGCGCAATGGACAAGGCGGAGCCGGCGGTGGTGCAGGCGCTGATATTATTGACGGTTATATTCAAACGGACGCAGCCATTAACCTTGGAAACTCAGGCGGCCCATTGTTTGATATGAACGGTAAAGTTGTAGGCGTTAACACAGCAATTCTGTCTCCATCGGGCACCAATATTGGTATTGGCTTTGCCATACCGGCAGAGGTAGTAAAACCTGTTATTGATCAGTTGAGATCCTTTGGTAAGACACGTCGTGGTTGGCTGGGTGTTCGTGTCCAAGTGGTCACCGACGAAATCGCCGAAGCTCTAGCTATGGAGAAGGCAAAGGGTGCTCTGGTGGGCAGCGTGACTGACGATGGTCCAGCGGCAAAAGCTGGCCTAAAGGCTCGCGATGTGATCATTGAGTTTAACGGCACACCCATTGACGATTCTCGCTCATTCCCAAGAATAGTGGGCGGCACAGAAATCGGCAAAGAAGTGCCTATCGTGGTTATGAGAGATGGCAAAGCTGTAAGTCTCAAAGTCAAGGTGGGCGAATATGAAGCCGCCGAAGAAGCCGGCCTCATTCCTTCACAACGTGTGGAAATTGAAGCCAAAAAGAACACCAAAGAAATCCTCGGATTGACATTGCGTGAACTTACACCTCAGGATCGGGCAGGATTGCAATTACCTGCCGAAATCAAGGGTGTGCTCATAATGAAGGTGGATCCTTATAGCGAAGCCTACCAAGACAAAGGCCTGCGCAATGGCGACATCATCGTCGACGTGGGTGGCAAGCCAGTGACTAAATCTGAAGAAGTCCTAGCGCTGGTAGAAGAAGCTCGTAAGAAGAAGAAAAAGCACGAAATCTTCCAAATCAGGAGGGGAGAAAACGTTCTCTTCATTGCCCTGAATGTGGAAGAGGAAAAGAAAAAGTCCGAAGATAAGAAAAAATCTGACGACAAAGCAGAGAAGAAAGAAGAAAAGAAATAGCATCTATATGCTATTCAAAAATCAAGCCCCAGAGGAAACTCTGGGGCTTTTTTTAATGTTCAAAATACGGAAATTAACATTTTCTAATGAATCCTCCCCTGTCTCCCCGGCCTTGAGCACACTGCCATTAAGTTAAGGGTATTGCTCTCCCACCCCCCTTCATTACGAGCCACTCTCGGGGGGTAGTAATAGATATTTTAAGATTAAATTTGATTTATAAGCGATGTGTATTTTTTTTATTCATTGTCTTTGACGGAGAATAACGAATGTTTTTTCATAAAATCTCCTTGAGTTGTTAACACTTCATCGACATTTGTTAAGCTGATAAAGGAATAGGAATTAAAGGGTGGTCGGCGAAATGATTAAACAAATGACAGCGAAGAAATTGAGTCATGCGCCTTTATAAAGCACATCTGATGGCTCTTTTGAACAGGCAATTTTTTTAAATTTAACTCGCGTGTGCCTATAAAAGTACAGTGTTTATAGGATTAATTCGAACTCTATATTGACGACTTGACCTTCTTGGATAGCTTCAGCTTTTCGAATTTTTTGGGGCAGGGCGATAAATAAAGGGCCGTTTTTTATAGGCATGATGGAGCTATTCCATTTTGTGTTTTGAATCTTAAATGATGCGCGCAATAATTTAGGCCAGATATTTTTAATCATAGGGCGAAAGTTTTGGCTTAAGCTCTCTTCTAGCTCCACATAGTACCAGCCATAATTGCCTTTAAACCGCTTTACAGTTCCTGAAATTAAAAATTTATCCATGTTTTTGATAAACCTCTTTCTATAATCTGGAAATATTAATAACCAATCAAGGTGAGTAGTAAAATAAATTTCGCCTGCTGTTTAAAAACGAACGTTTATTAAGTTTTCAATTATAAATTTGCTTAACAATCTGTCTTTTATTACTCAGGCAATGACGGGTGGAGATCAGAATTTTGCTTTAAGCAACACCTAATTTTTCTGCTTTTTCCTAGATTTTTCGATCACCGTAGGCTTACAATCTCGCAAACTCGGGCAGGCATCAAGCACTTGACCAAGCAAAGGGGTGCTATTGACTTTATAGTCATTACAGGGGTCTAACATCAGCAAAAAACGAAAACCATGAACACGATCGCTCTTGTCTGAGTTTAAAGCGAGCGTGTGCCCCTCCTTCTCCATATACTTTTCTAGACGGCTGGATTTATTCATTGCCTCACCAAATGTCAGATTTGGATCTTCGCTTTCATAACTAAAAAAGCCTCGGGGTATGGAATACCATATGCCATTTACTTTAAAAGCTTGATCGTGCAGTGCAAATTCGTCAGAGCTTGATGAAAGTGCATCACAGGCCGAAATCAAGAATAAGAGAATGTATGGGATGATTCGTATTTGCATTTGGAGCGCTCCTGTTAAGAGTAAAACTAAATAAAACCGAATTTAAAGTCAATGACCCTTCACGCACATAACCTCTCTTGTACTAGTTCACATACATGTGACACTGAAGGATGCATGAAATGTCGCACAAGGCAGTGTTGTCCATAAGTCCACATTCAGGTCAGATCAGCTGCCCCTTGGTAGCTGAGCTGGTCTGAGCTGATTGTGGGCCCTGTGGGG
>JBGSQK010000046.1:0-74589 GCA_041738135.1 Alphaproteobacteria bacterium
GCCATGCCACCAGCCAAGGCAGCTCCGGCGCCGGCTGTGACCATTGCCATGATTAATGCGATGATTATCTTAGCCGCGGCTGTGGGGCCTTGTGTTTTTATGTTCCAGGTTTTGTGCTCCTCCTCAAACTTTTCCCAGAACACATCCGGGCGTTCTTCTAATTCTTTGATCCAGCTATATTCGGGCTTCTCAATCAACTTGTCATAGCTGCGGTTTTTTTTGCTGTTCTTGACCATATCAGCCTCAACACCCGTTTTACCTTCAACGGTCAGACCTGCAGATTCCACTTGCATGGTCTCAAAAGTGGTATGCATATGACCCCTTGATGCATTAGACTGCCACAAGGCCGACGTACCCGTCTTTGTGTGACTCTTAGCATCAACGGATTGATCATGGGTGAGCTTTACTTTGTCTTCTGTGGAGAGGATTTGCACACGCCCTGCAGCTTTCAAGCTGGGGGCTTTTTGTTCATTTTCGCCCACAGAAACAAACTGGATTTGACCGCCAGATTTTGTGGCGTTGCGCTCCACATGGTCTATGGTTAGACTTTTTTCTTCTACTTTCTTGGCGCCGAGGCTACCTCTAGACTTTTCTTTTGAATGTTCTTGTTCAGCGTTATGCACCGGCATAGATTTCATGGAACCACCAGCTTTATAGCTGATGTCACCAACTGATTCTGTATCTACGCCTGTAAGAACTTGGTTGCCGCCAGTCTTTAGAGTGAACTTGCCGCCTGCATGGTTTTTAACTTTGTGGTTTTGAATTTGTTCATGGCTGTATGAAAAACCACGGCTGCTTTCTTTATAACTGGAGGATGTTTGAGCCGCTGCTAAAGTAGCATCACCTTCTACATTGCCTTTAAAATCGCCAGCTGCGTCTAAGTGTCCGCCGACAACAGTCAGATTCTGACCTACGTGTAAATGCAGGTCACCTTTACGAGATACAATGCCTGCTTCTCCGTGGATACGCTCTGTGTATCCGTTGGGGTTTTCCATACGGCTTACGCTACGCTCCATGTGGGCGCTGCCATCCGTAGTAAACACAGTATTGGCGCCTGCTATCTGACTGGAAAGTAGGATGGTGTTGCCGCCGGTTGTAAAAAACGTATCATTACGGCTATCCACTAAGGAATCCACCATATGCGTGACACCATTCACGTGGATTCTAGTTAGATCGTCACCCTTGATGAGAGCTCCATGAGCCTCCAACGACTCAATCTTTAGATCTACCTTCTTACCTATAATTTTATTGCTTTGCTCTTTTAGGCTAGCACTGTTCACTTGCGCTAAATATAAACGTGGAACCAGTATTTTTTCCCCGCCAATGAAGGCTTCTTCCATCCAGATGATATTATTTCTGAGCTTGCGCACTTGATCTGCAGAAAGCCTAACGCCAGGAACCAACTGCAATTCATCCATCTGATTCAATGCGTTGTCGTATAGAACTTTTATCATGGACTCATCAGTGGTCTGGTCTTCCAAAAAGCGTACACCTGCTTTTTCAAATATTTGGTGACGGATGTACCTGGTTTCAGCTAATGAATCTCCGATTCTTTTTGGGTATTTAACACCCTCGGATGAAACAGCGATTCTTGACAAGAAATAGTCACTACCCAGATATCGAGCGGGATTTACAAATTCAGGCCTCGATTCAATTAAAAATGGACTGTCTTGCGAAACGCTATTTTCAAATAAAGGTGAGGTGGCAAGTCTTTCTATAAATTCAGCAGACTCCACGTTAAATTGTATTGCTTCCGCCACATGAGGATCCATGGGGGCATCCAAGTTTACGTCAAATGAGTCCAAAGGTATGGCAAGGCGATTGGCATTGCTTAATAATTCAGAAATAATGATGGGCGACGATTCTCTGTGCTGAGCCTTTTTCTTGGCAGAACCTGTGTAGGGTTTGTTCTCCTCGAGTCCATTGGTTTGAGTCAATTTACTCTTCAGAGATCCCGTGATTGATCTGCCAGCCTGAATTGTTGAGTTTACGGAGTCTATATTTTCCACATAGGGGTCGTATTTATTAATTGTTGTAGCCCCCCCTTTGTATTTGCTGTGGCCACCAGCCTTTCTACTGACAAAACCTCTCTTTTTGCCTCGGACAACGGTAGTGTGCCACCCTTTCATTTTTAGCTGGAGGTCTTGGCTTGTATTGTCTAAGGTTTCTCCATTTAATACCACATCCCTTGCAGCGGCAATTAAACTATAGCTATTGTTAATATCATCCGTATCAAAGATAATGTCCCCACCGGATAAAATACAACCGGCCGGATCACCTTCAAATATATCCGTTTTTTTGAACACACCGTGTTCCGATTTTTTTGTAATAGAGGGATCTTCGATAAATTCTGAATCAGATAAAGCGCCCTTGTGTTGCCTAACATATTTGGCTTTTTGGCGTTGCTTTTTAAAGTGCTTTGTTGGCTCAGGATTTAATCTTCCATATATCTTTTCAGAAGTTGTAAAAAGCGTATTATCTCGCCTATTCACCAACTTATTCGCTTTAAAATTCATGGTGCCGTCGTACATTTCTACGAGGCCTGAAACGTTTTCAAAGAGGCTCAGTTTTTCTTTGGTTAAGCCTTTTACCATGAGCGTATGCCCGATAATGAACTCGCCGGCAAGATTGCGGATTGTGTTATCCACGTTCAAACCCATGCTTGCGTCGCTAAAGATTAACCCGTTGTCATTGGTCAAGTTTATGGCGTTGGCTGTTACGTCTTTGCCACGAAGGACACCTGAATTGGCAATGGTATTGCCGGCAACCTTGAGGTCTGCTCCGCTGGAAATAATGCCGCCTTTTAAATTTGACAATTCGCGACCAGCCGAAATGTTAGCAACCTTATCTCCTACCAAACGTCCACTGTTGCTGATATCTTGCGCATCCATGTTAAAGGTATGAAGAGCCCAGAAAGTTCCTTTCGCATTCTCTAGGTTTCCGGTTAGGCGACTGGTGATGTTTTTGGCCTTAACGGTGCCTTCGTGGCGTATGGAACCAGTCTGAATGTCCAAAAAATCGGCCACAAGAAATTCACTGCCTGCGCCCGTATTGAAATAATCGGATAACCTTAATTCAGCGGAGTCTGCGGATATTTTATGGGTATTAGTCAGAGATTTAGCCTTTAAGCGTAATACCCCACCTGCCTCAATTTGTCCGGCATTGGTCATGCGGGTGGAAAAATCTAAGGCAACAGTATTTTGTCCAGAGAGAGTTCCGTAATTTTCCAGGACGGATCCCGTCAGCGCAAGGGTCTGACCGCCTGTTATGGTTCCCGCTGCCTCATTCTTGATCAGACTAACTGCAGTTAAATCTGTTTGCCCGCCAGCCAGTTTGCCCCCGTTAGTTATGTTCGTAGCACTTATGGATAAAAGGCTGTCGCTTTGAATTTTACCTTTGTTGGTAGCGGCTTGTAGAAAAAAACCTTTCAAATTTTCTCTGGCTAAGATCTCTCCGTTATTTGTCAGGGAATGGCCAGTGATTTTCATGGCCCCATTACTGTAAATTTTGCCGTGGGTCAGATTGTCTACGTCTCCACCAACCTTCAGTTTCGCGCCCATTCCCGCAGCAACTAGACCATTATTGCTCAGTTTACCTGTGCTTAAGGTCAATTGACCCTCGGTCAGGATTTTTGCATTCTCTGCGTTAATGATTCCTTTGGAAACATTCAATGTCAGGTGCGACTTACCTCCTAATTTCCCTGTATTTTCCAGACGCTTTGCATCAACGGCCAGGCCTGCACCGCTCAAAAATTTTCCTTGATTTGTAAATGTACGATCTAAGGTGGCGTTCAGGTTCCGTTTACTCTCAACCAATCCTTCGTTCGATAATGATACGGACTTTAATGTCATATTTTCACGGCTTAAGATCTTGCCATTGGCAGTATTGATGATTCGACCAGAAGAATCTATGATTCCCGTCCCCAAACTCACCAGTTTACCTGAATTGGTAATATTACCTGTGTCCAGGGTTAAACTTGCAGAGGACCGTATGGAGCCAGCATTGTTTAAATCATTTTCTAAAGTTACTGTGGCTGCCCCCGTGCTTTTGATTTTTCCTTGGTTGGTTAGACTTTGGGCCTTTAGGGTCAAAAGACCTCCACTTAAGATTCTGCCCGCAGCATGATTGTTCGCTAACCCGCCTATACCTAGGTCCACATTGCCATCACTTCCCAGCACAGCATGGTTGTTCAGAGAGGCTGCTTTCAAAGAAAATTCTCTACCGCCATAGAAAAGACCTGCTAGATTTTCAACGCTGCCTGTCGCTATTGAATCTAATTTAACGACAGCTGTTATCTGACCTGAGTTAGAAAGCGAGCCGCCCCTCAATTTCAGATTTGCACCGCTTTTGATAGTTCCGTTGGAATGGTTGGTTATGCCGTGATCTGTTTGAATTTTGGAATTGGATACAGATTGAATGATTCCCGCATTATCTAATGACCCCGCTTTGATTTTATTGGAACCATTACTCTGAATTTTTCCTGTGGCTGTATTCTCTAGGGCTTCACCAAGCTGGATATTATTGCTTTGCCCTGAAGCAATCTTACCTCGGTTAGTAAGATTTTTTGCTTCTACTGCTGTCGTTGTAGCGGATTGAATAGAAACATTTTCTTTAACTATGACTTCAGTACTTGCCTTAATGTTAGTATGCGCTAAGGTATCAACTGTGGCGTTGGTGCTTACTTCCACAGAGTTATTTCTGGAGGTAGCCTTTATGGGGCCCACGGATGCTATATGGTTCAAAACCACTTTGCCGTCAGCCGTAATTGTGGTGTCTTCAACTCGGGAGGCCATATTTTGTGGAGTTCGAACACCTACACCCGCTTCATTGCCTACGAGCGTAATTTTCCCGGCATATAAACCGCCCAAGGATGTGGAGTCTACTCCCCATTCTGGTTTATCTCCATGCCCCGTACCATGACTTGCTGATGTTTTGGTCGCGTGATTGTATTTTTGCGGCCCTGTATGAACGGCTACTTTTGTTTGCTTGGTATTGTCCCCATGGATTTTGCCATTAATAACGGCAGCACGAGAGACCACATCAAAGTAATCCAATCCTTGTAGGTACACTCCGTTCTGTTCAATCTGAACCGTGCCACGATCAACGGTTATATTTGAAACTCTCTGGTTCTCATCATACTCAAGAACACCTGTACTGAGAGTAACTCGCGGGGTGTTTCTAAAGCTGCCACCATTAACACTAATTCCGTTGGGATTTGCCAAGATATATTCAGCTGACTGACCGGCAATCTCTGTAGGGCCATTAAGATGTGATTTATTTTGGCCAGTGACTTCATTAATAATAAGACTCGCCGCATCACCTTTACCGAAATTAGGGTTTTCCTCGACGAGGCCGCCAACATCTGTGAGAATTCTTTGGTTGGAGTTATTAAGAATAACGCCTTCTGATCCCACATTGAATTCGCTGAATTTGTTATGTGAAATACCGGAAGCGTTAGGTTTTACGATTTGTATTAATGGATTTCCGTTGGAAGCCTTATCCACTTTGGGTTGATTTTCCGCACGCGCGCCACTGTCTGCTTTTATGGGTGCAGGTTGAGTCGCATTGTGGACAGCGCAAACGCTTGTTATTTGTGTGATCTCTAAGCTGATTGCTAAAAATATATAAAACAGTTTCTTTAGCATTTTCATTGCCTTACCCCTAAATTAGAATTGTTACATGTTTAGCCCGAATTTCAGATGAATTACAAGCCCCTCATTTTTAATAAATGAAGGACGTGTTAAAGATTTTGCGAATAAAACTTCCCCATGAGCCGCCCCATCCTTAAGACGAAGGCCTATAAAAGAGGATGTTAATGTCCCATGCTCGAATCTATGTTTTTTATCTTTAGGTATCCAGCCATAGTCAAAACCGGCTATCACTGTCATTGCACCGAATATTTTTTTTACATGGGAATCGGCTGGTCTATATATGGGCGTTTCAAACTCATTGCGCCAATACATGCCATTGTTACCGCTGAGCCCTGTTTTTTGATAGCCGCGTACAGTCTGAGCGCCGCCAAAACTGATTTTTTCGCTGCTGAAAAGATTTTGAGGCGTATACTGCGCCGTGAGTTTCGTTGAGAAACTAAAGGGATGCTCCTCGATTGCAAACGGTTTAAAATAACTCACGTCAGAACTAATTTTATTAAATTGCGCTCGGGGAGTTCCGCTGGGCATCTTATGATTTTTGCTTGCGCTCAAACTGTCGAGGCCCCTTGTATAGGTTAAGGAAGCGGAAAAAGATCCGTTCCATAAACGCCTCATATGTGACAAGGTGCTGCCGAAGAGAGTGAGTCGATAGCTGCCCAATTGCAGCAAAACGTCTCCCACATAATTGCGATAATCTTTGTGGCTCAAGGATAAGTTGAGACTGGTTTTCGAATCTCCATCCCTGTGCAAAAGTCGCTCAAGCTCACCACGATGAGTCTGGCTGTTGCCAAAAAACTCGATATTTCTGAGCCGCCCTTTGACAGTAGATTTATAATCAAAAAGCGAGCCAAAATATCGAACAGTCCAATACCCAAATGGAACAGAGGCTTGGAAACCTAGGCTCCTGTTATAGTGATTACCATTGTGGAAATCTAAATCTTTTTTTGCATCAATGCCCCATGAGTCATATAGTCCAAATAGATCGTCATAAATAGTCTGCAATTCAATCTGGTTTTGCCCTGTACTGGCTGCGCCATAGTTATCTATGCGCGCACTAAAAGTTGCTGGAAATTTTTGTTTTGTCTGGATCAGAACGGCGCTGGTGCCGTCTGTCTTACCCGCATCAATTTTAATCTTGGCATCGTAGGTACCTAGTCTGGAAATCTGGTCAATGCCTTGCTCCAGATCACGTAAATTCAGCACGTCTTCCTCACTGGTTGGAATAGCATAGCCTGCTCTTACTTCTTTTTCATTGAGGATCACGCTTAATGACTCGATTTTGCCTTCAATGATTTTAATGATCAGTTTGCCAGTACTTAAATCCTGTGGTGGCAGATAGGCTCTGGTGGTGATATAACCGCGTTCTATGTATTCGTTAGTGATCTTCCGGATAATGATGTTTATCTCTGATACCGCGACGGGTCGACCTATATAGTCTTGTAGCAAAGCTTCCCGAACCATCCCATCCAGTAACGTCGCCCCTTCAAGAACGATTTCCTTAAAATAGAATTGAAGTTCATTGGCTTCTTGTTTGAGTGTGTTTTCTGCGACAAGCTCAGTTTTTGGTAAGTCCTGTTTCCGAAATTTTTCTTGCACGAGCTTTTGGTGAATTTCTTCCTTAGCGATGATTTGCTGTTGCTCACGCGCAATCATTTCTCCTGTGCTGGCACAAACAGGGCTCGTAGAGAACACAAAGTATAACAATACCGCTAATAAAATTAGTAAATTCATAATGACCCCACTATTGCACCTTTTTTTCATTCTAGATGCCTTTTAAACGTAAAAACTTGTAAAATCAAATGTTTGTATTTTAACTAATTATTATTAAATCTGTGCAGACCTAGATACTGTCGTTACTGTGCTATTTAAGGACCATAAACGCATGATAAAGGAACATCCGAAAAATTCTCTGCCTAAAACTTATCGAAAGCAGATCACTGATAAAATCCTTACTCTCTACAAAAAACTTGATTAAAAATTAAATGACCTATAAGTAAAGAGGTAATTGTTATGTACAAAGTTACTAGGGAAATTTAGGTTATGAAACCGGTTTAGGGATATCACAAGAAACAGATTCATAATCAGTAGGTCGGGTGTTCGAGTCACCTCTTCGGCACCAGTGTCTCTACAGGGTTGTCTGGCGTGTTGAATTGCTTGCTTGCCGGATCGTAGCTTACCTCAAACTGTCTTCAACAGTGCCAAAGGGAAGGTTTATGATTAAGTATATGCATCTTCATCCGGCACATAGTCTTTCAACAGGGCAAAAGCATAGGCCGTAGCAACTGAGGAACTGGCTTGCAATAGATTAAACACATGGCTGATTTCATCATATGTAGCCACGCATTCGCGAAGCCGTGTTTCAAATATTTCTATGTTACTATTTCTAGAGTAACTGAATGATCTGAGCTTAGACCAGCCCAGAGCCAACGTTTGTAGATCCTTGATTTGGGGGAGCATTTCTATGGCAGACGCTAAAGACTGGCCCAAAACTTGGGCTGCTTCGATACAATCCAGAAAGCTTTTAGATTGTAGAGTATGTCTAAACACATCTGGTTTTGCAGGTTTCTGCTGCTTAGCTTCTTGTATCTTGAGATTTAAATATGCTAGGCATTGCTCCTTCTCAGAGGTTTCCATTTCAGAAATTCTGGCCATCTGACCATGTACTATTGATAAATAATCTAGGTGTATGTCTTTGACATATACTTTTGCAGCCTCCACGTTTCGCTCGTAAGGAGGAAGGCCTAACAGCAAGGCCTTAAACTTGATCCATCTATACTTATCTATCATAAGCTTGTCGGCCTTAAAATCATTAATGAGTCGATTTACATTTCCATCAGATCTACTTAGACTGAGATTGTAAAGCATGTTTCTGAAGAAATTATTCATCCAATGTTCGGGGTCAACACCCTTCTTAAGGGCTTTACTAAACTTACCAGCCTTATTAAGAAGTGCATCATTCCATAATAGTGCTTTTACACTATCTAGGTCTTTGGCATAGCCATTCTCTCCCAAGAGAAGATTTAATACTTTGTCCTTGAAGGCTTCAGGATGACCTTTTTGACAAAGTTCATCGGTCAGTTGAACGTATTCCTCTTGAGTAATCTCGTAAAATCCCCTAATCAAAAAACTCCCTCGTTTAAAGTTTATTGCGTCCAAGGATCCTAGAGCGATCAACCTATCGTTTATTTCCCTACATGGACGCCTTTGTTCTTCTGTACCTTCACCTGGCAGGACACTGTAGAAATTTCGTAAATACAGCAGACAAGTCATATGCCCCCGGGCAGCCCAAGAATGCATATATAAATTCACTTGATCAGGCTTGCGTACTGGCTTTTCATCTTCGAAATCTTGTCTATTGAGGAGGGCAAATGGGTCACCATAACTACAAGCTAATTGATCTTGATAGGACATCTCTTTTCTTTGTTCTTGCTCATACAAATCTGCAGCTAGATACTTTTTTTCATATTCCCTCAGATCCTCTGCCTTGCCGTGTCTAAGCCCCTTCTCATAACGGAATTTAGAGGTGGAAGCACGATCAACCTCCAATTGAGCGACTTTTCCCCTCATGTAAGCTTGCCGGCCTAGGATCGTACTCCGAATTGAAAGGGAGGGCTCAAACTTCATTTGGTTGATTTTAATATACTTCCACGCTGCCTCCACAGCCGTTTTGTGTCTTGTGCACGTCAATGCAAACTGACCCGCTTCAGCTGGCGTCAGAAAAGAGGCTATTCGTTGCATCACACCCGGTGCCACCATAGCGAGTGGTGAAATTTGCTCCGGGTCATGTGGGTATGAAGCCATTGCGTTGGCTACGAGACAGAACGTTACTGCGGTGCTGTAAATCAGGTATCTGATCATGTACTTTCCTAACCTTAATATTATCGAGGGATGTTACGTCGCTTTCGAAAATTCTGCAAGCTTAGATAAGTTGATGTTTTCTTCCTAGTATGATACCTATGCCCTCTATAGTTGGAATGTTATATCATAGGAATTACACCCATGCGTCACCTAAAAATACTCTTTGCGATAGCAACGATTTTTTCACTGGCCCAGCCAGCGCTCAGCAGCCCTGAGAATCTTCCTGACGAATCACTGAAAAGCACGCAGGATAGAGAAGTAGAAGTTTTATCAGCTGAAGACCAACTTCCGTTATCTGGCGAAATGATGGCGCATGTATTAAGTGTGAGAAACCTCCCTGATGCTAAAGATGCTGCACTGGTATGCCGGCAATTTTATAAAGCGGTCCTTCATAGGGGACATGTAAAATTTGCACGCCTTAAAGAAATAGAGAAGATGGCCGATGTGCAAGCATTTCTCATGAAGTACCGCAGGTTACTAAGCTTGGATGTCAGCAGGTTGGAGGCATTAACCCTGAGGGATGTGGTTGTGACAGCTCGCCATATGACCAATCTGCATAGCATAACGTTGTCCGCAGAACAAATCCCAGATACAGATCTCAGGTGGGGACAATTAAAAATTTGTTATACGGGAGTAGGTGAAAGCCGAAGGGCAAACCCCGAACTTTCCTGGTATTCGAGTAAATGGTCAGCCGTATTAGAAATTGAAGGATACTCATACAAGGCCATCGAAGTACTTGCCCTTGGCCCACCTCTTAAATCCATCGCTCTATCTCGCAATAGATATTCTCAACAGCAACTTGCTAACATAGCTAGACTATGCCCGCATATTGAAACTCTCCGAATTGGTGGGTTGGGCTGTTCAATTGTTAATCTAGATAGCCCCAGCGCATTTGCGAGAACAGAGGATGTGCTCAACTACTTCCCGGTTCTTAATACACTTATTCTCTGCGATCAATATGACTGTAGAAGAGTGCCTATGGATTTTTGGACGTGGGTCAGAGATAGAGCCGCATGTCTTGACCTCTCCAATGCACACGGAATGAGTCTGGCCAATCTTGTGGAGGTCTTAAAATCTGATATCCTGGAATGCTTAATTCTGCTTGAAGACCAAACGCTGCAACGGGGACTGACCGCTGCATTTCCCCATAAGAAGATACTGTTCAAAGAAAAACCAGTTGCCAAGGGGCTGTTTGATGAAATGTAAATTTAAACCAAAGGAGAGTAAAATGAAGACTTGGGTGATTTTAATTTTGTTACTGGTGAGCAATGGTAAAAGCATCGCGTCTGACAATGACCTCCTAGAAGATGGGAGGGGTGTGCACCGCCTAATACCCGTTAGCGCTTATGAACGCAATACTTATGAAGACAGTCCGTTCGTGAAAGAGGACGTTGTTCTTCCCATTAAGCCGCAATCAAAATCACATTTGCACTGTTGTAGAACAGAGCGAGGTAAAGCAGTTCTTAGCAGCTTGGGACGCATTACGCCTTCTCTGGCTATGGCGACGACAGGTGTTATCCTTTTGGAACTGGCCAAACAACAGTACCTAGAGGCGGAAGTGTTCCAGGCTTTGCCAAGAATGCTCATACAAAATTATAATAAATTTTTCTTCCCCACGTCTTTGTTTAGCAGTCAAAATGTTGGCCAGATCACTGCTTTTTCGATGACTTTGTACGAAGCAATCAACATAACTGCTCTGTGGGTGCCTACAGCTGTTGTTACCGTAGGTGAATGTATAAAGATGAAATATTGTCGCTATGAGAACTACCCTGATAATACGAACGCTAATGCGGTTAAAATGCGAATGATTATGAAAGGTCTTGCCATGGGTACCATTTCCATTGGTGGCACTGTTTACCTTATGTTGAACTATAATTTCTGGGGCAAGCTTTTCAATCAGAACACGCCGAGAGTCCTAGAACAGTTCAATCTTACTGGCGCCATAGAGCTTTGCAAGAAACTACCGGATCTAGGTTTATCCTCAAAAATGAGCCCGTACGATTTTTTAACGAGGCAATGTAGCGCGTCTCTCTTGAAGGACTTGCTAGTTCCTAGCAGGAACGGTCTGCCGTGGAGCTATTGCGAACGCGTTTTAACAGGCCTTTCGGTCGGCAATTACATCACGCTAACTGTACCTCTTTTGCTGATGTTCTTGAATATGCTGTACTTTGTGGCGTGGATTTAATCAGGCATTAATTTTCCCACTCTCCCGTGTTTCCCCGGCCTTGAGCCTGGAAGCACGGGGAAGCAGCAGAGTACTCACCCCACAGGACACTTCATCAGCAATTAAACGAGTAGCATCGCCTTGCCCTAAAGATTTTATAGCCGCTGCGGCGTAGGTTAGGACGGTTGGCTTCTGTGACAACTGAGTCAACATTTTCACTAACTTTTCAGGACTGAATTCTTGTTGCGGGACAAGCCAACCCCCTTGGTTTGAGACCACGTATCTGGCGTTACTTGTTTGGTGGTCATCCATGGCAGCTGGATAAGGAACAAAGACGGCCGGTCGGCCAGCGGTAGTGAGTTCGGCTACGGTGGAGGCGCCCGAACGGGTGATGACCAGATGGGCTTTGGCAATCTCACTTGCAATGTTCTCAAAAAATGGCGCTAAGGTCGCGTTTATGCCTAGGGATTCATACTGCTGACGGACTGTTTCTATGTCTTCTTTAAAACACTGTTGTACTATCAGGAATTTCTTGCGGATATCTGTGGGCATCAGCGAAAAAGCCGCAGGGACAACTTTTGAGAATATGGACGCGCCCTGGCTGCCCCCTAAGATTAATAAACGGAATTGAGAATCGGGTTGCTCGTAAAGTGAGTCTCGTATAGGACGTATTTCATTGCGCACCGGTAGCCCCACCATGCGCGCTTTTTCATTGGCATAGATCGTATGCGGAAAGCTGGTCATGACGGTAGTAGCTCCGCCCGATAGCCACCTGTTGACCTTACCCATGACGGAGTTTTGTTCGTGGATGTAATAAGGCACACGAAAAATCCGAGCTGATAGTAAAACAGGGTATGTCACATAGCCACCAAAGCCAATAACTTTTTCAGGTCTGGAGCGGATGAAGTAGACTAGACATCCAGCTGTAAGCCGAATCATTTGCCAGATCGCCAACGGCAAGCGAGGGATAGTTCGACGCCCTAAGACGGATAGATTGAAAACGGATTTGGATAACTCAGATGACAGATATCGAGA
Source organism: Alphaproteobacteria bacterium (assembly GCA_041738135.1). Classification (GTDB taxonomy): domain Bacteria; phylum Pseudomonadota; class Alphaproteobacteria; order JAGOMX01; family JAGOMX01; genus JAGOMX01. The sequence continues at coordinate 12,709 of JBGSQK010000046.1, forward strand.
ACCTCTTTCATCAGTGATGAAATGGATTTGGTCGCCTTGTTCAGCGAGTTCTGCTGCCACTGCAACTGCTGGAAACATGTGACCTCCAGTACCACCACAAGCAAATAGCACCCGGCTCATAAACGGTCCCCATCATAGTGATGACGCGTAAGCGCCAACACCATACCCATGGAAATGGCCAAGGCTAAAATGGAGGAGCCACCGTAGCTGAGGAAAGGTAGAGTCATACCTTTGGTAGGAATTAAATTCATGGTGGACGCCATGTTGATCAGAGACTGAATGCCGAACTGTAACACCAATCCGCCCACGGCCAATATGGCAAAAAAGTTGTCTTGATGGAACACACGAATGAGACTGCGAATCACTACGAACAGAAATATCATGACCAGAATCAGGCAAAAAATCAGGCCAAACTCTTCGGCTGCTACAGCGAATACAAAGTCGGCGTGAGCGTCCGGGATGAAGCGCTTGACAATACCCTCTCCAGGCCCCTGCCCCATCAAGCCGCCGCTCATGAAAGCTTCCAAGGATTGTGTGATTTGGTACTTATCGCCGAATTTATCACCCGCATCTCCGTTGAGAAAGCCGTCTATACGTTTGGTGACGTGAGGCAGGAAGAAGTAGGCAAAACCGAGCCCTGATGCACCTAATGCACCTGCTATAAAAACCCAAACCATGGAAAGACCGGCTAGAAATAGTTGCGAGAACCAAACCAAGGTGATCAACACCACCATGCCGATATCTGGTTGTAATAATAAAAGTGTTAGGGATAACCCGTATACCAGAAAGCTGATGAGCGCGCCGGGAAACTCGGGAAACAAACGTTTTTCAGAAAGCATCCAAGCGGTAATCACGGCAAAGCCAGGCTTGAGGAGCTCGGATGGTTGAATAGACATACCTGCAAAGGAGATCCAACGACGAGCACCTTTGATTTCACTCCCCATAAAGAGGGTCATGAGAACCAGGACAACGCTGGTAATGAATAGGACTAAGGCTAACCGCCGGATATTTCTTGGACTAAGTAATGATACGGCCACCAGGCAGAAAATGGACGGCACCAAATAGGCCGTGTGTCGAATGACAAAATAATAGGAGTTTATGTTCAAAGTACTGGCTACCGAAGGACTAGCTGCAAAAGACATGAGTAAACCCAGAACCATGAGCAAGCAAATGGCCGACAATATCCAGCGATCAACGGTCCACCACCATTGGCCAATTAAGCTGCGATCGTTGCGTGAGATTGTGGTTTGCACTTATGCCACCTCGAGAACTGTTTTGCCGCGTGCTTTTTGCTTTGGCCCCACATGCAGACCAGGTAAATCCCGAACCAACTGGCAAAAGACATCACCGCGGGCTTCGAAGTTGTCGAACTGATCAAAACTGGCACAGCAAGGACTTAACAAAACTGTAGGTTTGGCAATGCCACTGGCTAATGCCGCGTTACGGGCATCATGAACGGCTTGTTCCAGATCCCCTGATTCCACATACGGAACACCTGCTGATTCCAGGATTTGAGCAAAAGTCTCAATGGCCTCACCGATTAAAAATGCTTTGCGAATCTTTGGGAAATAATCAGATAAGGCGGTCAGGCTTTCACCTTTTAAACGGCCACCGAGAATCCAGAATATATTATCAAAATTGTTCAGCGCTTCCTTAGCAGAAGCCATGTTGGTGGCCTTGCTGTCATTGATGTACATAGTGTCATCAATGGTGCTTACCAATTGTTGGCGATGGGCAAGTCCTTCGAAAGAACGGATGTTTTCCATGATCATGGTGCGACTGAAACCTAAATGGCGACAAACCGCGTAGGCGGCACAAATGTTCTGCCAATGGAGTCCAGGCGCAAAACCTGAGGCTGTGGATGAATCCAGTACAACACCTTGGTTGTCAAAAGCATCGTCCACAAATACGCCGTCTTTGTAATAGATACCGCCCTTAACTTTTTTGCGGGATGAGATTCCTACCACATTAGCTACACGTGTTGCTTTCAATCGATTGTAGATGCGCTGACTTCTGGCATCATCCAATCCAATGACAGCTACACTTCCTGGAAGTTGGTTTTGGAATAGCATTTCTTTGGCGGCCACGTAGCCTTCCATGCTGCCATGACGATCCAGATGGTCTGGAGTAATATTAAGCAATACGGCTGCATCAAAACGGATGGAACGGGTTAATTCATTTAAATACGAGGACATCTCTAGCACGTAAAAGCCATCGGCAGCAAGCGGCTCTAATGTGAGAACGGGGATGCCTATGTTACCCCCTACTTCTACATCCTGGCGAGCGCTTTTTAATATGTGACCGATCAGCGCTGTTGTGGTGGATTTACCATTGGTTCCCGTAATACCGATGTATTTGGCGGCTGTCTGCGTACGGCCGAGCAAATCCACGTCTGAAATCAAGGGCACACCGGCGTTCTTGGCTTTCAGTGCCACCGGATGAGGTTCAGGGAATGTGTGGGGAATTCCGGGGCTGATCACAAGCGCTGAAACGGATTTCCAGTCAAGTAGGAATGGGTCTGTAACTTGCAAGTCCAGGTTGCGGGCTTCTGTGCGCAAAGCGGAGTTGTCATCCCACACATGCACGCGCCCACCGCCAGCCTGGATGGCTCTGGCTGCAGCTTTACCTGTGCGGCCCATGCCCAAAACCACGACGGTTTGTCCTGCAAAGCATTCTACGATAATCACGAAGCGTCTACCTCAGTTTCAGTGTTGAAAGTCCAATCAATGCCAATATGGCTGCGATGATCCAGAAGCGGATAACGATGGTTTGTTCCGCCCACCCCTTTTTCTCGAAATGGTGGTGGATGGGGGCCATCAAAAATACACGGGTTCCGGTCATCTTGAAATACATCACTTGGATAATAACAGATAATGTTTCGATCACAAACAGGCCACCGATGATGGCCAAAACCAGTTCGTGTTTGGTAATCACACTGATCATACCCAGCATACCGCCCACCGCTAGCGAGCCTGTGTCACCCATGAAGACCATGGCTGGCGGGGCGTTGTACCAGAGGAATCCAAGCCCTGCACCTACCATGGCGCCACACAAAACGGCTATCTCGCCGCTGCCCACCACATGGTTGAGCTGCAAGTAACCAGCAAAGACACTGTTACCTACCAGATAAGCAATCAGGCCAAAACACATGGCGGCTATCATAACGGGAACTATGGCAAGGCCATCCAAACCATCGGTTAGGTTGACTGAGTTAGAAGCACCCACTACCACCATAACGGACCAGGGGACAAAAAACCAACCCATGGCTATAAAAGTGTTTTTAAGAACGGGCAAAGCTACGTTAGTGGCCAATTCAGGATCGGAAAGAGTTACAACGAAGTAAGTGGCTATCAACGAAATGGATACTTGGCCTAGAAGTTTAATCTTACCGGGCAGGCCTTTGGATGAGCGTTTTGTGAGTTTCAAATAATCGTCATAGGCGCCTAAGCCACCAAAACCAAGTGTTACGAGAAGCACAATCCATATGTAAGGATTCGTCAGATCTGCCCACAATAAGGTGGATATGGATAGCACTGCCAAGATCAAAGCGCCACCCATGGTTGGGGTTCCTTTTTTGGTGATCAGATGACTGGCAGGCCCATCGTCACGGATGGGCTGGCCTTCTTTCTGCTTTTTCTTGAGCCAGGTGATAAATCTTGGACCTAAAAAAAAGCTGAGCAATAACGCAGTCATAATCGCCCCGCCCGTACGGAAGGTGATGTACTTGAACACATTGAAGAAGGGCATGTGCGCTGAGAGAGGGTATAGTAAGTTATATAGCATTTTGTATTCTACCCTAGTTTTTGATCTAGTTTAAGCAGCGATTCCACAACCGCATGCATACGACCCTGCGCCTGGTATCCGCCGCGGGAGCCTTTTACCATATAGATGTCACCCGGCTTGGCCTGTTCACAGATCTTTTCCGCAAGCGACTTTGGGTCATCCATGTGACCGCCTTGTTTTTCTGGAGGCAGGACTTTAGCCAGCTCGGACATGCGTTCGCCGGAGGTAAATACCAGATCTATCTGATTAGAGAGAATGTAATCTTTAAGATTCTGATGTTCTTCTTTTTCACTGTCACCCAGCTCGAGCATGTCGCCTAAAACAGCTATGCGTCTGCATTTTCCGTTTAAAGACGTTTTACGTAATACTTCGAAAGCCGCTCGCATGGAAACAGGGCCAGCATTATAGCTTTCATCGATAACGATGAGTTCTTGGTCTTCGGAGAGTTTCACATTGTGAATCTGGCCTCGTCCAGCAACGGCTTTGAAATCCTCTAGCCTAGCCGCCGCCTGAGCAGTATTGGCGCCCAAAGCATTGACTACAGCCAGGATGCCTAAACTATTCATGGCCCAATGGCTGCCGGCTAGATTTAGACGGTAAGTGAGTTTCTCGCCGCAGATATCGGCATGGATAATTTGGTGATCGCTAAATTCTTCACATTCGTACAGACGGACGTTGGCGTTTTTACCCGTGCCTATTCGCCAGATTTCCCCGGCGTTTGAGTTTTGCGCGGCGGCTTCTAAAATTTCCGGTTGATTGGTATCCATGTTGATAATGGCGATGCCACCCGGTTGTAAGCCTTCGAAAATCTCAGTTTTGGCTTGGGCGATAGCTTCTTGTGAACCTAGCTTGCCTATGTGGATGGATTCGATATTGGTAATGTAGGCCACGTGAGGTTTGACCAAGTGGGTGTGGCCGGATATCTCGCCTTTGTTGTTCATGCCCATTTCCAAGATGCCGTAAACAGCGTCTTCGGGGAGCAAAGCTAATGCCAGTGGCAGTCCCCAGTGGTTGTTAAAACTGCGGGGCGTTGCGTGGGTTAGGGCTTGGTCGCTGAGTACAAAATTCAGGGCTTCCTTTGTGCTGGTTTTACCTACGCTGCCGGTGATACCTGCTATTTTAGCGGATGTTCTTGAGCGAGCCGCGTTGGCTAATTGCCGTAAGCCTTCGAGCACATCAGGTACCACGATTTGGGGGAAATCAGAAACGCCTGGGACCAGATGATCCACTAGAGCAGCAGAAGCACCGGCTTTTGCGGCGGCCACCACATGGTCGTGACCGTCTTGCTTTAGTCCTTTTAAGGCAACATAAATCTCTTGGGGTTGCAGGGTGCGAGTATCTATGGAAATGCCCTTAGCTTGCCATTCTTGTGGCAACTTAGCATTGAATAAACTATTAATCTCGTTAGCGTTCCACATTTTTATTCCATATTCCCTAAGGCTTGCTCAGCAACCGTTACATCATTAAATGGTTGTACCTGGTTTCCCACAATTTGACCAGTCTCATGTCCTTTACCGGCAATGAGCAAAATGTCGTTCGGTTGCAGTTCGTTTATGGCAGCCATGATCGCTTCTTCTCGGTTGGCGATTTCTCTGCCCTGCGGGCAAGCCCGCATAATTTCTTGCCGTATGGTAGTGGCATCTTCCGAACGGGGATTATCGTCGGTTACGAAAATGATGTCAGCCAGTTCGGATGCCACTTTACCCATCAAGGGCCTTTTGAAAGGGTCGCGGTTACCGCCGCAACCGAAGATCACGAGCAACCGTCCTTTTGTATGTGGTCTTAAGGCTTGCAACGCCGTGGCGAGAGCATCAGGGGTGTGAGCATAGTCCACGTAGACCTGGCTACCTACTTTTTGCAAGCGTCCGGGAACGGATTTAAGTTGAGATAAACTGGCAACAGCCCGTGCCTCATCGACACCCGTCAAAATTGCATTGGCCAAGGCACATATGGCATTGGAGACCTGAAAGCCACCAATGAGTGGGAAGTTGAATTGATATTGCTTGCCTAGTGCGGAGAGGGATACATCTAGTCCTTGTTCGTGCATCGCGTCAACCTGGTATGAAAAATCTGCGTCGTGGGTGCCATAAGTTATAACTCGAACCGAACGCGCTTTTAAGAGCTCTCTCAATTGTGTGGAAGCTGGATCATCTCTATTCAAGACTGCCATACCGGTTTGGGGTAGTAGGTCCGTAAACAAACGGGCTTTGGCCTGGAAATAGTTGGCAGCATCCTTATGATAATCCAGATGATCGTGGGTTAGGTTTGTGAATGATGCCACTTGCACACTAACCCCATCCATCCGATGTTGAGCAAGGGCATGGCTGGATGATTCCATGGCCAGATAGTCGATCTTGTTTTCTGCAAGTTGCTGGAGGGTTTGATGCAAAATAATTGCATCGGGTGTAGTAGCTCCGGCTATTCCTGCATATTGATTATTCTGACTGTCCTGCACGCCGATGGTTCCCATACGTGCGCATTTGTAATTGGCTTGATTCCACAATTGGAAAATGAAATCAACGGTTGAGGATTTTCCATTGGTGCCGGTCACAGCTACCACGTTCTGGGGTTGTTTCGGATAAAAAGCTTTGGCCAGTTTAGACAAGACTTCGTGAGGGTTTTCCACCTGAACCCAATATTTTTCTGCAGAGAGGTTTTGCGGGACAGACTCTTTAGAAATGATAAATTGCGCTCCAGCTGTGATGGCTTGATTGATATACTGCTCGCCGCCAGCTTTACCTTCCCAAACGGAGGGCAGTGCCACAAATGCGCAACCTGGCGTTACTCCGCGGGAGTTCACCGTCAAACCTGTCACAGTTGACGTAAATGGCAAATTGCCCTTGTGGTTCAAAGGCTTTGCTATCTGAAGGAGTTGGTCTAGTTGCATTAATCACGACTTATGTTATCTGTTATTTGTCTGTCTAGAGCGCCAATGGCATCTTCAGGGTCGAGAGCACCCGGCTCATCCGTTTCGGGGACTTCGGGTGGCCCTTCTTGCGGAGCCAAGTTAGCCTGCCTGAGTACTGGCAAATTTGACATCTCATCTTCCGTTTCGAACTTAGGGAATATGCCCAAAATGGGCGCCGCCCTCTTTATCACAGCCGCTGCCAAAGGCGCTGAGTTCCACCCGGCTGTATTATAGCCGTAAGTTGCCTTTGATGCCTTCGGGCCATCAAGCATGACGAACACCAAATAACGGGGCTGCTCAGGAAACACACAAACGAAAGTGGTATTCACCGCATTAGCAATGTATCCGCGACCATGGGCTCTACGTTGGTTTGCTGTTCCTGTTTTACCTCCCACGACAATGCCTGGAACCTTGGCTTTGCTGCTGGTGCCACTCTTCACGCTTTGCTGCATCAGGTCAAGAACTTTTGCTGATATTTCTTCACTAACTATTTGTTTGTATTTGGTTTCTTCGGGGCTGCGCTTGAGCAATGTGGGCTTTTCAACCATTCTACCTTTGTTGGCAATCCCACCAATAGCCACAGATGAATGCAAGGGAGATACGGATAAACCGTAACCGTAGGCGATCGTAATGGTATTGGCCTCACGCCAGCTTAATGGTACTAAGGGTTGTGCCAATTCAGGGATTTCTAGTTTGGGCGGATGCAAGAAACCTATTTCTTTCATGAAAGCCTGCTGCCGCTCACCACCCACCTTCATGGCCATACGCGCTGAACCAATGTTGGATGAATAAACGAAAATCTCGGACACGGTCAGCCAGGCATTTTTACCATGGAAATCAGTCACAAAATGGCGTCCTACCTTCAAGGGCTGGGTGGCATCAAATTTGGTATCCAGATCCGCCACATTATAATGCAGAGCAAGAGCCGTATTAATGATCTTCATGGAAGAACCCATTTCGTAAACCCCAAGGGTGTTCCGATTAAACAAAGCTTTTGGGTCTTCGATGACTGGTTTGTTGGGGTCAAAATCAGGTAAAGATACCATAGCCATTATCTCACCCGTGACGATATCCATCATCATACCGCTGCCGCCCTCCGCTGAGAACTTGTCAACCGCTTTATGAACTTCATCGAAAAGGATGTGCTGCAAGCGGATGTCTAAGGATAGCTGTACAGGTTCGTGAGTGCTGCGCAGATGCTCATCCAGGCCTTTTTCAAGGCCAGAAATTCCTGTGTTATCCACATCCACAAAGCCTACCGCGTGTGAGACTAAAGGACCGTAAGGATAGACGCGTTTGGTATCCCGCATGAATTCAAGACCTGGCAGTCCTAAACGAATCACAGCAGCTTTTTGCTGTGGGGTCAGATGCCTGGTTACCCAGAGGAAAGATTTATCGCCTTTGAGTTTTGCCAACAGTTCTTTTTGGTTTAAATTGGGAAAAACTTTCGCAAGCTTTTCCGCAGCTTCCTCAGGATTCAGAATTTTCTGAGGATTGGCATAAAGTGAGGATGTAGCTATGGTGGTTGCTAGAACTTCACCATTTCTATCCACAAAGGTGGCACGGCCCATATGGATGCCACTGGGATCCCCTCCTCTGCTGGCATACAAGTCTTGGGTGGGATGAAAACAAGTGACGGAAATTAGCCTAGCAGAAATGACACCGAAGCCAAAAATCACACAGACTGAAGTAATCAAAAGCCGAGTTTTGGCAATATCAACGGCTTGCCGAACAACGCTGTGATGTTCGGGTCCAACTTTAAATAGGTTGAGGGCTCTGTTGTTAAACGACAAAGCAGTTGTTTCCTTTATTTTTGTACGTTAATTCATTATTACTCAGGCAATAAAATAGTTGAAAGCCCCGTCATCCAGAGCGCGCCTCGGCAAAGCCGAGGAAGCGTGGGATCCAGCTAATAAGCCCGCGCTAGCGGTTCCATATAGCTATAGAGAAGTCGCTATGCGACGCTCATTTGCTGGATCCCACGCTTACTCCGCTAAAGCGGAGCTGCGCTCTGGATGACGGAGTTGGACCATTTTCCGTCAACTATTTTATTGCCTGACTGACAACTCTTCATAGCATAATTAGTTTGTAATAATAAGCCCTTGTATCACCCTCACTTTTAAAGGGATAGATACAAATTAACACCCATTTCGTCATTGCGAGCCCCTCTTGGGGCGTGGCAATCTCTTTTTACTTCCGCAAACATATCTAAACGGCTACATCTAAGTGGATTGCCACGCCCCAAGAGGGGCTCGCAATGACGGATGTGGTCGAGATAACAATGACTCAATGAACTAGCGCTTGAACTTAGCTTCCTTGAGCTCCCCAAAGCCTGTCACTTTTCTTGGCTTTGTTAACTCATGGATGTTTTCATATGACACCAATTGCACCGCATCTGACGGGGCTAATTTAAGGTGTTTTTCTGCCAGCTTTTGCAAGCGGCCTGGTTCATTCAGATAAGACCATTCAGCCTGCAAAATATGAATGGCTTCCTGGGTACTATGCATTTTACTGTGGATTTGCGCTAGTTCACGTTCTTGCTCATTCACCTTATGCTTTAACTGGAAGAGGCAGACGGCGATGCAAGTGGAGATCAATACACCAAAAATTGCGGAACGACTCATCATAGGGCGCCCCCAATCTCTGGAGCAGACGTCCTAATGGCCCAACGCAACTTGGCAGAACGGGCTCGCGGATTGATTTTGCACTCTTCGTCGCTCGGCTTGATGGCTTTTCGTGAACCCAACTCAAATGTGGGATGTGGCCTTACCTCATTGGTATGAGGCATATGGCGATTGCCTGAGGAAGAACGATTCTCACTGCGGGACTTGAGGAATTGCTTTACACAACGATCTTCTAAGGAATGAAACGATACCACTGCCAAACGCCCACCGGGAGCCAGCAAGCGTTCCGCCGACTCTAGGCCGCGTTCGAGCTCGCCCATTTCATCATTGACCTTAATGCGTAAGGCCTGAAATGTACGTGTGGCGGGATCAATACCTTTCCCGTGTCTTGGAAGGACAGAATATATAATATCAGCCAATTGCTTTGTTGTTGTTATTGGGTTCTCTCTACGCCTTAAAACGATTCTTTTCGCAATGCGTCGAGATTGCCGTTCTTCACCATAATTGTAGATAATATCAGCCAACTCGTCTTCAGGCAACGAATTTACCAGGTCTGCAGCCGATTTTCCTTTAAGACTCATACGCATGTCTAAGGGACCGTCTTTTGCAAAGGAAAACCCGCGCTCCGCCTGATCTATTTGGGGTGATGACACTCCTAGATCAAGTGCAATTCCTTGCACCTGAGAAATGTTTTTTGCATTCAAGGCAGAAACCATGTCGCCAAAACAACTCTCCACCATGTGAAAACGATTGTCAGATTCTTGCTCTAGCTGATGTCCAACGGCGACAGCTTCCGGATCGCGGTCTAAGCCCCAGACATGGCAATTGGCAGCATTTAAGAATGCCTTTGAATAGCCTCCACGCCCGAAAGTTCCATCCACTATGATGTCCCCTTCTTTAGGTTGCAAAGCTTCTAGCACCTCTGTCATCATCACAGGTTTATGGCTCATGCGGCGGTATCCTGTGATGTGTTGAGCTTAATGGTTGTTTGCTGATCCTTAACCCGCGTCCGAGCCAAATCTTGGAATTCTTGGAATGCCTCTGGCATCCAAATCTGGAAGGTGGAACCACGGCCTACAAACGCTGCAAATTCCGTAATGCCCGCATGGTCCAGTAGAGATTGGGGCAAAATCACACGACCATCCCCATCCAGGGGCAACTGCAATGAATCGGCAAAAATGGTTGAAGCCAAATCGTCTTGAGCATCGGAAAAGAAATCCAAGTCATCCACACTAGCGCAAAGGCGCTGCATGCGCTCCATACTGCAACCCTCAATGGCGTTATGTTTGTATGAACGATAAGCAATAATACCTTGGAAAGATTCCCCAGATAGGGCCGCACGAAACGTAGCCGGAACAGATACCCTGCCCTTCTTGTCGATCTTATTGACAAATGTCGATAAAAACAACGCCATGTTTTCGTATAGTCTCCAAAGTATTTATTTAAGAAATATCTATAGGCCCGTCGCATAATACTCGAGCCTTATTATATGGTATATCATGGGACCAGATGGGAGTCAATGGGATTTCATGGAACAATCTCTAATCCACAAACTTATCCACAGCCCCTCAGGCAAAATTTAAACCCATGATATACGCCATTAACCATTTGTTAAGCATTTATTAAGGATTAACGAGGATAAGGCTTTTCAAGGGTTTTTTAGACATTTTCAGCAGTTCCAACACCTTGCCAGAACATGCCAAACAGGCGGCAATTAAAATTGTTTTCCACCACTACTGAGTTTTATTAGCAAAGATATCCACCGCTTAATGTAATAGGTTTGACTTTGTCATCACACCGGGAGAGAATTAACATAGCGAACAGACAAAGAGGTCATGAAAATGAATCTCCTGAAGTCTTTTATTTACCAGACCATAATGCTTGCGGCACCTATGCAGGCTCTAGCGAGCGACGTCACAGATGAACAAGGCGTCAAGAAACCCACAAGCAAAACAATTCTTACTTCAAAAAATTTACAACAGATTTTATTGGATACGGACAAACTATTCGCAAGCACCCTCCATTACTACGTAGACAATCGATTTTTAAGTGAGACTTCAAATCAACTGTACAAATCCCCAGAACTGCTTCTGGAGTTTTCACACATAGCCACATGCAGACGCACACGATCCATATTTTTTAATAACTCCGACCCCCTACTCATCGAAAATGTGGACCTGCCTCTCATACTAGGGCAGCTGAAAAACAAAACGGGCATACAGATGAAATTTGATAACGATAACTTGATTTTGACGCTGCAATACGTGAACAAACACGTAAATGATTTTCCCAAAACCCACGACGAATATCACGTGGCGTTTCAGTTTAGGAGGAAATAGGGATATTAAAATTACCCCCTACCGAAGTTCGGTAAGGGGTATAGCTGTATGTTGGAGATAATTATTCCGCAGCTTCTTGGTTTTGCTGAGCGTCATCAACAGGCAGCATGGAATACTCTAACCTTAATTCTGCTCCTGAGTCAGCCCTAAAAGCAAAAGAACTTGATTCGTTAATTTTGAATCCTCTCGTTTTTTTAAAATCGGCCACACGACTCTTCCGACTTCCGTATCAACCATAATAATCCCAGGCAAATTAGTACTTTTTCTATCATGATACTGATCAACAATGGCATTCCCCAAGGCTGTAACTCGCATACGAACTGGAGATGGTAAACTTAGAAGCGCTACAGTCCTAAATCTTTTGCAAGTTTGCGCGAAATTAACCAATGCCGGATCTGGCAAATGGAAACATACCAATTTCCATACATCGTTAGGCACCTCACCCATTGCGTGCAAAGATGCATCAGAAGCATTTCCCACAGGACTCAGCATCCTTACATTTTTCTGGGTTCCAAATAGCGGGCTCAAATGCGTTAAAACAAGCAAATGATCACCGTCAGACATGGCCTCAGGTGCTAAGAGTAATGTTTCTAATTTAGCCACACGCGGTTTCTTACCCTCAAAAAAATCATCCAAACGCTTAGATAAACAACAGGGCTCGCTACATGTGAAGCAAACTGGCTCGTTGAAGTAAATATCTTTGATATTATCATATACATGATTTATATTTATTTTTTTATTAAAAAAATCTTTAAAGCTAATGTCAGGCAGTAAATTAATATAATTATCATCAGGTACAATTTTTTTGTACTCATAAAGGTTATTTTTAATCCTTCTTTCTGTCTTAAATCTTTTAATGATTAAATTTTCATCATCTGAAGATGAATCGGCGTAAGGAATTATTTCACGACATGCATACTCAAGCATAATAGCCCTAAATCTTTTGCAAATTTGCCCAAGATTTAATCTTGCTTCATATGGCAAATGGGTAAATACTAATCGCCACACATCGTTAGGCACCCTATCCATCATTGCCTCCAAAGATGCATTAGAAGCATCTCCTATAACATTTAATATTGCTGCGGACATCAATCTGATGTTTTCATCATCGAGGTATTCCCCACTCAAATTTTCATCATCTGAAGATAAATCTGCAATATAAGTAGGGGGCAAGACATCCCGCTGATCGTCATCACTAGGAAAATCTCCGCTAGCAAAAACAGGGTTTAATAAAGCTAGGGACATCAACCCGCTAATCAACAACTTTATATTCATTTTACAAGCTCCATTGTAAATATTTGATTAACATAAATATTCTACACACTTATACATATGCATTTATTTTTCTGTTGTCAATATTTTTTACTTCCACACTCTATTCTCCGCATTTTTGCGGAGATTACGCGAGTTATTCTCCACATTGGCTGATTTTACTGGTGTTTCGGGAGACTAAAAAGAATTGCAAGGCGGCCTATAAGCCGGGTTCTGTCCCCAACGAGTTGGGGGGTAATCATTCATCTAGGATGTCTGTTGCCAGACACCTCAAGCAATCTACCCGAACGACTGGTACGAAGGATACCTGCTCTCCGAAGAGAGCGCGCCGTTCCTATTTGATCTTGCTCCAGGTGGGGTTTACCCTGCCATTCTTGTTACCAAGAATGCGGTGAGCTCTTACCTCGCCATTTCACCCTTACCAATTGCTTGGCGGTATATTTTCTGTGGCACTTTCCCTAAGGTTACCCTCGGCGGACATTATCCGCCACCTTTCCTCCGCGGAGCCCGGACTTTCCTCTCCGTGCGAACACGCAGCGATTACCCGACCACCTTGCATGGTATGTATAGGGGGTTATTGGGGATTTGTAAATGAAATTAAGGGGGTAATACGGCTCCGCCTGATGAAGGACTATCAAAATCTTGCCACCCCCGTGTCATCCCCGCGAAGGCGGGGATCCAGCGCAATAAGCATAGCGAAGCGATTCAATATAGCTACATAGAGCGCCGCTGGCGCACATATTGCGCTGGATCCCCGCCTTCGCGGGGATGACATAAGATGGGGCAGCAATAAGAAAATAGATACTGCGGCTCGCTTCAAAATGTGTTTAATTCATACACAAAAATGGGGATTTATACAAATGAAAACATTTTATTTATACATTATGGCTTCGGATAAAAATGGAACCCTCTACACGGGAGTAACAGGCAATCTAGCTAAAAGAGTCTACACCCACAAACATAAATTAATCGACGGGTTTACTAAAAAATACTCAACAGATAAACTTGTGTATGTTGAAGTCTATGAATATGTGCACGATGCTATAACAAGAGAGCATCGAATAAAAAAATGGCGTCGGGAATGGAAATTAAACCTGATAGAAAAACAGAATCCAGAATGGGATGATTTATATTATAAAATACTGTGGGTCTAGCATTTCTTGATTTATTGCATCTACACTGTCATCCACGCGAAGGCGGGGATCCAGCGCAATAAGCATTGCGAAGCGATTCAATATAGCTATACAGAGCGCCGTTGGCGCACATTTTGTGCTGGATCCCCGCCTTCGCGGGGATGACAAATGGCAACCTTCTCGTCAATAATTCTGCGGGGCCCTAACGACGAATAATCTTTTCCGACTTAATCTTCCTCTGCAGCTGCATAATGCCATAGAGCAAAGCTTCGGCTGTAGGCGGACAGCCAGGCACGTAAATATCCACGGGAACAATACGATCACAACCGCGCACTACCGAATAGGAGTAATGGTAGTAACCACCGCCATTGGCGCAAGAACCCATGGAGATAACCCAGCGAGGCTCTGCCATCTGATCATATACGCGGCGCATAGCAGGCGCCATTTTGTTGGTTAGCGTGCCGGCTACAATCATTAGATCCGCCTGGCGAGGACTTGGACGGAAAAGAAACCCGAATCGATCCATGTCATAACGGCTAGCCGCACATTGCATCATCTCAACAGCACAGCAGGCAAGACCAAAGCTCATGGGCCAGAGCGAATTGGCACGACCCCATTGAACCAGCTTGTCCACTTGCGTAATCAAATAGCCATTTTCTGAAAGCTCATCATTAATATCACGGTTTAAATCATGATCCACAAATGCAGGCTGCACCTGACCAACTACTCCCATTCCAGGGCTCCTTTTTTCCATTCGTAAATAAAGCCCACGGTCAGCACCAGCAAAAAGACCATCATGGACGCAAAACCAAACCAGCCAATAGCCTTCAAAGACATGGCCCACGGGAATAAAAATGCGATTTCCAGATCAAAAATAATAAAGAGGATGGCCACCAGATAGTAACGTACATCAAATTTAAGACGCGCATCAGAAAACGCATCAAACCCGCATTCGTAAGGAGAGAGCTTATCAGCATCAGGCAAATCAGTGGAACGCAGCCAAGCCAAAAGAATAATGAACAATGACAACCCCAAGGCAACCCCGAAAAAAACCAGGATGGGCGCATAATCTGTCAGCAAGGTATTCATTCACGACTCATAATGTTTATAGTTATCTTATGATTTATACCATTGTTTGCGCTGGAAGGGTATAGGGAAAATGGGTCAAATTACATGGATAAACTTTCGCAACTTACCCAGCATTTACCTTAATATATTTCCCCATTAGCTCCGCCTCAGCCAGCACATGGTCTTTCATGCGTGATTCGATTTGCGCAGGGGTTGCGCCATCGTCCAGATCCAGCTCACAATCCAGTGCATAGAGCCTGAAATAATAACGATGCTTGCCTGATGGTGGGCATGGCCCGCCGTAATCATTGCGTTTCCAGCTATTCATACCAAAGCCGGTGCCTTTAGGGAATTCTTTGACGTTTTGTGCCAACCCCGTCAAACTAGCTGGCAAATTAAAAAACAACCAGTGATACCACCCCCCTGGAAAAGGCGCATCCGGATCATGACATATCATTGCTAGTGTCTTGGCCTTAGCAGGCACATCCGACCAACTGAGCTCAGGCGAAATATCTTCACCCTCGCAGGTAAACACTTGGGGGATATCCCCTTCATGATCAAAATCTTTACTGGTAAATTTCATTTATTTTCTCTCCATTTAATGATGTACAGTCACTGCGCACCAAAGTTAAAGGCATACACCTCAAGCCTTGCCAGATTCGGCTTGCGCGCAAATAAATTGAAGCCAACGAATGCAAAAATCCATCCTGACTTATCCTTTGATTTTTTCGTATTTACCCATTAATTCTGCCTGGCCCAGCACATGACCTTTCATGGCTTGCTCCACCTTGTCCTTATTTGCTCCCTCAGGAAGATCCAGTTTTATATCGAGGGCATAAAGTCTGAAGTAATAACGATGAGATCCTGTAGGTGGGCATGGACCGCGGTATTCATTTTTCTTTGAGCTATTCTGACCGCGCACAGCTCCTTTGGGATACTCTACCATGGCTTGCGGCAATCCCTTGATTGTAACAGGCAGGTTAAAGAGAACCCAATGAGTCCAACCACCTTCATGGGGGGCATCCGGATCATGGACAATCAACGCCAACGACTGCGCTTTCGCGGGAACATCGGACCAGCTCAACTCAGGGGAGTTATCTTTTCCCTCACAAGTGAATACCTGGGGAATTTTTCCTTCATTAACAAAGTCTTTGCTTTTTAGTGTCATTGCAAATACATTGCTTGAAACTAGAAAACACATCAAGATAAAGGTACTTTTAAACATTTTATTTTTCTCCACCGTTGCAATTCATTATGTCATTTTTATTGCACCAGATCAATAAATGTGGTTCTGAATTAGAAAATTATGATAGATTGAGACAAGTATAATTTGACAATACAGGACATTCAATGCGCCAAACTACGCTATTCTCCCTCGTTTTATGCAACGGCCTCTATTTGATCAGCATAGCCATGTCTGCTTCTTTTATCTGGAATTTATATTGGGTCATTGAAACAACCACGCATAGCTTTGATCTCAGCTCCATAATTGAAATAGCAGGCAGCGTCATGGCCATTTTATTAATGATCACAAGCATGATCGCTGGTTGGAGCCTCTTTAAGGAAAATAGATATAAGCTCGCCATAACGATCTCTATGGCGCCCATGTTTTTATACTTCATGATAACTGCTTTACCTCAGATTTTTTGGTAAGATCCAAAATGGATAAACTTTTCACCTTACTCAGAAAAATAAATCCTAAAAATTGAAATTTTTCCTTGTCAAAACAAAATATCGCCTTATATTAGTTTGGAGTGCATAATTTGTTTTGACAGATTCTGGGAGAACTAGTATAACTCGATAAGTCAGAGTTTTCTATGACTCTTCTCAACCACATTACGGACCTCCGGGTACGTAAAATTTCCTTAAGGACGTTAGGTGTTTGAATAAAGAGTTAGGACCCTCAGGTCTAGAATAGACTCATGCATGACACCAGACGGAACATAGTAAAGGAGAATTTTATGTCCACAGGTACAGTAAAGTGGTTTAATCCCACAAAAGGTTATGGATTTATCCAGCCAGAAGATAACGGCGCCGACGTGTTTGTACACATCTCAGCTGTAGAGCAAGCAGGAATGCACACCCTTCAAGAAGGGCAACGCCTCAGCTTTGAGCTCGCCAACAATCGTGGGAAGGTTTCTGCCACTGATCTTAAGCTGTTAAGCTAAGTTCTAGTACACCCATTATTTAATATTACTAGGGTAACACCAGTTTTTAACTGTGGTTACCCTTTAGTTTTAACTCCCCCCAGCATTAACCATGTAACTTCTCAAACAGGGCGTTAGAACTCAGAAAAGCGAAAACCGGCAAGTCCAATGACTTGTCCTCTGCAGCCTTGGTGAAGGCGGAAACCCTTTGTGGGGAAAGAGGAATTGGATCGAACACCTCAGGGTTTCGAACATGACGGATAATAACTCTTCAACAGTGCGTTAAAACGGAGTCATTCAGATTCATTGTCCATAAGACATTGGGTTTTGACTAAAGTTACATAACACGCCAAAGGATGAGTTGGCTCCCAGCTTTTAAATTTTATTTATTCATATAGTTGAGGAGTTACCTTTGGAATCGAAACATGACAAACTTTCAAGAAATGAACGTGCCTGCGTATCTTGTGCAATCACTGGAACGCATGCAAATTACCGAACCGACACCGGTTCAAAGCAAAGCCATCCCATTGGGTCTAGAAGGCCATGATATATTGGCGTCGGCTCAAACCGGTACCGGCAAGACAATTGCCTATTTAATTCCCCTTATTACGAAGCTTGCGGAATCACCCACCAGCACAGCCCTTATTTTAACACCCACCAGAGAACTGGCAACCCAGGTTCGTGATTCCATCACACAGCTGTTGGGACGCAAAAATGATTTCGGTCTCGCACTGATCATTGGTGGTGAAGCCATTTCCAAGCAATTCATGCAGCTGAGAAGCCGCCCTCGTTTGGTTATCGGTACACCTGGTCGCGTAATCGACCACTTGCATCGCCGCACACTCAACCTTGCCCACACCGGCTTTTTGGTTTTGGATGAAACGGATCGCATGCTGGACATGGGCTTCCACGAGCAACTTAAGGAGCTCTGTCAGTTCTTACCCGATGAGCGTCAAACATTCATGTTCTCGGCCACTATGCCTGACAACATTATCAAGCTGGCACAGCAATACCTGAAGAACCCACAACGCATTTCTATTGGTTCTACGACTCAGCCTATTGCTAAGATCAAGCAAGATATTATGCACACAACCAATGCGGACAAGTTTTCCCATTTGTTGAAAGAACTTGATTCCCGTGAAGGCTCCATCATCGTTTTCGTAAAAACAAAACGTGGCGCCGATGAATTGGTATTGAAACTACAACATAAGAATCACAGCGCCGAAGCCATCCATGGTGACTTGAAGCAGCATAAGCGTGATCGTGTGATCCGCGAATTCCGTAACAAGAAAAACCGTATTATGGTGGCAACAGACATCGCAGCCCGTGGTTTGGACGTGCCTCACATTGAGCACGTGGTGAACTACGATTTGCCACAATGCCCTGAGGACTACATTCACCGTATTGGCCGTACCGGCCGTGCAGGTGCTGTTGGCCAGGCCATTACGCTTATTTCACCACAAGAAGGACGGTTGTGGAGAATGATTCACAACCTTATCAATCCTGGCACACCATGTAACTTGCCACAAGGCTATAACATTGCCCCACCTCCCCGCGGCGGCAGACGCCCTGGCGTCAGCAGTGGCGGCAGATCCGGTGGAGCAAGACCTTTCAGCCGTGATGGCGGATCTCGCAGTCGCGACGACCGTCCTCGTGAAGGCGGATTCTCCGAGCGCCGCGGACCTTCCACACGTGACCGCAGCGATGCACCACGTGAAGGCGGTTTCAGCGAACGCAGAGGTCCTCGCGAAGATCGTCCCCGTGATGATCGTCCACGCGAAGGTGGTTTTGGTGAGCGCAGAAGTTTCTCAGGCGATCGCGACGAGCGTCCCCGTGAAGGCGGCTACGCACCACGCAGAGCCCCATCAACCGGTGAACGCAGTTATGCACCCCGCGAAGGTGGATTCAACTCACGCGGCCCAGGTTCACGTGACCGTGATGATCGTCCCCGTGAAGGCGGTTTTGCTTCACGCAGAGGCCCTTCATCAGGTGATCGTGATGATCGTCCTCGCGAAGGCGGTTTTGCTTCACGCAGAGGCCCATCAGAAGACCGTCCACGCGAAGGTGGCTTTGCCTCTCGCAGAGGCCCTTCTGATGATCGCCCCCGCGCAGGTGGCTTTGCCTCAAGAGGTCCATCAACCCGTGATCGTGATGATCGTCCCCGTGAAGGTGGTTTCTCCTCAAGAGGCCCATCAACCCGTGATCGTGATGACCGTCCCCGTGAAGGTGGCTTTGCCTCCCGCGCTAGACCCGCAGCAGGTGGCCGTAGCGAAGGTGGCTTTGCAGCCCGCAAAGGACCAAGTGCCCCACGCGCCGGCGGTGCATTCCGCGGCGCAGCATCATCCCGCTCATCAGATGGCGGCCACGCCCCAGCATTCAGCCGCGGCGCCAAAAGGCCAACGGCTAAAAGAGTGTAATTAACACATACGTGAAAAACCCCCGGGCAATAGCTCGGGGGTTTTTTTGTTTGCTATCAAGCAATTTATAATTTTCAACTCCAACGCAATAGAATCAAATCTTGTTTTCCTATGGAAAACTGCTAAATTTCAACAAAGATAATAAGGATTCAGCTCATGCAAAAAACAACAACCCAGCTTCCAGAGATAAAATTAATTGGCAAGACCGTGCGTACCTCAAATAAAGCCGAGGAGAATTTTGAGACTGGGAAATTGTTTCCATGCGTTCGTGATTATTTTCATCAGGATGTCGCTTCATCCATAGCAAATCGCAAAAAGCCTGGGACTACATACTGCGTTTATGCGGACTATGAGAGCGATCACAATGGTGAGTATACGTACCTAATAGGTGAAGAGGTTAGCTCATTTGACTCTATCCCAGATGGTCTGGAAAAATACATTATTCAGCCACAAACCTATACAAAATTCACCAACGGCCCTGCCCCCATGCCGCAAGCTGTTAAAGAACCTTGGCATAAAATATGGGCCATGTCCAATGATGAACTAGGCGGCGAGCGTCGTTATCACGCTGACTTTGAAATCTACGATGAACGAGCCGCAGATCATGAGAATATCGTTTTGGATATTTATATTGGCGTTAAGGGTTAAAGGCATACAGCCATGAAAACAGAAGCAATGTTGTCACTCCCCATGCATCCTGACCCAAATACCCTTTACCCTATTCCTGGTGTAACCCGCGTATGTTATTTAAAAAATATCATAACCAAACCGCAAATCGTCGTGGGCGATTATACTTATTATGATGACCCTGAGGATGTGTATAACTTTGAAAAGAATATCCAGTATCTCTATGATTTTGTACCCGAAAAGATCATCATCGGTAAGTTCTGCCAAATCGCAACAGGCATCAGGTTTATGACTAATGGTGGCAATCATGCACTTGATGGGGTATCCACATATCCCTTTAAGGTTTTTGGAAAATCGTGGTCTGAAGCTCCTTTAAATACTGTCAGCAAAGGCGATACGGTGGTTGGCAATGATGTCTGGATTGGCAATTCCGTTACAATCATGCATGGCATCAAAATTGGCCACGGCGCCATTATAGGCACCAATGCTTTGGTGACAAAAGACATCGAGCCTTACTCAATCGTCGGAGGCAACCCCGCAAAGCTCATACGAAAGAGATTCGATGATGAAACCATCGAGTTTCTGCTCGAACTTGCTTGGTGGAACTGGCCCATAGAAAAGATATCTGAAAATATTGAAGCTATTACAACTGCCGATTTTAAAACACTAAGAAGCACTATGTAATAGAGCTAACCAACTTCATTTTAATTGGCTGCAACCACCCCCTTGATTCCCAGATGCAAGCTGTTAATATATTACAAGTATCAATTAGGAAAAACCTATGAAACGGTTGATCACATTGACTTTTGCTGCGCTTTTGGGCACTTGTTTCACGTTAAAGGCCAGTGATAACGAAGGGTTAGACAAGAAACCCTCGCCCGCCATTCGCAAAGCGCTTTTGTATACTCCACCTGCAGCACAAAGAGAACGAAAACTTGAGAAAGAGCGTCAAGCAGAGGAGAAGCAGAAACGTATAGATCGGGCTAACGCATCACTTCATAAATTTGCCTATGACCCGGACTTCTCAACACTAAGAGAGGTCAATGCTGTCTTTGCAACCTTTCGTTCCGATGAAACAAAGGCTCTTTCGCTGCGGGTATTACAAGATACCAACAAGAAAGTCCAAGACCACCTGCCCACGTGTTATTGCTATTTGGAATGGATGACGTTTTTACTGCAAAAAGATAATTACAGAAACATTATCCTCTATTGTTCTCATATAGAGCAAATTTTTGATGAAACCTGGCATGCTAAAGATAGCTTTTCAGCACTTTGCCATTTGTACAAAGCCGTATGTGAAGATAATTCGGCCACCAGTAAGGCTTTTAAACAAATAGAGCAACTTTATGGCGAAAAAATTGATGAAACGTTGTGTGTATACAATCCCTGGTCATGCAAGATTCTACAGACATGCAACAGATTGTTGACAGACGCCAGCTTTAGAGAATTAGTAGTTATTACCTCAATTACTGCCATCTTTACCTGTATGACCGTCCTCTAACTCAAAGGAAATCAACTATGAAAAAGCACATCAGCATTGTCTACCTCTTGTGGTTATCTCTTGCAACCACTGCATACGCAAGCTTGGAAGAACAAGAAGTGACTCAGAAATTAAACTCCATGTCTGAAACGGAAAGGAAAGTTCATAGCCTATCATTGCTTTTATCTAACTTTGTGCACCATGAGCATTTAAGCCAGTTGGTTGATTTTAATGCGGAAGCAGCTGAATTAAAAACTGATGAGGTTAGCAAGATCAATTCAACCCTGTTAACAGAAGTGCAGGAGATCCTCGAAGATAAATTACCCATGGAGATATCCGCTTTTGAAATGGGTCAATTTCCACTCTATGAGGCTTGGTACAAAAACATCATCCTTTATTGCGCCATCAATAAAAACCAACTGACCAATTCAAGGGACTTTAAAGATCGTTTGCTCGCAGTCTGTTCGCTTTATCGTAGCTGGTATAATGATGAAAACAACCAAGTGACACAAGCGATTGGTTCCATATATGAACATTACCAAGTTACTGACGAAGCTACCCCTATGTTCAAAGTCATTAATGATTTCGATTTTACCGATCAAACCATTTTTTCAATGGCCTATGGCTTTAGCTATATTACATCTAAACCCCATCGAACCTATGCCACACTTGCAGTGGTAGCGGGGATTGCTGTGTGGGGACTGTTATAGATCCATTGTAAACCACTCAAAGTAATAACTTTTTTAAGATCCATACCAATTTATCATACTAGATATTCGAAAGTACTATTGTTCTTTGGTGAACAATTCCGATATATATTCTAGTAGTTAAGATGGTTCATTGAGTTAGATGTTTTATTTTACAATGAGTTATGTTGGTTTGGTGTTAATGGATTAGACTTTTTTTAGTAGAACTAGCTAGAATGTTAAACATGTTATGGTTTTATATGTTAATACGATTACAGCAAGCCTGTCTTCTGGTTCATCGAAGGATGGATTAGAGGACGGCTTATAGCTCTTCCCTTAGTACTCAGGCTTCGTAACAGTGCCCCGACCCCGTCATTGCGAGCCCCACATGGGGCGTGGCAAGCTACAATTTGCGTGCAGTCAATGTATGTTGAACTGCGGCTCCACAGTAGATTGCCACGCCCCAAGAGGGGCTCGCAATGACGGTAGAGTTGTAAACTGTTTTCGTAGCCTAGATAATAAAAAACCCCCAACCAATTAAGGTTGGGGGTTTCTTAATTCAAACAGACTACGCTGCTTTCTTTTGTGCCACAGGCTTTGCGGCCGCAGATTCTGCACTTTCGAAAAGCGCAAGCTTTTCTGTGTACAGCTTGCTCAGCTTACCAGCTGCTAGCATCCACAGGGCAATAACACCGATCACGATGATACCCAAGTACGGCGCTATTTCAATAGCACTGCTGGCCGCAGTAATGATCAGGATCAGACCTGATACAAGACCACCACCGGCCTTACCCAAACGGCCACCGATCACGTCCACAGCTGCCTTACCCTTAACCTTGAGTTCTTGGTCAAGTGGGATATAGGCCATCTCTTTAGTAGGGTCAAATAGCGAGTATTTAGTACCCTTACTGAAGATATTCTGCGCCGCGCCCAAGATTACCGCCATAAAGAGTGTGGAGGCGCCAAACATAGCTGCAAAGGGATCCATACTCTTTCCGAACAGAACGAATGCGAAGAACAGCGAGCCTGTAACCAAAAGCACAGCTGGCGTTATAATCGCACCAGTATACCATCCGAAACGGCGTACAATACCCTTGAACATCATGATCAAAGTCATCGTAACAATACCCGTTGTAGCTGAGAAAGCACCCATGAATGCGTTATATTCGTTCGGTGTAGGATACTGTTGCTTAACCATACCCTTCCAGACGATTTCCACCAAGTTAATGGCCAGACCATAACCAATGATCAGGATAGCAATATAGCCCAGATACTTGGATTGAATCAGGTACTTGAAACTCTCGCCGATTGTCAGCTTTGGCTTGTCTTTCTTAGGCTTACCAGCTACTTCTGCGTTATCGTAATACTTAGGATCAGTTAGCACGTTTGTATTCATCCAGCGATAAATAAGCATCACGGCAACACCCGATACCACCACAGCTGACATCATGTAATTGAGCGACACGCCCCATGCGTCAACGCCTTCTGGTAACGAATCGCTGATCTGTGAGAAATAGCGAACCGTAAAGCCGGAACATATCAATGACATGTTGGCTAGCAAACCAAACAAACCGTAAAAGCGTTTAGCTTCTGTAGTGCGGGTAATTTCGTTCGCAAACTGCCAGAACAGTAAGGAAATCATCACACTTCCCCAAAGCTCAGACAACACATAGAACATGGAGTACGTCCAGTTACCCCAAACAGGAAACACATGCTGGAAGTTTGGGTAAGCCTGTTGTAAAGCAGTGATCGTCTCAAAGGATGGATGAATCAGTTCCTTGTTCGGATACAAGAAGAATGCAAACGCTCCAAAATAGAGAACGAAAGCTGAAACCACTGCGTAGAAAACATTTTCCCGGCGCATGGCGTTGGACATCTTGGCATAAATAAGAACGAACAAAACGGAAGCAGGAAGAACCAAACCTAACTTTAGGAATGGCAGCACGGCTGAGTCACCGCCTTGGGAAGTTATAACCAGAGAGTCTTTGGTATCACGTAAAATAGTGTAGACGAACAAAATGAAAAACATCATTGCGCCCATGGGCAAAAACTTCTTCATTTCGCTGTTGTGAATAGGCCAAAGCGCTGAACGCACCTTACCAAATTCGGGTTGAATTACATTCGAATTGTTATTTGACATAATGCTTCCTTTTTCTTTTACCATCATGGTTTTTGAGATGCATATGGTTGGCACTGTACCAACCTTTAAGTGATAATCAATATGACAAGTAGATAAATTAATCAAGTAGTTATCTTAAATTTTATTTAAGTTCTTTATAAGTCCCTGGTAGATATCAATTTATGGGAGCCCATCCTCATAGGATGTGGGAACCGGAACCTGCTCGCTTCTATGGCAATCAAATTCCGGGAACCCAATCCAGACGGCCATTAAGACACGCTGGTGAACCAAAAAATACTAATTATGAGTTAAGGGCAATGTTCCGATCATGATGTGAAGCGACCCCGAACTCATCAGACTTTTTTGCTGGGTCGGTGCTTTCAATCAACTTAGGTTTATCGGATTTGGTTTTTTCTGGCTCGCGCAACACATAACCTCGACCCCATACGGTTTCGATATAATTCTCACCGTCGAGTGCTTCAGCAAGTTTTTTGCGGAGTTTACAGATAAAGACGTCAATGATCTTGAATTCAGGCTCTTCCATACCGCCATAAAGGTGGTTCAAGAAGATTTCTTTGGACAATGTAGCGCCACGACGAACAGCTAAAAGTTCGATAATAGCATACTCTCTGCCTGTAAGACGAATTGGATTGCCATCAACTTCAACCATTTGCGTGGTTAGGTTCACAGTCAAACGTCCAATTCTGATCATGGATTGTGGATGGCCCTTCGAACGACGGATAATGGCACGCACACGCGCAACCAACTCGTTTCTATTAAATGGCTTAGTGAGATAATCATCCGCACCAAAACCCAGGCCTTTGATTTTGTCGTCAATGTCAGAAAGACCAGACAATATGAGAACTGGCGTTGAAACTTGTATGGCTCTTAAGCGGCGCAAGATTTCATAACCATCAATATCTGGCAGCATCAGATCCAATATGATCAAATCATAGTCGTATCTTTTGCCAATTTCTAATCCATCTTCACCTATCGGGGTGGTATCGCAAATAAAACCTTCCGACTTCAAAGTGAGCTGGATCGACTTCGCTGTAGATTCATCGTCTTCGATTACTAGAATGCGCATGTCACCCCCCAATAGTTTTTTAAGGACTTATAATTGACCCTATTTTATTTTTAACATAATTTTCATCAAAGTTAAAGAGAAATTGACAACTAGTTAATACTTCGCTGAAATAAAAAGGTTCTTTTTTAATTTGCGGCAATGTTAACAGCCAGTTATTATGTTAAACAGGAATATGAATTATTTACACCGGAGAAAATATGACACAAGGTTATTACCGCTATCCAGCTGTGCACAATGATACGTTGGTTTTTGTAAGCGAAGAAGACTTATGGCAAGTCCCCCTATCGGGCGGAATTCCGCGCAGATTGACCACTGGCTTGGGTTCGGTGACTCATCCTATTTTTTCCCCCGATGGCAAATGGATAGCGTTTGCTGGTTCTGAGGAAGGCCACAGTGAAGTCTATGTGATGCCCAGCGAAGGTGGTCAAGCCGAACGCATTACTTATCTTGGCGATCAAGTACAGGTGGTTCACTGGACGGACAAGGGGATTATTTTTTCCTCCTCATCAGGAATGGCTTTTAGCCGCGTCAATCAACTCTTCAAAATCGATCCTAAGCTCAAGCAACCAGAGGTTCTTCCCTTAGGCCCAGCCAATCATATTTCCTTTTCAAACAGTGGCAAGTCGGTTATTCAGCGACATGGCTATCGCGAGTATGGATATTGGAAACGTTACCGTGGTGGTACTGCCGGCAATCTGTGGATCGACAATAAAGGCGATGGAGAATATAGCCAGCTCATATCACTGAAGGGCAACTTGTTTCGGCCCATCTGGATTGGCGAGCGTATTTACTTCGTATCTGACCATGAAGACATAGGCAATGTATATTCATGCCTACCGGACTCCAGTGATCTACAACGACATACCAATCACAAGGACTTTTACGTTCGCTACATATACAGCGACGGCAAAACCATCGCATATAACGCCGGCGGTGATCTCTACAAACTTTCCCTTGCCACAGGTGAGTCAGAAAAAGTTGCTATCCAATACAGCAGTCCTCGCACGCAAAGAAACCGCAAGTTCGTTAATGCTGCTCGTTACCTGGAAGACTATTCCTTAAGCCCCCGAGGCGATTTCATAACTCTGCTCAGTCGCGGAAAAGCTTTTTGCTTCAGTAATTGGGAAGGCGCTGTTCTACAATTTGGCGATTCGGAAACAGCTCGCTATCGCAATCCACAATGGCTGAATGATGGTCAACGAATTCTTGTGATCAGTGACGAGTGCGGCGATGAGTGCTTGGGTATCTATAATGCGGAAACTCTCGAACAGCTTAAGAGCTCAAAAACCATTGATATCGGTCGTATTATCGAAATTCAAATCTCCCCCACCAAGGACGAAGCCGTTTTCAGCAACCATCGCTGTGAACTGATCCATGTGGACTTGAAGACATTCAAGATTAAAATCCTAGACCGTAGCCCCAACTCTGAAATTCAGGGGTTTGATTGGTCACCAGATGGCGTATGGATTGCTTATAGTTGCGCCATCAGTAGGCACCAATCAGTCATAAAAATGGTCGATGTGAAAAAAGGCAAGCCGATCACTATCACAAAACCTGTTTTGAAAGACGTCTCACCGTCCTTTGACCCCGATGGTCAGTATTTGTATTTCCTATCATGCAGACAGTTCAACCCCTATCATGACTCTTTGCATTTTGAGTACTCGTTTCCTAACGGCATGAAGCCCTATCTGATTACACTTCAGAAAGACTTACAAAATCCTTTCGTGGACAGGCCCACAGACTTGAAAAAGCAAGATGAGGACGACGATTCTGATAAAAAGAAAAAATCTAGCAAAGCAAAACCCATTCAAATTGATTTTGAGGGCATTGAAGAACGTCTGATCCCCTTCCCTGTGGATGAAGGTTTATTTGGACAAATCGTTGGCATTAAAGGCAAGGTCCTCTTTACGGCAATCCCGTTGGAAGGCACTCTTGGCGGTGAAGGTTCAACAGAGCCTGATGCGGAAGACGAGCTCTATGCTTACGAGTTTGACGGTCAAAAACTCACTTCTATATACGAAGGCATCAGCGAATTTTCCGTGAACCAAGATCGCTCAACCATGGTTCTGCGCATCGGCAATCGTTTGCGTGTGGGCAAAGCGGGAGAAAAGATTGACTCCGATTCGGATTCCGCCAAATACAGTAAGCGCAATGGTTGGATTGATTTGAACAGAGTGAAAGTTCTAGTGGACCCAGAATTAGAATGGAAACAGATGTACAGGGAAGCCTGGCGCCTGCAACGAGATCACTTCTGGCGTGAAGATATGTCAAAGGTTGACTGGCAAGGGGTATACGATCGCTATGAACCCCTATTGGACCGCTTAGGTGCTCGAGAAGAACTCAGCGACCTCATCTGGGAAATGCAAGGTGAATTGGGTGCTTCCCACGCTTACGTATTTGGTGGCGATGTGCGCTATCCTCCTCATTATGGTGTGGGCAAACTGGCCGCGGAATTTGGGTATGACGCTAAAACGAAAGCCTATCGCATTAGCAACATCGCTCGTGGCGATTGCTGGCAAGAAAAATTTGGTTCACCTTTATATGCACCTGGCCTCAACATCAAAGAAGGCGACCTTATTTGGGCTGTTAACGGAAGACCATGCGATGAAGACACCAGACCTGAGTCCCATCTTATAAACATGGCTGGACAAGAGGTACAACTCACGATCAGCGACCCTAAAGGTAAAGCAAAAAGACAAGTCACCGTTGAGACCTTACGCTCTCAATACATGGCACGCTATCGTGAATGGGTTGAGAGAAATCGTGCTTACGTACATGAAAAGACCAATGGCAAAGTAGGTTACATCCACATCCCCGACATGTCACCCTTTGGTTTTTCCGAATTCCACCGAGGCTTTTTGGGCGAACTGGATCGCGAAGGCCTGGTGGTCGACGTACGTTTTAACGGCGGTGGACATGTTTCCCAACTGCTCATCGAAAAACTGGCCCGCAGGCGCCTAGGCTACGACCAATGTCGCTGGTTTGGCATTTCCTCCTACCCAGAAGACGCCCCCCAAGGACCCATGGTGTGCCTGACCAACGAGTACGCAGGCTCCGACGGCGATATGTTCTCCCACGTGTTCAAAATGATGAAATTGGGCCCGCTCCTGGGCAAAAGAACCTGGGGCGGCGTCATCGGCATCTGGCCAAGACACTCCCTGGTGGACGGCGGCTATACAACGCAACCAGAATTCTCATTCTGGTTCAAAGACGTAGGCTGGGGCATTGAAAACTATGGCGTGGATCCAGATATCGAAGTAGAGTTCAAGCCGCAAGATTATGCAGCTGGCCGTGATCCACAATTGGATAGATCCATTAAAGAAGTGGAGACGATTATGAAGAATAATCCGCCGCAGGAGACACCAGCAGCAGCTTAGAGTCTTGAAACTTTACACTGAGAAACAACATTTGCAACCAGAAGGTAAAAACCAATGAGAGGAATACGTCTAACTGACTTTGAAGTCTTGGCTATCAGCAAAGCTTTTAGGTTATGTTTTTTACAAGACGATCATCTCTGGTTGTTTGGTTCACGCACAAATTTGAATAAACGGGGTGGAGATATTGATCTTTACATTGAAACTCATATTCATGACCCTACTGAAGCCAACAACAGAAAGTTGCGTTTTTTGTCTGAACTAGAAAGCACGCTTGGGGAGCAAAAAATTGATTTGGTCCTCAAAGCTGATGATCCAGATTTACCCATTTACAGTGTCGCTAAAAAAGAAGGTATCAAAATAATAGGAAAACAAATGAACTATTAGCATTTGAATTAAGAATCTGCCGTATACATGCAGGCAGATTAAATCTTGCCTTAAACAAGATTGAACACTTATATCCCTTCAAGGTTTATAATGTGAACGCGATTCCCGAAGATGATTTGGCCTACATGGATATGTTTACAACACGATTGGGTAAATTACAGGACTCTTTGGGAGAAAAGGTATTCACCACCTTGTTGGAGATTTTGGGTGAGTCCACAGAAAACAAAAGCTACATAGATAGACTAAACAAGCTCGAGAAATTAGAAACACTGCCCAGCGCAGCAAGGTGGCAAGAGCTCAGAAAACTCCGTAATATTCTCGTCCATGAGTACCCCGACAGCCCCTCATTTATAGCTGACAACCTGAATACAGCTTATATTCAAGCCAAAAAATTATTAACCTTTTTGGATTCGCTTGTAAGCTACATAAAAGAAAAGAAATTCACGTAACGAAGAATGTTATAACCTCTTGACAAATTATTAATTTAACATTAGGTGTAGTTATAACATCATCATGGGATGGTTATTTAGTTAGGAGTTAATAATTATGCGTAATAAGTTATTAAGAATATCACTTGTTTTGTCAGCGTTGTCTTTAAACGCTTTACCATCAGCCTATGCAAGCCTTCCCACATGCCATTTTGGAATCGTGGAACGCGCGGGAGTTGCTGTAGTAAAACATTTTCCACAATCAATACCAGCACTAGAGTATACAGTTTTGGTCGGCATCGATGCACAGAAAACGCACAATGGCATGCCATGTGTCAATTTCTTTGCGGGGAAATGTGATCCTACTGATCCATATTCAACATCTGCTGCCGCAAGAGAAACCCGAGAAGAGACAGCAGAGGCTATACAGATATCAGGTAATTCTCTTCGTGGCTGTCCTTACGCCTACTCTGGTGATTTCAAACCCAACGGGGGTAACACCCAAGGCAAAAACTACATACAACTTTTCTTTGTACGGAACGATGCGTTAAGCGTAACAACAATTACACAAGCTCAAGTAGCCGCCGTAAACAACCATCAACTACCTCATCATCTGAGAGAAGTTCGCGCAACTTGTGCGCTGCCGCTCCAAGATGTCTTAAATGCCGCAAGAGCCATCGCAGCATATGAAGCTGCTGGAAATTTCGCTGCTGCGCAAAATGATGCTTTATATACACTGCATACCCGTGGCAATGGTCAAGGAGCAGGTCGTATGGCTGTATTTTTGGATCCTCAATACTTGCGTAATTTAGCTCGCGATATCAATAATTTCGTAAACATCTGCCAGAATATAACCAATAATAACGTTCAATAACATTTTCCCAAAACACAGTTCCCCAGTCCGTAATGACTGGGGACATTTTACAAAGTACCTTTTGAGTTTCGACATTTTGTTGGAGCAGTCATTTTAGTTGTTTTCGCAATAAACACGGAACTTCTTTATCCAAACTGCTGAAAATGCTTGCCATAGCAATAAATATTTCCACATTAACCT
The DNA here is from genome assembly GCA_041738135.1 of Alphaproteobacteria bacterium. Lineage (GTDB taxonomy): Bacteria > Pseudomonadota > Alphaproteobacteria > JAGOMX01 > JAGOMX01 > JAGOMX01. Next base: position 43,642 of record JBGSQK010000046.1, read on the forward strand.
ACTACCCCAATACAAAATAAACCGCATTTTCCCAAAAATTTTTCTCATCTTGTAAACACTCCGTTGACTTTTCTTGCTATAATGGGAGAAAGGGAATAAAAGTGATTGTTATGAGAAGATCTTACAAGTTTGTTTATGAGAATTGGGACGTTAAACCGGCAACCAGGCGTTGTGATAGACCGGGATGCTTGGAGGCAGGCGAATTTCGTGCACCTAAGAACCGTGATCGTTTGGATGATTACTATTGGTTTTGCGTCGGGCATGTGCGTGAATATAACGAACACTGGAACTTTTATGCAGGCATGAACGACACGGAAGTGGAGGCTCACCATCGCTCCGATAGCACTTGGCAAAGACCTACCTGGCCTTTGGGGCAGCAGAAATTTACTAAACTTGTGGAAAATTCCTTACACTATCATCCGCTTACCGGTTGTTTTCCAGGCGAGAATTTACACGCCCAGGTTAATGACCCCAATGCTAAGTGGTTTGCACATCATACGGAAGAATGCAAAGCCCTTGCGATGTTAGAGCTTGACCAGCCGGTGACTTTCCAAATCGTTCGCGAGACCTATAAAACTAAAGTGAAGAAATTCCATCCAGATATCAACAAGGGCTGTAAATTCGCTGAAGAGCGACTCAAAACCATCAACGTGGCTTATGGTCTCCTAAAGAAAGCCTTTGTGAACTAGACTCATCAGTTTTTTACGAATAATTCTTGCATCTGTGCCGCAAATCCCCTAGATTTTTAAAATAATTAATATATATTTTAGATAATAAGATATTCGTCAGGGACACGCATGACCACGAAGAGCAATTCTCAATCCGGTGCAAGTCGCCGAGATTTTCTCGTTTTAACCACAACCGCTTTGGGTGCGGTTGGAACTGCCAGCCTAATCTACCCTTTCATTTCGAGCATGAATCCATCTGCGGATGTTTTGGCCATGGCAACCGTTGACATTGATGTTTCGCCTGTGGCCGTTGGTCAAGCCATCACAGTGATGTGGCGTGGCAAACCTGTTTTTATTCGTCACAGAACTGAAGCTGAAATTAAGGAAGCACGTGATGTGAATATGTCCACTTTGATTGACCCACAAGCGGATGCGGAAAGAACCACTTACAAACCAGAATGGTTAATCGTCGTGGGCATCTGCACGCATTTGGGTTGCGTCCCTTTGGGCCAAAAGCCCAGTGACCCTCATGGTCAATATGGCGGCTGGTTCTGCCCTTGCCATGGCTCGCAATACGACACATCTGGTCGCGTTCGCGTAGGACCAGCACCAACCAATTTGGAAGTACCAGTGTACAAGTTTTTAACAGACACGACTGTTCGCATAGGATCTGAAATATGACGCAGAACGAGAAAAAACCTAGTGGTGTTATCGGTTGGATAGATGAACGTCTACCCATATTTTGGTTTCTGAACAAGGAGCTTTTGGAATATCCCACACCAAAGAACTTGAACTATATGTGGAACTTTGGCTCACTGGCAGGGATCACACTCGTCGTAATGATTGCCACAGGCATATTCTTAGCCATGCATTACACACCTCACGTGGACTATGCTTTTAACAGCGTCGAGCACATTATGCGCGACGTGAATTATGGCTGGCTCATACGTTATATCCACATGAACGGCGCCTCGATCTTCTTCATCATCGTATACATCCATATGTTCCGAGGCATGTATTATGGTTCATATAAAAGACCCCGTGAATTGTTGTGGATCTTGGGCGTCATTATCTTCTTGATCATGATGGCCACCGGTTTTATGGGATATGTGCTTCCTTGGGGACAGATGAGTTTTTGGGGCGCAACCGTTATTACTAACCTCTTTTCCGTGATTCCATTTTTCGGTGAATCCATCGTCCAATGGCTCTGGGGTGGCTTTTCCGTCGACAACCCTACACTCAACCGCTTCTTTGCGTTGCATTACTTACTGCCATTCGTGATTATTGGCGTGGTCTGTTTGCACTTGGTTGCATTACATATGTTTGGATCGAACAATCCCTTGGGTGTGGAAAAGAAAAAGAAGGAAGATACTCTTCCGTTTCACCCCTACTACACTGCTAAGGACCTTTTTGGACTTGGCGTGTTGGTGACTATCTGGGGCTTTTTTGTCTTCTTCTCTCCCAACTTCTTTGGCGAGCCGGACAACTATATCCCCGCAGATCCGCTGGTAACACCTCAGCACATTGTACCTGAGTGGTATTACCTGCCCTTCTATGCCATATTGAAATCTGTGCCTAACAAGGCTATGGGTGTCGCGCTGATGTTCAGCTCCATATTTATTCTCTTTGTTCTACCCTGGTTAGACACATCTCCCGTAAAAAGCGCTCGCTTTAGGCCACTTTACAAGTACTTCTTCTGGGTGTTTGTAATTGCATGTTTTGCATTGGGTTGGTCCGGTGGACAACCGCCTGAAGGCCTTCCCGTTTGGATTGGACGACTATCAACCACATATTACTTTGCCTTCTTCTTGGTTGTGTTGCCTCTATTAGGTCGTTACGAGCGTCCATTGCCATTACCTGAAAGTATATCACATCCAAACTTACAAAGACGTAAGGCAGATGGTTGAAGAGAGCATGAAGATGAAAACACAACTAAAGATAATATATTTGGCCACAGCTCTTCTCGGGTTATGCGTTTCCAATGTAGGTGCAGTAGAATCCATAAAGCCTTCCGAAGAAAGCTGGACATTCAACGGCCCTTTCGGCACTTTTGATAAAGCTCAATTGCAACGAGGGTTTCAGGTTTATAAAGAAGTCTGCTCAGCTTGTCACTCATTAAAGCTGTTGAGTTATCGCAATCTAACAGCACTGGGTTTTTCCGAAGCAGAAGTTAAAGCAATTGCTCGTCAAAACAACGTCCCCGCAGCTCCCAATGATGCAGGCGAAATCGTTGACAGGCCTGCATTGCCGTCAGATCGTTTTCACTCCCCATATCCTAACTCACAGGCAGCACGTGCTGCCAACAATGGCTCTCTGCCGCCCGATCTTTCCCTCATCGTTAGCGCTCGCAAAGGCGGCCCAGACTACATTCATGCATATATAACTGGCTACCAGGAGCCTCCTGCTTCCTTTAAATTAGGAGAAGGTATGCATTACAACGTTTACTTCCCTGGCAATCAAACAGCCATGGCGCCACCCCTTACTGATGGCCAGGTAGCTTATTCTGACGGAACAACGGCAACGGTGGATCAAATGTCTAGAGATGTGGCATCCTTTCTTTACTGGGCCGCCAATCCGCACATGGAAGAACGCAAGCAAATGGGCGTCATGGTAATGCTCTATATGATCATATTCACAGCCCTGCTGTATATGACCATGAAGAGAATTTGGTCACGGGTGGAGAAATAAAGGCATACTTGCGAGGCCTGGCATGGACCCGTGCAAACGAGTGGGTGACACGGAACAAATTAATGAAGTAGCGCCCTATTCCCAAGCTCCATTATTTTATAGACTAAATTCATTTAGAACGCTATATATTGTTAGAAATATTAACTTAAGAGGATAGTAATATGAGCCAAAATATAAAAAAGCTGCTGAAAGTTTTACTACCGTGTTTAATCGTATTCTTGAGCGGTATGTATATTTACGACATGCAGAAGATGTCAGAGCTTCCTCGTTTTAGAAGTACCGATCATCCCTTCAAGACCACATCTGTCACGCCGTTACCAACACGAAAAGGTCTGGAAATTCTCAGAATTTCAGGCAGCCGCAGACCAACACAAGGCGGTCTCAAAAAAAATCTTGGCTCCATGGGCATGCCCGTTTACAGTTTTGATCTGCAACAAGAGGATCATTATTACATCAATGGCTCCCCGGCGAGGTGGTATGGTTATGATAGCGCAGCGGAAGCCGGCGTTAACATGGCCATAATAGGCACTCGCCACTATATCCGCAGGCTCATACACACCGGAAAGTTGGTCCATACAAAAGAAGACATGCAGACGGAAAAAGAGATTACCGAAGCCCTGGGCTTTAAATATATAGGCATTTTGCAAACCAGACATCGTATTCCCAAAGCAGAGCAAGTGGATCAGTATATGGATACCATTAATTCCATCCCCCAACCCTCATGGATACATTTCCATTGCAACGGCGGCAGAAGCCGAACCTCATTGGCGATGGTCATGTATGATATTATGAAAAATGGCAGAGAAGTGTCCGTGGAGGACATCGTAAAAAGACAGCATTTGCTCGGTTCTGAAGACCTGTTTGACACGCGCGTATGGGCTACATCAACCTACACAAAAGAAATGCTAGAAAACCGTGCTGAATTCATAAAAGCCTTCTATCGCTACGTCAACGACCCAGAAGGTTACGGTGTTACCAAATGGTCCGAGTGGTCCGCAAAGCATAAGGTTTATACGGTGGTAGAGCTTTAAGCAGACGGCTATTTCAGGGGAACAACTGATGCACCACCCCCGTGTCTCCCCGACCTTGAGCCGCGGTCCAGCACAAAAAGTGGAGCGTCCGCGACTCATTATTTTCTATATAGAGCAGCTTCGCAGCACTCTATTTCGCTGGACCCCGGCTCAAGGCCGGGGAGGCACGGGAGGGTTATGCTGCAAGTTATTTTCAAAGATTGATACTATATGAACAGGGAATAAAATGATAAAAAGAACGCTTATAACGGTTATTTCATTCTATATACCCCACGCTATGGCCACTAATTATGACTTAGCTCACCCCGTGGACCTCACCTCGCCCAAAGTAAAAATCGTTGTCTATTACAAAGAAGAACCTACAAAGGTGGTATACACCGCTCCTTTACCTCTGGAAAATGAAAGAACAATTGAAAAACCAGACCAAAACATCGTAAGAATCCGGTTGGAAGATTACCGTAAGATATTTATACCCGTACAAGGTGACCCCACATCGCCTGGTTATTTTTATAATTTCCCACTTCAGGCAGCCCCTAAAGATGTCATAAAGCTTATTGGTCGTTTGTCAGGCAATATTCCTGGCATGAGCGGTATAAACAGATTTTTCCGGTCATTCGGGTACGGGGTTGTGCTCTCATTGCCTTGCGGATTCGTGCAGACAGATAAATGGGCTGCCGTAAAAGAAGGTAAAAATCCTTTTCCACATGCTCTACAAATTGAAGAACTACATTTGACTCAGCTGAACCAAAAAGCCCTAGTTGAGATGGGGTTTATTCCGGAAGAACAAGTAGCTAAAAGCAGAGAAGACCACTTCGTTTGGGGAGGGTGGGAACCACACGATCATTTATTAGAAAAACCTAAAGAAATTCCATGCCTGTTAATTACCCAGACATTTCCGAAGTTAAAACGTTTAGTACTTCGTTCAAATTTGAAACTCACACCTCAAGTGTTTAAAATATTGAAAGAAAAAGAAATCAAAACAAGAAGAGCTTCACTGAAAGAAAAAGCAGAGGGACTTTTTGCAAAGCGTTTTTTCAGCGTACAGGAAATGCGTTGCATCGAAACCATGTTGTATTCTTCCCTTGGGACAGAAATGCTGACTCAATTGTTGTGCCTAATGGAAAAGCGCGGTCGTAAGATTGAAGACTTAAGAGCTCTCTCCGCTGTTTCTTGGAGGATATGCAAGTACGGCGGTTATTACTATTCTTCAGATGAAAAACAGGTAGAGATCCTCTTACCCATACTCCAAAATATTCTTGAAGAACCTACTAAAATAGAAATCATGGATGAATTACATCAAAACGGTTTATTCGTTTGGCACAACTTACTCGGCATACAAGTCTCTACTCAGCTCAAAACTGCTTTCCCACTGAAAAATTGCGATCTGAAACAGTTTTTTCTCAGAAGTGTACATATGGATACCCTAGCAATTTTGGCTCTCCTGAAAGATTTTGTTACAACACGAATACAAAATCAAAAATATACGTATACCAAACTAATAATTATCTTTATAAACGTTCTCGGAGGATACAAGACGGACGAGCAGTTGCGGATCTTACGGACCCTACTTCCACTGATCAACACAGCTAAGCTTAACTCAATTTCTCCTGCAGACAATAAACCTTACAACGTAGAGTATCTAAATGAGAAGAGCATCTTTACTGGACTGAATACCTGTAAGACTATATTTTTTAAATTTTCGGCCGAAATCTTCAGTGGATTCTTAATCTACTATAAAACTCTACCGAGCAAGCAAGTGGAATTCCTTGATCCGCTCATACCAGGTTCGGACTATGCTTTGGCAAGTAAATTCTGGAATTATCAGAAAAAGTTGAGGAATATCACTTCACCTAAATGACCCTATAGTACAGAAGATTCTAACAAGGTCTATGTAGATTAGGTATAACACTCCAAATGGAAATTCCCTGGCTAAAAAAAAGTTAAACCACCATCAAGACGGGTTTGCTTTGAATCTTACCTTTTCAAATATGGAAGTTTATTTTTGACGTCCACCCACTTATCCACATCGGGCATAGGTCCTGGATCAAACGTAGCAACGGGCCAGATTTTTGAGAGCTCTGCATTGAGCTCAATAAAATGCACAAACTGCTCCGGCACCAAATCGCCAGGGTAGATGGCTTTCACAGGACACTCAGGCTCACAATAGTTACAATCGATACACACATCCGGATCAATGGCCACAGAATTGGGCCCTTCTCTGAAAGCATCCACCGGACAAACCTGCACGCAGCTTTTATACTTACATTCAATACACGTATCGGTTACAACGTAAGCCACCTGAAACATCCCTTATTTATTCGTCTTGTTGGTTAATTATAACAAGTTTGTGAAACAGTGTAAATGAAAGCTAGGTTAAGAGATGAATAAAGCAATCATTTCTTCAGCCGCAGTTTTTCCCAATATTGCAGGCGTTTGATGATATCGCGCTCGAAACCGCGCTCTACGGGTTTGTAGTATTGCTGACGGCGCATTTTGTCGGGGAAATAGTTTTGACCGGAAAAACCTTCGGCTGTGTCGTGATCGTAGATATAGCCTTTGCCGTCCCCTTCCTGCTTCATAAGTTTGGTAGGAGCATTGAGAATGATGACTGGTGGCATCAAAGATCCTGACTCTTGCGCGGATTTTTGTGCCAATTTAAAGGCGGTGTACGCCGCATTAGATTTAGGAGCTGTGGCTAAATAAATGACCACTTGCGCCAGCGCCAATTCGCCCTCAGGAGAACCCAAATTATGAAACGCATCCAAGCCAGCGTTAGCTTGCACCAAGGCTTGGGGATCGGCCATTCCAATATCTTCCACAGCAAATCTTACGAGGCGGCGTGCTATATAAAGAGGCAACTCTCCCCCATCGAGCATGCGTGAAAACCAATACAAAGAAGCATCCACATCTGACCCCCGCATGGATTTGTGCAAAGCGCTGATGAGGTTGAAATGACCCTCTTGTCCTTTATCATACAAAGGCGCACGTTTTTGCAATATTTGACGCAAATGTTCTGGATCAAGTGGCTTGTCTGCTTCATAAGAGAACAAAGCTTCAGCCATATTAAGAATTCCCCGCCCATCCCCATCGGCCATATGACAGAGCATGGCTCTTGCTTCAGGCGTAAGGGGTAACTTCTTATCCACCTCCTTCTCGGCCCGAGTAAGAAGTAGGTCAAGCGTATTCTCTTCGAGGCGATTCAAGGTATAAACGTGGGCGCGGGATAACAACGCCGAATTCAACTCAAAGGAAGGATTTTCCGTGGTAGCTCCCACCAGAATAATTGTTCCATCCTCGATATAGGGCAGAAAACTGTCTTGCTGACTACGGTTAAAACGGTGGATTTCATCTATGAAAAGAAGAGTGCGAACGCCTTTTTTCTTTTGCTCCTCAGCCTCCACAAACACTTTCCGCAATTCAGCCACGCCTGAATTAATAGCCGACATCACGACAAAATGCAGGTCAGACCTATGGGCCAATAACTTGGCAATGGTCGTCTTACCACAACCCGGAGGGCCCCAGAATATGATAGACGAAATATGCCCGGTTTCCACCATATGGCTCAACGGTTTTCCAGGACCAATGAGGTGATCTTGACCTAAAACCTCATCAAGAGACTGTGGTCGTAAGCGATCGGCTAGAGGACGATGATCATCCATTGTAACCACTCACCAAAAATCTCGTCATCCAGAGCGCGCCTCCGCTTTTGCGGAGGAAGCGAAGGATCCAGCGAATGTGTGCGAGCGCATGCGAGCTCCGTATTAAAGTACGATCGAGTTCGCATACGCTCACACTTATGCGCTGGATCCCACGCAGCAACGCTACGCTTATGCTGCTCTGGATGACGTGAGTTGGTGAGTGGTTACCATCCATTATTGCAGCACAATCGTATAACTTTTACCACCGCGCCTGATCTCGATCTTCCAGCTGATGCGTTCAGGTCCTTGCAAATTACCACGAGCTCTAGTCAACCTGTTCGCAAGGCCTTCTACATTTTCAACGGCTTGCTCGTTCACACCAGTGATGATATCTCCAGGCAAAATGCCGATACGCCTGGCGGCGCTATTTGCTTCAATGGACAACACAATAACGCCCTTCTCCATGAAATCCACACCCAGATTTGTGGCAAGCCCAGGCGAAAGATCAGCAACGGTTGCACCCTCTAAGGGTTGGCGACCGCGCAGCAGGACGGGGTTGTTACCTGCCCCATCCGATGGAGCTTCCAGCTGAACCGTTTTAACCTCACGTTCGCCATTCTTTTTAACGATCTGCAGCTCAATCTTATCCTTCACTTTACGAGAGGCTATCCTGAACAAGAAGCCAGCTTCATTCCGTATTTCCTTACCATCGGCACTTAAAATAAGATCTTCCAATTTAAGACCCGCTTTTTCAGCTGGGCTACCAGGATATACACCTGTCACCACAACACCCACGGGTATCTCTAAATTGTAGGCTTTAGCAATCTCAGGAGTAACGCTCGCAACCCTTGCCCCCGCCCATGGGCGTAATACCTGACCACCAGAATTCAAACTGTCTATGAGTGGTAGAACTAGGTTCGTTGGAATAGCAAATCCAATTCCAATAGAGCCGCCAGATTTGGACAATATGGCCGTATTAATACCAGCAAGCTTGCCGTCCATGGTCACCAATGCACCGCCTGAGTTTCCAGGATTAATAGCTGCATCCGTTTGAATAAATGACCTGAAATCTGAAACCCCAATTTGAGTTCTTGCCATGGCCGATACGATACCACTGGTAACCGTTTGACCTATACCAAAGGGGTTACCAATGGCTAAAACCAAATCCCCCACCTCAATCTCGTCCACATCTTTAAACTTAAGGAATGGCAATTGCGCAGGAGGATTTTTAAGCTTCAAAACGGCTAAGTCTGTACGGGGTTCTTTGGCAACAACTTCCGCTTCCAACTCTCTGCCGTCGGACAGCACCACTTTGATCTCTTTTGCATTCTGGATTACGTGAAAGCTGGTTACAATCAGACCATCACCCCTGATAATTACTCCTGAACCCAATGATTTTTGAATGCGCATGGGTGAATTCCCGGAGAAAAAATCTTCGCCGAAAAACTGTCTAAAAAATGGGTCTTCCGTAAGTGGAGAGGTACCTTGTGATTTCACAGCACTGTTGGCAAAGATATTGACCACAGCAGGCGCCACTTGCTTTACCACTTTAGCATAGCTTAAGTGCACTTCCTCACGCGAGCCTGGAATGGCTTTTTGCGGATTCATGAGCTCAAATTCAGTTTGTCCCTGTGGAATGGGCTCAATATCTGCAGGTGGTTCCTGCGACTGGGCTTTTGATACTGTCAAACTCAACAAAAGAGCGAAAAGAATACGATACACGATAGACCTCATACATAAATGAACTCTTAATTATACCATAAGCCATACGAAACGCTACAAAGTTGATTGAATATGCAAAATCACATAATTTTAATTGACTTAACCCCCATTCAGGTTGGATAGTTTATATAACAAGAAAAATTTCAGGGAGCCACGGTCATGAGATACTCATCAAAAGGATTCTATGCATTCGGTTGTTTAATACTAGGCGCATGCAGCTCCTCAAAAGAAATGACGTACACAGCGTCATATGATTACCATGCCGAATTTAATCGCTGTAGCCCCAAGAACTTAGAAACCATGAACGCGGTAGAAAAAGAGCACACCTGTGCTAGCAGCGCGTTTGAAGCTAGAAAACAAGAAATGGACCGACTCTACAAAGAAGTGGTGGCACTCTACAAAAAACAAGAGAAACTCAACGAAAACAGCGATAAACTAGAGGAATTCAAAACCAGCCAAGCGCGATTCAACAAGTTCATCAAAAAAGACGCTAAGTTAACCAATACAGCATTTCGCACTAGCTACCCATATAACTATTTTGGCTCCATGACCGATTATGTGAACACCCGCATACGGCACCTTCAGAGGCTGAAGAATGAATTAGCGAAGGAATAAATTTCAGCGGTCAAATATTTTTATTGATACAATCGTCAATATGTATTACAAATTATCATTCGCTTAGATTAGATTTTATTAGGAAATACATAATGTTAAAAAGATTATTATACACTCTTTTGTTAGCGGCAAGTCTTTGCTCCTCTGCATCATTTGCTTCAAACCGACCAGCGTACATTGATCCTGAGTCCATCAAACACACTATGCTTCAAACACGAAACGGCCTTGGCGCGACTTTTAATGATCTAGGGAGTTTTGAAGAAGATTTTATCAAAGAGTGTCGAATTGTTGACTTAGAAGAGATGGATAAAGGTAAAATATTGTTGCTCGGCGAGGGATATGGCCGACTGACCATGAGGGTTCTTCGTGAGACAGAATACGCCCATGTCTTTGCAAACGAGCTCTCTCCACTCAATTTGTGCCACCTAGAAGCCAAATTAAAGGCTCTCAAAGCCGAAGGGGAGAGAAAGCTTAAGGCCAACGCAAGCCACATAAGTGAGCTCATCATCGCGGCTCGCGCCCATACATTTGTAGGAGATTGTCTCCAGCTTCCCTACAACAAAGCACTAGTTCAGCTATTACGAACCCCTAGCCCATATAATAGCTTTGACAAAATCCTATCGTCCAACATGATTCATTTCTTTGACGGTGAGCAAGTTTTAAAGTTCTTCGTTAACGGCTTTAACTTACTAAAGCCCGGAGCAACATTACACGTGATGGCACACTCTTTTGCTAAGCCATATAGCGAAGAAGAAATCCTAAAGGCAGCTAGTCCGACTTTTGCTTATGTAGCCGCCCTCGCTTTTATATGTGAATTTGCGTCGCAGGAGAAAGATCTAATATTTCCAGGTCTAATCGACGATAAATGGCTTTCAAAGTCAGAAATACTAAGATCTATTCTCAGAATGAAACCGAATACCATGCATACTAGCAATGCAATAAGCCCCGCCACCCTAGAAAGACTAGCTACACAAGTAGGGTTTGAAATTATTTCGGTTAAAAATTATACCACATGCAAGCGACGCTCAGATCAACATGTCTCATTTGCTGAAAGTGAAGAAAAGTCCCCCTACTCCGCCATCGTTCTCAGAAAGCCAAGGCAACATGATGGGCAGACACTCATCATGAGAGACCTCGATCAAGATTTTGTAAGTGCATGCCTCAGCGCCAGTAAGAAAATGAAAGAATTCATAGACACCAAGCTAGAATATCCCGAACGTTACCCATTCGTACAATTAAAGAAAAAATAACGTACCTGCCCTGGCTTTCAAAAAAGTCAGGAAGTCTTTTTTTCATAATTGTTCGCAAATCCTCACTTTAGATGCATCTGCATATGTTGATCAGATTCAGGCAATACCTGTCCGCCATCAACAATGATGGATTGGCCTGTTATGTAACTTGCCTCATCTGATGCAAGAAATAAGTGAGCATAGGCCACATCCTCTGGCGTTCCTAGCCTGCCCATTGGAATACCGGAGGATATATTCTTAATGTGCTCTTCACTCATTTCGTTCAAACCCTCAGATACAATATTACCAGGCTCAACAGCGTTCACCGTAATATTATAAGTTGCCAGCTCAATAGCAGCTGTTTTCATAAAGCCATTCATGCCGGCTTTCGATGCTGTGTAATGAGTCCCGCCCGGCCAACCCACCGTTGGACCCGATATGGACGACGTTAACAGAATACGGCCATACTTCTGCTTTTTCATAGCTGGCAAACAAGCTCTTACAGCATAGAATGTGCTTGATAAATTCGTTTTGATGACCCTATCCCAACTTTCAACGGTCATCTCCGAAATGGGTGAGACGGGGTATATCCCCGCATTATGCACCAAAATGTCAATTCGACCATACTTTTTCAAAACATCTTGAGCAATAAATTCCATATCTTGAGGCACTGAAACATCGGCGACAACATAAGCGGCGTCTCCGCCTTGCTTGATAATATCAGCCATGCCCTTTTTTAGTTCTGATTCTGTACGGCTGACAAGAACCACTTTAGCGCCCTCGCTCGCAAACACCTTGGCAATTCCGAGCCCAATACCCTTGCTAGCCCCTGTGATAATCACCACTTTTCCTACTAACCTGTTTTTTCCTTGGACTTCAGTTGTCATTATCAATATTCCCGTAAATATTATACAGAGCCTATATAGCTGACGTATCATGTTTATTCCTGACTTTCACTCTTCAGTTTAATGGTATTTCTCATGATAAGCAGCGCATGTCAAGCTGGCACCTAAATTTTCCAGCCACATACTATTGATCCTTCGTAGAATATCCATATACTAGACAAAATGTCATAAGGGGGAAAAAATGATCATACTACGCCGCGTTTTGTTACTTTTCAGTTTCACCATAAGCATCAATCCTTTGTTTGCCTCTGATGAATTTGCCCCACCTCTCAAAGGTCACCAGTTGTTGACCAGTATCAGCGGATATCATTTGCGAGATCCTCGGAATGGTTCTGAGTCATTTGATAAAGCGTGCACTCGGCTAGAAAATGTTATGGAACAAAAAGTTCCGAATGCCATGCAACCGGTGGACACGTTTTTAACGACACATCCCCTAATGATCCTGCGGTCGCTTGATTGGTTCTTTCTTGATAGGTTCTTTCCACATAGCTTCCATGGAAGGACCAAGCTAGTCGATACTCTCGAAAACTACAGAGGGCCATGGATTCCAACTCCTCCTGGTTGGAGCAACTACGGCCTCGTCCTATCCCCGAAACCTTATGCTTATCCCTGGCACATCGTAGCACTGATACGTAACCTGCAGATCCTTCCTCTGGAGCAATGGGATGTGGCTGAAATGTGGCAATCGGCGATGAAGTCCTTTGGCCATTCACTGACAACTGGGTACAAGGATTACGAAACGGGCGCTCAGCTAGTCTATGCAAAACGCATGTACACCCTTGCCCAGCAGGAGGTATTTGCCCGTGCGCTCACTAACCACGCACTCAACTCCAGCCGCGCATTTGCGGAGGACGGACAGTCGGAATCTTTCTTTCAGTCGACAGATCTAAATAGCATCAGCTCAGTCACTCGAATTATTCCCGAACTAAACTTTACAATCCCAAGCGCTATAAACGCCCCTTTAAGCGACCAACTGGATACATATACCCAAGCATACAAAGCACTTGCGTTTATTCAAAATTCTGAACGTGAGCTCTTAACGAAGACATTGGATCAAACCTGTCCGTATAAAATGTCGCCAGCTGAGAAAATATTTATTCAAGAGCATTTCACAAGCCTATCTAAACAAACGCTCCAAGATGAGCTTGAAGCACTCCCTACCATCCTCTGGCTGTTGAGCGATCTGTCGGCCAAGAACATACGTTATGTGGACTTGCTTTGCTGTAGACCGGATAATTTTGCATTATGGACAAGACCCCAATTAATAAAACGATTAAGTGAGCTTTGCATGAACGTTAAGGATAAACATATTCTGGCTAAGGTGAGGGAACAGCTTCCGGGGCAATGAACCCAATCAGAAGTCATGAGTAAAATGCCCCTAGTGGGGCATGGCAAAATTGCTGTGTTGGTGAGTCTTACACAAAACCAGAAAGCGTAACATTACCAAGTCGCTGAAAATATTTGCTTTAATACTCTCTACAATGTATAAAGAACTCCGTTACAGGAGAATGTTATGAAGAAAATTCTATTCAGCTTAACCCTGGCCTTTTCGTTTGTTATGACAGCTTGTAATGTTTTTGCATCGTCGCAGAATCCGAACATTGATGCTCTTTGGTACACACGCGTCACAAAATCAGCCGCTCAAAATGGACTAATTCATATCCCCCACAAAGAGCTAGGCAGAATGGATGGTATTGATGTGATTATGTCCCATTCCGGCTCACCAGAAGCTGTGTTTAAAAAAGGCGATGGAGCTCCTATGCATGACCGCGTGCGCAAAGAAGCATTCATCTCTTTTATGGCACGCACTTTAGGCATGTCAGTGGTTGTCGAATCTTGTGAAGTCAAAGCTTTGAATATAGCAGGACATCGCGAACCTCAAAGGGGATTGCTCGAGAAATTTATAAGCGTTTATGGCAGCTATGGGCAACCCCGTCACGCAATACCAGAATTGCAACAAGCTCTGAGCAAACATATGAATAAATTTGGCTCATTAAACTTGCTTACGCTATATGATGTACTCAGAAAGGGAGATGACAAGGAAGCCGAACTAATAGTTCGATCTATCTCTCGAAAAAGTGTTGAAGAACTATATATACTTTACATACTGACCGACTCTCGATCGTCACAACCTTACGCAACGTTCATACAGATGAATGCGCAGGGATGCCTTGATCTTGTATTAATGGGCACCCAATACACTTTTGAAAGCATGAGCCCAACGTGTTCAAGCTGGGAATTACCCCAAGGTAATTTTTGCTTTTCCCAGGAAGGCATTGCTCTGATTAGAAGCTTAAAACCCGATGCAGAGCCCTTGAAAAGTCTAATTACCAAAAAAGCATCTGATGCCATAATTGAGATTCAAATCAATGATTTTAAAGAAAGACTAAGGCATTTTCAATCTATGGCCTTAAGTTACCCGGATTTAACTATACGACAGATTCATGAACGAGCATTTCTTTTTACGCGATTTGCTTTTGAAAGCCACAACATCTATCTTTCCCAAGGGCATTATAATGTTGCAAATATGGGTGGCAAACATTTTCTTATACTTAAGGATGAGAATGTTGCTTTGCTAGATCCGGCTTACAATAATGCCCTGCGGTTTCAGTCCACATATGATGATGACAGGATTCCGTCTCTTCTACGGACCTTAAAATACTTAACCAATCTGCGCTGCACATATGGGTATTGCGTGTTGAAACCAGTTATAGAAGCAATGACACACTCAAACCCCGAGCTCAACAACGCGCTGGTTAATGATCCAAGGAACACCTGCCTGAAAATAAAAGCCGCACTCGACGCCAAACTAGCAGAGCTGCAAGAGAGTGTTTATCCTTGGGGTAAGTAGGTGGAATTTTGCCCGATGCCTTTTTGTTAATAATTTGACACACAGAATTAAGATCGATAAAACTTATAAATCTAATGAGTAAATTCAACGAGGTAACCCATGAAGAAAATATTTCTAAATTCCATAGTAGGTTTTGTAATGGCCACAAATGCTATGGCGAGCCAGAGCTCAAGTGAATCCGTATGGGAGACTGCCGTCGTTAATAACAGTGAACCAGCCTCAGCTAAGTATCTAAGGGATGAAGGTGTTTTAGAACTGTTCGATCCAGAGCAAAACACAGGATCTCTTTTTATATTTTTAGATCTCATTTCAACTGCTGACTGTAAAGACTTAACCGAATGTCTCAAGCAAAGCGGCATATGGGATAGGTGCAAAGAAGACCAGGGTGGGGCAGGACTCTATAAATTATATGGAATGTTAGCTGGTAGCCGGCAATTTAATAAAGACAAGGCCGTGAAAATAGGAGATTGGATAAAGGCTCTTCCTGTTATGAAAACAGCCAGCTTTGGTGCCCTACGGGATTTATTTCTACAATTCATGGACGCAGATTTCCCCAGCATCCTAGAGGCAGAAAACATAGGCTCTATGTATGTTGAAGAAAATAAAGGTGCCAATAATTGCTATGAAGGCTATAGCCCCAATGAACCCTGGATCGTTTTCTACACAGCCTTGTTAGACTCCGATAAACCCAATTCAACCATAAAAAATATCGTTGATAAGTTAGTGACCAAGGGCCGCCCTATGGACAGAATTAATACATTACACCGGATTTTTCAATTCAATGGCCTTAAATCTTCTCTTGCCCAATCATTTCTAAATAAACTAGGCCTGTCAGGTTCTGATCTAGGGGACATAGAAGAGTTCTATAGCCAACTATATGTAAAATTTGGCGGCTTTAAATTTGCGAGTGATGGCAGTAAATATGTATATCTGAGCAATTAGTTGAAAAGTGTGATTTTCTAATCCCCCATCATCCAGAGCGCGCCTTGGCAAGGCCCCCGTAATTGCGAGCCCCTTTTGGGGCGTGGCAATCCACTTTGATGTAACCGTTTATACATTGATTTTTCGTGAGGAAAAAAGTAAATTGCCACGCCTCAGGAGGGGCTCGTAATGACGGGTCAGAGTAGTGTACTATTTCATTGCTTGAACAAAAAAGATATTTTCCATAGCCTCTAAAGCCATCCACTCTTTATGGTCCATAGAGAGCTGCTATCGCTGCGCTTATTCTCTGGATTCCACGCTAACTCAACTACACCGAGCCGCGCTATGAATGATGATGCATTAGATAAGTTATACCATTTCCAATAAAAAGCTGTTCGAATGCTCCCCCGTGCCTCCCCGGTCTCGAGCCGGGGTTCAGCGCAATAAGTGGAGCGCTAGCGACTCTGAATGTACTATGCAGAGCTGCAAGCAGCACATTTTTTCGCTGGCCCCCGGCTCAAGGCCAGGGAGGCACGGGAGGGCTGCTGTTGTAAGTTAATTTCCGGAAATGGTATTATTTCCCGAAATTAGTATTAAGCGGCGCAAGCGTGGGATCTTCTAATACCGCAGAATAATTTTAGTAGATCAAACTGCTACATTGAGAGAGCTGAGTAAAACTTAAACGAAATCTAATCCAAATAAGACCCAATACCCTCCCACAGCAATATCAGAAAAGAAAAAAGCCAGCTCCTAAGAGCTGGCTTTAACAAATTCTATACATTGATTTGAATCAGAAACCTTAAAGTTAAACCTTAAGACTTCGTCTCCAATTCACCTTCTTCGTTAACTTCATCATAGCGAGCGCGTTTGTCGGCTACTACGTTGTTATCAACCAGTTCGATGATCGCCATTGGAGCGTTGTCGCCGTGACGGAAACCAGCCTTAACGATCCGCACATAACCGCCTTGACGGTCCTTATAGCGCTCAGCCAACGCACCAATGAGCTTTGAAACATTCTCATTGTCACGCAAGATTGCGTTCGCGTTACGACGGTTGTGCAAGCTGCCTAGCTTACCCAATGTAATTAGCTTTTCCACATAAGGACGCAAATCCTTAGCTTTTGGCAGAGTCGTTTTAATTTGCTCGTGCCTGATTAGTGAGTTAGCCAAGTTTGCAAGTAACGCGCGGCGATGGCCTGAACGACGGTTAAACTTACGACCTGATAATGCGTGCCTCATAACGTATACTCCTCAATACCGTATTAGAAAGGTTCTTCTATTCTTTTTGCTAGTTCCTCGATGTTCTCTGGAGGCCAATCAGGTACATTCATACCCAATTCAAGTCCCATTTGCACCAGAACTTCTTTAATTTCATTGAGCGACTTACGACCAAAGTTAGGTGTCCGTAGCATTTCGCCCTCTGATTTTTGAACGAGATCGCCAATGTAGACGATGTTCTCATTCTTCAAGCAGTTAGCAGAACGTACTGAAAGCTCAAGCTCTTCCACTTTACGCAAAAGATTGCGGTTGAATGGAATTTCACTTTCTTCAGCTTTATGCTCAACAGTCTTAGGCTCTTCAAAGTTGATAAACATTTGAAGCTGGTCCTGCATAATACGTGCAGCAAAAGCAACTGCATCCTCAGCCGTGATCGTTCCATTTGTTTCTATGGTCAGCATAAGCTTGTCATAGTCAGTAACTTGGCCTACACGGGTGTTATCCACCTTGTAAGATACATTACGTACAGGACTGAAGATAGAATCGATTGGAATCGTGCCAATAGGCATATCTTCACGACGATTTTGATCCGCAGTCACATAACCCTTGCCGAGCTCAACAGTCAGCTCCATATTGAGAACACCACCCTCACTGACCGTACAAATATGCACCTCAGGGGATAGAATTTCAACGTCAGAAGGACATACGATTTGACTCGCATAAACCGGACCAGGCTTTGTGATGTTCAAACGAACTTTACGTGGACCTTCACTATGAAGACGCACAGCCAAAGTCTTAATGTTCAAGATAATGTCAGGAACATCTTCAAGAACGCCAGGCAGAGTTGAAAACTCATGCAGAGCGCCTTCCATTTGAATAGAAGTTACGGCCGCGCCTTGCAAAGACGACAATAGAACACGCCTAAGTGCATTACCTAGGGTTGTTCCAAAACCGCGTTCAAGGGGCTCTGCCACTAATGTTACTCGATGAGCAGCCCCTGATACAGGCTGTACATCTAGATTATTTGGCTTAATAAGTGTCTGCCAGTTATTCTGTATCACTTACCTGTCTCCGATCTCGTAATTAATAATTAAACACGACGTGCTTTGGGTGGACGAACCCCATTGTGCGGAATCGGTGTTACGTCACGAATAGACGTAATAATAAATCCAACCGCATGAAGCGCACGTAGTGCAGCCTCACGTCCAGACCCTGGGCCAGTTACCTCAACTTCTAAGGTCTTAACACCATGCTCCATAGCCTTACGACCAACATCCTCAGCAGCCAGCTGTGCGGCATAGGGGGTCGACTTCTTCGAACCCTTAAAACCACATGATCCCGATGATGACCACGCTAGTGAGTTACCATGTGGATCAGCTATTGTGATCAAAGTATTATTGAAAGTTGCATTTATATGTGCAATTCCAGTTGGTACATTTTTACGATCGCGACGACGAAGTCGTGTAGTATTCTTTTGTGTCATAGAACAAACCTATCAACTATTTCTTTTTGCCCGCTACAGTCTTTTTCTTACCTTTACGGGTACGAGCGTTCGAATTTGTACGCTGACCACGAACAGGCAAACCTTTACGGTGACGAATACCGCGATAACAGCCTAAATCTTGCAATCGCTTTATATTCATACCGATTTCACGACGCAGATCACCTTCTACGTGATAATCACTATCAATGATCTCACGTATTTTGACGATCTCGTCATCACTTAACTCATTGACCCGTGCAGAGCTTTTGATAGATGCTTTTTCGCAAATATCAGCCGCATGCTTACGTCCAATTCCAAATATATATGTTAAGCCAATAACCACCCTTTTGTCTGATGGTATATTTATGCCCGCAATACGCGCCACCGTGCATACTCCTTTTTCTATTCAAAAAATCTTAACGAATGTATACCTGATTAACTTCCAAAGTCAACCATATTAACAAACCTCTCTGAGAAGTTCAGCTTGTTTATCATCAATAACACGATCAATGAGGCTTGTAACCGTTTCAATAGACTGATTTCCATCGATTCGGACCACACAACCTTGCCCATCATAATATTGAATAATGTCTTCCGTTTCCCGCTTATAAGTATCAAAGCGAGTACGAATTACCTCTTCTGTATCGTCAGCCCGCTGGATAAATTCGGTACTACCGCATTTATCGCACACACCCTCTATAATGGGCATATGGCTGCTAGACGAATAAATTACACCGCATTTAGCACAAGTAAATCGATTCAATATACGTGAAATAAGGTGCTCCTCATCCACATTCAGCATTATTATGCTATCGATTTTCATGCCATTCTCGTTTAAGAAACCATCCAAAAACTGACCTTGATCCAAGGTGCGTGGATAACCATCAAAAACGATACCTTTAGAGCCCTTCAACTTTAATATGGTTGAAGCGACCATCTGGTTAATTATTTCGGAATCAGGAAACTTTCCCGACTCAACAATTTCTTGAACTTTCTTGCCAATCAGAGTTCGATCCTTAATTTCTTGTCGGATCATATCCCCTGTTGATAATTTATACAATCCATATTTTTCAGCTATGTGGGTGCATTGCGTACCTTTGCCTGCACCTGGTGGGCCAAAAAGTATTATATTCAATTCTTCCTACCTTTCAGGCGGGATTTTTTAATAAGGCCCTCATACTGATGCGCAAGCAAATGGGACTGTATTTGAGACATGGTGTCCATACCTACACCAACAACGATCAGCAAGCTAGTACCGCCTAAATAGAAAGGTACGCTGTATTGAGAAATAAGCAGCTCAGGCAATACGCAGACAGCCGAAAGATATATGGCGCCGATAACCGTAAGCCTGGTCAAAAGATAGTCCAAATACTCAGATGTGTTCTTGCCAGGACGGTACCCAGGCACAAAACCGCCGTTCTTCTTAAGATTCTCAGCCGTCTCATCAGGGTTAAATATGATGGAGGTATAGAAGAATGCAAAGAATGTGATCAGGGACACGAATATAATAAAGTACAGCGGCTGCCCATGCCCAAGATAACTAGAGAGACTTGAGAAGAAGCCTGCATTTTGATCGGCTGGCATGAAAGCCAACACTGAAACTGGTATACCAAGCAACGCGCTCGCAAAGATAGGCGGTATCACACCGGAGCTGTTGATCTTAATAGGTAAATGTGTGGATTGCCCACCAAATATCTTATTGCCCACTTGACGCTTCGGGTACTGGACCAAAACGCGACGTTGTGCCCGCTCCATAAAGACGATGAAGGTAATCACACCAATTGCCATGATGAGAATACCCAAGATGACCACCGGAGACAATGCACCAGTCCTTCCAAGTTCTAAAGTTGAAACGATAGCATGCGGCAAATTGGCCACGATACCTGAGAAAATAATCAATGAAATACCGTTACCCACACCGCGGCTAGTAATCTGTTCACCAAGCCACATCAGGAATAACGTACCACCGGTAAATGTTACTGTTGCGATAACACGGAAAAGCAGACCAGGCACCACCACTGCAGGTCCTATAGCACCTGACATAGCTTCTAGTCCTACGGACATAAAGTATCCCTGGACGCAAGCCAGAAGAACCGTACCATAACGTGTATATTGGTTAATTTTCTTACGGCCTGCTTCGCCTTCCTTCTTGAGAGCCTCAAGAGTCGGAGAGACCACTGTCATAAGCTGCATGATAATGCTGGCAGAAATGTATGGCATCACGCTTAAAGCAAGAATACTCATACGGCCCAAAGCACCACCGGACATACGGTTAAAAATACCAAGAACGCCAGAGGCATTCTTCTCGGTAAACTCAGCCAAGACGGCAGCATCGATACCAGGAAGGGGGATATATGTTCCAAGCCTATAAACCACCAACGCAGCCAAAGTAAACCACAGCCGCTTTTTCAAGTCCTCGGCTTTGCCTAATGAGCTAAAATTGATGTTAGCAGCAAGCTGCTCGGCCATAGATGCCATAAATCTTCCCCTTTAATTTTCGTTTTTAGTTAGAAGCAGCTAAAACCTTTACAGATCCCTTAGCAGCTTCCACAGCTTTAACAGCTGCCTCAGATGCTCTATCAACTTCTAAGTTTAATGCGGTCTTAAGATCGCCACTTGCTAATAATTTAACAAGACCCTTAGAATTAACCAGACCGATTTGAGTCAAGACTTCTCTTGTGACCGGCTTCTTGGCATCTAATTTACCTGCGTCAACGAATTGTTGAAGACGACCGGTGTTAATGATCTCAACTTCTGTTTTAAAGATATTCGTAAAACCACGCTTAGGCAGTCTACGGATAATTGAGTTCTGTCCACCTTCGAATGCATCAATGGCAACACCCTTACGAGCTTTTTGACCTTTATGACCATGCCCAGAAGTTTTGCCTGTTCCTGAACCAGGACCACGACCAATTCTTTTACGGTTCTTCGTGGAACCAGGATTGTTTGCTAATTCATTTAATTTCATTTTTCTTGACCTTACTCAACGCGCAATAAATGCTTAACTTTGTTAATCATGCCGCGCACCGAAGGAGTATCCTCCAAGGTGCGTGTGCGATGCAACTTGTTCAAACCAAGACCGATCAATGTCAGCCTTTGGTCATCTGTGCGACGGGCAATACTCTTAACTTGAGTAACTGTAACTGTCTTTTTAGTTGTATCAGACATCTTCACTTACCTCACTCTTTTCTACTGCCTCGCCCTTGCCGCGTCTAGATACGATTTCACTAGGCTTCTTACCACGCTTCGTCGCAATTTGCCTTGGCGACATCACACGAGTCAAACCATCAAACGTTGCCCGTACCATGTTGTGCGGGTTAGCACTGCCCAATGACTTACTAACTATGTCTTGTATACCAAGCGCTTCAAATACGGCACGCATTGGCTTACCAGCGATAATTCCTGTACCTGGAGGGGCTGAACGTAAATATACACGTCCGGCGCCACTATGGCCTTCGATATCATGATGCAAAGTACGGCCTTCACGTAAGGCAATTTTAACAAAGCTCTTTTTAGCGTCGTCAGTTGCTTTGCGGATAGCTTCAGGAACTTCACGAGATTTACCCGTACCAAAACCGGCACGACCACGACCATCACCAACCACTACCAGAGCAGAAAAACCAAAACGCCTACCACCTTTTACAACTTTGGCAACGCGGTTAATGCTCACTAGCCTTTCGACTAGTTCTTCATCCCTTTGTCCTTTATCAGACGATCTATCGTTTCTACGTTCAGACATTTTGCATCAATCCTAGAATTTAAGTCCGCCTTCACGAGCTGCATCAGCCAAAGCCTTAATACGGCCGTGGTAGAGGTAAGCACCTCGATCGAAAGCTACTTCATTAACACCTACTTTAACAGCCCGTTCAGCAATTAACTTGCCAATCGCACCGGCTGCGCTCATATCACTCGTTGACTTAAGTTTATCACGCAGTGTCTTTTCCAAAGTTGATGCAGTTGCCAATGTCTTTCCATTAGCATCATCAATAACTTGCGCATAAATATACTTGTTCGAACGAAATACGGACAAACGAGGACGACCAGTTGAACAAGAACGTATTTTTGTACGTACGCGAAACTTGCGACGCAACATACCTTGCAATTGACTCATTTCTTTTTACCTTCTTTCCGCAGTACATACTCACCTTCATAACGAACACCCTTGCCTTTATATGGCTCTGGTCCTCTATAGGAGCGAATTTCTGCTGCAACTTGCCCAACACGTTGACGGTCGTAACCTTCAACAAGCACCAAAGTTGGCTTTTCACAAGTGATGGTTATTCCGTTTGGAATAGCATACTTAATCTCATGACTGTGACCCAGTTGCAAAATAAGATCCCTGCCCTGCAAAGCCGCACGATAACCAACACCGTTTATTTCCAAACGGCGCTTAAAGCCCTGGCTCACACCCTCTACCATATTCATGATATTTTTACGGGTTGTGCCCCACATAGCTTGCGCTTGCTTGCTTTCATCGACAGGAGAAACCTTTATTGTTCCATCCACGCGCTCAACCTTAACTAAAGATGTCAATGCCATCGTTAGCTGACCAAGCTTGCCCTTAATTCCTATTTCCCTATCGCTCAATTGGCATTCAACGCCAGCTGGTAAAGCCACAGGGTGTTTTCCAACACGTGACATATCTGATCCCTAAAAAATCTTGCAAATTATTTCGCCACTTGCATTCACGCGGCGAGCCTCGCTATCCGACATAACACCTTTTGAGGTGGATACGATCGAAATACCTAAACCGTTATATACGAGAGGCAAGCTCTCTACCGTTGAATACACACGACGTCCAGGTTTAGAAACACGATAGATCTCCTGAACAACAGATTGCCCATCGCGGTACTTAAGTTCTATTTTAAGTTCTTTCTTGCCTTCGCTGATATCAGATTCTTCATATCCGCGGATATAACCTTCTGTTTTCATAACTTCAAGAACACGCATGCGCATTTTTGAAGAAGGACAAGTTAGTGATGATTTATTACGCATAAGTGCATTACGAATGCGGGTAATCATATCACCAATTGGATCGCTCATAGCCATTTACAAATATCCTCTACCAACTAGCTTTTGTCAAACCGGGAACCATACCTTGCAAGCCAAGGTCACGCAAAGCTATACGTGAAAGCCTGAACTTACGGTAATTTCCGCGAGGTCTACCTGATAGTTCACAACGCAAACGAACGCGTGTTTTTGAACTATTGCGTGGCAACTCAGACAATTTAGCCATTGCTGCATAACGTTCTTCAGCCGGCAAATCCTTGTCGCGGAAAATCGCACGTAAGTTATCACGACGATTCTTGTATTGCGCCGTCAATCTCTTACGAAGATTGTTTTTTTCAATTGAACTTCTCTTAGCCATATTGATTACCCGATTAACTTGTAAAAGGCACGTTGAAACCACTCAACAGTGCTTTAGCTTCTTCATTAGTGGTAGCAGACGTTACGATAATAATGTCCATTCCGCGAACTTTGTCTACTCTATCATAGTCAATTTCGGGGAAAATCATCTGTTCCTTAACACCCATCGCAAAGTTACCGCGCCCGTCAAAACTCTTTGGCGAAATGCCACGAAAGTCCTTGATACGAGGCATCGCAATGTTGACGAGCCTATCAAGAAATTCAAACATGCGCGTCTTACGCAACGTAACCTTTACACCTACCGGCATCTCTTCACGAAGCTTAAAACCTGCAATAGATTTCTTTGCGCGCGTAACGATTGCCTTCTGTCCAGCAATAAGTTCCATTGTGGTTACAGCAGCGTCTAGCTTTTTATTATCTAGAGCAGCTTCACCAACACCCATGTTGATTACAATTTTTTCAATCCTTGGGACTTGCATAATGTTTCCATAAGAAAACTGCTTCATCAGCTCCGGTTGAATAACGTCATAATATTGTTGTCTTAAACGTGCCATAACTATGCCTAATTATTATCTATCGTTGATCCGGACTTTTTAGCAAAACGAACCTTGCTACCATCCTTCAACATTTTATGTCCCATACGCGTCGGCTTACCAGATTCTGGATCACGATGCATCACATTAGAAACATGAATTGATGCTTCTTTTTGAACGATCCCACCTTGCGGATTTGCTGCAGATTGCTTTGTATGTCTTTTCATGACATTAACGCCACGAACAAGCACACGTTGCTCTTCAGGAAACACCTTGATGACTTCGCCTTCTTTGCCTTTATCTTTTCCAGCCACCACAACGACTGAGTCGCCGCGACGAACATGTAATTTATTAGCCATATTACAAAACCTCCGGCGCTAATGAAATGATCTTCATGAAACCCAAAGAGCGTAATTCACGAGTCACTGGGCCAAAGATACGAGTACCTATAGGCTCCCTCTGGTTGTTTATCAAAACAACTGCGTTACGGTCAAAACGAGTCTGCGTTCCATCAGGTCTGCGCACAGGATAGGTTGTACGAACAACCGCTGCCTTAAGCACATCACCTTTCTTTACGCGACCTCTTGGGATTGCATCTTTAACAGATACAACGATAATATCGCCAACCTTAGCTGATGTCTTCTTTGAACCACCTAAAACTTTAATGCACTGTACTTCACGCGCACCAGAGTTATCGGCGACATCCAGTCTAGTTTGCATCTGGATCATTTTTAAAAGCCCTTTTCTAACAATGCGTTATGTAATTACTAACCATTTTTTACGCTTTGATATGGGAGGGCATTCTTGAATGCGTACCACATCTCCAGCCTTAAATTTGTTTTGCTCATCATGAGCCGCAAACTTACGTGTGCGCTTTAAAAAC
The DNA here is from genome assembly GCA_041738135.1 of Alphaproteobacteria bacterium. Lineage (GTDB taxonomy): Bacteria > Pseudomonadota > Alphaproteobacteria > JAGOMX01 > JAGOMX01 > JAGOMX01. Next base: position 69,393 of record JBGSQK010000046.1, read on the forward strand.
TTCTTATAAATCGGATTCATTTCCATGCTCTCAACTTTGACGATCACGGTCTTATTCGATTTATCACTAACTACTATACCTTCAAACTCACGACGAGGCATTACTTTGCTCCTTTATAGGTCTTTTCGCCCATAATAGTCTTTATGCGCGCTATTTGACGTCTAACTTGTCGCACTCTCATCGTTGAGCTTAATTGGTCATAAGCTTTTTGAAAGCGCAGATTCATCTGCTCTTGTTTAAGATTTCTCAGCTCTTGTGTCAACTGATCTTTTGTCTGATTACGAATTTCTTGCGTTAACAACATTATCCTACTCCTTAACCTTCTCTAGAAATAAACCGAGTATGAATCGGTAACTTCGCTGAAGCGAGTTCAAAAGCACGACGTGCCAAATCTTCTGGCACACCATCTAGCTCGAACATAATACGACCAGGCTTCACACGAGCAACCCAAAACTCTGGACTACCCTTACCTTTACCTTGACGCACTTCTGCGGGCTTCTTAGAAACAGGTATATCTGGGAATATGCGAATCCACACTCTTCCCGCACGTTTCATATGACGAGTAATTGCTCGCCTAGCAGCCTCAATCTGGCGCGAAGTGATACGTGCAGGCTCCGTCGCCTTCAAACCAAAAGATCCAAAGTTTAGAGCTGTACAACCCTTTGCATTTCCATGAATACGACCCTTATGGGCCTTCCTGAATTTAGTCTTCTTCGGGAATAACATATCATAAACCTTTTTTACTTATTAGCTTGCTGATCTTGCGAACGACGCTCACGCGCCATTGGATCATGCTCTAGAATTTCACCCTTAAAGATCCAGACCTTTACACCACACGCTCCGTATGTTGTAAAAGCTGTACCAACACCATAATCCACATCCGCACGCAATGTATGCAAAGGCACACGCCCCTCACGATACTCTTCCGTACGAGCGATTTCAATACCACCTAAACGGCCTGAGCACATGATACGAATACCTTGAGCACCCAAACGCATGGCTGACTGAATCGAACGCTTCATCGCGCGCTTAAAGCTCACGCGGCGCTCCATTTGCTGAGCAATGCTTTCTGCTACTAATTTCGCATCAAGCTCTGGCTTGCGAATTTCAACTATGTTTAGCGTCACTTCCGCTTTCATCAAAGCTGACAATTCACTCTTTAACTTTTCAATATCTCCACCGCGCTTGCCGATAACTATGCCAGGCTTTGCTGCGTGAATTGTAATAATCGCTTTCTTAGCAGGGCGCTCAATAATTATACGAGCGATACCAGCTGCCTTGAGACGATCATTGATAAACTTACGAATGCGCAAATCATCTTGTAGCATTTGACCGTAATCATTGCTGGCAAACCAACGTGAATCCCACGTACGGTTAATACCAAGCCTCATACCATTTGGATTAACTTTTTGTCCCATTTACTTCGCTTCCTCGCGCTCTGTAAGCTGAATTCGTACATTGCTATACGGCTTAACAATCCGCATACCGCGGCCCCTAGCTCTTGCTTGAAATCTCTTCATAACAAAAGCTTTACCTACTATTGCTTCGTTTACAAACAACTTATCAACGTCTAAGTTGTGATTGTTCTCCGCATTAGATATAGCAGATTCTAAAACCTTTGCAATCTCAATCGCAATACGCTTGCGACAAGTTGTTAATCTATCCAAAGCTTCTGCTACGTGGCAACCACGGATAAGCCCCAAAACTAGATTAGCTTTACGAGGGCTTGTGCGCAGTGCACTGGCGCTTGCAAAAGCTGTTTTCTCATCACGTTTAATTGTCTTGGCCATTGTTAGCCTCTTTTCGCTTTCTTTTCACCAGCATGACCATAAAAAGTACGTGTTAGTGAAAACTCACCAAACTTATGACCAATCATATCTTCAGTTACAAACACAGGGATAAATTTATGCCCATTATGCACACCAAAGGTTAAACCAACAAATTGTGGCAAGATCGTAGAACGACGCGACCACGTTTTGATTACTTCTTTACGTCCAGACGCTCGAACCGCATCTGCTTTTTTGAACAGATAACGATCTAAGAATGGGCCTTTCCAAACAGAACGAGACAATTGTTAACTCCTTATTTACGTGCCCTACGGCGAATAATAAATTTATCCGTAGTCTTGTTATGACGCGTTTTCTTACCCTTAGTCGGCTTACCAGTCGGTGAAACTGGGTGACGACCACCTGAAGTTTTACCTTCACCACCACCGTGTGGGTGATCAACTGGGTTCATGGCAACACCACGAACAGTTGGCCGGCGACCCATCCAACGAGAACGCCCTGCTTTACCAAGCTTTACGTTCTTGTTATCCGCATTTGAAACTGCGCCAACGGTTGCGATACAATCACCAGATACGACCCTGACCTCACCGGAAGAAAGTTTTAGCTGAGCCAAATCTCCATCACGTCCGACAATCTGTACATAACTACCAGCAGAACGCCCTAGTTGTCCACCTTTTCCTGGCTTCATCTCCACATTATGTACAATTGTACCAATGGGAATACTTCTCAGCCTAAGAGCGTTACCAACCTTAATGTCTGCTTTGTCGCCAGAAACAACCTTGTCACCAACACTTAAACGTTGCGGTGCCAAAATGTAATTTAGCAAACCATCTTCATACCGAATCAAAGCAATAAACGCTGTACGATTAGGATCGTACTCTATGCGCTCAACAGTTGCAGCCACATCCAGCTTATTCCGCTTAAAATCAACGAAGCGGTATTTTTGCTTATGTCCGCCACCTTGGTGACGTACTGCGATTTGGCCATGACTACGGCCACCTTTTTTACTTTGTCCCACGACAAGAGATTTTTCGGGCTTACCCTTCCAAAGCGCAGACTTATCAACTAAGACTAGACCACGTTGCGAAGGTGTCACCGGATTATATGTACGTAATGCCATTTTTTTTACAACCCAGAACTCAAATCAATTTTCTGACCGCTCGCCAACCTGACGATAGCCTTTTTCACGCCATTACGCTTACCAAGGCGACCCTTGAAACGCTTGACCTTACCCTTGAGGATAATTGTATTTATCTTTTCCACTTTAACCTTGTACAAAGTCTCTACAGCAATTTTAATGTCTTGCTTGGTAGCGTTCTCTGCAACCTTAAAGGTATACTGGTTATTTTCCTGTGCAATCGTGGACTTCTCTGTAATAACAGGAGCACGAATCACATCAAATACCGATAAGCTTTGTGGCTTAACTGCTGCTATTTTCATTTCAGGCGCCCTTCAACTTTTTCAATTGCCGCCTTCGTAAGGATCAAATTGTCACGACGAAGAATGTCATAAACATTTAAACCTTGATGGGGCAATGCATCTATACCAACTATGTTAGAGGCAGCGCAAGCAAAATTAACATTTACCTGATCAGCATCAATAAACAAAGCTGACTTAAAACCAAAGTTTTCTAATATTTTAACCAGATCCTTGGTCTTATTGGACTTCAGATCGAGAGAATCAACTACGACTAGCTCGCCTGATTTATATTTACCTGAAAGAGCTGTCTTAAGACCCAATGCTCTAATTTTCTTAGGCAGATCATGACTGTGATCTCTAACCACAGGCCCAAACACACAAGCACCACCGCGCATAATTGGGTTACGCAAAGAACCCGCACGTGCACGACCTGTACCTTTTTGGCGCCAAGGTTTCTTACCTGTTCCACTCACTTCGGAAATCGTCTTTGTCTTGTGATTCCCGGAACGACGCTTTGCAAGCTGCCAACGAACGACTCTATGCAAAATATCCTTACGCTCTGGAAGACCAAAGACTTCTTCAGAAAGAGTTACGGATGCAACAGTCTTATTCTGAATATCTTTAACATCTATCTTCATTTTGTTTCTCCACCTTCAGTGTCAGCTTGCTCAGCTGATGCTTCATTCTCAGAAACGACTTCTGCAGCTTGTGACTCTGCTTCATTCACAGAAGCTACCTCTGGTGCCGACGATTGCTCTACCTGCACTGTTTCTACTTCAGCTGCCGGTGCAATTTCATCCTTCAGTTGCCCTTTATCCGCTTCATGGGATTTAGGCGAACTTACAAGACCTGCTGGAAATGGCGCAGCTTTTGAAGGAGCCTTCTTGACGGCGTCCGAAATCAGTATGGTTGCACCCTTAGAACCAGGTACAGCACCCTTAACTAAAATTAAACCGCGTTCCATATCAGTTAGCATCACAACCAAGTTTTGCTTTGTAACTTGTGAACTACCCATATGGCCGGCCATCTTCTTACCTTTCCAGACTTTACCTGGATCCTGACACTGACCGGTTGAACCATGGCTACGGTGCGAAACGGATACACCATGGCTGGCTCTTAAACCAGCAAAGTTGTGGCGCTTCATAACACCGGCAAAACCTTTACCGATTGTTATACCCGTAACATCAACAAACTGCCCAGCTACAAAATGCTCAACGGTCAATGTATCACCAATGTTTAACATCGCATCATCCGATACACGGAACTCAACGAGCTTTCTCTTAGGCTCTACCTTCGACTTGGCATAATGGCCACGCATTGGCTTTGTTACATTATTTGTTTTAATCTTACCTGTGCCGATCTGAACTGCTGAATAGCCATTCTTCTCTTTACTCAGTAAGTTTACAACTTGGCATTCGTCCATTTGCAAAACGGTAACAGGAACGTGTTCCCCTTTTTCCGTTAGAAGGCGTGTCATACCAAGTTTTTTAGTTATTAAACCAGTCCTCATAATCGACTCACTCTAGACTTTGATTTCAACATCAACACCGGCAGAAAGCTCTAATTTCATTAGAGCATCAACTGTCTGCGGTGACCAATCCACTATGTCAAGCATGCGCTTGTGAGTGCGAATCTCAAACTGCTCACGTGACTTTTTATCAATATGAGGCGAGCGGTTCACAGTAAACACTTCACGCTTGGTTGGCAAAGGCACTGGTCCACGGACCACTGCTCCTGTGCGAATAGCTGTATTAATAATTTCCCGAGTGGACTGATCCAGTAACCTGTGATCAAAAGCCTTCAATCGGATTCGTATATTTTGTGTTTCCATGATCACTCGCCGTATATCAACTAATTAAATTACTTCATAATCTTTGTAACGACACCCGCACCAACTGTACGACCGCCTTCACGAATAGCAAAGCGAAGACTTTCATCCATCGCAATGGGAGCCATAAGCTCGACAACCAGCTTAATGCTGTCGCCAGGCA
>JBGSQK010000059.1:0-9253 GCA_041738135.1 Alphaproteobacteria bacterium
CATTTTGTGTTTTCCAATGTCAACGCCATTGATTTAGATCAGATTATTCAAGAGCTGCTTTTAAATGCCACACCTGGAAACGTTGAGAAATGGATCGAAATTGAACAGTCAAAAATTTCTGAGGTTTGCGCTTAGACCCCCCAATACGTAATGAAACATTTTTCGCCTAAGACGCTTTATGCCGAAACCGATGAGAATACCGTTGGTTTTTACCGAGCCTTAGGGTTTGAATGCTCAGTTTTTGAAAGTGAGTACGGGGCTCGTTACAGATGCGTATGCACTAATTGTTAAAATCTAATAGTTGGAGATTCATAAATGTTGTTCCATTCCGCTCCTCAACCAATACTTAAATCAATAACCAAGCTGCGAGATTAGAAGGGGTTTGAGAGCACAAAGTCGATAAGGGGTTCCGGTTGATCCGTCTACAACCCATAACGTTATAGGATTTGGGTGGGATGTTGTAGTTCATCTATAACTGATAACGTGACGCGTTATAGGGGCAAGTTCTCTTGAATTCACACACGAGACCTTCCGTGCCACAAGCTCAAGGTTTTGGGCCGCCATTTATGCAGAATGATTCTTAAGAAACTTTCTGGACAATACATAATCCACCGAAATTCTATCCGCGCCCTTCAATATCAACAATGAAGAAGCTAGCATCCATAAGAAATGGTCCAGATGATGGATGTATGTTAGTTCAATGGATAGGGCCGTGAAAAAGATTGCGATCGCGGCGAATCTAGTCCCCAAGCCTAAGATGAGGAAGACGGGGCAAATGAGCTCAATGGCTGTGGATAAATAAGCGGCAAATTCTGGGGACACTACAGGGACGTTAAATTCATACCTAAAAAGGTTCAGATTATTTTCCCAATCGGAAATACTGACCAAGCCAGAGCGGAAGAAGACATCGGCTAACCAATAGCGGATATACAGAAACCACAATGGGCTTAACCACTTATCAAGGGTGTTAAATACGGCCTTGTAGGTCTTATAAGTGCTTTCCAATATCATCTTAAATCTCCGCGTTTGTAAAATATTCATTTGTGAAGGCAGATCCTAGGCTTTCTGCCAGATTGAAATGGGGATTGATTTCAGCCGCCTGCTGAAATGCTTCACCCAGTGTTTTTCCCTGGTAAAGATGGAGGTAGAATTCATATTCATCAGCTTTTAGCCAAAAATGATGGATCTTATACCGAGGGCGAATTAAAAGACTGTAAGAGCGAGAATGAACTGGGTGATCATTTTCCGCTTCATCCGTCCCTCCCCAAAGAGCCTTCAACGAAAATTCGGATTTCATGAAGGATGTGGCGTTAGGGAACCCGAAAGTTATTAAATCATGCTGGTTCACGGGAATTGAAGCAAGTGCCCGAGGATCCAAGGGGCATGTATCATCGGTATAATAAAGTTCCTTCTTAGCCCACTCAATGGCAGCTATTTCTTTAACATGAGGCATCTCAGGGAACATGGCCGCAACAAATATTGGAAATTTCTGACCGTATTGCAGCAAACATCCAGATTCCGGCGGAAAATTGCGGACGAAATTGAAAGCGGCCTGATTAAATTTCTCCTCGCCCAAGATCCTGCAACACACAGGGAAATCATCTCTTAAAACATTCTTGAGAGACGAAAATACATTATTGGAATAGATCCTAAATCGCTCTTCGAAATCTTCAATCTTTCCGATTGCTTTTTCTAGTAACGGGGGCTTGTTATCAAAAATGGCCTGATAAAAGGCATTTTGGTAATCAGGCAGCTGTTGCATGGGCACCATACTCTACTTGATATTGCTTGGCCTTCTGGGCCTCGCTTAGAAGAACGGAAAGATCGGGAATGTTATCGTCCCATTCAATAAGAGTTGGAATCCTGCCAAATCGTTGAATGGCTGCTTTATAAAGTTCCCACACTTCGTCCTGGACACGACAACCATGGTTGTCGATGTAAAATTTGTGGTCTCGATTATGACCCGCCAGATGAATTTCTTCGATACAGTTTAATGGGATTCGTTCTATATAGTCCTCGGCATCAGATTGGTTATTGTAACTGGAGACGTAGATATTGTTCACATCGAGAAGGAGCTTACATCCGGTTTTTTTCACTAACTCGCTCAGGAACTGCGGCTCAGTGTATTCATTTTCGGGAAAGTAAAGATAACTTGATGGATTTTCGATGAGCAATGCCCTCCCCAGAAAATCCTGAGTTTCCTGAATATGGTCGCACATGACGCCCAGGCTTTCATCAGTATATGGGATGGGTAGTAGATCATTGAGATAGATGCCGTTCAATACACTCCACGACAAATGGTCCGAAACAAACAAGGGATCAATCCTCTGGATGAGATCTTTTAACTTTTCAAGGTGAGTTCTATCAAGCCTCTCAGCTGTCCCTAAAGATAAACCTACGCCATGTAGCGAAATAGGATAAGACTCGCGAATTGTTTCAAGCCAGGCCAGGGAACAGCCGCCTTTGCTTAAATAGTTCTCACTATGCACTTCAAAGAAATTAATGGCAGGTTTATGCTCGACCACTTCTTCATAGTAGCGGTGTTTTAAAGACACCCCGACTATAGCCGGGGTGTCTGGTGAGAAAACCTTAAGTGTCATATGAACTCAGACTGTTATTTTTTAGCAGGACAAGCTTTGGCGATCATCTTATCGCATTCTTCCTTTGACATAGCCATCTTCCAGTCCTTCGGATTACAATCTTCTTTTGCCTGACCCTTGCAGCTGTGTGCTTCGCCAGCGCAATCATTTTGCCCCTTTAGAGCCGCCCCATGACAGTGTTTCTTCTCAGCGTCGTAATGACCGCCTTTTGTTTCAACCGCGTTGGCCGCAGCCATGGTTAATGCTGAACAAACTGCTGATGCAATAAATAGTGATTTGTTGTGTTTCATTTGTGCCTCCCAAAGTTTTTGTTTCGTCTGTGATGGATATAGGTTTCTCAATCATCAGTTCATCATCATAGTCGCATATTACTAAAGAACTGTTAACAACAATTTTAGGCCAGTTAACTAAAAAAAAATAAAAGCCACGCAAAATAGTATTTGACCTTAAAGTATACTTCAAGGTGTAGAATAGAATTATAAGGGAAAAAATGGAGGGCAGTTATGACTGTTGATCCGAAGAAAATAGACGCTGCTTACGAGCATTTCCATGAGTTTTCCAAAGTGACTGGCAACACCACACGAACCATAAACATGATGCGCGAGGAAGTCATCTTCAAAGACGGTGTGCTTTCGGGCAAGCAAAAGGCCCTCATGGCTACTATCTGGGGCATCAGCGCACGTTGTGAGCCATGTTTGACCTACTACGTCTTAAAGGCAAAGGAATTAGGCGTAACAGAAGCTGAGTTAGGAGAGGCTTTAGCGGTTGCTTCTACTATGGGAGGCTGCGTTGGGGAAACCTGGGCATTAAAAGCCTTTAAGGCCTTCAAATCTTCTCAATCGGCATATGAATGTGCCTGTGATGTTTAAGTGGGGGGAAGCTTTATGGATGGTTATAGAATTGGGCAATTGGCTGAAACCACCGATATAAGCACCGAAACTATACGGTATTACGAAAAGATAGGTTTATTACCGCAGCCAATACGTCATCCCAATGGATATAGAATTTACAAGCATGAGTCCATGCGAAGACTTAAATTCATTAGCAGGGCTAAATCCGTCGGGTTTACTCTCAATGAGATAAGCATGTTGCTTTCACTAAACTTGTCTTCAAAAAATAAGTGCAGTGAAACTGAGGCGCAGTGTCGCGAAAAAATAGCCGTAATTGATTCTAAATTGCATGAACTCGTAGAAATAAGGCGGGCCCTCGAGCTTTTGGTGGAGCATTGCGCTAAGACAACTAATGATGGCAATGCCTGTCCGATTCTAGAATATTTTGAAACTGGGGAGGAGATAAAATGAGTAACAAATCAACATGGTTAACTTTTTTGGGTGCTTTAGGCACCTCATTAACAGCAGGTCTTTGTTGTATTGGGCCACTAGTAGTCGTTAGTTTAGGTTTGGGTGGGGCTTGGCTTAGTGCAGTAAACGTTTTCACGCCCTATAGAAATTATCTAATCGTCTTGACCTTAGTGATGCTTGGGTACTCTTTCTTTCGATTATATATCAAACCACCGGCGTGCGGTGAAGGTGAAGGGTGCATATTGCCCCGGACCTTGGTACTTCAAAGAACATTATTTTGGATCATCACGATTCTAGCACTTTCATTTATGACATTCCCTTGGTACGAAGACCTGATTTTCTAAGGCTCCTTGGCTTTTCGATGTTTAGTTTAAGTATCTTTTTACCTTTAAGGTAGATGATATACTTGCTGAGAAGCAGTAAATTTAACCATTGAAAGGAAGCAAGATGAAAAAGCACCAAATAAGTGTAGCTTTACAGGGAGGTGGATCACATGGTGCATTTACTTGGGGTGTCCTGGATCGCCTCCTTGAAGAAAACGATATAGAGATAGTTGGCATAAGCGGAACTAGCGCGGGAGCTATCAACGGCGCTCTGCTGGCAACTGGCTTGGTAAATGGTGACAATAATACTGCCAAAGAGATATTAGAAAACTTCTGGAAAGATCTTTCTAACATCTATACCGGTAATATTTATACTAAAGGTAACGATTTATTCCAATATCTTAAGTTCTTCGAAGACTTTTGGGTAAGTCGCTTACTGCAATTATTCTCACCCTATGACTTTGCATCCGATGCTAGTTATGAACCGTTGAAAGAGCTTTTGAATAAGCATATAGATTATGAATGCCTTAGAAAAACTGACAAGCTTCAAATTTATGTTAGTGCCACAAATGTCGAAACAAATCGCATAAAGGTATTTACTAATGAAGACATCTGCACTGACTCACTGTTGGCATCTTCGTGTCTTCCTACAGTAAGAAAAGCAGTGGAATGGAAAGGTGAATTCTATTGGGATGGTGGATTTTTAGGCAACCCAATATTAGAACCCCTCATTTATAATTGCAAAGCAAAAGACCTTATGATTATACAAGTTAATGCTATCAACAAGCCAGGTTTGCCAAAATCCCCGCGTGAGATTTTAGATCGCTTAAGTGAAGTTACTTTTAATTCTTCTTTAATGCGGGAAATTCGAACCATAATCAACATTCAAAAACTCACTGAATCACAAATGTGTGTTCAGGAAAATCCATATGCCTTATTAAAATTACACGTGGTTAAAGACGAAGAATTTATGGCTACAATGGGTGCAAGCTCTAAGTTCAACATTGAATGGGGATTTTTGAGTCTCCTTAAAGACAAAGGAAGGCAGGCTGTTGATGAATGGTTGAAGCGTAATCGAAAAGACATAGGGCAGAAAACAACCATGGACATCTCTAAATGGCACATGGAGACGCCCTCGACAACTTGTTTAAAATTTCCTTTAGAGTGAGCTCTCCAGAAAATTAGAAGTTAACAATGAAAGTAATCTATCATGTCACGTTTACCTACTGAATTTACGCCTGGCGATAAGTCTTCTAAATTGTTGGATAACAATCAGGAAAAATTTGGAAAAGTACCTAATATATATAAATTGATGAGCCATTCATCTAATGTGCTTGAAGCCTATCTGTATTTTTCATCTGCCCTTATCAAGGGGTCTTTATCTGAACGAGATCGCCAGCAAATTGCGCTCATCGTATCAGGTTACGACAGAAGTCAGTATTGTGCTTCAGCCGATACATTGCTAGCAAAGCAAGTGGGTGTATCAGATGAAGAAACAAGGAATACTCTAAAAGGTACTAGCGAAAACCCACGCACCATGTCTTTGATTAACTTTTGTTTATCCATCCTAGAAAACAATGGATTTGTTTCTGATCAAAACATGGTGGAAATTCGCGAAGCTGGTTTTACTGATGAAGAAATCGTTGAGATTGTTGCTGCCGTTTGTATAAAAATTTTTACAAACTATTTCAACCACGTGGCTGAATCTGAAGTTGATTTTCCTCTGGTTAGCTTGGATTAAAATTTTGCTAAGCATGGTGAATAAAATCTTACTGTTGTGTCAACGGTATTTTCAGATTTCCTTTGCGTGCGTACTTTTTGACTAATTTTTCTAAAAAAGAGTTAAGGACTTTGAAATAATGGGGGAACGTAAAAATGAAACAAACCTTTGATGTCATTGTAATCGGAGCGGGTAATGCTGGTTTGGCAGCCTCATCGGTTGCTAAAAAAGCGGGTCTTTCAGTAGCTATTATTGAAAAAGACGGAGTTGGTGGCACCTGTCCATTGAGGGGCTGCGTACCAAAAAAAGTGTTGGTTGCAGCAGCTGAAGTCATTGATAAAATCAATCGTTCTCCATCTCACCATATTCATGTTGGAATACCAGTTATTGACTGGTCTCAACTGATCCAACAAAAGAGGGAAATCATTGACCCACTCTCCCCCTCATTTGAAAAAAGTTTGCAGCATAAGGGTATCGAATTAATACGAGGATCCGCTAGATTTGTTGATGATCATACAGTAGCTGTCAATAATTCTCTTTATGAGGCGAAGAAAATTGTCATAGCCACGGGATCAAATCCCCGAACCCTTCCTATTGAAGGGTTTCAACATGTCATTACCAGTAGTGATATACTTGAATTGGAATCCCTCCCAGACACCATCCTCTTCATTGGAGCTGGGGTGATTAGTCTTGAATTTTCACATGTTTTTGCACGTGCAGGTGTTAAAGTAACCATTTTAGAAGTAGCGTCACGACTACTTCCTCAATGGGATGAAGAAATTGTTGATAAACTTGTTTTAGAGAGCAAAAAACTTGGCGTTAAAATTATCACGAGCGCTAAGATTAATAATATTAAAAAGAGCAATGCTGAGTTCACTGTTCATTTTCTTCATAATGGTCAGGAAAAAAGTATTCAAGCTGATCTTATAGCCAATGGAGCGGGACGGATCCCGGACGTTGATGAACTTAACTTAGATGCAGCGCATATAGAGTATGAAGGACATCGTATCCTACTTGATGAATTTTTGAGAAGCCGTTCTAATCCAGATATTTTTATAGCTGGAGATTCGACAAGTAGTCCCCAACTTTCGCCAGTTGCCACTTACGAAGGAAAAATAGTTGGTCATAATCTTACGAATGATGAAATGATCTCACCTGATTATTCTTTTATTCCTAGTTGTGTTTTTACCATTCCAACGCTTTCAAGTGTTGGTCTTACGGAAATAGAAGCCAGGGAACAAAATCTAGATTTTATCATCAAAACAAGCGACATGGCCTCTTGGCTTTCTGGACGCACCTATGCAGAGCAGACAGCTTTTTCAAAGGTATTGATTGAGCAAGGGAGCAATCGAATCTTAGGGGCTCATATCATTGGCCATGAAGGGCAAGAGCTTATAAATTTACTAGCACTTGCAATAAAGCATGGTATTCGCTCCGATCAAATTAAGGATATGGTATTTGCCTACCCAACCTTTTGCTCAGATTTAATCCAAATGGTGTAGTTTTTTATTATGTCATAAAGATACTTTTTTATGAGACCTTTATATACACCCAAACAGAAATTCAGGCGGTTTGGGCGTTGAGGTCCAAATTGGTTTAATTTGGCCGAGAGGGGAGAATAAAATACCCTTATTTAACATGGCGTTAAAAACTCTATAGAACTTTGATGTTGTTTGTTTATTAGCCCCCTAATTAGGGGGGCACCGTTTTTTAAGATTTTTTCCGAGATAAATATTTCTTCAATAGGGGTGGTTGTAAGATCAACGGGAAAAGAATCATCACGAATGAAAGGCATAAAAACAAGTGCCGGAATTCATATTCATCCGGTATCATCAAAAGAAGCGTAACGGATAGAGCGCCGCGCAGACCTGTTAAAATCAACAGGTTCTGATCTTTTAGGGAGATCTTGAATTGGACTGCTCGCAGGAAAAGAGAGCCGGTGTAAATTAAGATAACCCGTGAGGCAATGAGGACTCCAATAGCAATAAGCAGCAACCAGGTCAGAGGGAAATCATGGGCACCGGTTTCTGTTCCGATAGCGAAGAACAAAAAGCTGTTAAACAGCATGCACAGATAAGACCAAGTGTCGCCAAAAAACTCATCCTCTTCTCTAAAAGAAGGGGAAATTGTGATCATGAATAGCATTGATGCGCTTAAAACCGACAAAATTCCCGACAGATGAAATGCATTCTCAGCAATTAAATAGGCAGAATAGGCGAGAATAAGCGAAAAGCTGAATTGAGTATGATAATCGGGATTCTTCCAAAGCCTTAAAAACAAACCGGCTCCAGCACCTAAAATCCCGCCTAAAAGCAGGGAGGAACCCAAAGTCCATGAAAAGTTCATCAGCTCAACAGTCAGTTTGATATCCGTTCCTTTCAAGACAATTCCTGCCATTGCCGCATAAAGCGTTAAAGCAACACCGTCATTAAAGAGAGATTCACCCTCAATGATATGTTGGATATCTTCTTTAAGGCCAAAACGCTGTAAAACACTTGATACGGCTGCTGGGTCCGTTGCGGCCAAGGCAGAGCCAAAGAAAAGACTGTCTAAAAGAGGAATCCCCGCAAAATAGGCCAAAGGGACACCAATAAAAAACATGCTGGCAATCACGCCAAAAACTGAAAAGAAAAGGATGGGAACAGTTTCTCTTCTTAATACATTCATGTTCATCAATCTGCCACTGGCAAAGATGATCACAGGGAATATGCACACAAGGATGACCTCAGGTGTCAGATGAATAGCAGGCAGCGAGGGAAAATAATGGCGCTGACCAAATGCATAAGCAATTCCGATTATCATGAGCCATGCGTCAGGAGCTATCGAGCTGTTTCGAAAAACATGTCGAACGAAAAGAGTTAAAAATAACCAAGATACCGCAATCGCCGCCAACAAGCTTAAATTAGACATATATGAATACATCCTTTTTTCTTTTATGCTAAGGGAATAATTGAAATAACACCACCCCTTTGTAGTGTCGAAGCAATTTAGAAATGTCCGGTTTGTGAGTGTATAAATTGCTTTGATACAAAATAAGATTTTGAAATATTTGGCAGACTTATTTTTGTGACTGGATATTTTGGTTCTTAAATAACTTATAGACAGTTGATCTTCCAATGCCAGTAAGTTTTGCTATTTCTGTTGCCCCAACCACAAGAGCCCTTATAGGCAGATAAAATAATCTTTTCGGACCAAAACTATTCTCTATTTATTTAAAATCATATGCCCCCATTCAGATTTTATTGAATGAGTATCCATCCCTTTTTCAAACTCGAGGAATTTGGTCAGAAAAATAGCCCCGAGTCCCAG
>JBGSQK010000063.1:0-68828 GCA_041738135.1 Alphaproteobacteria bacterium
ATTTCCTGTTTGTAGTATGGAAAATGCGCAGTCTAGGTTGATGGTGGCAGTGCCAAAATGAACGATGCTTAGGGTGTCGCCATAGTTGGGATCGCTGGCATTGGCTAATTTTGTGGGCGTCACCAGCGTGCTTTGGCATACCAGGTCGCGGGCATTGAAATGATAGATCTCGTTTCCATCGGTGGGGGCTGAATTAAAGCCCTTGATGAAGATACTCTCATGAGACTCATTTGCGAGGGCGCCGTGATTGTCACCTACGGTGTAAAAAGTGGTGATCTCCAAGACTTGGTTTTTGCCCAAGTGCTTGAGGGCGCCGTAGTCTGTGATAATTTCTTTGCCACTAGCATCGATAGTTATGGTTGCGAAGTCTCCAGGGGTAGGTAAATATGTGAGGGTATAAAAACCTATTGATCCGGTTTGTGTAATAGAATAGATGGTTACTAAATTAATGGCCGCAGTTCCGAAGTGCTCTATGGTTAGTATATCTCCACTATCTGGATCGCTGGAGTTTGCGAGTTTGTCTGGGTTAACGAAAGTGCTTTTATTACTTAGATCCGCCGCTTGAAAATAGTATGTTTCGTTACCATCGGTGGGCGGGAGATTTTCAGGCGGAGCAATGGGGATAACAGGTGGAGCTATGGGTATGATATGTCTGAAATATGTTTGTTCTTCCAAAATAATTGTATCTAGCCGTGTTGGGCTATCAGGTGGTTCAAATGAGGTCAAGGGGTTAGGGAGTGGGCCCTCGGAGATCAGTGTAAAAGCCCCGCCCACATTGCTCATGGTGAAATCCATCACCGTGGGCACTATAGGCATCATGCCGCAAGGTGTTCCTCTGTGTTCCATATCTTGTAAGTTAACTTCCGTATGGCAATTTTCGCACGTTTTTTGAGAGGATCCTTGTGATGAGAGATCGCTTTTTATATGGTCATCGTCCGCATTGGTGGGCGCTTGGATCTGAGATTTTGATGCATTGTCTACTTTATCAAAATAACCATGAATCCAATGAGCCAGCTGTTGAGCTAATAATAAAATCTGTTCAATGCTTGCAGGAATAAATATATAGTTCTGGTGTCTGAAATTGAGTCTGCTGTAAATATTTTTGTTGAATTGTTTTTCATCATGCATAATAATAAACCTAAAAAAAAATAAAAATACTGTTCACATATTATTATCATAACATTAAAAATGATGTTTTATGACAACAATTTAATTATTATTAGTACAATATTAACTAATTATATATCATTATGTATAATATTAATTAATAATTCTGCGTCTGTTGCCTTGAGTTTGGTCGTACTTGGCAACCTATAATAACCGTATGATTTTATGTCTAAAATATTTATAAATGCGATTTAATTGCGCTGCAATGCAATAATCCATTGTATGGTCGTGAAAAATATTAGATAATATTATGAATTAACAAGCATGAGAGATTCTTGTGCATTATAAGTATAGGGGATAACTTTATGCCTTTAATAGCCTTTAGACTTTCTGTCTTAGTTTTCACGTTTTTTCTTTCGATCATTACTTCGCCACATGGCGTGGCTGCAGAAAATTTCGATGTCAGTAAGCAATCAACAGACGAGTTGCTGGCACAGGGGCTTATCACCAAGGATCAAAAAGTAGTTCTTGATGCAAAGCGTGCGAGGGAGAAAAGTCTAGATAATAGCCTCCAGGGAAAGCTTTCCTCAAAAAATTTAGATTCCGGACAAATTGCTTTGCAGCTGCAAACGCAAAGCGAAGCTCCGGATATGCTTTGTATTTCAAATACGGGTGTGCTGCGTGTGGCAATGGTGGCTGAGGATGCTGCACCTTTTGTGTTTACCAATAAAAAAGGTGAACTTGATGGTATCGATATCACGATCGCCAAGGCCATTGCTAAGGATCTGGGCGTAAAGGTGGAGTTTGTGAAAGCTGCTTCATATGATGATGTCGTGGATTTAGTTATAAACAAAAAAGTTAACATGGGTATCTCTAAACTGAGTGTCACATCAGACAGGTCTAAAAAGATCAGGTATGCGGGTAGCTATGTAACTTTAGCAAAGGCTATGCTGATCAATCGTATGGAACTTAAGAAAATAAACGATAAGAAAAATCTGACAGTGCAAGAGATTTTTGAGTTACCTGATGCAAAAATTGGTGTGGTTGAAAGCAGTTCTTATGAAAAATATGCCAAAACTATTTTCCCAAAGGCCGAGATTAAGACCTATAAAACTTGGGATGAAGCAGTGGGTGCTATGAAAAAAGGTGAAGTTCTTGCGGCCTTCCGTGACGAATGGGAGGTGCGAAAAGCTGTGCAGAACCAACCTGGTCTATTAATTTTTGCCGATACAATTATCTTGAAAGATCAAGAAGATCCTATTCAGATGATAGTGCCTTGGAGCAGTCCACAGTTTGCGCATTATCTGGATAGATTCATTTTGGTAAATTCTAAATTTCACTATGACATGCCGAAGCTTTATGAAAGCTATAAAAATTATAAGTCAGAAAATAAATAAGGTTGGGGCCTAAAAATGAGCATTTCTTCTGTAGCTTCGAGAATACTGGATAACAAACTATCATTTGTGGTGGCCTCAATCATCGGTACAGCCATTGGTCTTTGGTTTCCTGAGGCGGGACATACTTTGGGTATGCTGGGAGAAGTTTTCCTACATATTCTAGAATTATGTTTGATGCCGATCGTTATCACGTCTATTGCTCTCAGTATTGCGCATTTTATGAACGTAAAATCGGACCTGAGTTCTGGGCGTGTTGTTTTCGTTTTAATCGGCGCGTTGATGCTCTGCAGTTTCATCGGCACGGGTGTAGCTTTGCTCACAGAAACAGGAAAAAATCTGGATTTTTCTTCTAACATAGCACTGACAGAAATGATTGATAAATCGAGTATGCAGGCAAAGGGGCTGAATGATCCAGTGGAATCTAAGTTAACATCTGGGTTTATGCATCTTCTACTCGAGTCCATTCCGAAAAATATTTTTGAATCTTTAAGCGGGAATAAATTACTACAAATCGTAGTGCTTTCTATTGTTCTGGGTATTGGAATGGGCAAATTCTTGGAATCGGATTCATTGCTTATTGTCATAACACGACAAATCAAAAATCTGTTTTACGAGTTATTTGAGTGGTTCTTAAAGCTATTTCCCATAGCTTTAATGCTTTTGTTAGCTCATCAGGTGTCCATACTTGGACTAGATCCAATCATAGCCATGGGGAGTTTTATAGGAAAGTTTTATCTGGTTGTCGCTGGAATTTCCATTTTAGCGCTTTCTATTATTAAGTTCAACACGAAGGCTAGTTGGGGTCAAGTTATGAATATAATGTTTGAACCCATTTTGATCGCTATCGTGACGCAGAATAGCAGTAATACCATACCGCCATCGGTTATCGCGCTTCGGCGTTTTAATTATAACGTGGACTTGGTTCAGTTGTTGGTGCCCATTGGAGCTATTATTGGTAGGTTTGGATTTATACTGTATTTTGGCTTCAGCATTGTGTTTGCTTTGGGTGTTTATGGCATAGACCTGTCTGTTACTCAGTATGTGCTTGTCTCATTAATAATTGCTTTGGCTGGCATAGCCACTGCTGGACAAGAAGAGGTCACCATAGCCATGGCTTCATTGATCGTTATTCTTACACCAATGGGTATCCCGCTAGAAGGAGTTCTTCCGCTGTTGTTTGCCATAGATCTATTCATAGATCCCTTCAGAACAGCCCTGACTGTGCAGGTCAATTGTGCTGCCATTACCTCTATGGCTAAGCCCGGAGGTCGTTTGCTATCCAGGGATGAGGTGGAGCACAAGGACTTAAATGTGCATTCAGTAAAACAACGGCCAGAGATGGCGTAAGACTGGCCGTTAATGTATTAAAAATAGGAGCTTAGATTTAGCAGATCACACAAGCTTCTTCCTCTGTGGAATCACTGTAATCTGCACGATCATTAGGTTCGTTAAAACCGGTTTCCCTTTTAACTTTCCTTGAGCACAAAGTTCAATCATCCTCTATTAGCGCTAGAAACCTACAACAGCTATTTTGTTCTGCTCTGCTCATTTGTTCCAAATTGTCAAGGATTTTATGTGGTTAAGTACTCATTTGTTTGACATAAATTTGATCCTGCTCTATATATCAAAGCTTCTGTTATTAAAGAGGTCTAGAGCTTTGTATCATATTAAGAATATCCTTGTTATGTTCTCCTTGGTTTTCACCATTGGTATTGCTTCTTCATCTATGCCTGTCCATGAGGAACCTGCAAACCGGTTCTCATTTCAACCTTTTCATGATTTTCATGAGTTTGCGCAGAAAGCTCAGATTGTGGATGGGGATTTGGTGGCGTTTGATATTGATGGTGTTTTGCTTCTTGAGGGGGCTGTCAAAGTCAATGCGCCTTTGCTTACCAAAAATGCGCAGAGGTTTATATGGTCCTTAACGCCGGGCGTACATAGGGTTGGGCTCACGGCTCGTGTGCAGAAGCTTAAGGCGGCTAGCTATGAAAACCTTAAGAAGTATGACATTAACTTTGATCGTTATCCGGTTAACTTTGTGGATGATCATGCTTCTTATTACCGCGGCATACTGTTTTCCCGCAATGTCAGAGGTGTTACGAAGGTTTCCACCAAGTTGCAGACTCTATTTAGATATGTCAAACAACTACAACAACTGGGGCACACCATTAATCGGGTATTCTTTATCGATAACGAAGATTTCCACTTTACGCAGCAAGAAAACAAGACAGTTCATTTTGATGTGCCGTTGCATTTGTATCATTATCAACACGTTTATGCCCCCGTGTATAGCTCGGGGCAAAGGGAAGCTCCTCGCTTGGAAAACCTTTCCTTCATTAAAAGTAAATACGGCAGTGCTGGTGGTGTTGCTATAATGGAGGATAGTGCTGGTAAAAAGTGGACAATTAAAAGCTGGAAGAATAGGGATCATGCTCTGCAGGAATGTTTGGGGGCTGTTTTATTGGATCGGATGGATGTGCTCACACCTGGATTCTTCCTCTATAATGATTTGCCTAGAGCTTTAAAGGGAAAAATCGAGAGCGGTGGTCATAAACTTGAGCATTGTGGCATATATCGTATTGCTGAATTTGTAGAAGGAAAAAAGCCTACGGATGAAGAGTTGCCTCAGTTGGTTCTGCCACTCTACGTTCCGACATCACTTATTAGCTTTTGGGATACAAAACCAAAAAACACAAAAATCGATTCGGACGGGCGGCTACACTTGATAGATACAGGAGGCTCGTTTTTCTTCAAAGCTGTGGGCAAGAGAGTAAAAAATTTCAAAGAGGATAGGTGGATGAGACACCAGGTCTCCGAGCTTAGATCTAGCCCTTATAAGTTTCAATGTCTGAATGAACTGTCCTTGGCAGATTTGGTGCCTCATTTCAAAGATGTGCTCAAACGTCAAGTTGCGTTGGTGGATGCTCTCCAACAATTTCGTGACGATTTGCATTATGAGAGTGGGCGTGAGATTCAACACTTTCTGGAATCACGTCTGAATCATCTGGCGTTTCTGGTTGATTTGCATGAGGGAAAAATTAATGTGCAAGCTGATCCGTTTTCCCTGGCTACTGAAATAGATGCCGCAGGGACACTATTATTTTGCGACCGGGGGCTAAGTGCGAGAATTCTCATAGGCCAACGTGTGCGTCATGAATGGTGGGGTAACTTGGGTGGTAAGGCCAACACCGGGGAATACTTGTTTGAAACAGCCGCACGCGAGACTCGAGAAGAATCGGGCGGTAAAATTAACATTCTAAGCCGTACTTTGCTGGACGCGCCCTCTCATGATCTAATTGTATTAGAAGCTGGAACTCAATTGCGTCGTTATCGCACTTATCTAGTGCCGCATGAGTACGTAGATCCCGTATTATTGAAAAATTCAGAATATACAGCTTATAAATGGGTCTTTGTGACGGATATTTTGCAAGCCCTTAAAGCTGGCCAAGTGGTGAAGGCGGAGGGGCAAGAAACAATTGCTTTATCTGATGGCACATTATTACACCCGCCTTTCTGGCATTCTTTGCGGCAATCAAGAATTCAATCTTGGCTGGAAGGGCTAACGGTTAATAAGGACCTAGAATTCCGTGTGGCAACCCAGAGTCTTTTGGGCTATGAGAACCTGACACCTTTTTACCGAGAGGTTTCTCACTCTAATTCTTCCGTGCTTCGTGAAATACAAGGACGGCTCCAAAAACTGGAATGCCTTAGCCTAGTAGAGAGTAGGTTGATGAATCATGCAGTCACAACAGCTTCGCACACTGTTTTAGATAAATTATTTGAGGGTCCGACTGAGGCTAGCGAAACGGAAAAGATAATGACTGTTGTCAACAACCGTTCAGGAGACCTCCAGATCAACCAAACCCAAGCTGGAATGATTTCAAACATTATCGCTGTTGAGAAGAAATACGACGATAAGTATGGGCTTTATCATGGATTGAAACCTGAAGTCTGGTACAACTATTACGTGCTCAGTCTCTTGCGTCATAGGTTGGATGGAAAGTCACCTCAAACAACTGTTTTACGTTCAACGGACTCATTCTTTGATAGATTTCCCACGGCCCATGATTTGTTGAACTATGTGGTCGGAGGTAATCACAATTATTCCGAAGGCTATCTTGAGGCAGGCGTTTCCTTTAACGCAACGCTATTTAGTAATTTGGATTCGAAAACATCCTCCACCATGAGGAATTTTATTCTAGGAATCTCGCGACAACCCCCCAAAGACATTTGGAACATTATGGGGACTACATTTACGGAAATAGGTCTGCCTTCAGCAGATCTCATTGCTAAGCTGTTGGAAATATATAATGCATCTGGCCTGAAGGAAACGGGATGCTTACTGCAGTTTTTCTTGGATCCCCATGACGTGAATTATCTTTGTTATCCTTGTGGCAGTATGGGAAGTCCCCTCATAGCCGGGAATGGTAGTGTGGTAAGAGACTCTAGAGCCATATTTGATCTCATTCGACATGGAGAGTCGCCTCACATAGCGGAATATCAATTCAGGATTCATGCGAATGTCTATGGCAAACCTATCATTGTGAAAGATTATTTTTCTGATGGAAACCAGGATCGAATTTTAGCTCTTAATAGAAAGGTGCACCGGGTTTTAGATGACTATCTATTTGATGCGGTGCGTGGCTTGCTTTGTAATAACAGTGTTTATGGCCTCAATCCTCCAAGGATTTTAAGGGAAGTAAGGCGTGGCTATATTAGCTCGCACGAACTTACTTCGAAAAACCCGATGGGCGCTGCGGTGGAAAAAGGTGAAAGTGCCTTGTTGTGGCTGGTTCATGAAAATCCCGATTTGCTGGAAGATGATCTTGCGCTGGAGCAAACCTATACGCGGCGAGATACGATGGAACAACTTCAGCTGAAGCATAATCCGTTAATTCAAGTACTCAGGGGTAGGCAAGTCGCCATAAACGCTTTATGTTCAATGGTTCCCTATCAGGCGGAATTCAAGCACGTGGCTAGTATTGTACTTCAGCTGGGAATTCCCCGGTCGATGGAATCGGCCGTTGTCATTCAAAAATATGGCCTCATTCAGGAGGGCATGAAGGGTCGGAAAATTCGTAGTATCCTTCGGGCAATTGATAATTGTGAGGAGATAAAAGAAACGGTTGCTAAATTCTGTCAGAAATACGATTTTCTCGGTAATCAGAAGTCGTTAGAAATTGAAAACCTATTGCGGGTGCTAAAAAATAGGCTATTAACTAATGGCGACGTCTACGAACTTGCCGAAAAGGCTCGTATCATCAGACCCGGAATGACTGCGCATCATATCCTGCTATCCATACAAGAACTCATGGAGCTTAAGGAAAAAGACAGGCAAGAAATAATTGATTTAATTAAGCGCTTTGATCTTATGGGTCAGGATGTCGAAGGTTCTGCTATAAAAATGTCTGACCTTCAAAGTGTAGTTGAGTTGTTAAAATCCACTGGATCCGATGTGGAATATTACTTTAAAAGGACAAAGAGTCTCGGATTAATTAGCTCTGATATAAAAGGGGAAGAAATCGTCGGAAGGATAGAGACAGTGAGAGAACTTGGAGACGATTTTGAACGCGTTATGGCTCTGGCCACAGATAATGGTTTTGTTCGGGATTTAAAGTATGACTGTCCAAATATACTCTGGGTTTTAAACGATCTTGGAGAAAATGTAGAAGGTGCCATTGAATTGGTCAAACGGGATTTGGGGAATCCTGAAAGGGACGCTCGGAATTGGAGTCTGATATTTCAAGCCATTAGGGATTTAGGTGCTGAGGCAGAAAGCGCCATTGCTTTTGCCAAAAAAGTGGGTGTTTTGGATAAGAATGATCAAGGCGTTGAAATAAACATGTGTTTGAACATGGTTCAAGAGATGAAAGATCAAATGGAAAACTATATCGCTTTGGCTCAGAAGTTACAGGTATACCCCCAAAGTTTTACCAACTTTCAGCGGGTAGGGGTTCTATTGTACCTAAAAGGGATGGGCGACAGAGTGGAGTCAATCATTGCAGCAGCTAGAACATATGGGGTAATTGGTGATCATCTTGATTGTAAACAGCTCATGAAAGTTCTAAAGGGTCTCGAAAATTTGGGACACTCAGCTGATAGAATATTGCAATATGCTGCTGCTAATGACAGGCTAAATGTTGGTTTTCCGCATGGCGTGGGATACTCCATAGAAGCTGAGCTATTGTACCTGCAACACATCTTTAGACAAAGCCGCGGTGTTGATATAGCTTTCAAATACGGATTGATAACAGATGCAACGAATCATGGGGTCATTGCAAACATGTTAGACGAGGTGATAGATCTGGGCGAAAAAGCGGAAGAGGTAATTAAGGAAGCTGTGAGGACTGGTCGTCTTAAACCTGGTATGAGCACCAAAGCGATTTCAGATGTTTTTACTGATATAAAAATTTATGGGAGTCATAGTGAATTAAGCATGGCTTTGGCTAAAAAATATAAACTTTTATCAGATGGTTGTGCTGGAGAAAAAACCGCTGAATTCCTTTGGCATATAGAAGATCTGGGTGTTTGCGGCGAATATATCATCCAATATGGGGTCAAGCATAATCACTTGCGAGAAGATATGAGCGAGCGTGAAATTATGGAAAAACTTTCTTACCTAGGGTCCATATTCCTACGCAGCGAAGTCCTTGAAACCGCTCTTGCGCAGGGTCTGGTTTCTGATGACATGGATACACAAGAGATTCATAACATCGTGGGTGATTTGAGGGCAAGGATGAGGACGGCGGAGAGGAAGTGAATTGCTCTGGTGACGGGCGTCGATAAAATGCTGACAAAACCCGTAAATACCGTTAAAGTGCCTTAGGATATAAAGGAGTAATTCATGTCAGAGCAAATGTATGATGTTGTGATCATCGGCGCCGGTCCTGGGGGATATGTGGCTGCCATTCGTTGTGCGCAACTGGGTAAGAAGGTAGCGATTGTTGAGGCGAACCATTTAGGTGGTATTTGTTTGAACTGGGGTTGTATACCGACCAAGGCTTTGTTGCGTTCGGCTGAGGTTTATCATTTGATTCAGAATTCAGAAGAATTTGGCATCACGGTTAAGGATGCCAAGATCAATTTTGATGTGATTATCAAGCGCTCTCGCGATGTGTCTGAGAAGCTCACTAAGGGTATTGCTCACCTGATGAAGAAGAATAAGGTGGATGTGATCAACGGCTATGGCCGTTTGAGTGGAAAGACCGGTAGTTATCATAAAATCAGCGTGGATGGTAAATCCACTGTGCTTGCTGGTAAGGTGATCTTGGCAACGGGTGCACGAGCTCGTGTTTTGCCAGGACTGGAACCCGATGGTAAGGATATCTGGACATACAAAGAAGCCATGGTTCCTAAGGCATTGCCTAAATCCTTGCTGGTTATAGGTTCTGGCGCTATAGGCATGGAGTTTGCGTCATTTTACCGGACGCTGGGTGTGGATGTAACTGTGGTTGAGTTGCTGGATCGCATTCTCCCTGTGGAAGATGAAGAAGTATCCAAATTTGCTCGCAAAGCTTTTGAGGGTAAAGGGATTGTGGTGCATACGGGCGCAACAGTTAGAAAGTTGCATAAGTCTGCCAAAGGTGTGGATGCTGAGATTGAAATTAATGGTAAAGGCCAAAAAAGTACCTTTGATAAGGTAATCGTGGCCGTTGGCATTGTAGGCAATACGGAAGATCTGGGGCTTGAAAGCACCAAGGTGAAGTTGGAGAAAAACCAGATTAAGGTGAATGAATTCTGCCTGACCGATGAGCCTGGCATTTATGCTATCGGCGATGTGGCCGGTGCACCATGGCTGGCGCATAAAGCTAGCCACGAGGGTGTGATGGTTGCCGAGCATTTGGCTGGCGTGAAGGGTGTACATCCTATGAACCGCAGCATGATTCCTGGTTGTACTTATAGCTCGCCACAAGTGGCAAGCGTTGGTATGACTGAGGTTCAAGCCAAGGAAAAAGGCCATAAACTGAAGGTGGGTCGTTTTCCATTTATGGGTAACGGTAAGGCCCTTGCTTTGGGCGAGCCCGACGGATTTGTGAAGACTATTTTTGACGAAAAAACCGGCGAACTGCTGGGTGCCCATATGATCGGCACGGAAGTTACTGAGCTCATCCAGGGCTTCGTCATTGCCAAGACCATGGAAGCCACCGAGGTTGAGTTGATGCAAACCATTTTCCCTCATCCAACCCTGTCGGAAATGATGCATGAGTCGGTCCTGGATGCCTATGGTCGCGTTATACATATGTAAGGCTTTGATATGAATACTCCCTTAAAAAGACCCGATTGGATTCGGGTGAAGGCCCCCACATCACCGCAATACGCGGCGACCAGGGACATCATCCGCAAGCAAAAGCTGAACACGGTTTGTGAAGAGGCCGCATGCCCCAATATAGGTGAATGCTGGGCGCAAAAGCATGCTACGGTTATGATTTTGGGGAGCGTTTGTACGCGGTCATGCCGGTTTTGTAATATCGCCACAGGTACGCCTGATCTGCTGGATCCACACGAGCCAGAGCGCGTGGCTGCGGCCATGTCTGAGCTGGGTTTGAAGCATGTGGTGGTTACATCGGTGGATCGCGATGATTTGCCTGATGGTGGTGCAGAGCATTTTGCTAAAACTATTCGATATATTCGTATTTATTCGCCCGGGACGACCATAGAGGTGTTAACGCCGGATTTCTTGCGTAAACCTGGCGCCATCGAAAAAGTAGTGGAAGCTGAACCTGATGTGTACAACCACAACCTGGAAACAGTGCCGCGGCTGTATGCCACTGTGCGGCCCGGGGCGCGGTATTTTCATTCTTTGAAGCTGCTGGATAAAGTAAAAGAGCTGAATCCTCGCATCTTTACCAAATCCGGCATTATGGTGGGCTTGGGTGAAGACAAGAACGAGATATATCAAGTGATGAATGACCTGCGTGCGGCGGATGTGGACTTTATGACCATTGGCCAGTATTTGCAACCCACACCTACACACCATCCATTGTTGCGTTATGCTACGCCTGAAGAATTTGATGAATATGCCAGAATGGCTCGTGGGAAAGGGTTTTTGATGGTTTCATCCTCGCCTTTAACTCGTTCGTCGTATCACGCAGGCGATGATTTTGCTCAGCTACGAGCGGCTCGAGATGAAAAACTGAGGTCATAAATGCCAACCCATGCGGAAATCAAAGTTGTGCCCTATACGGCCAAGCAGATGTACGATCTGATTGCTGATATTGAAAAATATCCCGAGTTCCTGCCGTGGTGTATTGCCTCGCGTATTCGCGAGCGTAAGGAAGATTTAATCATCGCCGACTTGGTGGTGGGCTATAAGATCTTCAAGGAATCGTTTACCTCGCAAGTACGTCTGCACCCGCCTTCACGCATTGATGTGAACTATGAACAGGGCCCGTTTCGTTATTTGAACAACCATTGGAAGTTCAATGATCTGGGTAATGGCTCATGTGAACTGGATTTTTACGTGGATTTTGCTTTTAAAAACCACTTTTTCCAAAGCGCCATTGAGATGTTTTTCAATGAAGCCGTGCGGATTATGATCCATTCATTCGAAACGAGGGCAGGGGTGCTTTATAAGAAGTAATAATAATGCAGCAGAAATATGAGCCGAGATTTGTCATCCCCGCGAAGGCGGGGATCCAGCACAATAGGCATCGCGAAGCGATTCAATATAGCTACACAAAGCGCCGTTGGCGCACATTTTGCGCTGGATCCCCGCCTTCGCGGGGATGACATCCAGTATATACATTGCAAGTTATTTCCGGAATTGGCATAAGGCTGGAACTTTCCCAAGATTAACCTTTTACACATTTGTTATTTACTAATTGTTTATTTCGAGATCGTCTAATACAGGTGAAAGGATGCCTGTCATGATGATTACCTCTCGATTTATACTTATAAACGCAATTAGTCTTTCATTGGCTTTTCCAGTGTGCTGTTCGGGCGCTCATTCGGATGACTTGGAAGATAACTCTCAGCCCGTCTCTATGAAGCAAAAAGTCACTTGGGATCTTCTTCCTCTAGAGAAGTCTGGGGTTGAGCCAGCATTTATGGATATCTATTCAGTATTTACAAAACTGGGACCGGAAGAGCAGCGGAATATCATTAAATCTCTGCACAAGCAAGTCAAACAGGACACCAGGGATACAGCGGCCGCACGGAAATACTTGGATGCTATCGTTCGTCAAGCCAAAGGCAAGTGGCCTGGTGAGTTAATTAGCAATATGGATGTGATGGTGGCGTTGGGTATCGATACGCCCAAAGGGCAGCGGGATTTTATTCGCGAGCATGCACCTATGGCCAATGTGGTGGCGTCTGGAAAATTTCGGGACGCTCTGAACCAGACCTATTTTTATCTTGCGGATGCATATAGTAAAGCGGATCCCCAATGTGAAATCCTAAGCTATCCCCTGGCGGATGTGAAAATGTTGCCGAGGCAAATCGGGCGTTTGAGGAATGCAGATTATATGTCGTTCTATGGCAATCAATTGGTGAGCATTCCCCATGAGGTGGGGGATTTGAGAAGGCTGCTTGAAGTGAACTTGCATGATAATAACCTGTCAAGCCTGCCCATAGAATTCAGTCAGTTAAGCAATTTGCAAAAGTTGGACTTGTCTGGCAACAATTTTTCTTATGTGCCCGATGCTATTTGGCAGCTGAGTAACTTACGCGAGTTAAATTTGTCGCGTAATCACATCAGTGTTGTGCCAGTGGAATTGGCTCGATTGTCGAATTTGGAAAAACTTTACCTGTCAGAAAACCAAATTGCTAAATTGCCCGAGGAAATATGCAATCTGCCCAATCTTCAAATTTTTAGTGTAGCTGATAATAGGCTTTCGGGTTTGCCTGAAAATATTGGGAATTTACGGCAGTTGAATAGTTTGTCTGCTTATAAAAACCAAATCACTTCGTTGCCGGAGAGTTTAAAGTTTCTGGATCAGCTGGAGGATCTTAAGCTGTTCAGTAATAGGCTTTCTTCTTTGCCAGTAGGATTCGGTCAGCTGGCTAAATTGAAGAGCCTCAGTTTGTTTGATAACAAGTTTACAGAGTTTCCCGAGGAAGTAACACTATTGAGCGATTTAGTGGATCTGTCCTTGGCTGACAATAAAATGACCACAGTTTCTAGCCAGGTTGGACAGCTGCAAGGTTTGAAATGGCTTGATTTGTCGAACAACAGATTATCAGATTTACCGGATACGCTGGGTCAGCTGGTGTTCCTGCATGGCCTTGATTTGTCATGTAATCAGCTTAAGAAGCTACCAGATGATATCGGGCAGATGGCATTTTTGAATCAACTGGATGTATCGCATAATGAGCTTACCGAGCTACCGAAGCAAATCGGCTTGCTGACTGATATCACTAGGCTCTACTTTGAAAGCAATCAGCTGAGCGTTTTGCCCAAAGAAATTGTGGCTTTGCAAAATCTGGAAGCCATCGACTTGTCTAACAATAAATTCGAAGCTTTCCCTGCGCGGTTGGCGTTTATGGATGCCTTGCGTTTGGTAAACTTCAGCGATAATCCTTACAAGAAGATATTTTCTTTCTGGCAGAGCAAATTGCCGAAGGGATGTATTTTGATGTATTGAGTGGGCTCAACTCACACCAAATATTTCTCTTCTATGGGTGTCGTCGGCAAGTGCATGGCTTCTTCTCTTTCTGTTTCGGCTAGTAGGGTGGAGAGGTAGCGTTCGGTACCGCTTGGGATAATGGCGACTATGAGTTTGCCGCGGTTTTCTTCTTTGGCGGCGACTCTTAGGGCGGCGACGATGGCGGCGCCTGAGCTGATGCCTACGGGGATGCCTTCTTCTTTGATAACCCGTTTGGACATGGCTAGGGATTCTTCGCTGCTGACTTGTTCGATTTGATCCACAATATCCATATGTAGGTTTTTGGGTATGAAGCCAGCGCCGATGCCTTGGATTTTATGGGGGCCGGGTTTGCCGCCTGAAATGACGGGGGATTCTACGGGTTCCACGACGACCATTTTAAAGGATGGTTTTTTGGCTTTGATGACTTCAGCTACACCTGTGGCTGTTCCACCCGTGCCGACGCCGCTTACTACTATATCTACTTGACCGTCTGTGTCGTTCCAAATCTCTAAGGCTGTTGTTTCGCGGTGTATTCTAGGGTTGTCCGGGTTGTCGAATTGGCTAGGGACGAAGAAATTTGGATTTTTATCGACTAGTTCTTTTGTCTTAGCAATAGCCCCAGGCATACCATTGACGGCAGGGGTTAGAACCACTTTGGCGCCAAACATGAGCAACAACATTTTGCGTTCCAGGGACATTTGTTCTGGCATAACTAGTGTAAGGGGGTATCCTTTGGCAGCACAGATAAAAGCGAGGCCAATGCCCGTGTTACCGCTGGTGGGCTCGATGATCTCCATGCCTTTTTTCAGGCGGCCTTCTTCTTCCGCATGCTCGATCATGCTGATGGCAATGCGGTCTTTAACTGAGCCTAGGGGATTGAAAAATTCTAGTTTCAAGAGAATCTTGCCTGGGAGGTCCTTGCCAATGCGTTGAAAGCCGATAAGTGGTGTGCTGCCTATGGTTTTTGTTATATCACTGTATACGCGCATGTGGCCTAACCTTCCCGATTAAATGTTGTATTCGATGTTCCATTCCTTGTATTCTGTAGAACCTTTTTCTATGATCTTAGCGGGTATGCCCGCCACAACCGAATCTGGCGGGACGTCTTTTGTCACCACAGAATTAGCGCCCACCAGGGAATTCTTGCCGATGGTTATATTGCCCAAAACCTTGCTGCCCGCGCCTATCATAACGTTATCTTCAATAGTGGGATGACGTTTAGATTGAGTGTTTTGGTTGCCGCCTAAGGTGACGCCCTGATAGATCAATACGTCGTTACCTATGATCGCAGTTTCGCCTATGACTACGCCCATGCCGTGATCAATAACACATCCTTCTCCAATAACAGCGCCTGGATGAATGTCAATGCCTGTAATCCAGCGGGACAGTTCAGAAAAGAATCGAGGGAGAAATGGAATCTTCTGTTCATAAAGAAAATGCGCAATGCTATGAAAAAAAATGGCCTTAACACCTGGATACAAAAGTATTATTTCCCAAATATTACGGGCTGCTGGATCTTTTTTCTGATAAGCACGAATGAGCGATTTCATAACTATAATTATGTTTTATTTGGTTTAAATAGTCAAATGTAAGTTTGATTGGAATGATCCGTAACGTTAGACAGATTCGCTTGACTACTGGTTTATTCGTGCTTATATGGTGCTGTAAAGTACGCGCGTTGCGGTCTGAAAATAGTCATTAAATGTTGAGGAATCTATGAATAAAATACTACCATTGTTCGTCTTGTGTTTAGGTCTTGTCGCTTGTGACGGGCATATACAAACTACTTCTGGAGCTGAGTATCTGGAAAAATACAAAAAAGTTCCTGCTGGGTCCGTAGCGACTGGTAAGAATGCCAGTATAGAAGACCAAATCCGCAAAGTGGCTGCCGTGGAGCCCACTCTTAAGTTTCCAGCTCGGATAGGACTTGCCCGTATTGATAATGGACGTTTAAGCGCTATGCCAGGTGAGGAAGTTACCGCTTGGGACAAGGTTAAGGGTAAACTTGGGAAGGGCTTTGGCGAGCTAGTTCCTCTCAATCCAATGGTAGCTGATATGGTAAGTCAGAGCGTTAAAGCCAACAGTGATATCAAGTCACTTGGCGTTATGGATAAAATACGCCTGGGTGCAGCAAGGCAACATCTAGATGCTGTTCTTATCTACGAGGTCTATAGCAAATCAGGCAGTGAAAGCAATTTTCTGTCCATTGCCGATCTCACGATTATTGGTGGTTTTATACTCCCGTCACGCGCTCTAAATGCAGAAGGATTTGCCAATGCCATGCTTATAGACGTGGTGCAGGGCTATCCTTATGGAACTGTGGACGTCATCGTGGACAAAGAAGAAGTGTATTCCTCCAGTTGGGGATCTAGAAACAAAGAAACAGATTTGGCTAATTCAGTAAAAACGAAAGCAGCCATAAAATTATCTGAAGAAGCTGAAAGAATGTTCCAAAAACTGCGCCTAGAACTGGCGGAGAAAAGAGCTAAGAAGTAAATTAATTATGCCGGAAGAGAGTAGGGCGAATTGAACGTCTTACTCTCTAATGGAATTAATCTTTGAGCCAATGAGCGTCTTTGAAACTAGTGATTGCTTGCTTGCAGCAATTCGATTGAATTGAAAAAACCGCTTTAATTACAAAATATTAAGAATAAAAAAAGCAGTGTTATTTATTGACTTGTATGCTCTTTTCCGTTAAATCTTGCACCAATGTTCAGTTCTGAAGATCGCTAGTGCCTTGTCGTAAATAGAAGGTCTCATGGTTTTAGAATTAGATGAATTTTTAGGCAAAAAAATATAATGAAAAGGTGCAGTATGAAAACGAAAATATTAAGTTGCTTGAGTCTTGTGGTTTTGTTGGCTGGGTGTGGTACGCATCGTGAAAATATGAATATTCATCCTGTTTGTTTGTCAAAACCTTCGACGGTTGTTATTACGCAAATAGAAGGATTAGATAAGCCGTATTTTTATAAAGTAGGAAATCAAGGGCTTATAGACGCTGTTGTCAATGAAGCTGTAACCAGCTCTGTTTGTAATAAAATTGAGTCTATTGATGCAAAACCCGTTGTCGATGCCCACTATTATAAACCATTTGAGGCAGTCTTTGCGGGCCAATCCTTTAAGGTCACAAACGTTTCTGAACCTCTGATCAGGCAGGAATTATTGCCTCATGCGGTGGATGAAGCAAGGTTTGCACCTTTTGATTTTAGGCCTCTGAAAAGCAGATATGGCGCTGATTATGCATTGATTCTGCATCCTAGGCTTTTTGGGACAGAGCGCTCGTATTATGGATTTATCCCAACGAGCAAACCTAAAGGACTTGCGAACTTAGCCGTTTATCTAGTAAAGCTTGAGGACAACACCTTAGTAGGTTATTACAACACAAATGTTTACGTCCCTGCTCAGGGTGATTGGGATACTCCTCCTGAGTATTTAGCTCTTACGGATGCCTCAAAGAATGCTCTTACGAAGGCACTTAATGATGCGCATGCTTATCTGTTTAGCAACATACCAAAAGCATCGGTTTAGATAATTGTAAGCATTCTTTTTTTCAAGTAAAAGGGGGGTAAGATTATTTCTTATCCCCTATTTTCTTTTCTATCCGGCGATCAGGAACTAACCACATGAGTGCAACACCTATAAGAAGGACTCCTGATAGCCAGGTATAGTCGAGCAGGGCCAGTGGGATGGCGCTGGCGTAGGCGGCCAGGGAGAGGCGTTCTTTAATATTTGTACCGATGGCTTTGGCAAGCATTGATTCTTTGCCGTGGGACTTAATGATCTGTATTTCCAGTATCTGATAGGCTAACGCTGCCATTAACAAATTGAATGAGTATACAGCCATGGGTAATGCTGCAAAGTGATTTTCGCCAATCCACCCGGTATTAAACGGTAGAAGTGAGAGCCAGAAAAGCAAATGTAGATTTGCCCATAGGATGCCGGCGCTCACATGGTCTATGGTGTGGAGTAGGTGATGGTGGTTGTTCCAATAAATACCGATATATATGAAGCTGAGAATGTAACTTATAAACTGCGGGAAAAGTTCTGTTAAATCTGCCCAATTTTCGCCGTGTGGCACTTTCAGCTCTAACACCATGATGGTGATAATGATGGCTAGTACGCCGTCACTGAAAGCTTCAAGTCTTCCTCGTCCCACGAGCGTTCTCCCTAATCTTCAGTGAATGTGTCTCTGACACGTTTTGAAGTAAGTATGTAGGGAACTGCAATAGCTGAAACCGTAATGGCAATTACTAGATAAAGAAGGCCATTGTTATAGGTATCCAGCGCTGATCCTAATGGTTCTGGCAATGAGCTGTTAATATACTCAACTATGACTAGATCCATGGCAAGATAGGCAAGTCCAGTGATTGTGAGCCATACGAACCAGTTTGGGAAGTTCTTTTTCTTGTTAAGGAAGAGATAGCCTAAGGCAATCAAGGCTATGGCGTAACTAATTTGGAATGCTGTTTCCATAACCAATGTTCGTGCCCATAAGGGGTGATAGGACTCAGAAAGAGGGGAGGTGACATTGGCCCATGTGTCTCCCGTAAAATTCTGAATCATTCCAGGGATGCCTGCTAGGCAAATAATAACCATGAGGGCGATGCCAATACCGATCAAAATAAGCCAGCCGGTGTAGCTGTGAGTTGTGCTCATATAAGCAGGAGAAGTCTTTTCCATAATTTCCACCAATATTAACTATATATATTTAGTATAATAATAAATGGTTAAATTAGCGTTAAGTTATGGAAAAAATGTGGAATGTTACTCATGCAAAATTACTAAAGACAAACCAACTTCCGTCATTGCGAGCCCCTCTTGGGGCGTGGCAATCCACTGTGGTGTGGCCGTTTTACTAAAGTTGTGGGCAAGAAAGTAGATTGCCGCGCCCCAAGAGGGGCTCGCAATGACGGGGGTGATAGCGCTTTGGCCTATTCCAAAACCAACCGATCATCATCCACCTCTGACCCACTCTTCTTTTTGAATAGCTCCAGCAGGTCTTGCATGGTCATGTTGGATCGTTCATGCCCGCTTATGTCCAGAACGACTTTGCCTTGGTGAAGCATGATGGTGCGGGTGCCGGCTTCCAAAGCTTGATGCATGCTGTGGGTGACCATCATGGTGGTGAGTTTTCGCTCTGCAACGATTTTGCAGGTCAGGTCCATTACCATGGCTGCCATTTTGGGGTCCAGGGCAGCGGTGTGCTCGTCCAAGACTAGGACTTTCATGGGGCTTAGGATGGCCATGATGAGACTTAAGGTTTGTCTTTGACCGCCTGAAAGGAGGCCGATGGGGTCTTGCAGTCTGTCTTCAAGGCCCATGCCTAAGACAGATACGTGTTTGCGGAATTCTTCGCGACGGCTGTGTGTGAGCGCTAACCGGAATCCATTTTTTAACTTCCATGATTGGTTCTGGCCGCGGCCATAGGCGAGGGCTAAATTTTCTTCGATGGAAAGATCAGCGCAAGTGCCCATCATGGGGTCTTGGAAGACGTGTGCAACGAACTCGGCTCTGCGGGGGGTGTTCCATGATGTGATATCGGTGTCATCAACGACGATGGAACCTTTTTGTGGGTTGGCAACACCTGTAAGACACTTGAGTAGTGTGGATTTTCCTGCACCATTGCTCCCTATGACTGTTACAAACTCGCCTTCGGCGATGTTTAGACTAATGCCACGCAAAGCATGGTTTTCCATTGGAGTGCCTATGTTGAAGCTGAGGTGTATGTTTTTGAATTTGATCATATGAATTACCCCATCTTCTGGCGAGTGGACAGTACAGCTCGTTTTACCGAATGCCTCACATGTGATAATACCATGGCTGTGGCGATGAGTACGGCGGCTACCAATTTCAGATCTGAGGTTTCAAGTCCAAGGATGTCGCTGTTCAAGGCAAGGCCAATAACGATGTAATAGGCAATAGCACCCATCACACAGGCAACCATTGCTAAAAGCACTGAGCGAGAATGGACAACGGCTTCACCTATAATGACGGCTGCCAGGCCTACGATAATGGTTCCGGGACCCATATTGACGTCTGCGAAAGCTTGGCTTTGGGCGAAGATGGCGCCTGAGAGTGCATATAGGCTGTTGCTTAAGGCAATTCCCACAAGGATCATGGTGTTGATCTGGATGCCCTGAGCAGTGGCCATTTGTTTGTTTTTGCCTGTGGCTCGCATAGCAAGACCAGTCTGAGTGCTTAAGAACCAGAAGAGTCCTAGGACTACGGTTGTAAGGAGAGTAAAGGTCAGAAGAATCACAGATGTTTTATGAGCAATAACAATGCCCATGCTTTGGAGCACGGTGTCGATGTTTTGGAAAATGGTGACTTCATTGAGTAGCCCCAAATTGGGCGCGCCCATAATTCTCAAGTTGACCGAGTACAAGGCCGTCATAGTTAGAATACTGGCGAGCAGGTGCAAAATGCGACCATAAACGTTTAGGCAAGCGGTTACTAATCCCGCAGCAGCACCGCCTATCATGGCGATGAGAGTGGCAAGCCATGGGTCGTGTCCGCTTAAGATCAGGACAGCCGCAATACCAGCGCCCATGGGGAAGCTACCGTCAACGGTCATATCGGGAAAATCAAGGATCCGAAAAGAAATGTATACGCCAACAGCCACGAGGCCATAAATCAAGCCAAGCTCAATGGCGGCGGTAATTTCAGAAACGTTCATATGTTGGTCCTTCTTCGCTCAGACTCAAGCCTTCCAGACAACAAATGCGTGAGTGTGGTCATAATCATCATTTTCTCGTGTGAGGTTGCATATATATTTATAGCGGATTTCGCCGCCAATATCCAGAGGGCAGTGAGGGTAATGACGTTTTACTCGGATTCAGGTTGGCCATATCTCTTGGCAAGATGAAAGCAAATAGACATTATAATTGATACAATAAGCATAAAAATAATGGCGGGGATAAAGTTATGGCTAGGTAATAAAGCGGCCGCTACACTGCCCAGGGTTGTAAATAACTGCCTTGTGGTGGCCATGAAAGACGAGGCTGAGCCTCTGGAGTGTTCGCCATAGCTCATGGCTTTGGCTCCGGAAATGGGTAGAATAAAGGCAAGTCCTATGGTGAATGGTAGATATGAAAGGGTGATGAGTATAGGGCTGTCTTCTGCGAAAAGAGAAGCCAAAAGCATGATGAAGCATCCCACATAGGAAAGGATAAGTCCTGCGTTTAATATAGTATCCATGTGGTAGTTATTCATAACGCGCTGGATATAAAACGAGGCCGCTGAAAACATTATAATTTGTGCGAAAACATAATAACCGAAATTTTCTACACCCACGCCCATGTACTTGATAAAAATAAACGGCATAATTGTTCTGTAAAACCAAAGGCTGCTGAACAGCAAGCTATTCATCAGCGAATAGAAGATGAAGCTGGGTTTGGCTAGAAGTTGCTTGTAATTCTTTAGTAGGTGAGCAGGATGGAGTTTAGTTCTTTCTTCTTTGGCATGGGTTTCCTCGAAGAATAGATAAAGGGCAACAAATGTGCAAAACACAATTATCGCTGTCACGAGAAAGCATGATTGCCAGCCAAAATGGACGGTTAGATAACCGCCTAGAATGGGTGCTATGGCGGGGGTCAGGACGATGACGACGCCCATCTGTGCAAACAACTTGGCGCTTTCCTTTTCATTGAAATGGTCCCTTATTATGGCTTGACTAAGACCTAAGGAAACGCCAGATCCACAACCTTGAATAAATCTCATGAGCAGGAAATTATCGATATCTAAGGGCAGCAATAAAAGGATGGATCCCAACAAAAATATGCCATAGCCGAGCAATAGAATTTTTCGGCGACCATAACTATCAGATATAGGGCCATAGACGATGGCAGCTAGCACTAAACCAATTTGAAATGTGGAGACTGTATGTTCGATGACGTTGTCGCTGACGTTGAAGTAAAGTGCCATTTCGGGCATGGCTGGAAAATAGAGGCTTGCACCCAAAAAGCTGACCGAGCTTGAGATGATTATGAGACTAAAAAGTGTTTGGTTTTTGGTCATATTTATTTTGTTCCTGATTTGATTGTATAACCATTTGCTTAACAGATGCTTGATGTGTTTTGCTGTTGTGCAAACAAGTCCCTTTAAAATGTTGACTTTCTAGATCAAAAGGTTAATCTGCTTGTTGTATATAAAAGAGTTTGAGCAAATGCGGATTTATAACCTTCGGTCGGGTGATTCTTACACCTACCATCATTATCTTACATCTCGATACTGATAGCCTCAGTTTCGAGAGCGCTGTTGATTTATTTAAGATATAGAAGGTTATAACATCATGAAAAGTATAAAATTACTCTGTCCCATTAGTCTGTTCCTCGGTGGATTTATCATAAGCTCTTGCCTTGCGGCGGATAAAAAATACATTGCCATTACTCAGATTGTGTCCCATCCCGCTTTGGATGCGGTGCGTGAAGGCATTAAAGAGCGTGTGGTGGCTTATGCTGAGAAGAATAAAATCGATCTGCTTTGGGTTTATGAGAATGCTCAAGGTAATATCGCGGTGGCTGCTCAAATCGCCAATAAATTTGCAGGTTCAAATCCGGATGTGATCATTGCTATTTCGACCCCTTCCGCACAAACAGCCATTGGGGCGACGCGTAATACTAAGATTCCCGTTGTGTTTTCAGCGGTGACGGATCCTATAGCCGCCAAGCTTGTTACCAACTTGGAAAAGCCTGGGGATCGAGTGACCGGTACCTATGACTTTCCCCCCATCGGCAAACAGCTAGATCTGATGCTGACTCTACAGCCCCAAGTGAAGTCGGTCGGCATTTTGTATAGTCCGGGCGAAGTAAACTCCATACGTCAGCTGGAAGTATTTAAAAAAGAAGCCGAGGCCAGAGGCCTCAAAGTGGTTGAAGGCGCTGCCGTCAAATCAACGGAAGTAATACCGGCTACTCATAAATTACTCAGCAAAGTGGATGTCATCTACGTGCCAGCCGATAATACCATCATGTCCACCTTGTCTGGTGTGTCAGCGCTGGCGGCTCAACAAGGAAAAGCCGTGATCGTGCCAGATCCCGAAGGAATTAAATCGGGAGGGTTGGCAACCATTGGTTATTCGCACCGCGCTGAAGGCCAGGCCTGTGGCGACATCGTCATCCGCATCTTAAAGGGCGAAGATCCTGGGGCAATTGCGGTGAAACTACCCAATGAAGAACAGATCTTTGTTAATCTGGACGTGGCGAAGCAGTTGGGGGTTAAGATCCCACCGGCAGTTATGGCTAAGGCACTTGTTTGGCGGTAGGTGGGCGGTTTAGATTGGTGCTTATACTCGTTAATATCATTCGGAAATCTTACGGCCGAGTATAACAGGAGAATGGGTTGCTCTTTTCAGGTTCTTCATCCTTCGTATTGTTTCAATAACAATTGATTGCTGAATATATTTAAAGTATCCATATTTAAATGATTAAAAATTGACAGAATGAATAAAATATATATAAAAATCTTGCATAAATGAAAGATCATCCTTGTATAAATAGCATGTGGCTGTTATAGAGATGGTCTTGGTTTATTAATATGAGGATTTAGTATAATGTTTAAGAAGTTACTTTTATCAAGTATGGTGTCAGTGGTTGCCTTATCGGCAGCTGAGGCGAGTCATTATTCTGGTGATGACAACAATAACAGTAATAATGCACCCCAACCGAATTTTGCAGTTCGGGTTGTTCATCATGCTAAACCTCAGAAACAAGCCTGTATATCAGCGGCTCTGCAGTTGAATCTGGATCGCAAGGCTTCTAAAACTGTTTTTGCCAAAGCAGAAGAAATTCAACGCAGGCTTCCTAACGGTATTGATGCAGACTTTGGTACCAATACACCCCATGTGACTCTTGAAACCTTTGAGCCTGTAGCTGGAGGTAATTTATCTGATGCTCAATTGGTCGATTTAAGGGGCAGGCTTGAATCTACAGCTAAGAACATAGTTCGCAATGGACCAAATGGCGTTGAGATCGTTCCGGTTGAGTTGAAACTCATCGCTAAATTTGAAGGCCAAGCCAATAGATATTATACGAAGGCCAATATTGATGAGTTGAACACTCATGAAGGTAATTTAACCGAATGCTACCTTACATACGATTGTAACGTTAGACAAGGCAACCAAGTTAAGAACGGCACAGAGTTCTTAAAAGATCTTCAGACTGTCCTTCATGGTGGCTTGCGCAATGTTACTATGAAGCACGGTCCGTTTGCAGCAAATCCGTTGTGCCATGTGACGCTAATGAAATGGAAGATTACACAAGAAAAAGCCACTGTAGTTGATTTTTGCAAAACGCTTTTCAGCGGAAAAGATGGCGTTTTTAAGGAATGTTTTGCAGTAGACAAGTTGGCATTAAATCCGATGTTTGCTGGTAATAGTGATGAGGGTAAGACCCCTTATTTCGCTGTGAATAAAAAAATGCAAACCAGAAATACAGTCGATTGGGCTCAGGAGCCAAGGGCATATGAGTCGATGTTGGATCTTAAGGGACAGGTAACTGAAAAAGAGGATGAGGTAAAAGATAAGACGGCGCAAATTTCAACGCATGAATCTTTTATGAAGAAGACTCAAGAAAATGTTGATAAATATACAGCTGCTGTGGACAAAACAGAGCAAGAGCTTAACAAACATAAAGTAGCTATGGGCTATACTGAAAACAGCATTAAAAACAAAAGAAGAGAAATGGAGCAAAAGTTAGGCATGACTCTAGAGAAGAAACTAGAGCAGCAAAAAAAGCAGCTTGATCAACTTCAGACAAAATTAGACAGTGACAATAAACAATTGTTATGTTTCCAAAATATGCAAATTAATCAGCAGTCAGATCTTGACAGAATGCAGGCTCAACTTAAAACTTTGGAAGGTGAGTATAAGGCCGTACAGGCTAAACTTGCAGCTCAGCCGTCTCAATCGGAAGCTGTTAAGAAAGAGACAACTGTTATAAATAACAATAACAATAACAATAACGTTCCGGTGCCTACTAAGCCTGATGAGCCATTATATTTGATTGTGTGTGATGACAATGGTTCGCAGATTATCTTGGAGAAGAATGATGATGGCACGTATCGTGATGTAACTCCGTATGATGGGGATGATGGCTACTCAGACCTTGAAGAAGACAGAGCTAATTATTTTTAAGATAACTCTATAAAACTAACAACATAACCCCCAGCTAACTACTTTAGCTGGGGGTTATGTATATGAACAAAAAAGTATTGTTTTTTTTGCGACTGTGTAATGGGTGACGCTATAAATAATAATCTACAAGAAGGGCTTTTTTCTCTTCAGCAAAAGCTGACAGCAAAAGTGAGCGGGCTGATAAAAAAGACAAAGTAAAGTCTAGCAAGCCACCACAAACCCGCGGGACAAAGCCTCGCGGATTTATTTTAGGTGTTTGCTCATCTGGCAAATTATACCAATAAAAAGTTCACATTACCTCAACTACGCATCCAAATTCTTCACATTCAGCGCATTCTTCTGTATAAAGTCACGCCTTGGTTCTACCACGTCGCCCATGAGGGTTGAGAAGACTTCTTCTGCATCGTTGCCGTGTTTTACGCCTACTTGTAGAAGTGTACGTGCATTGGGGTCTAGGGTTGTTTCCCACAGTTCGTGGTCGTCCATTTCGCCTAGTCCTTTGTAGCGTTGCACGGTGATGCCTTTGCGGCCTTGTTCGGTGATGGCGTCTACCAAGGATACGGGGCCGAAGATTTTGGTTTCTTTGTCTTTGGCTTTAAACATGGCTGGTTCTGCGAACAGTTGGATCATATCCTCCAGGCGTTGGGCCTGTTTGATTTGGTCTTTGATGGTTTGCAGTTGACCAAAGTAGACTTCGTATTGTTCTTCCACACCTAAAACCTTGCGGGTGAATACCAATCGATCATCTTCCGCTTTTGCGCCCCAAGGGGTGGTGTCGGAATCGTGGCCGTATGCATTTAAACGGGTTTGGATCACGGCTGCCATGGCTGCGGCATCAGCTTCATCGGGTAAAGTGCCTAAACGGTGAGCGCCTGCCAACAGGGTTTGCTCAGCGATCAATACGGATTCAACCTTTTTAGCAAAACTGTCAATCATGGGTTTTAATGAGATGGCTTGTTCGGCCGTTTGTCTTAAATCTTCACCAATGATTTGAGTGCCGTTGCTGCTGTGTAGCACAACGCCTTCAACGCCTGAGCCGATGAGATATTCTTCCAGGCTATGTTCGTCTTTCATGTACACCACTGACTGTCCGCGCTTGATGCCGAACAGGGGAGGCTGTGCGATGTATAAAAAGCCGCGTTCGATCAACTCGCGCATTTGGCGATAGAAGAAAGTGAGCAGCAGGGTCCGAATGTGACTTCCGTCCACGTCCGCGTCTGTCATGATGATGATCTTATGATAACGTGCTTTGTCTGCATTGAAGTCTTCAGGGCCAATACCGGTGCCCAGGGCTGAGATCAAGGTGCCGATTTCGGCTGAGCTTAACATTTTGTCAAAACGGGCGCGTTCCACGTTAAGGATCTTACCTTTCAATGGCAGAATGGCTTGATATAGACGATCACGTCCACCTTTGGCAGATCCACCGGCGCTGATACCCTCGACGAGGAATAGTTCGCTCTTGGCAGGATCTCGTTCCTGGCAGTCTGCCAGTTTTCCTGGCAATGTGGACATCTCAAGGGCACCTTTACGGCGTGTGAGGTCTCTGGCTTTGCGTGCAGCTTCACGAGCGGCAGCGGCTTCAAAAATCTTGCCGACGATTTTTTTGGTTTCCAGCGGATGTTCTTCAAACCACTGATCCAGCTTGTCGTTTACGAGGCCTTCCACCACAGGGCGAACCTCAGATGAAACCAGTTTGTCCTTGGTTTGGGAAGAGAATTTCGGGTCAGGTACTTTTACGGAAAGCACGCATGTAAGGCCTTCACGGGCGTCTTCGCCTGTGACTACCAGTTTGTCTTTTTTAGCAGGTGCCATGGCTGTGGAGTACTTGTTGATGACGCGGGTCAATGCGCCTCGGTAACCAGCCAGGTGGGTGCCGCCATCCCTTTGGGGGATGTTGTTGGTAAAGCAGAGCACGTTTTCGTGATAGCTGTCCGTCCACTGCATGGCAGCTTCCACGATAATGCCGTCGCGCTCGCCTGTGATAACGATAGGTGGGTTGTGCATAGCTGTTTTGGAGCGGTCTAGATATTCCACATAGGCGGTAATGCCGCCTTCGTAGTAGAGGTCGATAACGGTTTCTTCGGTTTCACGGCCATCCACCAATTGAATGCGTACGCCTGAGTTTAAAAAGGCGAGCTCACGTAAACGAAGCTCGAGCCTTTTGAAGTCAAAGTCCACATTTGTAAACGTTTCCTGCGAAGGAGTAAAGGTGACTTCCGTGCCCTTTTTGCCCACGGCTGCACCCATTTCTTGTAGGTGGTCGACGGGCACGCCATGCTTGAATTGCATGTGGTATTCTTTTTGGTTACGCCAGATTTTTAAATCCAGGGTTTCGGATAAAGCGTTCACAACCGAAACGCCCACACCATGCAAACCGCCTGATACTTTGTAGGAGTTCTGGTCAAACTTACCACCTGCATGCAGTTGGGTCATGATCACTTCAGCGGCTGAAACGCCTTCTTCTGAGTGGATATCAACAGGTATGCCGCGTCCGTTGTCGCGCACGGTGACGGAGCCATTTTCATTCAAACGCACATAAACTTGGTCGCAATAACCGGCCAAGGATTCGTCGATAGCGTTGTCCACCACTTCATAAACCATGTGATGAAGGCCCGAACCATCATCGGTGTCGCCGATGTACATTCCAGGACGCTTGCGCACAGCATCTAAGCCGCGCAAGACCTTAATCTGATCAGCACCATATTCCTGGTTGGTATCGTTCTGTGTGGTGTCGTTATCGGATGTCATGCTTAACCCATCTTCATGTTGTTCATTAACAGTTTTATAGCACAGTTTTTGGTGAAAGAATGCCATTTTCTACATAAAAATGTTGTGCTCGGTCTCCTAAATCTTCAAACATCTGGAAATCCGTGCCTGACATCCATGTTTGTAGTTGTAATGCTTCTATCTCATCAAACAAATCTCGCCGGCGATGGGGGTCCAAATGGGCCACCACCTCATCCAGGAGAAGGATAGGGACGCCTTTTTTCAGCTCCCTTTGCATGCGAGCTGCTGCCAGGGTGATGGAGAGTAATAAGGCCTTTTGTTCGCCTGTAGAACATTGCGCTGCAGGGGTCACTTCATCGTCAAAGAAGCATAAAAAATCACTGCGATGCGGCCCTGTGCGCGTCATGCCGATCATGGCGTCTTTGGCACGGTTTTCGATGAGTTTCTGGCGGTACAGTTCTTCAATCTCGATGCTGCTTTTACCTTCCGCAAAAAGGTCGTCTACCCAGCCCGTCATCCTCAGGTGCGCCCGAGGAAAGCGGGTGGTGGCGTGTTTGAGGTGTGCAGTCAAACGACTCAACGTCTCTTCCCGAGCCGTGGTCATGGCCATACCATTTTCCACCATGGCATTTTCCAGAGCCGCAAGCCAAGAATCTGTGGCCCGGCCATCCTTGAGCAGATGCAGACGTTCACGGGTGGCATGTTCGTAATGTTTAACGCGATTGGCATGTTCAGGATCAAAACCAAAGACCAGCCGATCTAAAAATCGACGACGCTCGAGGGGCGCCTCTTGTAATAGCCGATCCATGTTGGGGGTGAGCCAACTCACTTGCAGATGCTGGGACAGCTCAGACTGGCTGCGCACATTGGTTTGGTCAATGCGCACCAAGCGCCGCTCACGACCCCTGGCATGAGCCTCCGGGTCTAGGCCAAATCCTACTTGCGTATTGCCGTTGGGTGTTTCGATGGTCGCTGACACGGCCCAAACTTTATCTGGAGAATTGCGGTTGAGCAAATGCTCGCCCGACGCATTGCGAAAGCCCTTACCAGGCGAAAGCAGAGATATGGCCTCCAACAGATTGGTCTTACCCTCACCATTTTCCCCTGTCAAAACCACAGGACGCGCATCGCACTTAACCAACAGCTCTTCATAAGAACGAAAAGCCGTCAAACTAAGCCGCGTCAGGCCATAGGTGGGAGTGGGTTGTGTACTCATGATGTGTTTTATCACGAATGGGGGAATTTAGTGAAGTGGTTATTGGGAATGGTAGGACCTTCCCTATCAATTTTAGAACCTACTTCCCAACCCCGAAATGTTTCAGTAATTCTTCCATGTACTCTCGGAACGCTTGCACACGTTTAGAGTTTTTAAGTTGCATGGGATAGACCAGGAATGTTTCGATGTCTGGGCCATCTATTTCGGGGAGTATGGGAACTAGATTGGCTTTGGATAGGGATGGGTTTTCTTGGGAGAGGCTGATTATGCCAAAACCGGCTTCTGCCATCAGCTGTAAGCCTTGCATGGAGTTGACTTGTAGGTATGGCTCGCGTACGTGACCTGCGGGTGCGCCGGCTTGTAGGATCCAGTTGATGTTTTCGTAAGGATGGTTGATGTAGTCACCATAGCTCAATAGCTGATGCTTATCCAATTCCTTCAGGTTTTTCGGTGCGCCGTGCTTGGCAATGTACTCAGGGCTGGCGTATAGCTTTAGCTTAACCTTCATCATCGATTTTTGTATAAAATCTGGGCTCAAGGTTTTCCTGGTGATCAGAGAAATATCAGCTTTGCTCAATAAATAGTCGTTGGGTTGGGCAGAGCTTATAACGGCAACTCTGATGTCCGGGTATTTGTTCAGAAAGCCAGGTAAGTAGCTGGAGAGCCAATAGGTTGCAATGTCCGGAGTCGTACAGATCTTTAGCAATCCCTTAGGAACTGTTTCCTCTTCATACAAGGTAGTCTCGCCAGCTTCAATTTCGGCATAGACCTTGCGAGCGGTTTCATACAGAATCTCGCCTTCCTTAGTCAGTTCAAGTCCGCGCGGTCGTCTGTAAAATAACGTCTTCTTCAGGTTGTATTCCAAGTCGAGCACCTGTCGGCTTAAAGCCGATTGGGTAATGTTCAGTGACTCTGCTGCCTTAGAGAAGCTACCAACGCTTGCCACGTGGTAGAAAGTTCTCAGCTTGTTCCAATCCATGTGCGTATTCCTATTTGGTATAGGATGTATACCAATACTTAATTAATTATGCCAGAATTTAGTTAAGATTGTGTTGATCGGGGCGAGGAGGGGCAAAACATGGCTCTACCAAACCATATAGTGCAGCGTCCTACCAATAATCCGATAGATCTTCTTGCAAGGGAGAGTGTACGCCAGGAAATTGTTCCTCAAATGCAAATGCTGGGTTTTCTTTAATGGACTGGGATTCTCGTCACTTGCAAGGGCAGGTGAGACCATTAATATGGAATGAATGCTG
The DNA here is from genome assembly GCA_041738135.1 of Alphaproteobacteria bacterium. Lineage (GTDB taxonomy): Bacteria > Pseudomonadota > Alphaproteobacteria > JAGOMX01 > JAGOMX01 > JAGOMX01. The sequence continues at coordinate 30,420 of JBGSQK010000063.1, forward strand.
CAGATATGTATTTCAGAAACATATGGAGTCCCTCACGCTAATTTAGAGTATGTGCTAATGAAAATTAAGCAGCCGTGCTTGAGCTAACACCTTGTTGTTTAAACAGCTCCGCCAGTTCACCGCTTTCATGCATCTCACGCAGGATATCACAGCCGCCGATGAACTCTCCCTTGACGTAAATCTGGGGGATAGTTGGCCAGTTAGCGAAATCTTTGATGCCTTGGCGCATTTCTGGGTCTTCCATGATGTTTATGCTGTGAAACGCAACGCCTTGTAGTTTCAAGATGTGTGAAACCACGTTCGAAAATCCGCATGCTGGCATTTCAGGTGTTCCTTTCATGAAAAGAACCACGTCGTGCGCTTGGAGTATATCTTCGATTTGCTTGAAAATGGGGTTTTCTGTCATGGGGAACCTATTCATTAGTAGGGGTTTTAGTAATGATCGATAAAGCATGCAACTGAGTGCCAACGCGGCCGCCAAAGGCGTCCATTACTAGCTGATGCTGTTTAATACGACTTAAGCCACGAAAGGTTTCCGATGTAACAGTTACACGATAATGCTCGCCATCGTTGACCAACGCCTCAAGGTTAATTTCAGCATCAGGCAAAGCCTGGCGGATACAATTTGTTACTTCGTCTGGTTTCATAGCCATGTGTAAATACTCAAAAATAATTATATATAGGCTAAAAATACCTTAACGGTTCAAAATATCAAGGTTTTTCTTAATAAAAAAGCCCTGAACCGTGGTTCAGGGCTTTTACCATAGTGGCGGGTCAATTAATCTTCGCCTTGTGCCTTGGAGAACGCTTGTTCGTCGTTGAACACGTGTAGCTTTTCCACGTGTGTCCACTTGTACTTAGCGTTGATGCGGTTGAGCAGGTCCATGATGCAGTCTTGCTTTACATCGTGGTTGCTGTTGGCTGTCAGCATGAAGCGGCAGCGATAGAAGTCAGCCTTGATGGGCGTTGCGCCGATGCTGGGGTAAACTTTTACGCCGCGGTTGTCGATCATGGTGAGGGTGAAGTTGGAACCCTTGACGAGTTCTTCCATGCTCTTGCCTAGAACGTCTGGCATTTCGTGGGCTTCGGTGAAGACGTCAATACCTGATACGTGGCGTTCTGTGACACCAGAAACTGTGGTATTCTTAGGTATGACGATTTTCTTGTATTCCTTGATGGATGAAGCATCGTAGGTTTCACCAAAGTTGCCGATGACTGCATCGGTAAATTCTGTTGTGGATACAGCTTTGTTATCTGCGCCAGCTACATCCTTAGTGAATGTCTTGTCACGGCCGAGAGTCACAAAAACAGCCTGTTCAATGGTTTGCGCTGCTTCAAATTCGCCCAAGTAACGTAACATCATAACGCCGGAAAACAGAACAGCAATGGGGTTGATCACGTTCTTACCTGCGTACTTTGGAGCAGAGCCGTGAACGGCTTCAAATATGGCTATATCTTCACCAATGTTGGCGCCTGGTGCAAAACCAAGACCGCCCACAAGGCCTGAGGCCAGATCGCTCAAGATGTCGCCATTCATATTGGTTGATACGATTACCTCGAACTTCTCGGGGAAGCGAACCAGCTGGTGCGCGCAGTTATCTATAATGATGTGATGGGCCTCGATGTCTTTATATTCTTCAGACATTTCTTCAAAGATCTTTTTCATCAAACCTTCAGTTAGCTTCATGATATTAGCTTTTGTGGCGCAATGAACGCTCTTGCGGCCTTCGGCGCGGGCTAATTCGAATGCGTAACGGATAATTTTCTCGCAGCCTCTGCGGGTGATGAGTTTCAAACATTCAGCCGCATCGGGGGTTTGCATGTATTCTATGCCAGCATAAAGATCTTCCACGTTTTCGCGTACGATCACCAGGTCAACGCCGCGACCTGAAAACGGTGTAATGACGCCTGGGAACTCTTTTACAGGGCGGATGTTAGCGTAGGTTTCAAAGATCTTGCGCAAGGTTACGTTCGCGCTTTTCTCACCAAATCCAATAGGGGTCTCCAATGGGCCTTTTAATACCACACGATTACGTTGAATGGATTCAACGGTTTCCATGGGGACGCCAGATAACAATCCCTTTTTGAAGACTTCAGCGCCGGCTTCACAGACCTCCCAATCAAACTTAACGCCTGTGGCCTCCAGGATTTTACAAGTAGAGCCAACCACCTCGGGCCCAATACCGTCGCCATTAATAAGGGTAATTTTGTGTGTCTGTGTCATTCATTTGCCTCTGTTTGAATTTATAATCATTGATTATATCATAGCAGCTGTGCTTATAAAACCAGTTTGCAAAAAATTACCAATAAAGTACGCCTGCGAAAGAAAATTGATCAGATAGTATAAAAAAGCTTTTTTAGTGCGTCAGTTCGTGGCATGATAGCCTTATCGTTGATAAAAAGTTGTTTGTGCCTTTGCTTTGCGCAGTGGTACAGTGTTGAAAAAATAGGGAGGACGCGTGGTGACATTCTTCGAGAATCTACAACAGCAAGAAAATTATGAGCCTTTACCGCCTACAGAAGGTGTACAAATACATTGTATCGTAAAGTGGTTTAATCCTATCAAGGGGTTTGGCTTCGTAATGCCTGAAGATGCCGATGAGGACATCTTTTTACATTTTTCAGTCCTGGATGCGGCTGGTTATCAGTATTTAAGTCCTGGTGACGAGTTAGAATGCATCGTAGGCGATGGACGCAAGGGGCGTCAGGTGGGTAAAATTCTAGAGGTTGAGCCTGCACGAGCTGCGGCTGGACAAGCTAGAATGATGCAACGACCTGTGCAACCTGTGGGTGTGCTGGAACAAATGGAAGGCGAAGTGAAATGGTTTAATACCATTCGCGGTTTCGGCTTTGTGACCCCCGAATGTGGCGGTCGTGATGTTTTTGTGCATGCATCCATTTTAAGACGCATTGGTCTACAAAAAGTAAACCCAGGGCAGAGAGTCCGCATGCAGGTGACGTCTTCGGACCGTGGCCGCCAAGCATGGACGATCGAGTTATTGGACTGAGCTTTAGATCTTAGCATCGGGGTTTTACCTTGAAGCTATGGTTGGTAGTGTAGCTATAGAAATGAATTTAAGATCGCTCTGGTTGGACTGGGGCGGTCTTGTTTTCTGTGGGTTGATGGTAGGGTTATGTGCTGCAGAGTGATAACTGAAGCTCAGCGCTACGTTCCTCCCCGGCCTTGAGCCGGGGTCGAGCGAAAACTAAGCGTTGCGAAGCAACTGCAATATAGAGAATATTGAGTCGCTTACGCTCCGCTTATTACGCTGGATCCCGGCTCAAGGCCGGGAAAGGACAGCATGAGCATTAGAGGCATTAACTAAGTGTTAGTGGCTCATGGCCGAGAAGAAACGGGGGGGGAACTGCAGGTACATTCATATACTGCTAGTGGAATTACTCAGACTAAAACCCAGAGAGTTTAGTGAAGGAAAAAAATGCTCTATCGTGAGGTACGCCGCCGCTTTACATTTATGATTGGTCCGATCATATCTGCCTGTTTGGTTGGTTACTTTACGTATCACTTGATCCAGGGTAACCATGGCTTGCGCTCTTATTGGCGTTTGGGTGATGATTTGCAGCATTCCAGTGCCAAGTATACGGCTTTAAAGGAACAGCACGATGACTTACAGCAAAGAGTAGCGTTGCTGCGCCCGAATACAATTTGTCCTGATTTGCTAGATGAACAGGTCCGTAAAAATCTTGGCTATGTGCATCCCAACGAAATCGTTATTCTCAATCCCAATGATGAGGTAAAGCCAAAAGACAAGGGTAAGAATTGACTATGGGGCCTTTTGAGCAAAAGCTCCCCATTGCAGTTGATTTGGACGGGACTCTTGTGTTTAATGAGCTCAGCAATATGTCATTCTGGCTTTTCTGTCGCCAATATCCTTGGAAACTGTTGTTGTTACCTTTTTGGATGTTTAAGGGTATAGCCTTTATAAAACGAAAATTTTCTGCCCTAATCCCCATTGATGTAAAAACTTTGGATTACAACAAATCTGTACTCAAATTTATTGAATCACACGAGGATCATCGCGTGATTCTGGCAACTGGTGCTGATCTCGTTTATGCTTGTCAGATAGCTGAATATTTGGACTGTTTTGAGCTCGTCATCGCCAGCGATGGGGTGATTAATATGGTTAGCCATAACAAAGCTGAAAACCTCAATAAACTTTTTGGAAAAGGTCGGTATATATACGTGGGCAATTCTGCACAAGATATAGCCGTGTGGAAAGACGCAGCATACGCCATAGCTGTCAACGCGCCAGATACAGTTCTGAAAGATTTAAAAGAGCTGGGTGTGCCCTATGAGGTTCTGACGTAAATTAATTTATACACCCCCTTTACGACGCCAAAAGATTCCTCCATACTTAACAACAATCTAGTCCGCAAGACGGAGGCGACCCATGCGAATTCTGTGTGCATTATTGTTGTCAATTTTCTTACACGATGCCACCTGCGCTAGTACGCCTGAAACTCACGCTGAAGAACCGTTAAAGCCTGGTGCCGCTATTCCATTTGACGCATGGCCGCTTGATATGCTGATTATGCGTGAAAATGAGCTGAGGGCTAAGGTCGATGTAGATGAGAAATCCATCAACAGGGCTCTTTCAGCGGCAATTGATGATCTTCTCAGGCAGGCAAAAGTCTATTATAGGACAGCTGCGGTTTTGAGCTACAGTAGTAAAATTATAGGTGGGGCAGGGCCTATTGCTCTTATTCTAGCTACTGCCTTCAATGCTCCTACATTTGCCAATTATATTATTGGTGCTTTAACCTCTGTTGCGGTTCCTATGTACCACTTTTCTGAACAAGCCAAAGCTGCGGGGACCGATTTAGATAAGGAAGCTATTAGAAAACATAGTGATGATATTGTGGAATATCAAAAAATCAGATTAGCTAGAAAGAAAAAAGAAGCAGCTGAGGCTGTGCAAGCTGTGCAGGATCAGGCACTCAATAACGAAAAGGTTTTGCGTGTTTTAAGAACTGTTTATCATTATGTAACGGGTTCTGCAAAACTTGATGAGGGTGACGAAGAGCTTGACGATATGGAGAGAGGAATGTTACTTGCATTTTCCCCCCCAAAAGAAGTTCCTGCTGCTGATGAAAAAGGTAAGGATGATGTAGTTGGATATCAATCAGGTAAGGCGCCGCCGCCCGCTAAATCTCCAGGAACCTTGAAACGTAGAGCTAAACACAAAGCTAATATGGCTACAGCAAAACCCAAACCTCAAACGACAGCTCAGATGGAGGCGGTAAATATTCCGCCAAGCATGCCAACGGAATCTGATAACAAATAGAAGGAGTTAACATATGTGAAGCGGCGAGCCCCTTTTGTAAAACTTGGAACTCTGCTATCCTATTTAGAAAACAATAATCAATATAAGGGAGAATGGTATGCATAAAATAGTATCTTTGACAGCAATCCTCGTTTCAATAATTTCTAACTCTTCTAATGCTTCAAAGCAAACACCAGCATGGGTCAATAGTGCTGAGCCACCTCGTCAGAAAATGCAAGTATCATCTGAAACATACGTTCCGGCTACGGGTAAAAAAGCACGAGCCAAGCAAGAGCAAGCAATCCAAAAGATATCAGAAGAGGAAGCTCGTTTGGATAGGCTGCGTGAGGAGGCTGATTTAATAATCAAACAAAAGCAAGAAGCTGAGCAAACATTAGCCGATTTTCAAGCATATATATTGCAGAATCAAAGTGAGTTGCAGAAATTAAAAGAGCAGAAAACATCCGATCAGAGAGTGCTTGAGGAAAATGCAAAGCAAAAGTCGGCCCTTGAACAAGCCGCCTTGCAGATGGAAGCAGAGAAACGCAAAGAGGAAGAATCACTACAGCAATTGATGTCGCAGAATATTGCTTTGCAGAGATCTATCCAAAGTATGGAACAGCACTTAGCGTTGCAGCTATCTGCTAGTGATAGCATTAATAAAACAATGCAAGTGGCTGAGGAAGCACAAGCGGTCAATAATTCCAATGTGGTTGAAAGCAAGCAAGCTCTCGTGATGCCCGCTGAGCTGGGAGGGAATGTGGCGAGTGCTAACGTTTCTCAAACGGTTGAGGCAGCACAAGCTGTTGTGGTGGCTGACAAGAAGGTGGAGGTTACTAGTGTTAACCAGAAGGTAGATGCCACAGCACCGACAGCACCCGTTATAGTAGAAAAGAAAGTGGATGCGGCAACTTCTGAAAGTGACGAAGTGAGGGGGCTTGTGCAAATAAACCTAGCAAGTGCGCCTATAAGCAGAGGAATAGGTTATTTGACCCAAGCTTATTATTTCGTAAACAATAATCTGAGCAGGGCATGGACGTCTGAAAAGGACCGGTATGCTCCTGGCACATATCCGCCTCTCACTTATGTTAGCGTGCTTAATACACTTAAGTCTAAATGGTTCCCCAAGAAAACGGAACCTGAGTTGCTGCAGTTGAGCAAAAAAGACATGCATTTTTCTCTTCAGCCCATTCATTTCAGCTCGGCCCAGCATCCTGGCGGCTATTTTGTGCCTGTGGGTGTTACATGTGGCAAATTGACCATTGAAATAAGCGATTCCAATATAAGAAAATTAATCGTGGGGTCCGATAAAGGCACTTTGGAAGAAAAGAGCAAACAGATTTATTTGGCCTACATCAAGTCGCTGAAAACGGCCAATGAAAAGTTTGATATGGCAGCTTATAATCCCAACTACGATGACCAAGAATCGTCTTTAAAGCCTTACGAATTCTATCTAGCCATGCGACCCTATTTGGACGAGCAAAGTGATAACCAACCTTTTTACCGGGATATTCAATTTTGCAGAAGACCAAATCATACTAAGCATGGGTATACTTTGCTAACTTTGCGTTTGCTAGCTTTTGATGATAAGAAGGGTTATGCGGTGCATTGGTCTATTTATGGTTATCGTGTGGATCACAAAATCCCTGAAGAAACATTGCAACGCTTTGTTATGGGGCTACAGCAGTTTGAAAATGATGACTGGCTTGTTAAATTAGGCGTTTAAGATGATGCTAACCGTCTTAGGTTGTGGTCCATCGGGCGGGGTTCCGCTGGTGGGAAATGTTTGGGGTTGTTGTGACCCCAACAACCCTAAAAACAGTCGGTTGCGAACCTCGCTTTTAATAGAGACTGAAGGTAAAAGGTTCTTGATTGATACCTCACCTGATATGCGACAGCAACTGCTGCGAGCGGAAGTGAATGGTTTGGATGCAATTTTATACACCCATGCCCATTCGGATCATCTGCATGGTATTGATGACCTGCGGCCGCTTTATTTTGGCGGAAAGAGGCAACCTTTTCCCATCTTTGGTACGCAAGCTACTTTGAGTGAAATTCAGGAACGGTTTGATTACATGTTTGCCTCTATTGAAGATCCTGATAAGGCAACCATATATCCCCAAATATGTGTTCCACATGTGATTTCAGGCGAGTTCGAGGTTTTGGGAAACAAGGTTCAGGCATTTGATCAAGGTCATGGACATAGCATTACCACAGGCTATCGGTTTGACCGTTTTGCTTATTCGACGGATGTAAAAGCGCTGGATGATAATGCTCTTGAAATCCTGCAAGGCGTTGACGTTTGGTTTGTGGATTGTTTGTCCCGGGAGCCTCGTAATACCCATGCCCATTTGGATCTAGCTCTATCATGGATAGAACGACTTAAGCCAAAGTTGGCCATACTCATTCACATGAATCATACAATGGACTATGAGTCTCTCAAATCTGAACTGCCCAAAGGTGTCGAGCCAGCTTATGATGGCATGGTCATCGAGGTTTAATATTATTTACTATCCGGTATTCAGAGACGACCGGTTTGCAAAAATGTGGGAAGACTGGATGACGGCCGGTTTTCCTGATTATAGCGAACAAGGCTATCTTGCCAGGCCATACATAATGCAGCGCTCCGGATGATCATTTTTAGACCTTCGATAGAATCATCCTCTAGAAGGGGTGCGTTACTTAACAATAGGAATCTGAAGTTGGAGTATGCATATTGGCCCGCATCATATATATCTATTATGGCTGATGTCTCCTCATCCTCTTGACCATATAAGTCTCTGTTTATAGCATTATTAAGATTCTGGAGTTCATTGAATACAGTTATAGAATAGTCTATGGCCTGATCAAGGTTGTAGTTTCCATTGTTTGCTGCTTCAATTTTTTCAAAGTATGTGTTGATCGTATCAGCCGGTATGCTGTCGAAAGAATTGCGGATTTGAGTTATAAGACCACTTTTATTGCTTAAATCAGCTAGTGTGAAATTCGATTCTCTAAAGCCCCATAGAAATCTGCAGTCCTGAACTAAATAAGCTTTTAAAAATACGTCCAAATTGTTTACAGAAGACATCTGGCATAAATTTGGCAGGTCGTAAGGTGTGATGGTTTCTTTTGTAAGGGCCAGCATGTCCATACGAATGATGTCAGCATTAGATCCCGTTAAGTATTGGTAAGCAACAAATGTGTCGCGCAGCTTTGAGATGACGCCAAGAACCAAGTTGTGCTGTGTAAATGCATCAAAGTGAGTTTTAAATTCTTGTGCTTCCTGGCTCTGCCTTCCTTTAATGGTAGGCCAACTTTTCATTGCATCTGTTTCCAACTTTTGCACGAATGCGAAATAATTCTCTATAATTTCTATGTGTGCAGCAAATTTATTACTAACTTTATCCAGCTTCCAGAAAAAGGGACCTAGCGTGTTATTAGTGCGGTCTTCTAGAGCTTTAGTAAAATAAGTATGCATCCAGAATTTTAGAGCGAGAAATTTGCGTTGTGCATTCATTAGGCCTGTGTTTGTGTTTTCTAATAGCGGGCACCCTCTGGCAAGGTCGTTTTGTTTAATGAGAGCCTCAAATAACGGTAACCCCCTGATTTTGAGAGGATCGTTATAATCGGCATCTTTCCCCATCACTACTCTTACTGAGAAATTTAGGTTTCTCATTACATGTGTCTGAATCTGCGATAATTCCATTTCGCTTGGATGATTTAGACCGAAATAAAAAGAGCTTTGCTGTTTGATTTTATTTTCTAACTTGTCTAGGTTCATGGTGGTTTCCGACAAGCTTTTTGTGTGAGCACCAGACATGGTTCTTACTTCATCCAAGCTAACAAAATTTTGAGGAATAAAAGGTCGGTTTTGGATTCCATATTTATTTTCCCTCATTATTACGATTACGGGAGGTGTTAATGCAGCATTGCGATGCTTCTTGACAGGTGCTGCTAAATTGCCAAATTCTGAATTATCATGGTCGCGTTTACCTGGTGATATGGAGCTATTCTCGTCATCAGGCATATTTTCACTAGCAATCACCATATCATTTAAGGTAATGACTGTTATTCCCACAGAAGCAATTCTTTTTAAGATATTTACGGTCATTCTATAATCAAATCCACATCTAATTAAAATCTAAGTTTTCTTTTCGCGTAAGGTACAGCGCCGGGTTCATTGTTAAAGTAGATGATTTCATTGTTGCCTCCCTCCACATGGAGTGGGTCCAAATCATCCATTTCGTATTCTAAGAATTCATCCAGATTTTGTCTTTTAAATCTAGATCTTTCATTTAAAGGCCTGGTATTCAAAGGTGTATCCGGGTCTTTTTTCTTATCCTTAGTGGCAGATCGCAGCCTCTTTTTAATCTCCACATTTTGGTCTAATCCTTCGACAGATGCAAAGGACAGGCCTCCATGCACGATAAATATGAAGCCAACTACGTAATAAAATAAAACACGTGAAAATATCATTTTCTAAACCAAACAAACTAACAATACATAATATATAGATACTTAAATGAAAAAGCGCAAGCAAATAAAGGAAAATTATTTGCCAGATAAATTATGATAAATTTTAGATAAATTGCATTTAAAAAGCGAGGTTATGCCTGTGGGTCTATATCAGTTCTGTTTATGTGTATAATTGTAAAATCTGCTTCACAAAAAAATGCTTCCATAAAAACTTGCATTAAAAATGAATATCTTTATATATCTGCATAAACGCAGTTATTATAGGATGTTATAATGTTAATTAGAATTTTGTTATGTTTGTCAGTATTCAATATTGTGTGCACGTCTGACGTAAGTGCCAGTAAGGTCGGTGTGTTTTGTGACGGACCTGGGTCATCATATATTGATCCAGAATCAATTATGCTGAAACCGATCAAAACCCTCAATAATAAGGGGGTGCAGTTTAATCATCTGGGGCCATTTGAAGAGCATTTCTTAGAAGACTGTGCGTCTGCTGAGAGAAATATCGTCGGTACACCATCAAATGGTTTTCCTGGCGCCAATATACTTATGTTGGGTGAAGCTTTTGGCAGAATGCCTTTGAAGGTTTATCGTCAGACCATTTTCGCAAACATTTATGCCAACGACCTTTCAGCAGATAATCTTAGCCATTTGGTCAAAAAAATTGCGATCATGAAAAATGAAGGTTCTGTCGTTGAAAAATGTATGGCAGGCAGAATTTATCCTGTAGTGGGTGATTGCTTAGATTTGAATGCCAATGAGCAGATAACAAAATTGCTTTATAACGGGGCATTGAACAATAGCATGGACCTAATCATATGTTCAAATGTGATACATTTTTTTGATGGTCAGAGGCTTCTCCAGTTCTTTTTGAATACATATAACTGGTTAAAGCCAGGCGGTAGAGCCCATATTTTATGCCGATCAAAGTTAGAAGCTCCAAGATTAGACAGCTGCACTTCTTCAGGAGTAATTATGATTTATGTGAGTAGCATTCTTATGAATGCAGCCATTAAAAATAGGGTATGCATGCTTCCTGGTTTATTTAAGGAATCTTGGCTGGACGAGGCAGAAAGAAAAAGAGCTGGTTGTAATATTACAATTCAAGAGCGGACATTGAAGCTCTTTGCTAAGAAGATGGGATTCGAGGTCGCATGTAGTAAAACATATTCAAACGTGACTGTGAGAGGTAGCAATGTGCTCGATTTTGCAGAGGATGCTGATGGAATGTTTTGTGGTCTTGTTTTGGTTAAGCCAAAAAAAGCTGGTGACAAAGTAATCTCAGAAAAGGATCTGGACCCTAATTTTGTCCAAGATTGCCTGACGTCAGAAGCGAAAATGGCCTCATTTGTGGCTAACAACTTTGTGTTTACTACTGAAGCACCTTGGTTGGTTCCTAAGGGTTCTAAACGAAAATAATATTCTTAAGTATTTTGCGTTTGGATAACCAAATCGTCGCCCCGTTGCACAACATCCACGCGTCTAGCCACTTGTGCGGATAGATTCTGCACCAAATAAGCTTGAATGGTGCGGGGAGTTAATTCATCTTCCATGCGACCGTTTTGGATGATGTCGCGCACATCTTCGTGTAAGGTGATGAGCCTTCCGGATAATATGAGCTGTAGTTGCGGTTCGGGATGATTGCCAGTACTGACAGTAATGGTTCCGCCATAGGGGAGGGCCTCAAGGCTAACGGAAAAAAGATTTGCCAGAAGCTGCGCCCAAACCTTAAGAAGGGCTTGATCCGACAAGTAAGCTTCCGGAAAGTCTATGGTGTAGGTATACTTTTTTGGATCGACAGCCTGCGACAACATATTTTGAATTTCGTTTAAGCTAGAGAGCGTGGATGACGCACCTATACCGAATGCAAATCTATATAGCATGAGTCTTCTGGCGCATTCAGCTGCACTCAACCTGAGAAGGTCAATGATCTCACCATAGTCACCATCTTTTTGTTCTTCAAGGAGCTCTAGACCGCTGAGAACGGCACCCACAGGGGTTATCAAGTCATGACAGATACGTGAGCACAATAAGCGACCGGAATATAAATCTTTCACTTTAGCCTCCAAATTTTTTTGCGAGCGGTAAGCCTTGCCTGAAGGGCGTTACCAGCTATCTCTTTGAAATGAGTATACTCTAATTTAAATAAAATGACAGCTATCTCTTGCATGTTAATACACTTTTAATGTAAGTTTGACAGTGAGAGTTAACCCAACATAAGAGAGCCAATGAAGCGCAACGACATCCATCGCTGGTCAGCAAGTGCAGTATGTTTCCTGTTAGCCATAACCCTAACTTCCTATGAGTTCTATACTCATTTCAGCGAACCCGAAGAGGTTGAACCCATTGTGGTGGCCGAAGTTGAGACACTGCAAGTCACGCCCGTGGAAGAGGTGGATCTCGTTACCACAGTTAGTCTTAAAGTAGGTGAGGGGGATACTCTTGCCAGTATATTGAAGCGTAGTAAAATTTCTTCACAAGAAATTCATCTGCTTACCAAATCAATTCGTGAGCATTATAAGCCTAAAGATTTAAAACCAGGTCTTGAGATTGAGGTGACACTGGAAAAATTAAGTCAAGATGATCCTAATCCTATAATTCAGGAGCTTAAGGTCAGGCCTTCATTAGAGTATGAAGTTACTGCCGTTCGTACGGATAAAAACACTTTCGAATGCGAAAAGCGGCCCATACGTCTGATCGAAGAACGCCGTTGGGCAGAGGCCACCATTGATGGCAGCCTCTCTGAAGCAGCCAACCGAAGTGGCGTGCCTCATCAAATTCTGCAGAACATGATCACTGCCTTTAGTCATACTGTGGACTTTCAGCGCGGCATTAAAGAGGGTGACAAGTTTGGATTGATGTATACCGTTTTCACGGATCCAGAAACTGGACGTCAACGTCCGGGTAGTTTGTTGTATGGTGCTTTGACCACTGACGGTAAGCCAAATCACATTTACCGCTATAAACCAAAGAACGGTGTTTTGGGCTATTACAATGAAAAGGGCGAGAGCTTAGGCAAAAGTAAGGGCCTCATGAAGACTCCTGTGGATGGTGCGCGTCTTTCCAGCGGTTTTGGTCACAGGCATCATCCTGTTCTAGGATACACAAAGCATCACAAGGGCGTAGACTTCGCATGCCCCGTAGGTACACCAATCATGGCCGCCGGTGATGGCGTTGTTGAGCATGTGGGCATGCGTGGGGCTTACGGAAACTATGTGCGTATTCGTCATAACAATGGTTATAAGACTGCTTATGCGCACTTGAGCCGTTATGCTAAGGACTTGCGTCGTGGTCAGCACGTGAGCCAAGGTAAGATTATTGGTTATGTGGGTAAAACAGGTCGCACCACCGGTGCTCACCTGCATTATGAAGTATTGGTCGCTGACAAGCAGATCAATCCGTTAAGCGTAAAAGCTATGCCTGCTGCTAAACTCACTGGCAAGCAGAATGAAGATTTCCAACGGACAAAACGCGACTGTGATCAGCAATATGCGAAGCTGAAGGAGAGCACAGCGCTTGCCTATGCCGGCGATGGTGCGAATCGCGGGTAATGTTGTTGATCTGTAGATGCAGTCCCCCTCGATTTACGTAAAAAGTAGACAATTCCCAAAATACGTCATCCAGAGCGCAGCTCCGCATAGCGGAGTAAGCGTGGGATCCAGCAAATGAGCGTCGCGTAGCGACTTCCGTATAGACATATGGAACCGCATGAGTGCTGTCGTTAACAATATATTATTCATTTTCTGCCACACTGGTTACATGAATTCAACGAGGCGTATGAAATGAAAGCTATTGTTTGCAAGGAATGGGGGCTGCCAGAAACACTGGTGATCGAAGATTTCCCTTCACAAAACCCTGGTCCAGGTGAAGTTAAAATTCGCATCCGGGCTGCAGGTGTAAATTTCCCAGACTATCTCATCATACAAAAAAAGTACCAAATCCAGCCGCCATTGCCTTTTACGCCAGGTAGTGAAGTGGCCGGTGAAGTTATGGCTGTAGGGGAAGGTGTTACGCATGTGAAGCCCGGGGATAGAGTAAGCGCGTTCTGCAATCTAGGTGGCTTTGCTGAAGAAGTCATCGTCCTTGCGCCTGTTGCACAAGTTTTGCCAGCCAGTGTAAGTTTTGAAGTGGCTGCTGCATTTTCTCTTACCTACGGGACCTCCATGCATGCCATTAAGGAGCGTGCTGTTATTCAACCAGGGGAAACCATGTTGGTTCTAGGGGCAGCCGGTGGAGTAGGGATTGCTGCTATCGAAATCGGTAAGGCCCTGGGCGCTCGGGTTATTGCGGCCGCTTCATCAGATGAAAGGATGGAGGCGTGCAAAGCGCATGGCGCTGACGAAGTCATCAACTATGAAGCGGAAGACTTGCGTGCCGCCATCAAGCGCGTCAATAACGATAAACCCGTAGATGTGGTCTACGACGCCGTAGGTGGCAAATTCGCTGAACCAGCCGTCAGGTCACTGGCCTGGAAGGGACGCTATCTCATCGTCGGTTTTGCCAGTGGGGATATTCCTTCCATCCCACTCAATCTTTTGTTGCTAAAAGGCAGTTCGTTGGTAGGCGTGTTCTGGGGAGACTTCGCCAAACGCGAGCCTGAGAAAAATGCTGCCAACATACTAGAGCTGGCTAACTGGCTGAAAGAGGGTAAGCTCAACCCACTGGTTAGTCATACCTACAAGCTAGAGGATACAGCGCAAGCACTCATTGATCTATCCAATCGTAAAGTGACTGGTAAGGCCGTTATATTGCCTTAGATGGTGATATGGAATTTAGCAATCATATGATTTTTTTTTTGGCCAGTTTTTTTATAAACTTCCCGGTCATTGCGTTTACCCATAAGTATGATTAATAACAATATGCGTGCTACATTACCAACACCCCAGCCCCCTTAAAGTAGTCATACTTGAGAGCACAAAGCGCCTCGTTGGCTTCGCTTAGGGGAAACGTGGTTACATGAGCTTTTATGCCGATTTTAGCTGCATGTTCCAGAAAACGGATGCCGTCTTGGCGGGTATTGTTAGTGACGCTTTTGATGAGTCTCTCGCCATAGAGGATGTCATAGGAAAAGCTGGGGACGGGACTCATGTGGATGCCGGCTAATATGAGGCGGCCGTCTTTGTCTAGTGCTTCTAAGGCTGGTGGGATTATGTCTCCAGCAGGTGCGAATACAACGGATGCGTCTAAAAGGGTAGGGGGCTGCTCGACTATGCCACCAACCCAGGTGGCGCCTAGGTTTTCGGCTAAGGTTCGGTGTTCTTTTTCGCGGGTGCACACATATACATCTGCGCCCCAGGCTCGTAATAGTTGGATCGCGATGTGGCCTGCGGCGCCGAAGCCATAGATACCAATGCGTCTGCCTGACCAATCGGGTATGTTCATCATGCGCAAGGACCGGTAGCCTATGATACCGCCGCATAATAAGGGGGCTGCCTGAATATCCGAAAAGCCGTCAGGGAGTTTATATAAAAACTGGGAGGCAGCAGTCATATATTCAGCATACCCTCCCTGGGCTGTCCAGCCTGAAAAGACAGCTTTATCGCAAAGATTTTCACGGCCACTGGTACAGAATTTGCAGATGCCGCAGGTGGCTTCAAGCCAAGCTACTCCTAAGCGTTCGCCTTTATTGAAACCCTGAACGTCTTTTCCGCATTGAACCACCTCGCCCACCACTTGGTGTCCGGGTATGGTGGGTGTCATCTTGAGGGGGAGGTCTCCTTCAATCACATGCAAGTCCGTGCGACATATGCCGCAGGCTTTGACCTTTATTAACACCTGCCCAGCAGTGGGGACCGGGACGTTTGTATCTTCAAATTTCAGAGGATGATTTTTAATGTCATCCTGCCCATAAAGCATATGTGCTTTCATCATTCAGTTTCGCTCCGGTATGCGCTTTGAGCATAGTGTTTATGCCGAATTAACGTGTTTAAAAGATGGACAATTCAGCATATCCACTCTATATGTGTATTATAGCCATAGAAGGTTATGGTTATACTAAGATAGAAAGGTTAGTATTATGTTAAAGAAATTAGTACTCGTAGCAGGAATCTCGGCGATAGCGATGGCTCCGGTCTCAGCTGCTGAAGATTTTGAAGATTTAGGTGGTTTGGTGCCGCGCTCCGTAGCTGCTCAATTACAGCCTTTGGAAGTTGTTGAACTGGAGGTTGTCCGCCCAACTGCTGGTCAAATGGCTTATAAAGCCTATGACGGTGGTAAGGATCTGGCATTTGGCGCATATAGTGTTGCTAAGGCTGGTGGACGTTTGACAAAGAACGTTGTTCAAGCTGGCACAGCTGTAGCGGAGGCCCTTGCGGCTGCCGGTCAAGCGGTAACAGGAATTGTAAAACTTCCTGCAGGCGGTTTTGAAGAAGCCAATCCAAACTTTGCAAAAGCAAAAGTACATGGCGCAGAAGTTGTGACGAAGCTTAAGGCTGTTGTTGCAGATGCACCAAAGAACTTCGCAGATGTGAAGGATGGCTTGGTTCAAGGTTATGAAGGCGTCAAGAAATTTGGCGTTTCATGCTATGAAGCCGGTCGTGCAGTTGCTGAAAGCAGCCCTGCACAGACAGCATTTGCTGCTGTTAAAGCGGCTGGAACTAAGGTTGGTTCTTTCTTTGGGGATGTTTACTCCTTTGTAAGACATGGCTTTGGTCCTACATTTGAAAACGTTAAATTCTAGAGGAATTTAACTAAAGAAAAGCCCCCTGGAGAGATTCAGGGGGCTTTTTTTGTACCAAACTGATTTTTCGCTTGATTTTACCCCCGAAGCTGACTAAATTCGAACGATCCTGGGGCCATAGCTCAGCTGGGAGAGCGCTACAATGGCATTGTAGAGGTCAGCGGTTCGATCCCGCTTGGCTCCACCATATATTTTATCTATTCAATGATTAAGTCAAATCACTATAAACCCATGGATTCTTAACGGTTTGTAAACTAATTCGCGCCATAATTTACTTATGGATCATAGGATTTTGAGCTTTAAATAACTCATCCATGGAGAAAGTAAATGATCAATGCGAATGCGCAGAAGATATCCATTTCTACTGAGCGGTTGACGGCCAGTCCTGAAGAAGTAGGAATTTGCTCTTCGCGGCTTGAGCGTATTAATGATCTGACATCATCCTACATTAATCAAGGTAAACTGGTAGGTACCATTTCGGCGGTTTCTCGACGTAATCAGTTAGTGCATATTCAGTGCTCAGGGCAGATGGATCTGGAAACTGGAAGGCCTATGCAAGAGGATGCCATATTTCGCATTTATTCCATGACAAAACCGGTAACGAGCATTGCGCTCATGATCCTTTATGAGCGAGGTCATTTTCAATTAGATACGCCCATATCCAACTTCATACCAGAATTTAAAAATCCACTGGTTTTTGTTGGCGGGACAGTCGATGAACCAATTACCGAAAATGCCAAACGGGAGATCACTATTCGAGATCTTTTGACACAGACATCTGGTCTAACTTACGGTTTGTTTTCGGCGACACCTGTGGATCAAATGTATGCTAGAGCTGGCATCAATGTGGAGCATAACGAGGACACGGTGGGAGATTTGGTGAGGCGTGTGGCTAAGATTCCTTTGCTATTTTCCCCTGGGACCCAGTGGTGTTATAGTGTGGCCACTGACGTATTGGGTCACCTTATTGAAATCATTACAGGTCAACCACTGGACAAGTTCTTCCAAAAAGAAATCTTTGATCCGTTGGGTATGGTGGATACGAGCTTTTATGTCCCTGTTAGCAAGCAAGATCGTTTTACCACAAACTATTTGGACAGAAGTGCCATGCCACCTGAGCAGGCTGAGGAACATCCGGACCAACAACTGTTTCTCATGGATGATCCGCGCACTGGATATTATTCCAAGCCTCCCAAAAAGTTGATGGGTGGGGGTGGGCTTGTATCGACGGTGAGCGACTACATGAAGTTTGCCAGCATGCTTTTCAACAAAGGACGCTCCGGTAATGCCCAATTGGTGAGCCCGAAAACCATTGAGCTCATGACAAGCAACCACTTGAACGGCGACTTAAAAAGCATGTGTTTTCCTGGCGGAAGTGGTTTTGATCTACCTGGCATTGGTTTTGGTTTGGGTTTTGGTGTGATGCTTGATCCGGCAAAAGCCAATAACTTAGGAACTCCGGGTGAATTCTATTGGGGTGGGGCGGCACATACAACATTCTTCGTTGATCCAAAAGAAGAGTTGGTTGCCATGATGTTTACGCAAGTCTTTCCGCCCATGTTGTATGACACAGACTTGGAATTTAAGAGGGCTGTATATCAAGCTATCATTGATTAGGGGATTGTGATGGATATTATTAAGGCTGAAAAAGTTGGTATGAGTAGCGAGCGATTAAATCGTATAAATGAGCTAACGGATTCATACATTCAACAAGGAAAACTTGCGGGCACCGTTACGATGCTGGCGAGAAAAGGTGAGGTTGCTCATCTTCGGGCTTCTGGTCAGATGAGTACGGAAACGGGCGAGTCCATGAAGGAAGACTCTATCTTTCGCATCTATTCCATGACCAAGCCTGTTACATCTGTTGCCATTATGATCCTTTATGAGCGTGGGTATTTTCAACTGGATACACCGGTGTCTAAATTCATACCAGAATTTAAAGACCTGCAGGTCTTTGATGGGGGTACCATTGATGACTACAAAACCGTAAAGCCTCAGCGCGAAATGAATATGGCTGATTTATTGAAACATACATCGGGGCTTACCTATAGTATCCTGGTTGCATCAGTCGTGGATCGGCTTTATGTAAAGAATAATATTATGCCGGCCGTTGTTCCTGGACTTAGTTTGGAAGGCATGGTCAAACAGTTATCTCAAATGCCATTGCTGTTTTCCCCCGGTACAGCCTGGAATTACAGTGTTTCCACTGATGTACTGGGATATATCGTAGAAGTTATTTCAGGAAAAACACTAGCTGAATTTTTCAAAGAGGAAATTTTTGATCCCCTAGGTATGGATGACACCGGATTTCAAATTTCTCCTGATAAAATTAATCGCTTTACATCCAATTATATCCATCGACTGGCCGTACCAAGCTTAATGCCTAATGCTGATTTGGATTCATTGCCGGATAAAGCAATTTTTCTTATGGATGATGCTCAAAAAAGCGCCTACGCGAAGCCACCATCACTTTATAGTGGAGGCGGTGGCTTGATTTCTACAGCTGCGGATTATTATAAGTTTTTAAAAATGTTGCTCGATCAAGGTCGCGTCGGTAAGGATTTCATACTTAGCCCCAAAACGGTTCAGCTGATGAAAATGAATCATCTGCCAGGCGATATGAAGTCATTTCTGGCGACTCAGCATGTATCTAATAATAAGGTGGTCGGAGAAATTTCACCTGAAGGAAGTGGTTTCGGTTTGGGATTTAGCGTACTTATAGATCAGGCGAAAGCGGGATACACAGGATCTGTTGGAATATATTCATGGGGTGGAGCTGCGAGCACGTTTTTCTTCATTGATCCTAAAGAAGAGTTGGTGGCCATATTTTTAACGCAATTTATGCCATCGTCCATTTATCCTATCAGGAACCAGTTCAGAACCGCTGTATATCAGTCCATCATTGAATCAGAAGTTGAATCATGATTGCGTCAACACCAGAAGATGTGGGGCGTGAGCTCAAAACGCCTTCAGCGAATCAATAAATACATGCTCAGTCCTAAAACAGTTCAGTTGATGACCATGAATCATCTGCAAGGTGATATGTATAGTTTATGTGTACCCGGTACACTCCCTATGATGCCGCGAGGGATTGGTGTGGGGTATACATTCGCTGTCATGGTAGATCCTGTTAAAACAGGAGGCCTTGGAACAAAAAGGCTCGTTCAATTGGGGTGGAGCTGCTAGTACTTTGTACACGGTGGATTCCAAAGAAGAAATGATCGCTATTTATATGACTCAGGTTTTTCCGGATGTGACGGGACGGGAGTATGGCGTGTTTATGAATGCGGTGTATCAGTCACTGATTGATTAAAGCCGGACGATTACGAAACCATCGACAATTTGGGATTGCTCACTTTGCTGGTAACCGGTTCGTCGGTGTTTACATGTCGTTCTTCGTTTTCTATAGACTTGGCTTCCGCTTCCATAGTCATGCTTGTATATTCCCGATTCAGTTGAGTCACGGCCCAAACCCAAAGCACTAATGTTGCCATGACTGCGACAAATATGAGGGGGACTACGCTCATAAGGTCACTGGCTGCGGTTGCAATCAGGATGACGCTCATGAAATAACCACCGCTAGCTTTGCTGAACAAATGACCTGTCACATCAACGGCCGCTTTTCCTTTACTGCGCAATACAGGGTCGAGAGGGATATAGGACATTTCTTTGGATGGGTCGAAGAGTGAGTATTTGCAGCTTTTGCTCATGAACTGTTGGAAGGTGCTTATCCAGACGGCTACCAATAACGGTGTGGCGCCATAAAGGGCCATGAATGGCGTTAGGGCGTCCTTGTAGAAGATAAAGGTGAAGAACAGCACGGATGTAATTAATATGGCCATTGGAGTAATTATTGCCCCTCGGAACCAACCGAATTTGGCTACAACACCCTTGAAGAAGAACAGGATCGTAACCGTAATGATACCGGTTGCCATGTAGAAGTTGCCCATGAAGTTGGCGTAGTCAATGGCTTCTGGGTATTGGAGCTCTACTTGGTTTTTCCACATCAATCCCATTAAATTCATGGAAAAGGCATAGCCGAAAACCAGGAGTGCAATCAGCCCAATGTATTTGGATTTGAACACATGCTTAAAGCTCTCCATCACGCCCATCTTTACTTTGGGAGCAGCGGCCTTGGATTCATGTTTTTCGGGCATGAAACTGGGATTGGTGACGATGTTTTTCTGCATCCACCAGTACAGACCCATCATGGCAAATCCACAGATATTTACGACGATAACCGTTAGTTTTAAATACTGCGACCATGATGCCAGATTCGTAATACCATTTTCTTGCTCTGCGACGCTGAGTCCACAAAAGAAAGTGGCCAGGAAACCGGCAAAAATAAGGGCAAAATGCCCGAGGAAGGCAAACATGCCATAAAAGCGTTTAGCTTCTGTGGTGCTGGTAATTTCATTGGCAAACTGCCAGAAAAGCAGGCCCAAAGCAATGGCGCCCCAAGACTCAGCAAACAGGTAAAAAGATGCGTAAGACCAAGATCCATAGAGCGATATCAAGTGCTGAAAGTGCGGGTGTGCAAGCTTCATAGCTTCAATGGACGCAGGATCTGGGTGTAAAAATTCGCGATTTGGGTAGATGAAAATAGCAAAAAGGGAGAAGAATATAAGGAAAGAAGAAATAATGCCGTAGAACAAGGATTGTTGTGAATATCTGTTGAGTAACTTGGAATAACCAGCCACAAATAAGATGGATAGGGGGAGAATGATCCAGCCTTTTAAGAAAGGGATAACTTCCGCGCCACAGCCGGTGATGACCAAAGAATCTTTTGCTGTTCGTAAGGTCGTGTAATTAAACAGGACGCAGAACATCATCATCCCCATGGGAAGAAACTTTGGCATTTCATGCCCGTGAATGGGCCATAAAAAGGCCCTTAGTTTGGAAAAGTTATTCATATTTCAGCCACACACCCTAGACTCTCATACTATGACATAAAACCTGGTATCACGACATACCCCGTTAAGGAAAAAGAGATGCATGATATCAAACACATATTTTGGCCGTCCATTACATCGTTGTATTCCCTAACTTAGTATTCCAACTACATCTTATGTAATGTCTTTATGCCAAAAAAGCAAGTTTTCATTTTAAAAGTTTTAAGCATAACTATAGGATATGAGTTTCATGCTTATTTGTTATAAAAATATTTTTATTCAGCTTTATCTGTAGGCTTTTGCTCGGGCATAGGTTGGTATGTCAAAACCATCCGTTGGCCATTGGCGCCGAGAAATTGTATCTGCCCCCCTAGTAATTGTTGGATGTATGCATCAGCTGCTTGTATCCTTGTGGTAAGCATAGTTGCATGGTTGCTCAGCGAGCGAATTGTCATGTCTTTACTTGCCAGCTCTTCCTTCAATTGCGTCAGTTGATGGGGTGCTTCGTCCGTTTTCTTTTGTGACTCAGTTGTATACTGTTGGCTAAGTTCCAATTGTCTAGCCTTTTCTAAATCTTCTTTATTTGCTCGGATCTCGTTTTCTAATTCTGCAATTTTCTTTTTGTAAAACACCTTAAGATCTGTCAGCATTTGACGTGAGGTTGCCAGTTGTTCCTCTATCACCTCTCGTTCAACTTGTTGAGTTTGTAATTCCTCGCAAGCCTTTGTCAGGTCTTGCTTTAGTTCCATCGTTGTGTTCTGGGTGCTCAGGCATTTTTCAACAAGCTTCTTATTTTCTTCCAAACTTTGCATATGCTCTTGTTTATGGCTTTCTGAGGTACTACGCAGATTGGAAAGTTTTTTTGTTAGCTTTTCTATTCTATTCTTTAGCTTGTCAGACTCATTTTTTGCTTCCAGACGAGTTGATTCTATGTTTTTGCTGTGCTCATTAATTTGTTTTTCTTGTTGAGTTGTTAGAGCTTTTTCTTCTTTTAATTTACCCGCAAACAATTGGTTGGCAGATTGAAGACTTGTAACTTTTTTTTCCAAATCATCTCTTTGTAATGTCAAGTCGCTCGTCATGTCATGTATGAGATCACGCAACACTGTAACCGGGAGCATATGCTTTTTTGTCTCACATACAGCAGGAAAGTAATAAACCCTTTTTTCTAATCTTGGATCATAATAGGCTGGGAAATTAGTCGATGTGGCTGTTTTGAAGCACTGACCAGCTATAATCAAATATTTATGATAGTTTTCTACGGACGAGTCATATCCAACTGGCTTTGCTATTAAGTCAAGTCTAGGTATCATTACCTCTAGTTGGTCTTGATCAAATAGATCGTCAGAAATTCTTTTGAGTGCTCCATGCTTGCCTTTGAAAAATAGATTCTGTAACAAAAGTTCTTGGTAGCATAATGCGAAATCTTCAAACATGATGTTGTAATTATCCCGAGCCCATTTGTAACCTAGCTGTTGTGTCATTACCGTCGATGTTAGTTTAGGAATGTGTGGAAGCAGTGACTGAAGCATTTGCAATGCATAGGTATTGCATATCATGCGTTCTCGTAGTGCGAGAAGCAGAGCTTCGCCATTACCATATTCTCCAAAGAGTTTTCTAAGATTCTCCGTTAGGTTTTCTCTCGTGGAAAAGAAGATCGTATTTTGAATAAGTGGCATGTATTCTGCCTGCGTTTCGGTGGATTCAGATGTATACTTGTGTGTGGCAGTTGTAGGAATTGTGTTACCACGTTTTTTCAGGACGATATTATAGTTTAAATGGCTTCCTAGTTCTAACGTGATGCCGGCCTCATTTAGGAGGGTTGTGGCAAGTTGCTTTTTAGCTTGAACGAAACGGTCGGTGAACCCCACAAGTTGACTTATGAGCGCTTCTGTATCTATTGGCTCATGAGAGTCTACGTCTGTTATGTTTGTGATGGCTTGAGCGATGGGTAAATTTTCCACCATATATGGAGTTGATGGCTGTTGCTCTTTTTGAGTAACAGGCGCCGCCTCTTTTATGGGCTCAGCAGTTGCGAGGGGGGCTGGTTCAGGAGTAGCAGCTTTTTTTTGCCGAGCAGCTAATTTACTTCTAAGCTTTTCTTTTGTTCTACTTGGTTGCCGTCCGGGTGTCATCGTTTTAATAACGTACGTAGTGGGTTGCGTGTTTGCAGCCTCCGAAGGGGTATTCCCTTTCATTACTTTTTGGTCAAATCTGTGGCTCAGTGTCATTTTTCTGAACTCAGGATCGACAGCTTCTGCTAGTTTTATCATGTAAGTTGCCCGCTCTAACGCTATACGGGTTTTTAATTTTTGATCCGCGTTTTCTTCATCAAGTGTTGTGAACTCTATTTTTTCATGATCATTAATAAGTTCAAAATGCAATGATTTAAGCTTTGACGATTTTTTCCTAGGGACTGCTACATGTTCGAGCCAAGTTTTGAAATAATCATACTTAGTTACCTGAGATTTTAATAAAAAGAAACCTATGGCTTCGCAAGCCAGACTTGTTTCTTCTTTGGTAGCATCGATGGCCTCTAACATGGATTTTGTAGACAGTAATTTATAGTCACGGATTTCTACAGATTTATTGAGCATCTGGTTCAGATAGGTTTCAAGTAGTGTACTCGTTATAAGGTTTTGGAAAGAGGTGGCAAGATCATATCTGGTTAAGTCAAAGTCTTTAATGAGTTTTTCTATGCTAGCGCGTGTTTCTTCCCTATTGCTAGCATAGTTTAATGTGACTAGGTCAGGGCTGTTTTCAAAGCTAACGCGAACCTTTAAACAAGAAGCTTTCCATGCCTCAGGGGTTTGTTCGATTCCTTTTTTTCGAAGACATTGCATAACAAAGTTGCTTTTTTCCTCTCCCAGGCAATCCAGAAGATTAAAAAAGGTAACGTGAACTTGCTCATCCGTTAAATGTTCAAAGTTCTTATAGAATTCTTGATGACGGGGTATCAATGGTGTTGCAGTTTTATTATTTTCTTCATAAGAAACCGAGCTTAGGGCCACGTTTACAAATGCTAAGTTAATGAAAATTGACAGGAATGTTTTCTTCATACCATTATCCTTATAAATTCAATATGGACGGCAGTATGATATAAACGCCTTATTATGTGAAGTTTTTTTTTGTTTGAACTAGATTCTTAGGCTATTCCTAGCAAACAGTTCATTCTAGCTTTTTTTTCACTTTTGTCATATGATGCATGCAGAATATAGATGTTATATTTAACAGTTAACCATAAGGTATATTGTATGTCTCAAGATCGAGCCCATTTATTGGTGGTGGATGACGATAGTCGTCTGCGGGAATTATTGCGCAAATATCTTTCCGATAATGAATTTATAGTGACTTTGGCTAAGGATGCTGAGGAGGCTCGACTTCGGCTCGGTGAGAGTGCTTTTGATTTAGTGGTATTGGACGTGATGATGCCTGGGGAATCCGGGTTTGAGTTGACGCGGTCTATTCGCGATGATCCATACCATCCGGCACATCATATGCCCATCTTGCTTCTCACAGCCATGGCTGAATCTGATAATCGTATAGAGGGGCTGGAGTCGGGAGCAGATGATTATTTAGCCAAACCATTTGAGCCCAAAGAACTGGTGCTGCGAATTCAGAAGATAATAAAGCGTGCTCAGCAACCCTTAAAAGCCTCTAAGATTGTCAATCTGGGTGAGTATACTTTTGATGTGGAGCGGGCGGAACTGATGCATAAATCGCAGACCGTCGGCATTACCACCGCAGAGGCAAATCTGTTGAAGATTCTGGCCTTGAGTCCGGGACGCACATATTCTCGTGACGATCTTGCTGCCCGTACCGGCGTAACTTTGAGTCCGCGAACAATCGATGTGCAAGTGACTAGATTGCGTCGACGTATTGAACCAGATCCCCGTTTACCCACATTTATTAAAACAGTTCGTCATAAAGGGTATGTGCTGTGGCCTGGATGAGTCTGTTGCGTCCCTTTAAATTAATCAAGCCGTTCATGCCAAAGAGCTTGTACGCGCGGACACTGGTCATTTTGGTAGTGCCGCTCCTTGTGGTGATGGCGGGGACGATTTATATCTTTATTGACCATCACCTGGACACCATGACTCACCGTCTAGCAGATGATATTGCTGGCGAGATATCCAGTGTGACGGAAGTATATCAATCCAAGACCATGAATCGTGAGCAAATAGTAAAGTTTGCCGAAGAGTATTATCGCATCAAGCTGACATTTGAGGATGTTTACGCGGCCACCTCTGCGGAAAAAACGCCTATGCGAGCTATTGGTGCATGGTTTTTAGAGGATTCACTAAGCTCTTACTTGAAGCAACCATATTACGTTAAATTGGATAAAAGCACCATTTATGTGGACGTGATTTTAGAAGGCGAGGTACTACACTTTGAGACCTCTCGTAAACGCTTGTTGAGTAAAACCACTTCGGTCTATCTGTTGTGGGTAATTGCTTTGCCTTTGATCATGTTTCTAATTGCGGCAATATTTATGAAAAATCAGGTAAGGCCGTTACGCCGGTTGGCCTTGGCTGCAGATAAGTTTGGTAAAGGCTTGTCAGGTCCTGCCATAAAACCCGAAGGCGCAACGGAAGTGCGACAAGCGTCTGTTGCATTTAACCGTATGCAGGAACGCATCCATCGTCAGATTACGCAGCGAACGGAGATGTTGGCAGGTGTTTCCCATGACTTGCGTACACCATTGACTCGTATGGAACTGCAGTTGGCTATGCTGGAGGCAAGTCCTGAGGTTAAAGGATTGCAAGGGGACGTAAAGGAAATGCGCAGCATGATCGATTCATATCTGGCATTTGCGAGGGGCGATGAGCCTGAAAAAGCTGTGATGACCAATGTGTATGACTTGCTGGAATCTGTGGCCGGACAATATAACGGAAAGATTTCCCTGCCCAAGAGGCGCAGCTATAGAAGGCCCGTTAAAACCCAATGCATGAAAAGGTGTTTTCAGAATCTGTTGGATAACGCTAACAAATATGCGGATAAGATCGAAGTGTCCATGAGACCCATCAATGATGGGTTCGAAATCATCATTGAAGACAACGGCCCTGGCATACCCACCGATAAACGCCAAGATGTTTTTAAACCCTTTTTCAGACTGGATGCATCAAGAAATCTAGATAACGGCGGCGTCGGTCTGGGCTTGTGCATCGCCCAGGATGCCATCCACCAACACGGAGGCACCATCGATTTGGAGGAGTCATCCATGGGGGGATTAAAGGTCGTGTTGCAAATACCTAGTTGATTGGGTGGGTGTACTCTTAAATCCCCTTGAGATTTCCTGCGCAAATCATTATGATCAGGCTATTCTTTTTAAAGCAAAGGTAGCGCCCCATGAACAATCTTGCCCTCTATTCTTATCTTGAACGTTTTGATCCTGAGATTGGTGGGGCTATTCAAAATGAGCTTCATCGTCAGCAAAATCAGATCGAGATGATTGCGTCTGAGAATTTTACGTCTATACCGGTTATGTTGGCTGCAGGTTCAGTGATGACCAACAAGTATGCGGAAGGCTATCCTGGGCGTAGGTATTATGGCGGCTGTGAGTTTGTGGACGTGGCTGAAAACCTGGCTATTGAGCGGGCTTGTAAATTATTTGGCTGTAAGTTTGCCAATGTGCAGCCCCATGCGGGGGCGCCGGCGAACTTGGCGGTGTTTATGGCTTTGCTTCAACCGGGGGATACGTTTTTGGGAATGTCCCTGGATGCGGGTGGGCATTTGACTCATGGTAGTAAAGTGAACTATTCAGGGAAGTGGTTTAATGTGACCAGCTATGGTGTCAACCACGAAACAGGCCTTATTGATATGGATGAGGTGCTGGCTCAGGCGCGCGAACATAAGCCGAAGCTTATTATTGCAGGTGCATCGGCTTATCCTCGGGTGATAGATTTCAAACGTTTCCGCGAGATCGCCGATGAGGTGGGGGCTTATTTGATGGTGGACATGGCCCATTTTTCTGGCTTGGTGGCTGGTGGTGTTTTTCCATCACCACTGCCACATGCCCATGTGGTAACCACCACAACCCACAAAACTTTACGTGGACCGCGTGGGGGAATGATCCTATGGAACGATGAGGATTTGACCAAGCGACTGAACAGCGCCGTATTTCCAGGCAATCAAGGCGGACCTTTGATGCATATTATTGCAGCCAAAGCTATAGCATTTGCGGAAGCTTTGAAACCTGAGTTTAAAGACTATGCAGCCCAAGTGATCCGCAATGCGCAAGCCATGGCAAACCATCTGATGAGCAAGGGCGTGAAGCTCACCTCTGATGGTACTGATTGCCACCTGATTCTAGTAGATCTATCCAACTTTGGCGTGACCGGCGATGATATCCAAAAGGCACTAGAGCGAGCAGGGATTACATGCAATAAAAACTCAATTCCCAAAGACATGCAACCACCCACAAAGACTTCAGGCGTGCGCATCGGCTCACCCGCAGCCACCACACGCGGTATGAAAGAAGCGGAATTTGTGCAGATTGCCGATTGGATCTATCAAATCATCGAATCCCAAAGCAAAGGCGGTTCGGCTGAGCTAGAGGCGAGCATTCTGGAGAAAGTGCATGAGCTGTGTAAGAAGTTCCCATTGTATCCAGAATTGTCGTAAGGATTTAGTTAATTGGTACGAGTCGTCAAATGCCCCGTGCTTCCCCGGCATTGAGCCGGGGAAGCACGGGAGGGCGACAGATTCAATGAATATACGTAAAGGTACCTTCGTAATTTTTATAAAGGAAACAAGAATGAATAAAATCATAGCCATAGCAGTCCTCGTTGGATTTGGTGCACTCAGCGAAGTACAGGCTTCATATGAGTTTGAAAGGCTAGATCTAAATATGGAAGCTCAGTCTACCATAGGCAGAACCTATGTCTTAACGCATGCAGGACTCTTGCGTAATAATCTCATGGACTTTGGCAGAAAAGTTAGCCACTGGGGAGATCCAGACTTTAATGACTTTATTGATCGAACTGGTTTGCCTAACAAACTTGGTGGCCAAAAGAAAACAGGCGGTCAGATTGCTATGGCAATCTATCAAGCCGAGCAAGAGTATAGAGAATACTTGGCAAAATCACATCTATCCTTAGTGAATATGTTCCTTGATCGTCAGTTTTTCGGAAAGATTAGGTCAGGAATGGTCCTTTCGGCACTCGAGAACTCATCAATGCAATAAGTGGTTTTTGCTGGGTGCATCTTATGTAATTTTTGGTCAGAATTCCAGCAATCATTAATCCTGGTCTTTTGCGCTTAATGAAAAATTAATATATTCTTGTTACGCTGCATATAGGTAATAGTCCTAAATGTGAGAGAGTTCATATGAGAAAAGCTTGGATTTTTGCAGCCTTAGTGCTTGCATTTAATTGCTCAGTTTTGCATGCGGCATCAGATCAGGTTGTTGTTGGTGCTGTACTGAACGAGTGTTACAAAAAGGTAAAGCAAAATCTGGATTATGGGCCTCCCAAAGAAAAAGAAAAAAAAGAAGAAGGCTATGACAGGCTGAAGCAAGCGGCTGAAAGTTGCAAATGGGATATGGAGAAAGGTAAGGCGAAACCGCTGCCGCTGATAAATTGGAAAAATTCTCCAAATGTTTATGAGCCTGCGCCTTGCGTAAGACAAATGCAGAGAGTTATGTGCTCGAACATCCCTAACAATATGTATTATGACTGTTGTGATGAAGTTAATTATAATGGTCAATTGACTCAAGTGGCCGAGAAGACCGCTCAAAGTACAAGCGCTGCGCCAGTCAAAAAAGTTCCAGGTATTGTTATAAATCTAAGACGTAAGTGAGCTTTTTTGTTTGCAAATTGTAGGACAACGTTCTGCCGAGAGGACGTAAGTATGTCAAGCTGGCGGGAGAATTTATAAATCTCCCGCCAGCTGGCTTATTTTAACTTAATTTGAAAATCCTTGATGCCGAAATTGTTTAATCTGTACGCCTGTAAAGCGAAGAGTTTTTGCAAATCTTCAGCATCCGGTTGCATATATTGTGCATGATATTCTTGTGGCGTTTCAAATTTCAAATCATCATTAAGCTTATAAAATAATCTCTCTAACTTAGGAAAGCAGTTAAAATCAGCTGGGTCGTTAAATATGGTAACGATTACTCTATTTTTATCACAGCATCCATTTTCATAGTAAACTCCCTTCACTTTTAATGACAAGTAAGTTCCGCTCAGATCAATTGTTTTTAATTCTGGTAAGCTAGAATTTTTAGGCAAGAAAAATCTAGGCAATGGATTGCCTGCCAGGATTAGAGAACCAAGTTTGGTTAAATTTACTAACAGAGGATTGATTGCAGTAATATTATTTCTAGATACATCTAGAGATTCCAGAGTCTTTAACTCACAAACAGATGATGGTATTGATGTTAATGCACAGTTTGCGATTGTTAATGTAGTAAGATTAGGATAATTATTATTGGATAATGTTTGACAATATGGCGTGCAGGAAAATGGCCGGATCCAACCTTCTGTATAGCCAGAACAGCTTACTTTACGGATTCTCCAATCATTGGCTCGATATACGCCACTATCTAAATCAGTGGCGCCAAATATATAACCAATAAAAGGCGCGGAGTGTCCGGCATCCAATATATCTCTGGTTTTTTTGCACAAACTACGCCAAATTCCTCGACTCACGGGTGTTGGTTCAGTTGTTGCGGTTAACCTGACAAGACTTAAAACTAAAACTTTGGGAAGTTTTTCGGTAAAATCTACCGGCACTGCATCCATTTGCGGTGCTATCCGTGCTAAATGCTCTCTGTATTCCTCAGGCGTAGTAGAATTTTCAATAGTCCTATTGGTATAATTTACTACAGGTAATATTTCATTTGCGCTCACTTTAGCTTGTTCAAAGCCAGCGCGTGCTTGCGTACAATGAGCACAATGTGAACAAAACGCCGAATCATCGTTATGAGAACTAAATGCAGATGCGCATGTGGTAATCGCCAATGTGGCAGTTAAAAGAAATTTCTTAACATTCATAATATAATATTCCTATCCAATATAAATTAAACAATGTGCATGTTTAGCACAACAAAGATATAAATGCTATAAATATTAATATCTGTCAATAAAAATTATAGTTTAAAAATATAGTTAAAAAAGTTTGCGTATTATATCCGCGTAACGAGCTGGTTAAATATAAACAAATGGCTGCACCAAGGCCGCTAGATCCCCTTTGAAATGCATGCGCGCTTCTTCCAGCTCGTAATCATCTTGCAGGCCCATCCAGAATTCTTCTGAAGTCCCGAAATAATATGCCAGGCGAATGGCCGTATCAGCTGTCAGTTGCCTTCTACCCAAAACGATCTCATTGATTCGTCTTGGGGTTACACCTATATCACGTGCAATTTTATTCTGTGAGATGTTTAAAGGCTTCAGAAATTCTTCCAACAACACCTCTCCTGGGTGGATGTTGGCTAGTTTGTTTGTTACTTCATTCATTAGTTCTGTTTCCCAATTGTGTCATCCCCGTTCCCCATTCTGTCATCCCCGCGGAGGCGGGGATCCAGCGCAAATGTGCAGCGTATCTGCTGCTATATAGACTATTATGAGTCGCTTTGTTCCACTTCTTGTGCTGGATCCCCACCTCCGCGGGGATGAAACAATGGAGATAAAGAATTAATGATACGAGGTGCTAATTTGTTACATGATTTCATTTTTATAATCATATGATCTCACCTAGTCCGATACTTACCCTTATAACCGGTTTGAAATCTTTTTAGATTTTCCGGTGTCATGCGTACTCTCAGCACTGTGTCCGTTTCATTATCCTCGCGTTTGAGGACTTCGCCGTGGTCATAGAGCCAGGAGACGGTGGCGCCGTTGCTCATGGGGACTATGAATTTTCTTTCCACCTCGTTTTCGCTGAGCACTTGGTCGATTTTTTTCAGCAGGGCATCGGTGTTCTCGCCAGTAAGGGCCGAGATGGCCACGCGGTTGCGGCCTTTGGGGATGTCGCTGCCCATTTCTATGGCGTCTACTTTATTTAACGCTTCAATCATTTTTGGCTCGGTTATGCCCAGTTCGTTGAGTACGTTCATGACGTCGTCACTTTGCGCCATTGATTCTGGATGTGAAATGTCACGTACGTGCAGAAGCAGGTCTGCTTCCAGAACCTCTTCAAGGGTTGCGCGGAAGGCTGCTACGAGAGAGGTTGGAAGTTGCGAGATGAATCCCACCGTGTCCGACAAAATCACCGTCTTGCCCGAGGGCAGGCGGATGGAGCGCATGGTGGGGTCTAGGGTTGCAAAGAGAATATCTTTGGCCAGTACGTTCGCACCGGTAAGGCGGTTGAATAAGGTTGATTTGCCAGCGTTCGTATAGCCGACCAAAGCCACGATGGGGTAGGGTACACGCCTTCTGGCTTGTCGGTGCAGCTCACGGGTGCGAACCACTGTTTTAAGTTCGCGTTTCAGCCTTGATATGCGCTCGTCAATCAAGCGTCTGTCTACCTCGATTTGGGTTTCACCAGGACCACCGACGAATCCTAAGCCGCCACGTTGGCGTTCTAAGTGGGTCCAGGACCTAACCAAGCGGCTGCGTTGATAGGTGAGGGCTGCGAGTTCTACCTGTAGACGACCTTCAGATGTGCGGGCACGCTCACCAAAGATTTCAAGGATGAGGCCGGTACGGTCGATAACTTTGCACTGCCAAGCTTTTTCCAGATTGCGCTGTTGAACGGCAGTGATGGAGCCATCAATGATAGCCAGGTCAATATCTTTTTCCTCGACAAGTTCTTTGTAGCGCTCCAGAACGCCGGAACCAAACAATGTGGAGGGCGTCATATGTCGCAAGGGCACTACATCGGCTTGAACCACCTGCAGGCGGATTGCTCGAGCCAGACCGACAGCTTCTTGTAAATGCAAAAAAGGATCGTGGCGAGATTCGCTACGATCCTTTTGTTGACGTAAATCTACATGGAGAACCAACGTTTTGTTGTCGGAAGTCTTAATATCCTGAAACGTTGGGTCCAATCAGTTTTCCTCGTCACCTTCATGTATGTCTTCTACATCGTCTTCGCCATGAAGTCTTATGGGATTCAATGGCATCACTGTAGATATAGCACTTTTATACACCAATTGTGAGTGCGCGTCACGTCTTAAAA
The DNA here is from genome assembly GCA_041738135.1 of Alphaproteobacteria bacterium. Classification (GTDB taxonomy): domain Bacteria; phylum Pseudomonadota; class Alphaproteobacteria; order JAGOMX01; family JAGOMX01; genus JAGOMX01. The sequence goes on from JBGSQK010000063.1 coordinate 62,852, forward strand.
GGATGCTGAAGGTGTCAAACCAAGTTATTATGCCTTGCAGCTTCACGCCGTTGACCAGAAACAGTGTTACAGGCGTCTTGTTCTTTCTGAGATGGTTCAAAAAGACTTCTTGCAAGTTTCCGTTTTTATCGGATGACATGGGATTGCTCCGTATTATTTGTTGTTAAAATATGGCACCAGGATGCCTTATAAATACTCTATCGAATAAATATGTTTATTTAGTTAAAAGGATCTAAAATTATTGTCAAGAGAAAAATTCCGAAATGGCAAAGTCAGGATTTGAAAAGCTGGGGGTTTTCCTGCATAAAAAGGATAATATCCAGCAGGTTATTAAATGCCGTTATGTCAGGATGCGTCTGTTTAATTAAGTCAATATTAACCTCTGTGCCCACGTAAATTCCGGTAAGATTAGAATTTTTTGCTGTAGCCATATCCACTTCGGTGTCGCCCACAAACCAGATGTGAGGACCCAAGTCATGCTCTAGGTCAGAGAGAGCAAATTCAACAGGAATGTGTGAGGGTTTATCAAAGTCGGTATCTTTAGATCCCACGATTGAGCGGAAGTACTTATCCCATCGCAGGTGTGTTATCTCTGTGCGCAGATTGTCGCCCAATTTATTGCTAACCACGCCGACGTAAATGTCGTGCGCATGCAAATGCTCAAGCAGTTCTTGTGCATGGGGTAGGGGAGTTAGCAGGTCCAGGTGAATAGCGCGATAGGCCTTGTAATATATGCTGGCCGCATTTTTCCATTCATCCCCAAACAAGGCCGGGAATGTCTCACGTAAAGCTCGTGCAGGACGTTTTTTGAGTCCCTCCATAGTATAAAGAGGGCGACCGTAATGTTCCATCAAGATATTGATTGCATGCAAAGCCGTCGGCCAATTGTCGATGAGCGTATTGTCCCAATCAAAAAGAACAGCCTTAGGCGACGGTAATTTAATGTGCTTCATACCATCAGTGTATGACGGAAATGAAGATTGGCCTAGGAAAAAGCTTACACTTCTTCCTTAACAGGCGCTGTCATGGGCGGTGTTACCGTAATCTCTTCATGTTGCCTTGTCTCGCGATAGATGATGAACAGCCCACTGCCGACGATTAAGAAGGCGCCTAGGAAGAATGTGTTATCTGGGACGTCGCCCCAGAAGAAATAGCCCAGGAGCATGTTCCAGATGAGGGCTGAGTAAATCATGGGGGCTACCACGCTGGCAGCTGCGTGGCGATAGGCTTGGGTGACCCAATACAGACCGATGCCGCCGCCCAGTCCTAGCAGCACTAGCCGTAGGAAACCATCCAGATCTGGAGTGATCCAGAACCAGGGGAGCAGGCAACCTGTAATCAGACTAACCATGAGACCAAAATACATGACCACGGCTGTAGATGAGTGGGTGCGAGTTAGAATGCGGGCGTTTAGCATATAGATAGAGTCGCCTATAGCAAAGGCCAAGCCATACAGGGCACCGATGTTGAGGAGCTCACCTGTGGGGCGGAAGATGATAAGTACGCCAATAAATCCGACTAATATAGCGGCCCAAGCCTGAATGCCGACACGTTCCTTCAAGATGATGGCACAAAGGGCGGTGAGTATAAATGTTTCTGAAAAATGGATGGACACAGCCTCGGCCAAAGGAAGCTTCTCTAGCGAGCCAAAAAGACCGGCCAGCGCCAGCGTCCCCACTACTCCAATCATAACAAAACGAGGTAACTGGTCAGTTTTCATAATCTTAAAACCGCCTTCACGCATCATCAAATAACCCATGGGGATGAGCGCAAAAAAGCTCCGGAAAAAAATAATCTGCACGTACGAGTAGTCAGCAATAATATCCTTGGCGGCCGCGTTAATGCAGCTGAAAATGAGCATCGCTGCCAGCATGTAACCGATTCCGACGAGTTTTGAATGTTTTGTATGCATGTCCTGTCCTTTTGAATTTCGGACATATACTATGTGTAAATCGATCTTCATGCAAGCAGATGCTGCTCCTTCAAGAGTCTTCCTTAATGATAAAACCTGTGCTATCAAACTTAGTTAGTTGCATGATAAATGTGGAGAATTATTATGATTACATACAATCAATTGGTGTGCATGCTTGTTCTAACACTCAGCTTTTCTGTGCCTTCGGTTTCTTTGGCATCAAAAGATGATGATCCTGATAAGCTATGCAACCTACCTTGTCAGCTTGAACTTAAGCCTCAAGAACTACTAGCCACGGCTCTTCCCGATGTGAGTTTGCCGCATAAAATTGCTGAGGCGTTTTGTTCTAAAATGCATGACGCAGCAATGGATGGTAATTTCAAAGAGGCCTTCGCCATGGAAAAAGAGGCGGCTTTACTCGTTGCAGGATTTAAAACAGCTCCTCTTCTATATGAAAATAGCTTTTATTATAGAAGTTATGCACTCGCGACATCTTACGAGAAATGGGCGGAGAGTTGTCCCGAACATCATGGGCAACTCATTGTATCTTTATATAAAAAATCGTTGGAGGCTGCCAATGCCTATTTAGAAAATTATGGTGAAGCAATATTTCCTATGGAGAAAACACCCGTAAGCATTCTCTTCCATCGCCTTATGGCAATTACAAAATGTGCCAGTGCTACTTCTAATCTTCTCGAAGCGGAAAATAGTGATTTGGTGCATTTAAAATTTGTACCACGGTTTAAAGAAATTATCGAGATCTACAATAAGGCGTTAAAGTTAGCAGAATTATGTTTGCAAGATAAGCTTTGTGATGATGATTTAAAGTGCGCCATTAAAGAACTGATAACTGAAATTAGAATGGATCAGGCTGGGGAATACATGCAGATTTTTTGGATCCCTAATGCTGACAAAGAATATGCCTTGAGCCAAGTTAGAAGAATACGAGATGAGCTAAGTCCTTCTGATCAATATAATCGAGCCATGATTAAGCAGATGCTCCAGATGGCAAGCTCCGTAAGTTCGATGCTTGCTAAGTCTAGCAAGCAAAAGGCAGCTAAATCTGGGGTGAGAACGAAAGCCATGATGGCAAGTAATCTTCGTAAGGATGCGGGGCAGTTCACTGGTATTTTAGATGAAATAAAATTCCTTTGTGCTGATAAAGGTAGTGAATCTATACCTTGGGAGGATAATGTTTGGTGTGAATGCCTGAAGTTAGCCAAGCTAGATTTGTCTGATTTTAACGTTGGTTGTGAAGCTAAACGTATTTTAGATAGTATTGAGCTGGATATTAAGAAAAACAGTGATATTAAAGGCATGGAATCCTTAGAACAAATGTCAGAAATTTATCAAATACTCGTTTCAATTTTAAATCAGGATCCAATGTTACCTTATTTACCACCCGCCTGTTATTTGTTTTACCTCACTGGCGATTTGGATGGAGCCATTATGAGGCTGGAAGTCTTAAAGCGGTTGCATGAACAAAGGCAAGCTCTACCCTTGCTTCAAATAAGTCTGTATCTAGCGCATTTAAAAACCATGCGTGGAGATTTTAGCGAATGGCTCGCTTTGGAAAAAGTATTGGCTGATGCAGCGGATCAAAGGAGAGCGGTTAAACTCCGGAGCAAAGCCACTAAGAAGCATATCCATATTCAACAGATTCAAGACGCCAAAAGCGCAAACGAAGAAAAGGCATTGGCCATTGTCAGTGTTCGGGAGCAACGTGAGGCTGAACGTGCGTTGAAATTACAAACACGCAATAAGGTCAGCGACAAAGGCAAGGAAGAAGATTCTGAGGGGTATGTAGATAGTGCACATACGAAGTCCGCCGCAGAATTGGAGCGGGCGCGTTTTGAGCGGCATATGGAAGCTGAAAAAAGACGTGCTGAAGCTGCAAAATTACTTGAGAATACTATGGTTGAAGTGGTTGGACCAGCTGGAAATGGTTTAATCGAAGTTCCCAATTTGCCAGATGAATCTGAGCCCTTACCATTGACCGAGTTATATTCTTTGAAAGGTGTTGCTATGGACGTGGAGCGTGAAATCGAAGCAGGAACATGGAAGATTACCAAAGAGCAGCTCAAAACTTACTTCGAAGCTATGGGTTGTGTTTATAGCCACAAAGGTGGTGGATCTCATGGCAAGATTGAATTGCCTGGCTGCATGCACGTGCGGAAAGGTGATGAAACGATTACGATCATGATTGATGCAGGCGGCTCGCTCACGGTGCCCCGCTGGAAAAAAGGCTATATCAAAGATTATTTGAAAACCCAGATCTTGGTGGCGCGCAAAAAGCTGCAGGATTTGGCCATGAAAGCTTTTCTTGAGAAAGAATAATGGCTGGTATTTTAACAAAAAAACCCCGCCTAAAAGCGGGGTTTCTGCAAAAACTTTGTAAGCATAAAAAAAGAAACCTATAATGGTTTCTGATGGTTCTTACATCTTCTTTTCTTCTTCTTTTTTCATTTCCTTAAGTTCTTTCGTGTCTTCCTTTAGCTCTTTTTTTTCTTCTTTGATTTTATATTTGCCTTCTTTAACGTCTTTTTCTAAAGCGGCTTTATCTTCTTTTACATCTTTATCAACTGCTTTTTTGGCTTCTTTGCCTTCTTTCTTTACATCTTTAATGGCTGCTTTATCTTCCTTTACATCCTTTTTAAGATCGGCAATCTTATCCTTGCCGGCCTCAACTTCAGCTTCCTTGGCTTTTACAGCGTCTTCAGCTTTGACTTCTTTTTTCATATCGCCTTCTGCCTTAGCAGCAGCATTGACGCCCAACATTGTCACGATAATTCCCAGTGCTAGAAAATAGTTCTTCATTTTAGTATCCTCCTCGGCAAATTGTACATCACAGTTCCACCATGGTCACTGCGAGCTCGATCTATAGCTATATAGTATTTCAAAATAGTTAAAAAATAGTTAACGCGTAGCAAATTAATTTCAAATCTCACATTACCATGACTTAGCTTTGTGATTTGTAAATAAAAAATCGGGGCATAAATACCCCGATTTTTAAAGGTCCATAAGCGGTATGTATTTGACTTTTATTCTTCGTTGCCTACATTGTCATCTTCGCCACCCAAGTCTGGAAGGTCGTCATCTTCTTTTAGGTCCTTATCGTCATCCTCATCGTCATCTTCATCATCTTCATCATCCTCGTCACCTTCTCCAGCTTTGCCGGCGCCAGCTCCAGATCCGCTTTTTTCGCTTTTTTCTTGCTTATCTTGATAAGAATTGAAAAGTTCAGCAGCTTTATTATATGCTGATTCGCATTTAGGATCACTCAGTTTACCTTGGCAGGCTGAGACTGCTTCATTGTCAGCCGCAATTACTTTCTGGGCCTCAGGGTCTTGTGACGATTTCATTTCTTCAATGTCTTTTATGATATCATCAATCATTTTTTGAGTGATGGTAGAACCTGTTTCCTTCTTAGCACTGGTTGCTTTCTTTTGGGTAGTTGCTGGTTTGTTGTTAGGTTTAGTCTGAGCATCTGCTTGGTTTACGCCTAAGGCAAATACTGCTGCTATCACTAGGTATAATTTGTACATGTTCGTCTCCGCTAGTTTAATTATCAAGGTATATCACCTATCCTGATATGATTATGCTTGAGATAAGTAAAAATTCCGTTAATTGAGGATGGATATATTTGTAGAAGCAAGATTATGGCAGTTTTATGAGAAGTGTGATAGGACCCAAACTATAATGAGGACTATAGATACCATCCCAAAACATGAGCAACATCCATATACGCAGACATAATGGTCTATGCTGCGCAACTCATTTTGTCCCACTTCTTGCGTTCTTCGGTTTTGTGGTAAGATCAGTCGCGTATCCTCTTTTGGCGTTGATTGTAAAGGGATGCCATCTTCAAATGGTTTTGGGTCTGCTGGTAGGGTTAAAAGCTTAGCTATCTCAGGTGGTAGGTCGGTAAGCGGTAAAACAACCCCACCCCTGCGGTATAAATTTAGCTTGCTACCGCTGCAGACCCCTTATTCAGGGCGGGTTTGAAGTTGAACGGCAGCAGCTGGCTTAAATCTTTCGTCGTATGAATATTTTCTAACGCATGCT